>NZ_DAMCPG010000005.1:150041-189091 GCF_032106685.1 Massilia sp.
ACGGGGCGCTGGTGATCGACCGGTGAGACAGCGTGGACACAGGTGTCCACCCTACAACTCCGCGGTCCACGAAAAAAACGGCGGCTCCATTCCTGGAACCGCCGTTGAAACCTGGCCGCACGTCACCAGCGGCCAGCCCGATCCGGGGTGTCGAGGCCCCGTCCTGTGATCGTTCGAATCAGTAGATCGCGTTGCCCGAGGCGTCCTTCAGCTGGGCTTTCCATGCGCCCTGCACCAGCTTGACGACCGATGCCGGCATCGGCACGTAGTCCAGTTCGGCCGCGGCGGCGGCGCCGTTCTTGTAGGCGTAGTCGAAGAACTTCACGACTTCCTTGCCCTTGGTCGCGTCTTCCTGGGTCTTGTGCATCAGGATGTACGACACGCCCGTGATCGGCCAGCTGTTCTTGCCGGCGGTGTCGGTCAGGATCACGGCGAAGCCCGGGGTCTTGGTCCATTCGGCGCTGGCGGCGGCGGCCTTGAAGGCGTCGTCGTCCGGCTGCAGGTACTGGCCGTCCTTGTTCTTCAGCTGGGTGTGCGACAGCTTGTTCTTCTTGGCGTAGGCCCACTCGACGTAGCCGATCGAGCCCTTGATGCGCTGCACGTTGGCGGCGACGCCTTCGTTGCCCTTGCCGCCCACGCCCACGGCCCACTTGACCGAGGTGCCAGCGCCGATCTTCTGCTGGAAGTCCGGGTTCGTTTTCGACAGGTAGTCGGTGAACAGGAAGGAAGTGCCCGAGCTGTCGGCGCGGTGCACGACGGTGATGTCGGCGGCCGGCAGGTTCACGCCCGGGTTCAGGGCGGTAATTTCAGCAGCGTTCCACTTGGTGATCTTGCCCAGGTAGATGTCGGCCAGGACCGGGCCGGTCAGCTTCAGCTGGCCCGGGGTCACGCCTTCGACGTTGACCACGGCGACCACGCCGCCCATGATCGCCGGGAACTGCATCAGGCCGGCTTCTTCCAGCTCGGCGGCTTTGAGCGGCATGTCCGAGGCGCCGAAGTCGACGGTCTTGGCCTTGATCTGCTTGATGCCCGCGCCCGAGCCGACCGACTGGTAGTTCATGCCGACGCCGGTGGCGGCCTTGTACGATTCAGCCCACTTGGCGTAGATCGGGTACGGGAAGGTGGCGCCCGCGCCGGTCACGTCGGCGGCGAAAGCCGAGGTCATCACCATCGCGGCAGCGGCGCCGGCGATCATCGTTTTGAACATGTGCTTGATTTTCATATTGTCGTAACTCGGGGTTGGTTAAGTGACGAGCGGAAGTCTAGCCAGCGAATGTGACCGCTGTATGACCGATAATGAACGTCATGGCATTGCCGCTTTTGCTAAGATCGGGCGATCGAACCGACCGGATGCCCGATGCGCCACTTGCTCGCCCTGCCCCTCGCCTGCCTCATCCTCACGGCCTGCGCCGCCCCGCCGGGGCCTTCGGCGCGCGCCTTCACGCTGGCTCCCGGCGCAAGCGTCGAGGCCGCCCCCGGCGTGCTGCTGCGCTTCGAGGAGGTCGAGGACAGCCGCTGTCCGCCGGGCGTGCGCTGCGTCTGGGCCGGGCGCCTGAGCTGCCGCTTCAGCCTCACCCGCGCCGATGCCGCGCCCGAATCCTTTACGCTGGTGCCGGGCGAGGCCGCGCATGCCTCCAGCCTCCTCGGCGGCAGGCGCGTCGCGCTCGACGAAGCTTCCCTTCCCGCACCGGCCGCGCCGGATGCGCTTGCCAACCACCGCGTCACGGTGAAGGTGCTGCCGTGATGCGTTTTCACTCGCATAAACGCCATTCATGAGCAGATCCGCCCTCGCCCTCACACTCACCTTTTCCATCATCCTGCACGCGCCGCTTGCGAGCGCGAAAACGCCGGTGGCCACCGGCAGCGGCGGCGCCGTCGCCACCATCAGCGAGCAGGCATCAATGTCGGCCCTCGACATCCTGAACAAGGGCGGCAACGCCGTCGACGCCGCCGTGGCGGCCGCGGCGACCCTGGGCGTGACCGATCCGTTCAGCTGCGGCATCGGCGGCGGCGGCTTCATGGTGATCTACCTGGCCAAGGACAAGCGCGTGATCACGATCGACCACCGCGAAATGGCGCCTGCCGCCTTCACGCCGGCGGTCTTCCTCGACAACGGCAAGGAGATCGACTTCGAGAAGGCGGTTGCCAGCGGCGCCGCGGTCGGCGTGCCGGGCACGGTGCGCGGCTGGCACGAGGCGCTGGAACGCTACGGCACCATGCAGTTCAAGCAGGTGCTGGCGCCGGCCATCGACGTGGCCAGCAAAGGCTTCACGGTCAATGAAACTTTCTCTCATTTGACGCGCGAAAATGAAAGAAAATTTCAGCAGTTCTCGACAACCAGCGCCCTCTACCTGCGCAACGGCAAGGCGGTCACGCGCGGCACCCAGCTGCGCAATCCGGACATGGCCAAGGCCTACCGCGAGATCGCCGCGCGCGGCTACAAGGCGTTCTACGAAGGCCCGATGGCGCGCGCCATCGTCGGCGCCGTCAACCAGCCGCCCGTCGCCAAGGGCGCCAGCGTGCGCCCGGGCCGCATGACGCTGGCCGACCTCGCCAATTACGAGGCGCGCATCCGCCAGCCGGTGGTCAGCAGCTACCGCGGCTACGCGATCTACGGCATGCCCCTGCCGAGCAGCGGCGGCGTGGCGGTGGCCGAGGCGTTGAACATCCTGGAAGGCTATGACCTGAAAGCGCTGCCGCGCGCGAACGCCGAGCACCTCTACCTGGAAGCGAGCCGCCTCGCCTTTGCCGACCGCGACGCCTATTTGGCTGACCCGGAATACGTCGACGCGCCGGTGGCGGGCCTGCTCTCGAAGGCATACGCCGCCCGGCGCCGCGCGCTGATCGATCCGCAACGCGCCGGCAGGGAGGCCGCGGCGGGCGACCCCTACCTGTTCCAGGACGACCCGAGCATTCCGCTGCGCCCGCAAGCGCCGCCGCAGCGCGCGCTGCAGAAAGAAAGTCCCCATACCACCCACCTGACGGTCTCGGACAAGGACGGCAACGTGGTCTCCTACACCTTCACCATCGAGTCCTGGGGCGGCAGCGGGATCGTGGTGCCGGGCTATGGCTTCTTGCTGAACAACGAGATGACCGACTTCGATTTCACTGGGCCACGCCCGAACGTGCCGGAAGCCGGCAAGCGCCCGCGCAGCAGCATGGCGCCGACCATCGTGCTCAAGGACGGCAAGCCGGCCTTCACCATCGGCAGCCCGGGCGGCTCGACCATCATCACCACCGTGCTGCAGACCATCGTCAACCACGTCGACTTCGGCATGCCGATGAACGATGCCATCGATGCGGCGCGCCTGTCCGAGCGCAACGGCGCCGCGACGTCCGTCGAGCCGGGCTTTGCCGGCAGCGCCCAGGCCAGGGCGCTCGAAGCCTTCGGCCACAAGTGGGAAGAGCGGGCCGAGGAGATCGGCGCGGCGAACGCCATCGTGTTCAATCCGGACGGCACGGTAACGGCGGTCAGCGAAGGCAAGCGCCACGGCGTCGGGACCGCGCTGGTGCAGCGCCGCGGGCACTGATAAACAGGTAGGGTGGGTTCTCGAACCCACCTTCATGGCATGTGAACAGAGGCGAACGTCGCCACATGGCGGCGTTCAGGAGCGGTGGGTTCGAGAACCCACCCTACCGGTTCAGGCCAGGCGCCCGGCAGGGAAGGCATAGGGCGCGGTGTCGGCGCGCCTGAAGCCCCGGACGACCAAAGCGATCGCGATGGCAATGCTGACCAGCGCCGCCCCGGCCGTCACCGGCAGGCCGATGGCGCGCTGCGCCGCCACGGCGAGGCCGAAGCTGATCCCAAGCGACAGCGCGAAGCCGCACAGCAGGCGCCAGCCCAGCAGGCCGCTGCGGCGAGCGTGGTCGCGCAGGTTGGCGGCCACGAGCGGCAAGCTCAGGCAGCAGATGCAGGCCTGCATGAACAGGTTGGCTGCCGAGGCGCCGGTGATCAGGCCCAGGCACAGCACGGCTCCCGCCAGGATGCTCCACTCGGCCAGTGCGATACGCAGCAGCGTGCCGGACAGCCTGCGGTTGAAGTCCGGGGCGCCGGCCGGCATCGGCGGGACCAGCCGGATCAGGGCCTGTTCGGCGGCGGTGTCCTTCAGGCGCACATTCCGTAGCTCGCTGCCGAACAGCGGCATCAGCAACAATGGCAAGGCGAACAACCAGCCGAGCGCCGTGATCATGTCGTTCGTCTCGGCGCTGCCGAACAGGCGAAATCCAAACACCGCAATCGTCACCAGCCCCACGACGACAGCGAGCGAGATCGCCCGACCAAGCCAGTGATTCGTCGAACCGAGCAGGTGTCCGAGCAGCTTGCCGACGTCGCGCGCCTCGCAATCACGGCGCAGAACCCTGGCGTAGATCGAGGCACCGAGGTTGGTTTGCTTGCGCTCCCTGAACTGTCCATCGGTCGAAAGACGTTCCATCTGCAGCTTCTGCGCCTCGCGCGCCGCATAGTGGCGCTCGCCGCCGTCCATGTACATCGCCTGCAGGGAGAACGCGCAAAATGCCAGCATCAGCAGGGTGGCGACGACGAGGCCGGTGCCGCCCTTGACCTGGTCGATCAGTCCGGGGGGCAGGCTCTTGTTGAAAACGATGAGCATCCAGGCTGCGAACTGGACCCAGGCGCCGACGCGATGACCGCTCTGCCCCAGCCCGTAGGCGGCCAGCCAGGTGCCGGTGCCGAGGAAGACGAGCGCCGGCGCAAGGCGCGTGTCGAGCGACATCAGCGTGGCCGCGCCGACCGCGGTCAGCCAGACCAGCATCGTCAACCCGATCAGCCGCCGCCGCATGCGCGGCACCAGGCGCGCGGTAAAGGGCGAGTTCAGTTTCACCGCACCGGGAACGAAATACAGCATCCACCCGCCCAGCGCACCGCCGAGGGCCACCCGCAGCGCGAGGCCCGCCGTGAGCACCAGGTCCCCTTCTTTCATCTGGGCCAGCGCCCCGACCAGGACGGTGCCGATGGTGGTCAGTCCCAGCACGATCATGCTGGCACGCGGGTGGCGCGTGCTGAGCGCCATGCGCCACAACAGCCAGTAGTCCTTCAGCGCCGCGCTCATTGCGTCACCTCGATGAACAGGTCTTCCAGGCTGAGCGGCTCGACGCGCACGCCGGGCTGCGCGCGCAGGGTATCGGCGGCGGCGCCGTGAGTCACCACGCTGACCGTGCCGTCGGCCGCGCGCTGGCGCCGCAGTTCGCCCGCCAGCGGCTTGCCGTCGAGCAGAGCGCCCGGCCCGACGACGCGGCGCGCACCTTCGAGCAGCTCGTCGAGCCGGCCCTGCAGCGCGATCTTGCCGTCGCGCAGGAAGGCGAGATCGAGAGCGACGCGCTCCAGGTCCGACAGGATGTGGGTCGAGAACACCACCGTGGTGCCGCGCTCGATCACGCCGTCGATCAGCTCGCGCAGGAAGTCGCGCCGGCCGACCGGATCCAGCGCCGAGACCGGCTCGTCCAGCACCAGCAGTTCCGGATCGTGGGCCAGCGCGCGGATGATCGACAGGCGCTGCTGCTCGCCGCCGGAGAGCTTGCTGATCGGCTTGTTCTGCATCAGCGCATCGAAGCCCCAGCGTTCCAGCAGCGCGTCGACCTTGGCCGTGTTCCAGCGCGGGTACAGGGCCTGGAAGTAGCCCAGCATCTGGCGCGGCGTCATCCATTCGAACAGGTCGGATTTCTGCGGCACGTAGCCGATGCGGGCGCGGGTGGCGTCCGACAGGCGCGCCACGTCCTCGCCGTAGATGTGGACCGATCCAGCATCAAGCTCGCGCAGCCCGAGCAGGCATTCGAGCAGGGTCGACTTGCCGGCGCCGTTGCGGCCGAGCAGGCCGATCACCTGCCCCGGCATCACCTGCCAGTCGAGCTTGTCCAATACCATGGCGCTGCCGAAATGCTTGCTGATCGAACTACTCTGGATGATCGGGGTGGTCATGCTTGTTCCTTCAGGATTTGGGTAAAGAGGGAAACAACGGTGTCGGGATCGAGTTCGAGCTGGCGCGCTTCGAGGGCGGCGCGTTCCAGGGTCGGGCGTAGCAGTGCGGCGCGCTCGGCGGCGCTCTGGCCGCCGCCGGCGCGTTCGGCCACTTCCATGCCGAGCCCGCGGCGGCGCGCCAGCACCCCTTCCATCTCGAGCAGGCTGTAGGCCTTGGAAACGGTCATCGGGTTCAGCGCCAGCGCCTGGGCCAGCTCGCGCACGGACGGCATGCCGTCGCCGGGCGCCATCTGGCCGGCCGCGACCAGGCGCTTCACCTGCTCGACGAGCTGGCGGTAGATCGGCTCGGGCGACCCGGTGGAAATCGAAAACAGGTGGGCGGAATGGGTGGTCATGGTGTCTACTGTATTAGTTGATTAATACAGTAGACGTAATCGAATGTGATGTCAACAAGAAATATCAGACATCGGTGAACGGAGGGACGTAGGGTGGCGCGGCTCCACCCGAGCGATGGCACCTACGCGACCTGAAGGCCGCCCACGCGTTCAACCAGCAGGTGCCAATCGCATTTCGACCGGGACCCGTGTGTTGGACGCGTGGGCGGCATTCGGGCAGTGTGAAGGCGGCCGTTCGGGTATAGCCGCCCACCCTACGGGTCAAGCTCGCACGTTAACGATGGGCGAAAAAAAACCGGAGACATGTCCCCGGTTTCGTTGAACCCTGGCTACCGACTAGCCGTCCCCTGCACCCTACGCGGGCCGCTTGCGATGGAAGGTCAGCGGGCTATACGGCACGGCGGACGGCGGCGGCGAGCGCAGGATGCCGGGCTTCATGGCGCCGACGACGTGCATCTCGCACGGCTTGCAGTCGAAGCGCAGCGTGTAGGTGTCCTCGCCCGTGCTCAAGGTCATCGGCTCGGCCTTCACCTGGCCCTGCACGCCCTGCACGCCCTTGGCCTGTTTCGGGCACAGGTTGAACGAGAAGCGCAGGCAGTGCTTGGTGATCATCAGCGACACCTCGCCCGCTTCCTCGTGCGCCTCGTAGGCCGCGTCGATCAGGCCTACGCCGTGCTTGTGGTAGAACGCGCGCGCCTTTTCGTTGTAGACGTTGGCGAGGTAGGACAGCTGGGTCGCCGGATACACGGCGGGCGGCTCCACCGGCGCCTTGCGTTCGGGGCGCTCCCACGCCGCCAATCTCGCCGCCTCGTGCGCCGCCACGGCGTCGCGCCGCAGCGCATTGATGGCGGCGGCGGGCACGAACCACGGCTGCGACAGCGCCAGCACGATGCCGTCGGCTTCGAACATCGTGTTGCCCAGCTTGGTCAGGCTGGTGCGCAGCGCCGCATCGGCCTGATCAAGGTTGTGCGCCGGCTGCAGCGCCAACTGCGCGCGGGTCACGGTTTCGATGCCGTCCTCGTCGCGCAGGGTCAAGGAAAGACCGTCGTCCAGCTCCGCCAGCGTCAGGTGCAGCGCCACCTTGCGCTCGGCCGAGCGTTTCGTGAGCGCCGCCTCCCACTGGTGGTCGCGGTTGCGGTGCACCTGCGTGCCCGGCTTCAGGCCCGGCAAGGCGCTGACCGGCTCGTTCGGGAACACGCGCCAGCGCTGGCCGTCCTCGCTCTCCCCCAGCTTCTGCACGGTATTCACCTGGACGCCGACGCTGGCGCGCTTGTTCATGTAGTTCAGGCCGTCGCCGTTGGCCAGGGCGACGTCGGTCATCATCTCGAAGTGATCAAGGCCGACCTTGGTGACGGCGCCGACTTCCACGCCCAGGTACTTCGGCGAATCGAAGGCGCCGATGTCGTCCTGGCGGCCCTGGGCGAAGTAATCGGTGTGGCCGCGGTTGAAGTTCTTGTCGACGTCGGGCGTGAAGAAGATCTGGGTGTGGCCGCTGGCGGCGCGCACGAAACCGGAACGACCCGCCGCGCGGCGCTCCAGGATCTCGTCGAGCAGCAGGCGGTAGTGGGCCGTGATGTTCTTCACGTAGCCCATGTCCTTGTAGCGGCCCTCGATCTTGAACGAGCGGATGCCGGCGTCGATCAGCGCTTCCAGGTTGCGGCTCTGGTCGTTGTCCTTCATCGACAGCAGGTGCTTGTCGTAGGCGACGACGCCGCCCTTGCTGTCGGTCAGGGTGTAGGGCAGGCGGCAGGCCTGGGAACAGTCGCCGCGGTTGGCGCTGCGGCCCGTGTCCGCGTGCGAGATGTAGCACTGCCCGGAAAACGCGACGCACAGGGCGCCATGGATGAAGTATTCGAGCGGCGTGTCGACCTCGGCGCGGATCTTTCGGATCTGTTCGACCGTCAGCTCGCGCGCCAGCACCAGCTGGGAGAAGCCGACGTCGCCCAGGAATTTCGCCTTCTCCACGGTGCGGATGTCGCACTGGGTGCTGGCGTGCAGCTGGATCGGCGGCAGGTCGATTTCCAGCAGCCCCATGTCCTGGATGATCAGGGCGTCGACGCCCGCCTCGTACAGCTGCCAGACCTGCTTGCGCGCCAGCTCGAGTTCGGCGTCGTGCATGATCGTGTTCATGGTCACGAAGATGCGCGCGCGGTAGCGGTGGGCGAACTGCACCAGGCTGGCGATCTCCTCCAGCGAATTACTGGCATTGTGGCGGGCGCCAAAGGCGGGGCCGCCGATATAGACGGCGTCGGCGCCGTGCAGGATGGCCTCGCGGCCGATCTCGGCGGTTTTGGCGGGCGACAGCAGTTCGAGCTGGTGGTCGAGTAGAGACATGGCGCATTCCTCTGGGACGAAGGCGCAGATTATAGCTTTGCGAATAGCGCGTGTCATGGTTGCCGGGGCCATGCGACTGGACATGGCCCCGGCCGGGCCGCGGGCAACGCCGCGCCCGGATCAGGCGCTCGGGTTGCTGCGCCTGCTGCGCGAACGCTCCTGGAGCCAGGCCACGATGCCCGGCACCAGCGACAGGACGATGATGCCGAGGATGACCGCGGTCAGGTTCTCGTTCACCCACTTGATGTTGCCGAAGGCAAAGCCGGCCACCGTCAGCGAGACCACCCACAAGGTGCCGCCCAGGACGTTGTAGGACAGGAAAGTGGAATAGCGCATGCTGCCGAGCGCGGCGACGAAGGGCGCCAGGGTGCGCACGATGGGAACGTAGCGCGCCAGCACGATGGTCTTGGGACCGTGGCGCTCGAAGAAACGCTCGGTATGGGCGATGTGCTCGGCCTTGATGAAACGCAGCCGGTATCCATTCTTGATGCGATCGCGGAACATGCTGCCGATCGCGAAGTTGACGATATCGCCGAGCACCGCCGCGACGATCAAGAGCGGGATCAGCACCGGCAGCGACAGCAGGCCTTTCGCCGCCAGGGCGCCGGTGACGAACAACAGCGAGTCGCCCGGCAGGAAGGGCATCACGACCACCCCTGTCTCGACGAAGATCACGGCGAACAGCAGTACGTAGACCAGGATGTGGTAGTCGGCCGCCAGGACCGCGAGGTGGCGGTCGAGGTGGAGGAACCATTCGAGCAGGGTAGTCAGCATAAGGTTTGTCTTTGCGTTGTGTTGTGAATCGTCGAGCCAAACGCATTGTAATGCCTGGCTTGCCGCCGAACCAACGCAGCGACAAGTTCGAACAAACCTGCAGCGGACAGCAAACGCTTTCGTGAGGACTTTGTTGATTTAAGACGACGCTGAATGCATGTCGCAACTCCCCCACTTGATTGCTTTCTGTTAAGCAAGATATGATCGAAAAAAATAATGTTTTAAAGAAATTTAAATAAAACATTTGATCCAAGTTTTTATCCAATAAAACTTTCTTAGAGCGCCTAACAAAACTGTCAGGGCAAGGCGCAGCGCCGAAGACAGAACGAGGGTACGGCGAGGCGCTGCAACGCAGCCATGGCGGTTTTGTTAGGCGCTCTTAATCATCAAGCATCGCGCAAAAGGATTTTCAGGTATGGCAAACGAATTGGACGAAGTAACCGGCCCGGTCGACGAGGCAGGTCGCGATGTCAACGTCATCAACAAGCAGATCCCTGTCCGCATCGGCGCCGGTTCGCTCATCTTCGAGATCGCGCTGTGGACGGTCATTCCGATCATCGGCGCCGTGGCGCTGCTGACCGATGCCTTGCCGCGCACGCAAAGCCTGGGCCTCCTGGTCCTGGGCGCCCTGCCGGGCCTGGTCTTCCAGTTCATGAAGGTGTTCGCCCTGGCGAACCTGCGCAAGCTGCAGCAGAAGATCCAGGCCGATGCGTCGCAGATCGACAATTACCTGGAGCAGCGCGTCGTCGTCCTGAACAACGTGGTGGGCCTGGTCGCAAAAGCGATCGATCTCGACAAGGATGTGATGAAGTCGGTCGCTGCGTATCGGAGCGGGCACAACGCCGATGCCGAACGCAACCAGGCCTCGCAGAAAATCGACGGTATTTTCTCGCGCATTAACCTCGCCTGCGAGGCCTACCCGGAACTGAAAGCGCAAGCCGTGATTGCGGACGCCATGCGCCAGAACAGTTATCTGCAAAAGGAAGTGACCGCGGCGCGCACGCTGTATAACGATACCGTCGGCATGTGGAACCAGGACATCTTTGCCTGGCCGACCAAGCAGATCGTGGCGGCGCGCGCAGGCTATACCACGCGCATTCCGTTTACCGCCTCCGCCGAAACCAAGGCTGCCGCCCGGAGCGTCTTCTTTTGATCGACGACGTCCACGAGCCGCTGGGGCAGTTCGCATCCCATTTCAAGGCTGCCCACGTCGAGCATACCTCGGACTTTTTCGAGGACCTCGTGCGCCGCTCGGGCGTCGACGAAAACGCCAACATCCAGACGGTGCGGGAACTGCGCGAGCTCGAACAGCGGACCGCGGGCGAAGGCAGCTCGAACAAGGGATGGCGCATCCTGCGCGGCTTCGCCATCGCCTGCGCGCTGCTGGGGGCGCTGTACATCCTCGCCTATTACTCGTGGCCATGGCTCGCGCTGCCGGCGATCCTGCTGCTTCCCGCCATGCTGTGGCTGAACCGCGTCATCAACGATTCCGACGCGCAGCTGAAACGGCTGCGGGACGCCTGCGACGCGAAGCGCGCCGTGGCTTGGAGCCAGATGGCGCCGCTGAACCGCCTGTACGACTGGGATATCGTGGCGAAGCTGGTGCAGAAAACGGTGCCGCGCATCGCCTTCGACGCGTATTTCAGCAACGGCCGCATGCAGGAGCTGCGCAACAGCTCCGGCTGGTCCGGCCAGCTCGGCGAGGACCATTCCATCGTGTTTTCGCACAGCGGCGTATTGAACGGCAACCCCTTCATTCTTGCGCGCACCCTGTCGCACTGGATGGGCAGCAAGACCTACCATGGCTCGCTCCAGATCAGCTGGACCGAGCAGCATCTGAATGCCCAAGGCAAGTGGGAAACCCGGACCCGCCACGAGACGCTGAACGCATCGATCGAACGCCCCTTCCCCGAGTACGAAAACCGGACCTTTATCGTCTACGGCAATGAAGCGGCGCCCGACCTCGTCTTCAGCCGCAACCCGTCGACACTCTCCAGCCTGGATGACGGCTTGTTCTATCGATGGCGCAAGAATCGCGCCATCAAGAAGCTGGAAGCGAAATCGCGGGATGTCGGCGACGGAAATACGTTTACGGTGATGTCGAACCGGGAATTCGACGCCTTGTTCGCTGCCACGGACCGCAACCATGAGGTGCAGTTCCGGCTCTTGTTCACGCCCCTGGCGCAGCAGGAAATGCTGAAGCTGCTCAAAGATGACGCGATCGGTTTCGGCGACACCTTCGTGTTCGAGAAAACGGGCATGATCAACATGGTGGAAGCGGGACACATGCGCCAGACCGATATCGGCGGCGAGCCGTGGAAATTCCATGCCTATGAACTGGCCCACGCACGCGCCTTCTTCAACGGCTACCACAACGATTTCTTCAAGTCCTTCTACTTCGGGATCGCTCCCCTGCTCGCCATCCCCCTGTACCAGCAGCATCGGCCGCATGCGGACATCTACAGGGATACCTACTCGCACCAGCCCTGTTTCTGGGAGCATGAATCGATCGCCAATTACCACGGCGAGGCGGTGTTCAGGCATCCCGAATGCGTTACCCGCAGCATCCTGAAGACCGCCATCCACGGCGAGGCCGACGGCGCGCAGACAGTGCGCGTGACGGCCAGCGGCTTTCGCAGCGTCAAGCGCGTCCACTACGTGTCGGTCCACGGCGGCGATGGACGCTCGCATCGGGTCCCGGTGCATTGGGACGAGTATTTCGATGTCGAGAACAGCGCCGACATGCTGGTCAGGGAAGCGGCCGCGCCAGGCCAGGTGGCGGACGAGGCCGCGGCGGACGGCAACAACGGCGCATTGCCGCCGGCGTTTTCCGGGCATGGCATCGATGCCGGGAAAACGGTCCTGCGCCGCTCGGTTTTCTCGGCGGTCCTGCCTGGATAATGCTTCAAGGTAGGGTGGGCACGCCGTGCCCACGCGTTAGGTGCGCATCCTTTTTTCGATGGCTGGCACTGATCGCCCGCCGACTTCAAGCTGGGTCCGGTTTGCGCCCATTGCACACGTTGCGAGTGGCCCGTCGCCGCCTTTGACTAGCGGCTACGCCCGTAACGCGTGGGCACGGGGTGCCCACCCTACGAATGCCGGATTAGCGCAAGAAACACCGCGCAAGAAGACGAAAAAAAACCGGGGACGCGTCCCCGGTTTTTTATTGACGCCTGTGAAAACCGATCACAGGTGCGGCGTGATCGCCGGCATCAAGTCGTCGAAGGTGCGGCCGCTGGCGTTTTCGCCGATCGCGTGCATCTTCCACTCGCCGTTGTGGCGGTACAGCTTGGCCATCACCTGGGCGGTGTGGGCGCCCTGCACCGACAGGTCGTAGCGCGCCACTTCCTTGTTGCCGGAGGCGTCGACCAGGCGGCAGTAGGCGTTCTGGACCTGCGAGAAGTTCTGGCCGGTGAAGCTGTTCACCGTGAACACCAGCGATTTCACGTTGGCCGGCACCGCGCTCAGGTCGACGTTGATCTGCTCGTCGTCGCCGTCGCCGGCGCCGGTGCGGTTGTCGCCGGTATGGACGATGCTGCCGTCCTTGCTCTTCAGCTGGCGGAACCAGACCACGTCCACCGGACGGTTCGACTCGTCGAACATCACCACCGAGGCGTCGAGGTCAACGCTTTCGGTTTTGCCGCCGAAGCCGAAGAAGCCCTTCGACTTGATGGCGTCCCAGCCCAGGCCCATGGTGACGCGGGTGAGCGCGCCGCCGCCTTCCTTGCTGAGTGAAATCTTCTGGCCTTTTTGCAGATTGACTGACATTGTGTATCTCCTAGTTTCAGCGCGCGGGGGTTTGCATCCAGGCCTTGAAGGCGGCGCGGTTACGCGAACACACGTAGACCTTGCCCTTCCCCGAAAAGCGCAGGACCATGCCCTCGCCGCTGGTTTGGCTGTTGATCAGGTTACCCAGGAAGCCGCCGCTGGTGCCGGTCGTGATCGAGATCTCGTACTGCAGCGTGCTGTCCCAGCACACGACGTGCGAGTTGTCGATGATCGCATCCTTGCCCGGCTCCACTTCCAGCATCGACATCGAGCCGAATCCCGACACCACCACCTGGCCCTGCCCCGTCGTCTCGGTGACGAAGAAGCCGCCGCTGTTGGCGAACAGCGCGTTGCCCAAGCTCTGGGTGCGCACCTTCAGGTCCACGCCCGAGCTGGCGGCAACGAAGGCGCCGTCGCTGATGATGTACTGGTTCGGGCCGCAGTCGACGATCTGCATCGCCCCCGGCAGGGTCGGCGACAGCAGGCAGTCGCCGTCGCCGCGCGTCGCTTCGATGTGCTGCTGGAAGAACGATTCGCCGTTGGCGAAGGTGCGCATCAATGCGCTGCCGAGCCCGCCCTTCATCTTGCCTTTGAGGTCGAGCGTCGATTCCATCATCACCATCGCGTCGGATTCGCAATAGATGGTCTCGCCTCTCCTCATCGACACGTGCAGGAAGGGATCGACATCTCCGGTCACGGTAAAAGTTGGCATTTCTAAGCTTCCTTTCTTGGTGCGGCCCCCGGTCGGGGGGACCGCGAACCTCTTATTGTTTAAACGTTGACGCCGTAGTTCTTGGCGAGCGGACCCAGGCCGCCCTGGAAGCCCTGGCCAATGGCGCGGAATTTCCAGTCGGCGCCATTACGATACACCTCGCCGAAGATCATTGCCGCTTCCGTCGAGCCGTCTTCCGACAGGTCGTAGCGGGCGATCTCCGCGTCGCCGTTGGCGTTGACGCAGCGGATGAAGGCCTTGCCGACCATGCCGAAGTTCTGGCGGCGGGTCTCGGCGTCGTGGATGGTCACGGCCAGCACGATCTTGTCGACGTCGGCCGGCACTTTCGTCAGGTCGATCGCGACGGTTTCGTCGTCGCCCGCGCCTTCGCCGGTCTTGTTGTCGCCCGAGTGGACGACCGAGCCGTCGGCCGACTTCAGGTTGTTGTAGAAGATGAAGTCGGCGTCCGAACGGACCTTGCCGCTGCTGTTCAGCATGAAGACGGCGCCGTCGAGGTCGAAGCCAGCGCCGTCGGTGGCGCGGGTATCCCAGCCGAGGCCGACCTTCAGGTTGGTCAGGCCGGGGGCTTCTTTCGACAGGTTGACGTTGCCGCCTTTTTGCAGACTGATTGCCATGATGTGTTTCTCCTAAGATTGAGGACTTCTTGTGAACACCGGGGTTGTACGCGCAGCGAGCTGGTGTTCTGCCGCTCGCCGGGCGGTTCGTTTGCGGGGCGCCTGTGGCGCCGCCGCGTTAACCTGTAACACTGTGCTGCCGTAACGCGTGGGTTCGAGAACCCACCCTACAACTGCGGGTTTTCGTAGGGTGGGTTCTTGAACCCACGCGGTACGACGTTTCCCATCGAGACGGTGGCAATTTCATGCCACCGTCCGTACTTCGATTACGCCACTTGCTTCTCTTGCGCCGCTTCCAGCGCGGCATGCTTCTTCTTGTACCGGATCGACGACCACAGCGAGGCCGCGATGAAGGCCACACCCGTCAGGCCGGTGATCAGCTCGGGGACGTGGACATGCATACTTGCCAGCATGATCACGGCCAGGATACCGATCGCGTAGTGCGCGCCGTGCTCCAGGTAGACGAACTCGTCCAGCGTGCCCTTGCGGACCAGGTAGACCGTCATCGAACGCACGAACATCGCACCGATCGCCAGGCCCAGCATGATGATCACGACGTCCGAGGTGATCGCGAAGGCGCCGATCACGCCGTCGAAGCTGAACGAGGCATCGAGCACTTCGAGATACAGGAAGCCGCCGATACCGCCGCGCTTGACCATGTCGCCCACGTTGCTGTTCGCGTCCGACTCGCTCTTCTCGAGCAGGCTGCTGATCATGTCCACGCCAACGTAGACCAGGATGCCCCAGATACCGGCGACCAGCACAATCATCCTCTGGCCGGCGTCAACGAAGGTCGATGCAAACAGCAAGGACGCGAGCGCCACCATCACCGCGATCGAGGACACCTTGCCCAGCGAACCGAGCTTCTTCTCGAAGTTGCCCAGCCAGTGGGTTTCCTTCTCGTCGTCCAGCAGGAAGTTCAGGAAGACCAGCAGCAGGAACATGCCGCCAAAGGCCGCCACTTCCGCGTGGTGCGCCGTCAGGTGACCCGAGAACGACTTCGGATCGGTCAGCGCCAGGTTCCAGACCTCGGTCAGGCCCAGGTCGGCCGCCACGGCGACAATAACCAGCGGGAACACGAGTCGCATACCAAAAACTGCAATGATCATGCCCAGGCCCAGGAACAACTTGAGCCAGAATTCGTCCCAGCCCTTCAGGACCGAGGCGTTGACCACGGCGTTGTCGAACGAGAGCGACACCTCCATGATCGACAGGATGGTCGCGATACCGACCGCGGTCATCATGCCGGAGACGCCGCCGTGGTCATAGCCCCACCAGCCGGCCAGGCCCAGACAGATGATTGTTACGAGGAAGGATCCTCTGAAGTGCTTCATGTTGTTATCCCTTCTAGGTGAGAGTTGATGCCCGCAAGTGTAGAGCTTGGCGAATCATAGAAAAAGCGAAGATAATCGAAGCATTACTTCGAAAAAACGGAAGATATGAAACACGCGATCCCGAATTTCCGTCACCTGCACTATTTCTGGGTAGTTGCCAAGGAAGGCAGCATCACGCGCGCGGCGGAGCGCCTGGGCCTGGCGGTGCAGACCGTCAGCAGCCAGATCACCCTGCTCGAGCAGGCCGTCGGCAAGGCCTTGTTCACCCAGCAGGGCCGGCGCCTGAGCCTGACCGAGGCCGGCCGCCTGGCCCTGACCTATGCCGACCAGATCTTCCTGTTGGGCGAGCAGATGCAGGAAGCGCTCGACCAGGCCGGCAACCTGCGCACCCGCCTGACCGTCGGCATTTCCGACTCCCTGCCCAAGCTGACCGCCTTCCGCCTGCTCGAGGTCACGACCCAGCTGGCCATTCCGGTGCGCCTGGTCTGCTTCGAGGACCAGCACGAGGCCCTGCTGGCCGAGCTCGCCCTGCACAAGCTGGACGTGGTGCTGAGCGACCGCACGCTGGCCACCGGCAGCACCCTGCGCGTGTTCAGCCACCTGCTGTTCGAGAGCGAGATGCTGGTCGTCGGCAGCCGCGAGCTGGCGGCGAAATGGGGCAAGAATTTCCCGAAAGGATTGAAAGGCGCGCCCCTGTTGCTGCCGGCGCGCAATAATGCATTGCGAGCAAAAATCGACGACTGGCTCGAGGTGAACGGCGTGCATCCGGACGTGGTCGGCGAATTCGAGGACAACGCCCTGCTCAACACCTTCGGGCGGCGCGGCCTGGGGCTGTTCTTCGCGCCGGCGGCGCTGGCCGCCGACCTGGCCGAGCAGCTGCAGGCCGAGGTGGTGGGACGGGTGCCGGAGGTGCGCGAACAGTTCTACGCGATCTCGAACGAGCGCAAGATCCAGCATCCGGCGGTCGAGGCGATCCTGGCCGCGGTGCATGAAGGAATGCTCGGCGCCGCTTGAGTTGTACAATGCCTATCGGCTACGCCTTTTATCAACTCATCTTTTATATGGAAAATATTTTATTTGTCGTTCTGGCGCTCTTTCTTGTTGCACTGAACGGCTTCTTCGTGGCGGCGGAATTCGGCATCGTCACGCTGCGTAAAACCCGTGTCCGCGCCATCGCCAAGACCTCCGGCCTGCGCGGGCGCATCCTGGCCAAGGTACACGGCCAGCTCGACGCCTACCTCTCGGCCTGCCAGCTCGGCATCACCCTCGCGTCGCTTGGCCTGGGCTGGGTCGGCGAACCGGCCTTCGCCAGCCTGCTCGAGCCCCTCTTCGCCCTTGCCGGGGTCACTTCGGAACAGGTGATCCACGGCGTGTCCTTCGTGGTCGCGTTCAGCGTGATCTCCTTTCTCCACATCGTGGTCGGCGAGCTGGCGCCCAAGTCGCTCGCGATCCGCATTCCCGAATCGGTGGCGATGTGGTGCGCGCTGCCGCTGTACGGCTTCTACTGGGCCATGTACCCCTTCATCGCGGTGCTCAACGCCAGCGCCAACATGGTGCTGCGCGTGGCCGGCCTGGCCGGCGCCGGCAGCCACGACACCCATTACTCGACCGAGGAACTGAAACTCATCCTGCGCACCAACACCAGCACCGGCAAGGAGAAATTCACCCACGACGAGCGCCACATCCTGGCCCAGTCGCTGGAGTTCGCCGACATGGCCGTCTCCGACCTGATGCGCCCGATTAACGAGGTGATCGCCCTGCACGAGGACCTGTCGATCGAGGAGAACCTGGACACGGTGCGCCGCAACCGCTTCTCGCGCTACCCCTACTTCGACACCGAAGGCGAAGAGGTGCTGGGCATGATCCACCTGAAGGACCTGTTCTTCGCGCTGCAGTCGGGCAAGGACATCAGCGACCTGACCCAATTCCTGCGCCCGGTCGAGACGATCTCGGCGCGCACCCCGGCCCAGGACCTGTTCCGGCGCTTTCGCACCGGCGCGCCCCACTTCGCCCTGATCGGCGAAAAGGGCAAGCGCCCGGTCGGCTTCATCACGCTCGACAACCTGCTCGGCGCGATGGTCGGCGAGATCCGCGACGAATTCCGCATGAACGAGAACGACTGGCTGCCGCAGGCCGACGGCACCTGGATCGGCAAGGCCAGCCTGCCGATCTTCTCGCTCGAACGCCTGCTCGGGATCGACATCGACAACGAAGAGATGGGCCTGGACGACGTCGAATCGGTCGGCGGCCTCCTGATGGCCAAGCTGGGCGACATTCCGAAGCAGGGCCAGCGCATCGAGTTCCCGAAGTTCGACGTGGTGGTCAAGAAGACCAATGGCCCGCGCATCCTGCTGGTGAAGGTCATCCCGCAACTCGAGCGCGGCGGCGACGAGGACGAGCTGGGTTAACAGCGAGGCTGACTGCGCGGCTGGCCGCGCAAGCAGCTTCGCAACGATCTGTACCCGGGCCGCATATTTCGCCGGAGGGTATCCGCCGCCCGGCCGGCGACGGTATAATTTGCTCGATAGAACGTCAGCAAATGCCCGGAGAACCTATGAGTGTGCGCCACCGCAACAATGTCTCCGTCTACGGGAACGGCCCCGCCACCGTGGTCTTTGCTCACGGCTTCGGTTGCGACCAGGCCGTGTGGCGCTTCATCTCCCCCGCTTTCGAGGAACGCTACCGCATCGTCGCCTTCGACCTGGTCGGCAGCGGCGGTTCCGACCTCGCCGCCTACGACCGCGCCCGCTATGGCAGCCTGCACGGCTATGCCGACGACCTGCTCGACATCGTCGACGAGTTCGGCGACGGCCCGGTGATCCACGTCGGCCACTCGGTCAGCGCGATGATCGGCATGCTGGCCTCGATCCGCGCTCCCGAACGCTTCCTGGCCCAGGTCATGCTCGCGCCCTCGCCCTGCTACATCAACGGGGACGGCTACGTCGGCGGCTTCACCCGCGGCGACATCGACGAGCTGCTCGACACCATGGACGCCAACTACCTCGGCTGGTCGAGCAACGTCGCGCCGCTGATCATGGGAGCGCCGAACGCGCCCGCGCTGGCGGCCGAACTGAACAATAAATTCTGCCGCAACGATCCCGACATCGCGCGCCACTTCGCGCGCGTCACCTTTCTCTCGGACCACCGCGCCGACCTGACGCGCGTGAGCGTGCCGACCCTGATCGTGCAATGCAGCGACGACCTGATCGCCCCGCTCGCGGTCGGCGACTACCTGCGCCGCCACATTCCGGGCAGCCGCCTGCAGGTGGTCGAGAACATCGGCCATTGCCCCCACATGAGCGCCCCCGAGGAAAGCGCGCGCGCCGCGCTGGCCTTCCTGGATGCGCTGGCGCTGGAGCGGCGCAGGTGAACGGCCTGCCCGACGACGCCACGCTCTACCAGCAGGCCCCCTGCGGCCTGCTGGTGACCGACGCCGCCGGCCTGATCCTGCGCGCCAACGCCACCCTGTGCCGCTGGCTCGGCTACTCGCAGGCGGCGCTGGTGGGCAAGCTGCGCATCCAGGACCGGCTGCCGGTCGGCGCCCGCATCTTCCACCAGACCCACTGCCTGCCGATCCTGCAGGTGCAGGGCTCGGTCGGCCAGCTGCAGATGGAGATCCGCGACAGCAGCGGCCAGCGCATGCCGGTACTGGTCAACATCGCGCGCCGGACGGTCGACGGCCACATCTTCGACGAATGGTCGCTGGCGGCGATGAACGAGCGCCGGTCCTACGAGCGCGAGCTGCTGGCCGCGCGCAAGACCGCCGAGCACGCGCTTGAGGCTCGGCTGGAAGCAGAAACGCAGTTGCGCGACCTGAACGGCGAGCTGTCGGACGCCGACCGCCGCAAGGACGAATTCCTCGCCACCCTGTCGCACGAGCTGCGCAATCCGCTGGCGCCGATGCGCAGCGTCCTCGAGGTGCTCAAGCTCGACAAGGCGCGCCCGGCCCAGGAAGCGAAGCTGCTCGACGTCTTCGACCGCCAGCTCGGCCACCTGACCCACCTGGTCGACGACCTGATGGAAATGTCGCGCATTACCCAGAACCGCATGGAGCTGCGGCGCGCGCCGGTGGCGCTGGCCGACATCGTGCACAGCGCGGTGGAGGACGTGGCGGCGATGATGCGCGCCGCGCGCCACGACTTCACCGTGACCATCGAGGCGCCCGGCGCGGTGGTCGACGCCGACCCGACGCGCCTGGCCCAGGTGCTGGTCAACCTGCTGACGAATGCCTGCAAGTACACGCCGGACGGCGGCGCCGTTTCCCTGACCCTGCGCCAGGAGGGCGAGCAGGCCGTGATCGCGGTGCGTGACAACGGCATCGGCATCCCGCCCGAGGCGCTGGCCACGATCTTCGGCATGTTCTCGCAGCTGGAACCGGCGCTGCGGCGCGCGAAAGGCGGGCTCGGGATCGGACTGGCCCTGGTGCGCGGCATCGTGGCCCTGCACGGCGGCGATATCGAGGCTGCGAGCGAGGGCGCCGGCCGGGGCAGCACCTTCACCGTGCGCTTGCCGCTGGCGCCGGTGCAAAGCATGCCCGACGCGCCGGCCCGGCTGGACGAGGCGGTGGCGCCGACGTCGGTGCTGGTGGTCGACGACAACGTCGACGCCGCCGAGATGCTGGCGATGTTCCTGCACATGAGCGGCTGCGCCGCGCGCACCGTGCATACGGGCCATGCCGCGCTGGCGCTGCTGGAAACGTTCCGGCCCCAGGTCGCCCTGCTCGACATCGGCCTGCCCGACCTGACCGGCTACGAACTGGCGCGCCGCATCCGGACGCTGCCGGGCGGCGCCGACATCCTGCTGGTCGCCGCCACCGGCTGGGGCCAGGAGAACGACCGCCAGCTGGCCTTCGAGGCCGGCTTCGACCACCACCTCACCAAGCCGATCGATTTCGAGCGCCTGCGCGCACTGCTGGCCGAGCCCCGTAGGGTGGGCGGCTCCACCTGATCGGGTGAGCAGGCGCACCGCGTGCGCCGCCCACGCGTTCAAACGACGTTCGCGCTGACGCGCAGTCCGTAGGGTGGGCACCCCGTGCCCACGCGTGAACGATGAGCAGACGCTGCGCTTCATAACCGCCAACACGACGCAGGCGTCACGCGTGGGCACGGAGTGCCCACCCTACCGGTCCGTCACTTCCTCGTTATTCTGGCGCACGATCGGGTCGCGCGTTTCGGTCCACTCGCTCATCAGCGAATAGCCCACCGCCAGCAGCACCGGGCCGATGAACATGCCCACGAAGCCGAACGCGATCACGCCACCCAGCACCCCGAGCAGGGTGAGCAGGAAAGGCAGGCTGGTGCCGCGGCTGATCAGCATCGGGCGCACGACGTTGTCGACGCCGCTGATCAGGAAGGTGCCCCAGACCACCATGAAGATGCCCCAGCCGGTCTCGCCCTGCGAGAACAGCCATACCGCCGCGCTGCCCCAGACCAGCGGCGGCCCCACCGGAACCAGCGACATCAGGAACACCAGCACCGACAGCAGCGGCACCGCCGGCACCCCGGCGATGGAGAAGCCGATCGCGGCCACCAGGGCCTGCGCCAGGGCGGTGCCGAGCAGGCCGTACATGACGCCGCGCACGGTGTGGCTGACGGTGTCGGACACCGAGTCGGCGCCCTCGCCCATCACCTTGGCCATGGCGACGGCGATCACGACGATCAGCGACTTGCCGTCGCGGTAGAGGAAGAAGCTGACGAAGGCGGCCAGGCTCATCTGCACGACGCCGGTGCCGAGCATGAGGCCGCCGGCCATCAGCCAGTGCCGCGCCGGCTCGAGCATGCGCTGGGCCAGCGCCAGCATCTCCTCGCGGCTGGCGACCAGCTGGCGCAGATAGGTGTCGATGGTTTCGCCGAGAAAAGGCAATTCCTTGACCCAGCTGGGCGGCAGCAATTCGCCGTGCTCAAGCGCATAGCGCATCTGGCCGAAGGTGGTGGCGACGTCGTCGGCCAGGTTGTAGGTGACGATCGCCAGCGGGATGATGACCAGCAGGGTCAGCGACAACGTCATCGTCAGCGCCGCCAGCGTGCGCCGGCCCTGCATCGCGGCGAGCAGGCGCAGGTACAGCGGCCAGGACGAGATGACGACGGCGGCCGCGAACAGGATCGCCGGCAGGAAGGGTTTCAGGACGTACAGGCAGCCCAGCGTGAGCAGGACGACGGTGGCGATGCGGGTGTAGTTTCTGCCTGGGCGTGGTTCCATGCCGTCCTTGCAATCATTTTTTTATCAAGGAACCGCGATAACCGTCGCGAGCGGAAGGAGTGTTGCGGGAGAAGCACAGCTGTACGCAAGTATAGCGAGCTATCGCCTTGGCGGCGCAGCGCGACAATCCGACGCGCAGCAGGTTTGCGCGGTTACTTCATCATAGCAGTTGGCGCAAATCGTGAACGATCGGGGCGGGACCGCCGCCGTGGCGGATGAACAGGCGCAGCTTGCCTTCCTTGTCGAAGACGTAGCTGCCGGCCGTGTGGTCGACCGTGTAGTTGTCGGCGCTGCTGCCCGGCACCTTCGAGACGAAGACCTTGAATTCCTTGGCGGTCTGCGCGGTCTGTTCAAGCGTGCCGCGCAGGCCGATGAAGGACGGGTGGAAGGCCGGCACGTAGTGCGCCAGCACTTCCTGGGTATCGCGCTCGGGGTCGAGGGTGACGAACAGCACCTGCACGTCCTTGGACGAGGGACCGAGCTCCTTCATCACGGCCGCCATCTCGGCCATCGTGGTCGGGCAGACGTCGGGGCACTGGGTGTAGCCGAAGAACAGCACCACCAGCTTGCCGCGGAAGTCGGCCAGGGTGCGCGGCTTGCCGGTGTGGTCGGTCAGCGAGAAGCCCTTGGCGTAGTCGAGCCCGGTCAGGTCGGTGTTCTGGAAAACGGCGGGACGCGACGACAGCTTGTCGCAGCCGGCGGCCAGCAGCGCGACGCCCAGCATCGCCGCGGTGAGAAGTTTTTTCATCGTCAGAACCTGAAGTAATGGTCGACCAGCAGCGCCGCGAACAGCAGCGACAGGTAGAGGACCGAGTAGGCAAAGGCCTTGCGCGCCACCTGGTCGCTGTAGTGCTTGTGCACGCGCCAGGCGTGGCGCAGGAAGATGGCGTTCAGGACAATGGCGGCCGCCAGGTAGATCAGGCCGCTCATGCGCACGGCGAAAGGCAGGATGGTCGTGGCCGCCAGGGCGAGCGAGTACAGCCAGACCTGCTGGCCGGTGTAGTCCATGCCGTGGGTGATCGGCAGCATCGGCAGGCCCGAGCGCGCATAGTCCTCGCGCCGGTACATGGCGAGCGCCCAGAAGTGCGGCGGGGTCCAGACGAAAATGATCAGGACCAGCAGCCAGGCCTGCATCGGCACCTCATTGGCCACCGCGGCCCAGCCGAGCGCCGGCGGCATCGCGCCCGACAGGCCGCCGATGACGATGTTCTGCGGCGTGGCCGGCTTCAGGTAGATGGTGTAGACGACCGCGTAGCCGACAAAGGTCACGAAGGTCAGCCACATCGTCAGCGGATTGACCAGGGCATACAGGATCCACATGCCGAGGCCGCCGATGATGCTTGAGAAGACAAGCGTCTGGTTGCGCGTCAGTTCGCCGCGCGCGGTGGCGCGGCGCGCGGTGCGGGCCATGCGCGCGTCGATCTCGGCCTCGATCAGGCAGTTCACGGCAAAGGCGGCGCCGGCCAGCAGCCAGATGCCGGCGGTGCCGGCGATCAGGGCGCGCCAGCCGGGAAAGCCGTCGGTGGCGAGGAACATGCCGATGACGGCGCAAAACACGGCGAGCTGGGTCACCCGGGGCTTGGTCAGCGTCCAGTATTGGGCGATGCGGCTGGTCGGTTGGAGTACGGTCTGGGTGGTCATCGATACGAATTCACAGGGACGTCCGCATCCGCGGGCGTGCGCTGCGACACTTCGAGAAGATACTTGACCTTGTAGTTTAACATGGTCACCGTCAGTACGAGCAGCGCGGCCCCGGCGTTATGCAACACGGCAATGGCAAGAGGGAAATCGAAGTACACCGTCGCCACGCCCGTGAACAGCTGGACGAGCAGCACGGCGGCGAGCATCCTGCCGGTCTTGCGCAGTTGCGGCTCGCCCATCGCGCGCCAGGCCGCCAGGCCCAGCACGACGGTGACGACGAGCGCGAAGTTGCGGTGCACCCAGTGGATCGCCACCAGGGCCGAGAACTGCAGGTAGTGGCCGGCGGCGGTCTTGCCCAGTTCGCGCCACAGCGTGAAACCGTGCTCGAAGTCCATCTCCGGCACGAGTTTACCGTCGCAGAGCGGGAATTCGTCGCAGGCCAGGGTGGCGTAGTTGGTGCTCACCCACCCGCCGAGCGCGATCTGCACGACCAGCACCACGGCGGCCACCAGGGCCAGCGTGCGCAAGAAACGCAAGCCGGCGAGGCCGCGCACCGGCGCCGGCGGCTTCATCAGGTAATCCTCGCGTCCGCCCAGCCAGACCAGCATCGCCAGCAGGGCCATGCCCAGCAGCAGGTGGATGGTGACGATGACCGGCTGCAGCTTCAGGGTCACGGTCCAGGCGCCGAAGGCGCCCTGCACGCAGACGAACAGGAACAGCGCCACCGGCATCGCCGGCTTGAAGGCGTCGAGCCGGGTCTTTTTCCATTGGCGGAAAGCCTGGAACATCAGCGCCATGATCAAGACGCCAATGCCCATCGCCAGGTAGCGGTGGATCATCTCGATCCAGGCTTTCACTTTCGTCACCGGGCCGGTCGGCATCAAGGCCTCGGCCGCCGCGATGTGCTCGTGGGCGATGAAGGGATTGGCGGCGCCGTAGCAGCCCGGCCAGTCGGGGCAGCCGAGACCCGAGTCGGTCAGGCGGGTAAAGCCGCCGAACACGATCAGGTCGAAGGTGAGGAAGGCCATCACCCAGACGAGCTTGCGGTATTTATTCGCATCGGACGACAGCCAGACCATGGTCAGCGGAATGCTGGCCACGAACAGGCCCATCAGGGCCAACTGGAACAGGGTGGACGGATGCATGGCTTACCCGATCGCCGAGGCCTTGAGCAGCTTGGCGATGTCTTTATGCACACGTTGCGGCTCGGGGTTCTTCGGGAAGCGCATCATCAGGTTGCTGCGCGGATCGACCAGGAAGAGGTGGTCTTCCAGCTTGCCGCCCTGCTCCAGCGGCAGCCATTTGGCCAGCTCGGACGGCTTCACGCGCAGGATGTGCATGTCGTCGTACATGCGGATCAACATGGTGTCGATCGGCTGCTCGTCGGTGACCAGCCAGACGCGCTCGACGCGGTCCATGTTCTTGCCCTGCATGGTGCGCAGCTGGCGCATCGCGTACAGCTGGTCCTGGCAAGCCTGGTCGCAGTCGCCGCCGCCGACCTTCACCATGATCCACTTGCCGGCGTAGTTCTCCAGCGTTTCCGGGCGGCCGTCGAGCGTGGTGCTGGAGAGCTTCGGCATCGGGTGGCTGGCCTGGTCGATGATGGTGCCGTAGTTGGTGCGCCCGCTCGGCTTGATGACGTAATACGTCAGGTAGGAGGCGACGATCGGCGCGGCGCACACCAGCAGCACGGCCAGCAGCTTCCAGCGTCCGCGGCGCTGCCGATTGGCGGCAGCGGGTTCACTCAGCTTGTTTTCTTCCACTTCGAAATCCCGTAATCACAAAAAATAAGGCCGCCATCGCCGCCAGCGCATACCACTGGACGGCGTAGCCGCGGTGCTTGTCGATGCCCGTATCCGGGGCCGGCCAGTTGCGCACCAGGACCTCGCCCGCGAGCTGCGGCCCGGTCTGCTGGACGAGCAGCGGCTCCAGGCGCAGGCCGCTCGCACGCGCCAACGCGTTCACCTCCAGGTTCTGGACCAGCGCACCGGGTTTCAGCGGCGCGGCGGTCCCGAGCTGCAGCACGTGCCCGGCCGAGGCGACCAGGATTCCCTCGATCGTCGTCAAGCCCCGGGGTGTCTCGTACTTCGGCAGGCGCGTGTATTCACGCGGATCGCGCGGCAGCCAGCCGCGCAACACCAGCACGTGTCGGTCCGAACCCGCTATTTTAAACGGCATTGCCAGATAGAATCCGGCCCTGCCCTCATGTGGCCGGTTGTCGAGGAAGAGCGGCCAGCCCGCGACGAATTCACCGGTCACCCGCACCCGCCGGTATTCCGTAGGGTGGACACCTGTGTCCACGCGGTCGTCCTCGTGCACACCACTGCCGCTCCCCATCACCATCGGCGGCAAGCGGCCACGCTCAAGGATCGCCGCCGCAATCGCTTCTTTCTCGTGCGCCCTGCGCAACTGCCAATTCCCCAACGCAATCCCGAGCGCCACGAGAACCACCGTTGCCAAAAACGGAATACTCCTAAACCGGAACCGCAAACGCATTACAATGAATCCCTTCCCGAACCTTCGGTGCGACCATGAAAATCTTCGTAGCCATCGCCTTCATCCTGATCATCGCCAGCCTCGGCTCGGCCCTGTTCTTCCTGATGCGGGACAAGGGCCGCAGCAACCGCACGGTGCAGGCGCTGGCGATGCGGGTTGGCCTGTCGATCACCCTGTTCCTGATCGTACTCGCATCCTACAAGCTGGGCTGGATCACGCCGACCGGCATCCGCTGAACCGCCTTCCCGGCGACAAGAAAACGGGGACAGCCACCAGAGGGTGACTGTCCCCGTCATTCATTCAGGCAAACCAGCCGTTACAGCCAGTACACGACAACGTACAAGCCCAGCCAGACGACGTCGACGAAGTGCCAGTACCAGGCGGCGCCTTCGAAGCCGAAGTGGTTCTCCGCCGTGAAGTGGCCGCGCAGCACGCGGTACAGGATCACCGACAGCATGATCGCGCCCATCGTCACGTGGAAGCCGTGGAAGCCGGTCAGCATGAAGAAAGTCGAGCCGTAGATGCCCGAGGTCATCTTGAGGTTCAGTTCCTGGTAGGCGTGGATGTATTCGTAGGCCTGGAAGCCCATGAAGATCGCGCCCAGCAGGATGGTGGCGAACAGGAACACGGCGGTGTTGCGGCGGTGGCCGGCGCGCAGCGCGTGGTGGGCGATGGTCAGCGTCACGCCGGACAGCAGCAGCAGCGCGGTGTTGATCGTCGGGATCGGGAACGGTCCCATGGTGTTGAAGCTCTCGACCACGCCGGCCGGGCCGGTGTTGCCCCACTGGCCGGCGAAGTCCGGCCACAGGATCTTGTGGTCGAGGTCGGCCAGCCAGGGCATGGTGATCGCGCGGGCATAGAACAGCGCGCCGAAGAAGGCGGCGAAGAACATCACCTCGGAGAAGATGAACCAGCTCATCGACCAGCGGTAGGAACTGTCGATGCGGGCGCTGTACTGGCCCGCTTCGGACTCGCCGATGGCGTCGCCGAACCAGAAATACAGCACGGTCAGCATCGCGGCGATGCCGACCAGGCAGACCGCCGGCCCCCACGCTGCGCTGTTGACCCAGCCCGAGGCGCCGGCCATCGTCACCAGCATCGAGATGCCGCCGGCCATCGGCCACATGGAAGGGCCGGGCACGAAATAGTGCGGCGCGGTTTTTGACACACTCATCTTCATCTCCTAGATCAATCTTCTGATGCGTTGAATTGGATTGCGTTGAAACTCGTTTGTCTTATTACTGCGCCGCCTAAGGCACCACCAGCCGCACCACCAGGATCAGGACGCCGACGAAGATCAGCGCCCCGAGCAGCCCGGCGAGGATGACGTGCACCGGGTTCAGGCTGGCCGCGTCGCGGTCGTAGTCGCGGCGCTTGCGCACCCCGAAAAAGGACCAGAACACGGCCCTCATCGAAGCGCCGAAGGTCGACTTGCGCTCCCGCGGCGGCTGGCTGTCCATCAGTTCGCCGCGACCGCGCCGGCGATCTCGAAGAAGGTGTACGACAGCGTGATGTTCTTCACTTCCTTCGGCAGCGCCGGGTCGATGAAGAATACCACCGGCATCTGGCGCGCTTCGTTCGGTTTCATGAGCTGCTCGCGGAAGCAGAAGCACTCGACCTTCTTGAAGTGCGGCGTGGCCGACTGCGGCGCGTAGCTCGGGATCGCCTGCGCCTTGACCGCCCTGCCCTGGGTGTTGACGACCTCGTAGACCACGGTCGCCAGCTCGCCCGGATGGACCTGGATGCTGCGGGTGGTCGGACGGAAGCGCCACGGCCCCTGGGAATTGCCGTCCAGCTCGATCGTGATGGTGCGCGTCAGGTCGACCTGGGTATTCGCCGGGCGCTCGACCGTGCCGTCCTGCTGGGTCAGCACGTTGATGCCGAGCACGTCGCAAATCTGGCGGTAGACCGGCACCAGCGCGTAGCCGAAGCCGAACATCGCCACCGCCACCACCACCAGCTTGGTGAAGGTGGAGCGGTTCAGCCGCAGGCGGGTGTCGTTGTCGTAGGCCACGTCAGCTCAGCCAGAGGCGCTTGAGGATCACCGAGGCGAAGAAGAACGCGGCGATCGCCACCAGGACCAGGGCAACGCGCAGGTTGCCCCGCTTGCCCTGCTGCTGCGACGGTTTGCGCTGCGCGTTCATCACTTCACCAGCGGCGGGGTTTCGAAGGTGTGGAACGGCGCCGGGCTCGGCACGGTCCACTCCAGGCCTTCCGCGCCTTCCCATGGTTTCGCTTCGGCCTTGGCGCCGCCGCGGATGGTCGGCAGCACCACCGCGAACAGGAAGTAGACCTGCGACAGGCCGAAGCCGAAGGCGCCCACCGACACGATCATGTTGAAGTCGGTGAACTGGGTCGCGTAGTCGGCGTAGCGGCGCGGCATGCCGGCCAGGCCCAGGAAGTGCATCGGGAAGAAGGTGATGTTGAACGTAATCAAGGACAGCCAGAAATGCCACTTGCCGCGGCCTTCCGGATACATGTGGCCGGTCCACTTCGGCGCCCAGTAGTAGAAGCCGGCGAACAGCGCGAACAGCGAGCCGGCCACCAGCACGTAGTGGAAGTGGGCCACCACGTAATAGGTGTCGTGGACCTGGATGTCGATCGGGGTCACGGCCAGGATCAGGCCGGTGAAGCCGCCCATGGTGAAGACAAAAATGAAGCCGACCGCGAACAGCATCGGCGTCTCGAAGGTCATCGAGCCCTTCCACATGGTGGCGACCCAGTTGAACACCTTCACGCCGGTCGGCACCGCGATCAGCATGGTGGCGTACATGAAGAACAGCTGGCTGGTCACCGGCATGCCGGTGGTGAACATGTGGTGGGCCCAGACGATGAACGAAAGCACGGCGATCGAGGCGGTCGCGTAGACCATCGAGGCGTAGCCGAACAGGGGCTTGCGGGCAAAGGCCGGGATGATCTGCGAGACGATGCCGAAGGCCGGCAGGATCATGATGTAGACCTCGGGGTGGCCGAAGAACCAGAAGATGTGCTGGTACATGACCGGGTCGCCGCCGCCGGCCGCGTTGAAGAACGAGGTGCCGAAGTGGCGGTCGGTCAGGGTCATGGTGATGGCGCCGGCCAGCACCGGCATCACGGCGATCAGGAGGAAGGCGGTGATCAGCCAGGTCCAGCAGAACATCGGCATCTTCATCAGGGTCATGCCCGGCGCGCGCATGTTCAGGATGGTGACGATGATGTTGATCGAACCCATGATCGAGGACGCGCCCATGATGTGCATGGCGAAGATCGCCATGTCCATGCCCGGGCCCATCTGGGTCGACAGCGGTGCATACAGGGTCCAGCCGGCGGCGGTGGCGCCGCCCGGCGCGAAGAACGAGCCGGCCAGCAGGATCGCGGCC
This sequence comes from Massilia sp., assembly GCF_032106685.1. Taxonomy (GTDB): domain Bacteria; phylum Pseudomonadota; class Gammaproteobacteria; order Burkholderiales; family Burkholderiaceae_D; genus Telluria. Next base: position 179,623 of record NZ_DAMCPG010000005.1, read on the forward strand.
GGCGGCAGCAGCCAGAACGAGAAGTTGTTCATGCGCGCGAAGGCCATGTCGGACGCGCCCACCTGCAGCGGGATCATCCAGTTCGCAAAGCCGACGAAGGCCGGCATGATCGCGCCGAACACCATCACCAGGCCGTGCATGGTGGTGAGCTGGTTGAAGAACTCGGGGCGGAAGAACTGCAGGCCCGGCTGGAACAGCTCGGTACGGATCATCAGCGCCAGCACGCCGCCCGAGAGCAGCATGATGAACGAGAACCATAAATACAGGGTGCCGATGTCCTTGTGGTTGGTGGCGAACAGCCAGCGGCGCAGGCCGTGCGGGTGGTCGTGCGCGTGGTCGTGGTGATCGTCGTGGGCGTGATCGAGAGTGCTGGTAGTCATGTCAGTATCCTGGGAAACTTATTACTTGCTACGTGCAGCCAGAACCTCGGCCGGTTGAACGATGTTTTCCGCGGCCTTGTTCGACCAGGTATTGCGGGTATAGGTGATGACGGCGGCGATGTCCGAGTCGGACAGCTGCTTCCACGGCGGCATCGCGCCCGGATAGGCCGGGGTGTCCTGGCCGTTGAGCAGCACCTCGATCTGGTGGCCCTTCTCGCCGTTCACGACGGGCGAACCGTCGAGCGGCGCGAAGGCGTTCGGCAGGCCCTTGCCGTTGGCCTGGTGGCAGGCGACGCAGTTGGCGGCGTACACGGCTTCACCCTTGGTCTTGAGTTCGTCGATGGTCCAGACCTTGTTCGGATCGTCGGCCAGCGCGGCCATTTTCTTCTGCTCGCCGGCGACCCAGGCAGTATAGTCCTCGGCGGATACGACGCGCACCACGATCGGCATGAAGGCGTGGTCCTTGCCGCACAGCTCGACGCAGTTGCCGCGGTAGACGCCGACCTTGTCGGCCTTGAACCAGCCGTCGCGCACGAAGCCCGGGATCGCGTCCTGCTTGATGGCGAAGGCCGGAATGGTCCAGGCGTGGATCACGTCGTTGGCGGTGAACACCATGCGGATCTTCTTGCCGACCGGGACCACCATTTCGTTGTCGACTTCGAGCAGGTAGTTCTCGCCGCGCGCCTCGGTGGCGGCAACGCCCGGCTCGCCGATCTGGCTGCGCGGGGTGGCCAGGTTCGACAGGAAGCTGATGCCCTCGCCTTCGCCCTTCAGGTAGTCGTAGCCCCACTTCCACTGCATGCCGGTGGCCTTGATGGTGATGTCGGCGTTCGAGGTGTCCTTCAGCGCGATCACGGTCCTGGTGGCGGGCAGCGCCATGGCGATGACGATCAGGAAGGGAACGACGGTCCAGGCGATTTCGACGGCGGTCGATTCGTGGAAGGTGGCGGGCTTGTGGCCCAGGGATTTGCGGTGCTTGAACACCGAATAGAACATGACGCCGAAGACGCCGATGAAGATGACCAGGCAGACGAGCATCATCCAGTTGTGCAAGCTGTAGATGTCAGCGCCGACGCCAGTCACGGGAGGCTGCATGTTCAACTGGTGTTCCACCGGCCGCCCCGTGATGACCGGGTCCGCCAGTGCCGGGATGCTGGCCGATACGGCAAGACCGAGCATCAAGGCGTGAAGTCGCTTTGCATATGTCATGTTGTCCCCAACCACCCAAAATAAGAATATTTTTAAACGGTCAGCGTTTCCATGAACGAACCGCCGCCGCTCCGAAACCATTACGCAAGTGGCTCCCGGACGGCACGCGGAAATGGCACGCGACGGACGTTAGCCGTACCGCGGCCACCAGCAAAGCAAAACACACTGACGGGGCGCGGAACTTGCTGATGCTGCTTTTCAATTTTCTATTTTTTCTTCCGTTTTGCCTGTTTTTTCAGCGTTTATGGCGCCACAGACGAAAAAATAGTCATTGATTATACTCAAATCGCTAATTTTTATTCAAGGAAAATCCTTGCCATGCCGCATGCATGTGATGCGGTAGGGTGGGCACCCCGTGCCCACGCGTAAACGTAGCGCCGTGTTGGCTGGCTTGTAAACACCCCCTGCCGGCGCGCTCGATAATGCCCCGGAACGCTTCCTGGCTCACGGCCGGCGCGGCTGGAACCGCACGATCGCCTCCCCCGCCGCCGTGGTCTTCGGCACCGGCCGGAACGCATGCCCGTAGATCACCTCGAAACTCAAGGGAATTTTGCCGTCCGCCCCGCGCTGGGCCTCCAGCGCATCGATCATGCGCCGCCAGGCCGCGCGCCCGACCAGGCCGCGCCGGCGCGTCGCCAGGGGATTGCCGCCGATCGCGCGCACGTCCGCCAGCAGGGCCTCGACCGTGCCGTAGGTAACCGTGATGCGTTCGACGTCCATCACCGGGGTCGAGAAGCCGGCCTCGACCAACTGGTCGCCGAAGTCGTGCATGTCGACGAAAGGCAGGGTATGCGGCGTCTCGTCCATGCCGGCAAACGCCGTGCGCAGCTCCTTGAAGGTGTCGGGACCGAAGTTCGAGAACATCAACAAACCGTCGACGCGCAGCACGCGGCGCCATTCCGCGAACACGCGGTCGGGCTGGGGATGCCAATGCAGCGCCAGGTTCGACCACACCAGGTCGAGCGAGTTCGGGCCGAACGGCAGGGTGCCGAAGTCGCCGCACACGCGGTCGACGCCGGTCTTGGCCGGCATCAAACGGCTGAGCATGGAACCGAGCGAACGCGGCGCCGGTGCGGGTGCGCCAGCCTCGGCCAGCATGCCGGGGGCGGCATCGAGCCCGACGATGTGCGCGGCCGGATAGGCCTTCTGCAGCAGCGGCAGGTCCGGCCCGGCGCCGCAGCCGGCGTCGAGCACGCGCTGCGGCACGATCTTCACCAGCGACAGGCGCTCGTGCATGCGGCTGGCGATCTCGCGGCGCAGGAAGTCGGCCGGCGCGACGCGGCGCGGATCGGCGAACAGCGCGCGCACGCGCGCCTGGTCGATCGGGGCGCTCATTTTCGACGGGGATTGGGGAGAAGCCATGATTCTGGTGCGTTCAAATGAGATAATGGCGGGAGTGTACATGTTTGTGGGAAGGTGAGCCGATGAGCGGGCCCCTGCGGCTGTGGAGTCACCGATGGCCGCGCGCGCTGGCCGACATGCTGTTGCCCTGCTCCTGCGCCCTGTGCGGCGACACGGCGCCGGCCGTCGTCTGCACGCCCTGCCGCCAGCGCTATGCCGGCGCCGGCGGCCCGCGCTGCCCCAGCTGCGCCAACCCGCTCGGCGCGCGGGAGCCGGCGGGCCAGCGTTGCGCGGGCTGCCTGGCCGATCCACCGGCGTTCGACGCCACCGTGGCCGCCGCCGATTACGCCGCGCCGCTCGACACCCTGGTGCTGCGCCTGAAGTTCGGCGCCCAGTTGCCGCTGGCGCCCTGGTTCGCGAAGCAGCTGCATGACGCCGTGCTGGCCGATCCGGGCCGGCCCCTGCCCGAGCTGCTCTGCCCGGTCCCGCTGGGGCCGCGAAGGCTGGCCGAACGCGGCTTCAACCAGGCGCTCGAGATCGCCCGGCCGCTGGCGGCGTCGCTCGGCCTGCCGCTGGCGCCGCGCCTGCTCGTGCGCAGCGTCGACACCCGGGCCCAGTCGGGCGTGGCGCCGCGCGAGCGCGCGGACAACATCCGCGGCGCGTTCGCGCTCGCCGGCGCGGCGCCGGAACAGCTGGACGGCCGCCACGTCGGCGTCGTCGACGACGTCATGACCAGCGGGCACACACTGAACGAAGTCGCCGCCACGCTCAAGCGCGCCGGCGCGGCGCGCGTGTCGAACCTGGTGTTCGCGCGCACGCCGCCACATTGATCATTGAAGGAGAAGTTCTTGTTTCACGTCGTCCTGGTCGAACCCGAAATCCCGCCCAACACGGGCAATGTCATCCGCCTGTGCGCCAACACCGGCGTGCAACTGCACCTGATCGAGCCGCTCGGCTTTCCGCTGGACGACGCCAAGATGCGCCGCGCCGGGCTGGATTACCACGACTACGCGACCATGAAGGTGCACAAGAACTGGGACGCCTTCCTGCTCGAGGCGCAACCCGACCCGTCGCGCATGTTCGCGCTGACGACGCACGGCTCCTCGCCCTTTGCCGACGCTGCGTTCCAGCCGGGCGACGTGTTCGTGTTCGGCGCCGAATCGCGCGGCCTCGACCCGGCGCTGCGCGAAAGCTTTCCCCCTGGCCAGCGCATCCGCCTGCCGATGATGCCGGATAACCGCAGCCTGAACCTGTCGAATACGGTGGCCGTGGTGGTGTACGAGGCCTGGCGCCAGAATGGGTATGCGGGCGGGGCCTGAGCAAACAATGATGGTTCGCTGGAGAAATCAACAGTAACCAGCCTCCATATATTTGCCGATTACAATAGCCGGATCGCATATTCCAAGATCCCCATGCCCATCCCGATCGCTTCCCGTATGAGCAAGGTCTTCGCTGCCCTGGTGACTAGTATCGTGCTGTTCGCCTCGCAGGCTGCCTGCGCCGCGGAACCAGCACCGGCGCCGGTACGGGTCGGGCTCGATGCCGAGTTCGGCCTGGACAACAGCACCTCGGCCCAGGCGGTGGAACTGGGCCTGCGCAGCGCCATCGGCGAGATCAACCGCGCCGGCGGCGTGCTGGGCGGCCGGCCTGTCGCGCTGGTCACGAAGGACCACCGTTCGATGCCGGCCCGCGGCATCCGCAATCTCGAGGAATTCGCGCGCATGCCGGACCTGGTGGCCGTGTTCGGCGGCAGGTTCAGCCCGGTGATCATCGAGCAGCTGCCCACCCTGAAGGCGACGAAGACGCTGTTCCTGGCGCCGTGGTCCTCGGCCGACATGATCGTCGACAACGGCATGCACCCGAATTACGTCTATCGCCTGTCGCTGCGCGACAGCCTGGCCATGCCCAAGCTGCTCGACACGGCGCGCAAGCGCGGCCTGCACCGTGTCGGGCTGCTGCTGACGAATACCTCCTGGGGCCGCAGCAACCTGGCCGCGGCCGAGAAGTTTGCTTCCACCAACAAGGACATCCGCATCGTGCAGACCGCCTGGTACAACTGGCGCGACCAGACCCTGGTAGCCAGGTACCAGGCCTTGCGCAATGCCGGCGCCCAGGCGGTCGTGCTGGTGGCCAACGACGACGAGGCCGCGGTCCTGGTGCGCGAGGTGGCCGCCTTGCCGCAGGCCGAGCGGCTGCCGATCCTGAGCCATTGGGGCGTGACCGGCGGCGAATTCACCAGGCAGGCGGGGCCGGCCCTGCACCAGGTCGACTTTTCCGTGATCCAGACCTTTTCCTTCTTCCAGGCCGACAAGCAACGGCTGGCGCGCTTCATGGCCGCCGCCGCCGCGGTGTCGCCGATCCGCCGGATCGAGGACATCGAGGGGCCGGTGGGCGTGGCCCACGCCTACGACCTGATGCACATCCTGGCCAGGGCCATCGACCTGGCCGGCAGCACCGACCGCAAAGCGGTGCGCGACGCCCTGGAAAAGGTGGGCCCATACCGCGGCCTGATCAAGACCTATGCGCCGCCGTTCACGCCCACGCGCCACGAGGCGCTGAGCGGGCGCGAACTCCTGATCGCCCGCTACCGCAAGGACGGCGTGCTGGTGCCGAGCGCCGACTGACATGGTCTCGCCGCCACTCCGGTCGGGCAGCCTGACGCGGCGCTTTGCGATCGCTTCCGCCATCCTGACTGCCGTGGCGGTCCTGCTGGTGGCCGCCGCCTCGTTCTGGCTGGTCGACCGCCAGCATGCCGCCGCGGTGGCGCTGCTGCGCCAGAGCGAAACCGCGTTCAATGCCAGGACGGTCAGCAATTCCCTCGCCACCCTGTCCTCGCGCATCAAGGACGTGGCCGACAGTCCCATCCTGGCGACCGGCCTGGTCGACAGCGCGGGACGGGAAACCTATCTGGCGCCTTTCCTGAACAGCCTGCGCCAGATCAACGGCATTCCGGTCCAGGTCTTGTTCACCGATTTCGAAGGCAAGCCGATCTCGGGCAACGGCCTGGAACGTTTCGACGCCGGGCAGCTCGACTGGCTGCGCGCGCGCATCGACCAGGGCGTGGAGACGACCGCGATCTTCGACCGTCCCCAGGGCCCGGAACTGGTCGGCGTGCGCCTGCTGCGCTATTCGCGCACGAATACGCCCGAAGGCGCCCTGGTATACAAGATCGGGCTGCGCGACCTGCGTCCCGCGCCCTCGACCATCCTGGCCTGGAACGGACAGGCGCGGGCGGACGGCGCCGGCCACGCGGTGCCGGTGCGGGCGCCAAGCGAGTTCGCCCATCTCGGCCTGACGCTGGAGGCCGACGCCTCCGCCTTCGGCGACGCCCTGGAAACGCCCTGGGCGCAATACAGCCTAATCGGCGGCGTCGCGGCGCTGCTGGCGCTGCTGGTCTTCCTGCTCGGCTCGCGCCTCTCGCTCGGCCTGACCCAGGACCTGCGCAAGCTCGAGCAGTTCGCCGGCAAGCTGGGCGAGGAAGGGATCGGCGAACTGCGCGCGGAACTGGCGGGCAGCAGCGAAACGGTCACCCTGGCGCGCGCCATCAACCGCATGCTCGACGGCCTGCACCGGCAGCAGGAGCGCCTGGAGCGCGAGCACCAGCGCAAGGACGAATTTCTGGCCATGCTCGCCCATGAACTGCGCAATCCGCTGGCGCCGATCAGCAGCGCCGCGCAACTGCTGCGCGTGCTGTTCGCCGACGTCCCCCGCATCAAGGAGATCAGCGGCGTGATCGGCCGCCAGGTGGCGCACATGACGCACCTGGTCGACGACCTGCTCGACGTCTCGCGCGTTACGCGCGGGCTGGTCACGATCAACCAGGGCGAGGTCGAACTCGGCGCCATGCTGCGCGAAGCGGTGGAGCAGATCAAGCCCGTGATCGACGCCCGGAAGCACCGCCTGGCGCTGGACATCGCGGCGCAGCCCATGACCGTGTGCGGCGACCGCACCCGCCTGGTCCAGGTGGCGGCCAACCTGCTCAACAACGCGGCGAAATACACGCCCGACGGCGGCGAACTGCATGTCTCCCTGCAGCGGCAGGGTGACGTAGCGGTGCTGCAAGTGCGCGACAACGGCATCGGCATCGGCGCCGATTTGCTGCCGGTCGTGTTCGACCTGTTCACCCAGGCGCAGCGCACGCCGGACCGCGCCCAGGGCGGCCTGGGGCTGGGCCTGGCCCTGGTCAGGAAGCTGGTCGAGCTGCACCACGGCAGCGTCGAGGCGCACAGTGCGGGGCCCGGCCACGGCAGCAGCTTCACCGTCCGCCTGCCGCTGCTGCCTGCGCAGCACGGCGCCGGCGCGGCGCCGGCCGGGCTTGCCGGCCCCACCTCTCCCACCGATACCCGCGCCAGGCGCATCCTGGTGGTCGACGACAACGTCGACGCGGCGCGCACCCTCGGCATGCTGCTCGAGAGCGCCGGACACGCCGTGACGATCGAGCATTCGGCGCAGGCGGCGCTGGCGCGCTCCGAACAGGACCGGTTCGAGGTCATCCTGCTCGACATCGGCCTGCCCGACATGAGCGGACACGCGCTGGCCGGCGCCCTCAAGCGCCTGCCCTGCTGCGGCGCCAGCGCCCTGGTCGCCGTCAGCGGCTACGGCCAGGAGCAGGACCGCCGGATGTCGCGCGAAGCCGGCTTCGCCGCCCACCTGGTCAAGCCGGTGCCGGCCGATGCGCTGCTCGACACCATTGCGCGCGTCACGGCGGCGCCGAACGCGCACACCACCGCTTAGAGCGCCTCACCTCGCCCATTGCAGCGCCGTAATGTAGGCGCCCAGGCAACACGGCAGGATGAAGGCCAGCGTCCCCGGCATGCGTCTCCTCGCTCGCGGACGCCGGCCCCTTCGTTCAGGTCGCCAGCGCGCGCAACATCAATCCGGTCAGGTAGGCGCCATAGGTGCCGAGCGCGTAGCCGAGCACCGCCAGCAGCACGCCGACCGGCGCCAGGGCAGGATGAAAAGCGGTCGCCACCACCGGGGCCGAGGCCGCGCCGCCGACGTTGGCCTGCGAGCCGACCGCCATGAAGAACAGCGGCGCGCGGATCAATTTTGCCATGAGCAACAGCAGACCGCCGTGCACGCTGATCCAGATCAGGCCGAGCAGAAACAGCCAGGGGCGGTCGAGCAGCGCATTCAGGTCCATCTGCATGCCGATGGTCGCCACCAGGACGTAGAGCATGGCCGAGCCGATGGTCGAGGCGCCCGCCCCTTCCAGGCTGCGCGCCCGGGTAAAGCTGAGCAGCAGGCCGAAGGTGGTGGCGAACACCACGATCCAGAAGAAGCTCGACGTCAGGCTGTAGTCCTGCAGCCGCCATTCCTGGGGCAGGCCGGCGATCCAGCCGACGGTCGGGCCGGTCAGCGCATGCGACAGGCCGGTGACGCCGATGCCGACCGCCAGGATGATCATCAGGTCGGTCAGGCTCATGGTGCGCGCGTGCTCGGCCTGGTAGGTTTCGATGCGCGCCTTGAGCGCGTTGATGGCGCTCAGGTCGGCGCCGGTCCAGCGGTCGAAAGCCTGGGCGCGGCTGGCCAGGAACAGCAGCACGGCCATCCAGACGTTCGCTACCAGCACGTCGACGGCGACGAACTGGCCGAACAGGGTGGCGTCGACCTCGAACACTTCCTTCATCGCCGCCTGGTTGGCCCCGCCGCCGATCCAGGCGCCGGTCACCGTGGTCATGCCGCGCCAGGTTTCGCCGGCCACCGTTTCCGGATGAATCAGGCGCATGATCTCGAACGACGCCACCGCGCCGAACATGATGCCGACGGTGCCAGTCAGGAACATGACGATCGCCTTCGGCCCCAGGCGCACGATGGCGCCGAAGTCGATGGCAATGCACAGCAGCACCAGCGCGCTGGGCAGCAGGTAGTCGCGGGCCACCGGGTACAGCTTCGACGCGTGGCCGTCGATCACGCCCAGGGTGTTGAGGATGGCCGGAATCAGGTAGCACAGCAGGAGCGCCGGCACGTAGGTATAGAAGCGTTTCCAGAAGCCGCTGGTCCGCGATGAAGTCCAGAACACCAGGCCGAGGGTTGCCGCCAGGAGGCCGAGCACGACGGCGTCGTTTGTCACGAGTGGAGCTGCAGTTTGCATGGGTATATCGTCAAAGGATCAGGTCGGCCGTCCGCCCGGCTGTGGCGCCGATCGCAGGGATAACGAACGCGGCTTGTGCCGGCCTTGGCCGGGAACAGCGGGGGGACGGGAGGAGCGTGACGTGCAGCCGGGCGCTGCAAGGAAGGCAGGGTGGACGAATGCTGTGCATGATGGACGCGCGCGAACCCGCGTGGCGGCCCGACCATCGCGCATCCTGTCATGCCGGCGGCATGATCACCCTTGCCGAATTATAACTCAGCTATACAATGGTCCAGGCTGGTCTTGTGCGCCTAACAAAATCTTCAGGGCAAGGCGCAGCGGCGAAGACAGTACGCTAAGTACTTGGCCAGAAATAAATGTGAATTTTGGCAAACAGAACCGGAGGTGCGGCTCGCCGATGCGGTGCAAGGCGGCGAATGTGCCGCAGTGCGAGCACTGCAAGCGC
>NZ_DAMCPG010000006.1:0-46283 GCF_032106685.1 Massilia sp.
AATACAGGTAGGTATCGATCACCCGTGGATCGTTCGCCAGCGTTGCGTTCCGGCGGCACCGTCACGAAAGACAGGCGCAGGGTGTTGGTCTCCGGATCGTTGGCATAGAAGGGCGCGCCCGGGACAAACGCGACGCGGGCCGCGATCGCCTGGTCCAGCAGCTTCATGGCGTCGATGTGCTGCGGCAGGGTGACCCAGATGAACATGCCGCCTTCCGGACGGGTCCAGCTCACGCCGGCCGGGAAGTGCTCGTCCATCGCGTCCAGCATCGCCTGGCACTGGTTGCCGTACAGGGTGCGGATGGTCGGGATGTGCTGGTCGAGGAAGCCGTCCTTGACCACGTCGTGCACCACCATCTGGGTCAGCTGGGCGGTGTGCAGGTCGGCCGCCTGCTTGGCCAGCTCGAGGCGGCGCACCAGCGGCAGCGGGGCGCAGACGTAGCCGAGGCGGATGCCCGGGGTCAGCACCTTCGAGAACGAACCCATGTAGATCACGCCGTCCGGGTTCATCGCCACCATCTTCGGCATCGGCTCGCCCTTGTACGACAGCGCGCCGTAGGGATCGTCCTCGATCAGCGGCAGGCCGAGGCGGGCGCAGGTCTCGACCAGTTCGCGGCGGCGCTCGATCGACAGCGTGCGGCCGGTCGGGTTCTGGAAGTTCGGCAGCGAATACAGCAGGCGCGCTCCCTCGGCCACGGGTTCGATGGAGGAGGGCACCAGGCCGTGGTCGTCGGTGGTCACCGAGCCGAACTCCGGACGGTAGACCGAGAAGGCCTGCAGCGCGCCCAGGTAGCTCGGGGTCTCCACCAGCACGCGGCTGCCTTCGTCGATCAGGACCTTGCCGATCAAATCGAGGGCCTGCTGCGAGCCCGACACCATCAGGATCTGCTCGGGCAGGATCGTCGTGCCTTCCGTGGACAGCGAGTTCGCGATCCATTCCTTCAGCGGGCCGTAACCGTCGGTCGGGCCGTACTGCAGCGCCACCTTGCCGGCGTTGGTCAGCACGCGGTCATAGGCTTCCTTCATGCGCTCGACCGGGAAGGTCGCGGGCGAAGGCAGGCCGCCGGCGAAGGAGATGATCTCCGGACGCTGGGTGATCTTCAGGATCTCGCGGATGAACGAGCTTTGCAGCTGCTGCGCGCGTTCCGAAAACTGCCACTGGATGGGATTGGGATTCTCGATTTTCATGCTTGTCTCACTGGAAGGACTGCCGCTGGTGCGCGGCTGTTAATGTACGCGCGCCTGGTAGGCGGTTGTAAAAAGACCCGGCCGGGTAGGCCGGGCCTGTGATCAAACGTGCTTCTTGGATCGAAACGCTCAGGCGATTTCGACGATCGCCTCGATCTCGACGCAGGCGCCGCGCGGGATCTGGGCCACGCCGAAGGCCGAACGGGCGTGCTTGCCGGCGTCGCCGAAGACTTCGCCGAACAGTTCCGAGGCGCCGTTGGTGACCAGGTGCTGCTCGGTGAAGTCCGGGGTCGAGTTCACCAGGCTCATCAGCTTGACGATGCGCTTCACGCGGTTCAGGTCGCCGCCGCAGGCATCCTGCAGGGTGCCCATCAGGTCGATGGCGATGGCGCGGGCGGCGGCTTGGCCATCAAGGGTGGTCTTGTCCTTGCCCAGCTGGCCGACGTTGACCGAGCCGTCGGCGTTCTTGGCGATGTGGCCCGAGATGAAGACCAGGTTGCCGGTCTGGACGTACATGACGTAGGCGGCGGCGGGAGCGGCGGCCGGTTGCAGGGTGATGTTCAGTTCCTTCAGCTTGTCGTAGACGGACATGGATGTTCCTGTTGCGGTGAATGAGACCGGTATTGTACGACTTGCCAGCTGTGAAAGACACAATCTCGCGGCCGAGGTTGGTCAATGATGTTGCTCTTATGACATAATCGGAGGCTTCTTTATCCGAAAACGGAGTGCCCGCTTGCCATCCTCGTCGACTGACCATCCCTGGCGGCGCCCGCTCGCCTGGCTGGGCCTTGCCATGGCATTGGTCATCTGGCTGGCCGTCTGCGCGCTGCCGGTGTGGAAATTCGTGGAATGCGCCGGCGAAATCGTGCGCGGCCGGGCCAGTCTCGGCTGGCAGGCGGCCCCCGGCCGGATCAGCCATGCGGAACTGCGCGCGCACGGCAAGGGAGGCAAGATGCCGGCGATCGGCTACAGCTACCGGGCCGGCGGCCGGACCTGGGTCGCGCACCGGATCGAGGCGACATCCGGCTACAGCGCGGTCCAGGCGAAGAAGCTGGTCGAACGCTTCCCGCCAGGCGCCGAGGTCACCGTCTACCACGACGGCCAGGGCGAGGCGGTCCTGATCCAGGGCGTGCGCGCGAGTTCCTGGTTCGGCCTCGTCCTGTCGCTGCTCTGGTTCTGGGGCGTTCTTGCGCTCACGTGGTACGAGCTTGCGCGCCATCGGAAGAAACGGCGGCGGCAGCGCGCATCCGCCTGAACGCGGCGATCGTGCGCGTGCCGGGATGGTCGCGAAGGTCCGGGTAGCCGGCCGCCAGGTAAGTGTAGCCATAGCTGATCACGCGCCTTTCGGTGCGGGCGAAGAAGCGCGGATTCTCCAGCAGGAAGCGGCCATAGGCCGCGTGGTCGAGGCCGGGCAGGGCGTCCTCGATGCGGCGCACGATCTGGGGGATGTACTCGCCGACCAGTTGCACCACGAAGGGCACGATCCAGTCGCGCCGCGCGTCCAGCAGGCGCGCCAGGCAGGCCTCGCGCACGAAGCCGTCGTGGTGGCGCGTGCCGAGGCAGAGGGCGACCAGGCCGGCGTCGCCCGGCGCCTCGATGGCCTGCATCAGGCGCGCCGGCAGGTAGTACACGCGGACCGGGATCGCCAGGATCTCGCCATCGACACACACGTCGAAAGCGCCGAGCGCACCTTGCCGCGCATCCGGCGCGAGCTCCGCGGCGATCCGCATCGCCAGCGGTGCGAGCGCACGCGGAAAAGCCATGGACGGGTCGGGAATGGAGGGTGTCATCGGTCGCATGCTGGTCGTGAAGCTGCCGAGTATAGGTCAAGGCAAAGGCGCAATATCCACCAAATGTCACATTGGCAACAAAATTCCCCTTGGTGTTATCATAAAGAAATTGCCAGAAGGCGAACGACAGAAGGGGACACAGATCATGACTGCGGTACTTGCGCTCAAGCTTTTCCTGGTTCCCCTGCTGATCTGGCTCGTCACCCTGGCCGGACGGCGCTGGGGGCCGGGCGTGGCCGGCTGGCTGTCCGCCTTTCCCATCGTGGCCGGGCCGATCCTGCTGACCCTGACGCTCGAACAGGGCGCTTCGTTTGCCGCCAGCGCGGCCGAGGGCACCCTGCTGGCCGTGGTGGCAATCCTCGTCTTCAGCCTCGCCTATGCCTGGGCCTGCGTCCGCTACGGCGTGGCCGGCTCCATGCTGCTGGCCTTGCTTGCCTATGGGCTGGCGGTGGGGGCGCTGCAGGCGCTGCGCCTGCCGCTGGGCCTGGCCTTCGCCCTCGTCTGGTGCGCCTTGCTGCTGGCCGGGCGCCTGTTCCCGGCCGTGCCCGCGGATGGCGGCGGCAGCCGGCGCAAGGACCTGGGCTGGCGCATGCTGGCCGCGGCCGTGCTGGTGCTGCTCGTCACGGCCGGCGCCGCGCACCTGGGCGCGCGCCTCTCCGGCTTCTTCGCGATGTTCCCGGTGATGAGCACGGTGCTGGTGGGTTTTGCCCACGCCGGCGCCGGGCGTGGCAGCGCAGTCGCGCTCCTGCGCGGCATGGTGGCCGGGTATTTCGGCTTTTCCGTGTTCTGCGTCACGCTGGCGATGCAGTTGCGCGCGGGCGGCGTCGGCGCCGCCTTCGGCCTGGCGCTGGGCTGCGCCCTGGCCGTGCACCTGGTGGCGCGGCGCATGCTGGCGGGGCAGGCGCCGGTGGGCCTGCCGGTGCGCGGCTCATGAGATGCCGGTAGCCGCGCCGTGCGCGCTACCGTGTTGCAGGCCTTGCAAAGTTTCTTGTATAAAAGACCCTCTTGAAATCGATGTCGGCAACCCAATATTTGCTGCCATCCCTTCAACCAACCTGTATCACCAACGAGGAATAAGATGGCTGTCGCCGAAAAAGAGACCCTTGGCTTCCAGGCAGAAGTAAAACAACTGCTGCAACTGATGATCCACTCCTTGTATTCGAACAAGGAAATCTTCCTGCGCGAACTCATCTCCAACGCGTCCGACGCCGCCGACAAGCTGCGCTTCGAGGCGATCAACAACGACGCCCTGTACGGCAACGACCACGAGCTGAAGATACGCGTCAGCTTCGACAAGGACGCGAAGACGATCACGATCTCGGACAACGGCATCGGCATGAGCCGCGACGAAGTGATCTCGCACCTGGGCACCATCGCCAAGTCGGGCACCAAGGAATTCTTCAGCAAGCTCTCGGGCGACCAGAAGCAGGACGCGGCCCTGATCGGCCAGTTCGGTGTCGGCTTCTACTCGGGCTTCATCGTCGCCGAGAAAATCACCGTCGAGACCCGCCGCGCCGGCGCCGCCGCCGATGAAGGCGTGCGCTGGGAGTCGACCGGCGAAGGCGACTACAGCGTCGAATCGATCGAGAAAACCGGCCGCGGCACCGACGTGATCCTGCACCTGCGCGCAGGCGAAGAGGAACTGCTGTCGAGCTGGAAGCTGAAGTCGATCATCCGCAAGTACTCGGACCACATCTCGCTGCCGATCGTGATGCAGAAGGAAGAGTGGGACGAGGAGAAGAAGGCCACCGTGCTGAAGGACGAGGTCGAGACCGTCAACCAGGCCAGCGCCCTGTGGGCCCGCAGCAAATCGGACATCACCAAGGAACAGTACGACGAGTTCTACAAGCACGTCTCGCACGACTTCCAGGAACCGCTGACCCACACCCACAACCGCGTCGAGGGCCGCAGCGAATACACCCAGCTGCTGTACGTGCCGAGCCACGCGCCGTTCGACCTGTGGGACCGCAACAAGCGCGGCGGCATCAAGCTGTACGTGAAACGCGTCTTCATCATGGACGACGCCGAGCAGCTGATGCCGGTCTACCTGCGCTTCGTGAAGGGCGTGATCGACTCGAACGACCTGCCGCTGAACGTCTCGCGCGAGATCCTGCAGGAGTCGCGCGACGTCAAGGTGATCCGCGAAGGCTCGACCAAGCGCGTGCTGGGCATGCTGGAGGAAATGGCGAACAGCGAGGAGCAGGAAGGCAAGGACAAGTACGCCACCTTCTGGACCGAATTCGGCCAGGTGCTGAAAGAGGGCATCGGCGAGGACGCGACCAACAAGGACCGCATCGCCAAGCTGCTGCGCTTCGCCTCGACCCAGAACGAATCGAGCGAGCAGACCGTCTCGTTCGAGGACTACGTGGGCCGCATGAAGGAAGGCCAGGACAAGATCTACTACGTCACCGCCGACAGCTACACCGCCGCGAAGAATAGCCCGCACCTGGAAATCTTCCGCAAGAAGGGCGTCGAAGTGCTGCTGCTGACCGACCGCGTCGACGAGTGGATGCTGTCCTTCCTGACCGAATTCGAGGGCAAGGAACTGGTGTCGGTGGCCAAGGGCGGCCTGGATCTCGGCAAGCTGGAAGACGAGGCCGAGAAAAAGGAGCACGAAGAGACCGAGACCCAGTACAAGGAACTGGTCGAGAAGATGAAGGGCGCGCTGGCGGACAAGGCCAAGGACGTGCGCGTCACGTTCCGCCTGACCGATTCGCCGGCCTGCCTGGTGGCGGACGAGCACGAGCTGTCGGCCAACCTGGTGCGCATGCTGAAGGCGGCCGGCCAGAACGCGCCGGAATCCAAGCCCATCCTCGAGATCAACCCGAACCACCCGTTGGTCACGCGCCTGAAGTACGAGGACGCGGAGAGCACGCGCTTCGCCGACTGGTCGCACATCCTGTTCGACCAGGCCATGCTGGCCGAAGGCGGCAGCCTGACGGATCCAGCGGCGTTCGTGAAGCGTCTCAACGAGATGCTGCTGGCAACGAAGTAATCAGGCATCATCCTGACCAAGCCGGGCCGCGTGCCCGGCTTTTTCATGCGTGTGCGCAGCGCCGCCGCGTTGTCACCACCGTGCCGGCGCCGGCCGCACGCGTGCCGCCAGGCGCTCGAACCCCGCCTGGAACCAGTGCCTGCGATGTTCGGTCAACTGCCCGAGTCCCCAGGTCGCCAGCACGATGACCACGCTCAGCAGCGCGACGTCGGCGCCGCTGGCCGGATCGTGCGCGTACAGCCCCAGCCACAGGCCGATCACCAGCGCGTGCACCAGGTAGAGGGTGAAGGTATAGGCGGACAGCGCCCGGATCGGCCGTTCGAAGCGCAGCAGCGCCGTGAAGCCGGCGTGCTTGGCGCACCAGAAGTTGGCCAGCACCAGCAGGCAGACCAGGTAGTCGGCCAGGTAGCGGTCGGCGCTCTTCAGGGGTACCGCGGGGAAGGGCCAGGTCGCGCGCGCCAGTTCGCGCAGTCCGGTGTCGAGGCCGGACAGCTTGAAGGCGGCCAGCAGGGCCAGCGTCGCCAGCCAGCCGAGCAGTGCCAGGCGGCGCGCGAGGGCATGGGTTTTCTGCCAGTGGTAGAGCAGCACGCCGCTGGCCCAGACCGGCAGCAACAGCCAGAGTTTCGGGCCGACCAGCAGGAGCAGCGAGCCGCCGACCACCAGCCGGCGCGCGCCGCGCAGGTAGAACAGGGCGCCGAACAGCACGTAGTACCAGACTTCGAAACCGAGCGACCAGTAGGGCGCGAGCAGGGGCGGGGTCTCGCTGATCGTCCACAGCTCGCCCATGAACAACAGGTGCAGCGGCAGGTACAGCCAGGGCTTGGCGAGCTGGTAGAAGCGCTCCGGATCCGCCTCCCCGAGCGCGACCAGCAGGCCGGCGCCGAGGAAGGACAGCAGCAGCACCGGCAGGGCGACCGAATAGATGCGCGTGCAGCGCGCCAGGCAGTAGGCGCGCAGCGACTGGTTCTTCTGCTCGGTGGTATAGGCGATGACGAAGCCGGAGAGCACGAAGAAGATCATCACCGCCTCGCGGCCGAGGTCCGGCACCCAGGCGTCGGCGCCGCGCGTGATCACGCCGAACGGGCCGTAGTGGCTGGCGACCACCAGCAGCGCCGCCAGCAGGCGGCAGCAGTCGAGGTAGAGCGACAGCGGGCGGGCAAGGAGCGGGGTGGAAGCTACCATAGGCTGACGGGTGTGTGCGGCAGTGAGGGCATCATACCCCATGGTGCAGCGCACACAACACGCGCCTGGGCAAGGCGCTCAGGCGTCGCGCAGCCCGGCGCAGAAGTCCAGCAGCAGCCGCTCGCCTTCCGGCCAGTCGCCGTAGCCGCTGTCGGCGTTCACGTGGCCGGCTGCGCCGATCTCGACGAAGCGCGCGCCCCAGGCCCCGGCAAAGACGCGCGCCCGTTCGCGGCTGACGAAAGGATCGTCGGTGCTGGCCACGACCAGGCAGGGAAAGGGCAGTGCCGTCATCGGCGCCGGGGCGAAGCCGTTGGTGGCGATCGGGTAGGACGGGGCCTCGACGTCGGCCGGCGCGACCAGCAGGGCGCCGGCCGCCCGCAGCGGCGACCCTGATGCGGCCCAGTGCGCCGCCAGCATGCAGCCCAGGCTGTGCGCGACCAGCACCGGCGCGCCCTGGCAGGCGCCGACGGCGGCGTCGAGTTCGGCCACCCATTCGTCGCGCTGCGGATTGTTCCAGTCGCGGTGCTCGACGCGCCGCAAGCGCGGATGGCGCGCTTCCCACAGCGTTTGCCAGTGCTGCGGCCCGGAGTTCCACAGGCCGGCGAGAGTCAGGACGTCGCAATCCATGGCGCTTCCTCGGTTCGTTCCGTTGTCGTTCCGGCCATTCTACGCGCGCGCCGGGCGGCCCGGCGCCGTGCAGCACCGCCGCGAAGTACGACTACAGCGCCGTGCGCAGCGCGAACAGCTCGGGGAACAGCACCACGTCGAGCATCTTGCGCAGGTAGCTCACGCCGGCCGTGCCGCCGGTGCCGGTCTTGAAGCCGATGATGCGCTCGACCGTGGTCACGTGGCGGAAGCGCCAGAAGCGGAAGGCGGTCTCGAGGTCGACCAGCTTCTCGGCCAGTTCGTACAGGCCCCAGTGCTTGTCCGGCTCCTGGTAGACCGCCAGCCAGGCCGCCTTCACGGATTCGTCGGCTTCGGTCGGCATCGTGCAGTCGCGGCTCAGGCGTTCCGGCGCGATCGCGAAGCCGCTGCGCGCCAGCAGCATCACCGATTCGTCGTAGACGGACGGGGTGTGCAGTTCGCGTTCGAGGATGGCATGCGCCGGCGGGTTCTTCTCGTGCACGGCGAGCAGGTTCGGGTTCTTGTTCCCGAGGATGAATTCGAGCGCGCGGTACTGGTGCGACTGGAAGCCGGATGAGGCGCCGAGGTAGGGCCGGATCGCCGTGTATTCGGAGGGCGTCATGGTGGCCAATACGTCCCAGGCGTGCACCAGCTGGTCCATGATGCGGGCGACGCGCGCCAGCATCTTGAAGGCCGGGTCCAGTTTGCCGGCGCGCAGTTGGGCGCGCACGGCCTGCAGCTCGTGCAGCATCAGCTTGACCCACAATTCGCTGGTCTGGTGCTGGATGATGAACAGCATCTCGTTGTGGTTCGGCGAGAGCGGGTGCTGGGCCGACAGGATCTGGTCCAGGCCCAGGTAGTCGCCGTAGCTCATCGACTCCTTGAAGTCCATCTTGGCGCCGTGCCATTCGGCGGGCTTGTTCGCTTGTTCGCTCATGGTGTTCTCAGGTCACGGCGCCGCGTTCGGCGGCCACATCGTAGTCTTCGCGGTCGAGGATGTCCTTCAGGATCTCGACGGCGTCCCACACGTCCGCGAAGCTGGTGTACAGCGGAGTGAAGCCGAAGCGCATGATCTCGGGTTCGCGGTAGTCGCCGATCACGCCGCGCTCGATCAGGGCCTGCATCACCGCATAGCCGTGCGGATGGGTGAAGCTGACCTGGCTGCCGCGGCGCGCGTGCTCGCGCGGCGTCACCAGGCCCAGCGGATGCGCGGCGCAGCGCGACTCGACCAGTTCGATGAAGAGGTCGGTCAGCTGCAGCGACTTGGCGCGGATCGCCTCCATCGTCGTCTCCTCGAACACTTCCAGGCCGCACTCGACCATCGCCAGCGAGACCACCGGCTGGGTGCCGCACAGGGCGCGGCCGATGCCGTCGACGGGCGCGAACCCGTGCGCCATCGCGAACGGCTGGGCATGGCCCCACCAGCCCGACAGCGGATGGCTGAACTGCGCCTGGTGGCGCCGCGGCACCCAGATGAAGGCCGGGGAACCCGGGCCGCCGTTCAGGTACTTATAGGTGCAGCCGACGGCAAAGTCCGCCTCGGCGCCGTTCAGGTCGACCGGCACTGCGCCGGCCGAGTGCGCCAGGTCCCAGACGACCAGGGCGCCGTTCTGGTGGGCGTGGCGGGTGAGGGCGGCCATGTCGTGCTGGTAGCCGGTGCGGTAGTTCACGTGGGTCAGCATGACGACGGCGCAGTTGGCGTCGATCGCGGCCGGCAGTTCTTCCACGGAATCGACCAGGCGCACGCTGTAGCCGCGCTCCAGCCAGCTGGTCAGGCCTTCGGCCATGTAGATATCGGTCGGGAAGTTGCTGCGCTCGGTGACGATGACGCGGCGGTTCGCGGCCGTGCCCAGGGCCTGGATGCGCACGGCGGCGGCCAGGGCCTTAAACAAATTGAGCGAAGTGCTGTCGGTGACCACCACTTCATCAGGGGCGGCGCCGACCAGCGGCGCCAGGCGTGCGCCGAGGCGCTTGGGCAGGTCGAACCAGCCGGCCGTGTTCCAGCTCTTGATCAGGTCCTGGCCCCATTCGCGCGCGACCACCTCCTGGGCGCGCTGCAGCGCGGCGCGCGGGCGCGCGCCGAGGGAGTTGCCGTCGAGGTAGATGACGCCGGCAGGCAGGTCGAAGCGCTGGCGCAGCGGCGCCAGCGGGTCCCGGGCGTCGCGTGCGAGGCAGGCGGCGCGGGTAATGGTGAGTTCGCTCATAGTTGACTAGTTGGGTGACGGCCGGCATGACCAGGCTGGTCGACCGTCAGCAGTTGTATAGGCCAGACAGGCATTCGGCGGGCAGTGTAGCAAGAAAAGGGCGTCGGGAGACGCTGGAAAAATGTCGCTTTGCTATCTTTTTCGTGCAATTTGCGACGCCCACGAACTTTTTTCGACTTTTTTCAAAAAAATGTCGCCTTCGACCCTAAAGTTCCCGCCGAGTCCGCCGTAAAGGATGCAGAGGCAGCAAAAGGGCGTCCGAAAGATTTTCAAAAATATTTTCCAAACACCCTAAAGTTGTCCGAAACGCTGCCGTTAAAGGAACAGAAGGGCAGGAAGCGGGACTGAAAAAAATTTCAGAACCACCCTAAAGTTCCCGATTTGGTTGACGTAAACCAACACATGATGCTTCCGCCGGGTTTGCTCCGAGCTGCAAAACGGCAAGCCTCGCAACACATCGCCAGCCTCCTTTTTCATAGGAGCGCATCCCCCATCCGAGCGGGTTTGTCAGACAAACTCCTACGGATAATCTCGCCTTTGCCGGACGCAAAATACAGTGTCCGTCCGATTCCCCAAATGTTTCTCTACAGTCAGAATCTATCTCACTGGCAACACAATCACGCCAGGATCAAACAACGGAGAGTGGAAAATGACTGCAAACGACATGATGGCTGAAATCCGCGACGCGAACCTGAGCTACCTGATGCTCGCGCAGCAGATGATCCGCGCCGACAAGGTCACCGCGATTTTCCGCCTCGGCATCTCGGCCGACATCGCCGACCTGATCGAAGGCATGAGCAACGCCCAGATCCTGAAGCTTGCCGGCGGCAACATGATGCTGGCCCGCTTCCGCTTCGACGATACCGCGATCCTGTCGATGCTCACCAGCCACAGCAAGGACCGCGCCCTGGCCCAGTCGCACGCCGCGATCCTGAT
Source organism: Massilia sp. (assembly GCF_032106685.1). Lineage (GTDB taxonomy): Bacteria > Pseudomonadota > Gammaproteobacteria > Burkholderiales > Burkholderiaceae_D > Telluria. Next base: position 10,919 of record NZ_DAMCPG010000006.1, read on the forward strand.
GGCTGGACAGCCTGCCGAAGAAATTGCCTAAAAGCTTGCCTCTGCTTCGGTTCGATAGTGTAGGATAGCCGGACTGAAGCAGGAGTTGCAGGATGAGCAAAAAAAGCGTCGTATCTGAAGCGCAAGAAATCCAGCTTGCCATCGAATTGATCCAGCTGGGCGCACGCCTCCAGCTGCTCGAGACCGAGGTATCGCTGTCCCGCGAGCGCCTCATCAAGCTGTACAAGGAACTGCGCGGCGTCTCGCCGCCGAAGGGCATGTTGCCTTTCTCCACCGACTGGTTCCTGACCTGGCAGCCGAACATCCATTCCTCGCTGTTCATCAACATCCACAATTTCCTGGTCGAGAACGCCGGCGCTACCGGTATCCAGGCCGTGATGAAGGCCTATAAACTCTACCTCGAACAGATGCCGGCCGCGCCCGGCGAAGAGCCGCTGCTCTCGCTGACCCGCGCCTGGACCCTGGTGCGCTTTTTCCAGAGCGGCATGCTGCGCTTGACGCCCTGCGGCAAGTGCAAGGGCAAGTTCGTCGTCGATACCCTCGACCTCAACAGCGACTACCTGTGCGGCCTGTGCCACATGCCTTCGCGCGCCGGCAAGACGCGCAAGGCCAAGGATGCCGCCGCCCGCCTGGCGGACGCGCAGCCCGACGCCTGAACGCTTTCCTCTTCCGCATGATGCGGTTAGCGGCGGGGAGGGCGCAGTGACTCTCCAACGCCTCCTGCGCGCGCCGTCCGTCCAGGCACTGCTGTGCCAGCTGGCCGCCTTCCCGCTGACGCTGCTGGTCGTATTCCTGCTGGCGCGCGCCGGCGCCCATCCCGGCTACCTGAGCGCCGCTCTGGTGCAGGGCGTGTGCGCCGCCGCGCTGACCGCCTGGCGGCGCCTGGCGCGCTGGTGGCTGGCGATCGGGCTGCTGTTCCCGCTGGCCGTGCTCGGCGCCAGCCAGTTCGAGGTCCCGCCCTGGCTGTTCCTGGCCGTGTTCCTGTTCATGCTGGTGCTGTACTGGTCGACCTTCCGCACCCAGGTGCCTTACTACCCATCGGGGCGGGCGGCCTGGGAAGCGGTGGCTGCCCAGCTCTCCGCGGACCGGCCGGTATCGGTGATCGACATCGGCAGCGGGCTGGGCGGCCTGGTGCTGTACCTGGCGCGGCGCCGGCCCGATGTGCGGGCGACCGGCATCGAGCTGGCGCCCTTGCCCTGGCTGGCCAGCTGGCTGCGGGCGCGCTTCACGGGCAGCCGCGCCGTGTTCCTGCGCGGTGACTACGAGTCGCTCGATTTCGCCGACTACGACGCGGTGTTCGCCTACCTGTCGCCGGCCGCGATGACGGCCCTGTGGCGCAAGGCGCGGCGCGAGATGCGCCCCGGCAGCATGCTGATGAGTTATGAATTCGCCATTGCCGAAAGCGCAGCAAGCGCCACGGTCCATGTGCCGCAGACTGGTCGAACTCTCTACATATGGCACTTTTAGGCGACATTCCCGGCACTTTTACTTGCCCACAGGCCATTCTCCCGCTATTGTTCCAGCTATTGTAGTTCCCTGCGTAAATGTTTTTTCTGGGATACGAATTTCCCTGAAGTCCGAACCGCCCGGCCCGCTGGTTTTTCCTCTGGAGCAGTGTCTTGTTAGTTATTATTGGTTACGTCATTGTCTGTGCCTCGGTGTTCGGCGGCTTCGTCATGGCCGGCGGTCACGCGGCCGTGCTGTTCCAGCCGATCGAACTGCTGATGATCGGCGGCGCAGCCGTGGGCGCATTCTTTGTCGGTAACAACAACAAGGCCATCAAGGCCACCATGAAGGCGCTGCCTTCCGTGTTCAAGAGCTCCGCGTATACCAAGGAAATGTACATGGAGCTGATGTCGCTGCTGTTCGACGTCCTCTCCAAGGTGCGCAAGGAGGGCCTGATGTCGATCGAGGGCGACATCGAGGCGCCCGAGGCGAGCCCGCTGTTCTCGAAGTATCCGCTGGTGCTGGCCGACCATCACATCGTCGAATTCATGGCCGACTACCTGCGCCTGATGGTCTCGGGCAACATGGACGCCTTCCAGATCGAGAACCTGATGGACAACGAGATCGAGACCCACCACCACGAGGGCGCGGTGCCGGCCCACGTGATCGCCAAGCTCGGCGACGGCTTGCCGGCCTTCGGTATCGTGGCGGCGGTGATGGGCGTGGTGCACACCATGGAATCGGTGGGCATCCCGCCGGCCGAGCTGGGCATCCTGATCGCCAAGGCGCTGGTCGGCACCTTCCTCGGCATCCTGCTGGCCTACGGCTTCGTCGGCCCGCTCGCCAACCTGCTCGAGCAGAAGCTCGACGAATCCTCGAAGATGTTCCAGTGCGTGAAGGTCACGCTGCTGGCCAGCCTGAACGGCTACGCGCCGGCGCTGGCGGTCGAATTCGGCCGCAAGGTGCTGTACTCGACCGAGCGCCCGAGCTTCGCCGAGCTGGAAGAGCACATCAAGAAGTCCAAGGGCAAGTAAGCCCCCCGCTGTTCTCACCATTCACTGACCTACACGAGTACCCATGGCCGACGAAGGAATGCGCCCGATCATCGTCAAGCGGATCAAGAAGACCGCCGGCGGGCACCATGGCGGCGCCTGGAAGATCGCCTACGCCGACTTCGTGACGGCGATGATGGCCTTCTTCCTGCTGATGTGGCTGCTCGGCTCGACCTCGAAGGGCGACCTCGAGGGCATCTCCGACTTCTTCAAGAACCCGCTGAAGGTGGCGATGTCGGGCGGCTCGGGCTCGGGCGACAGTTCCTCGGTCATCAAGGGCGGCGGCGCCGACCTGACGCGCCGCAATGGCCAGGTCAAGCATGGCGAGACCCCGCCCGAGCACAAGACCTATGACCTGAACGCGGCCAAGGCCGCGCTCGAACGCGCCGAGGGCGAGCGCCTGCGTACGCTCAAGACCAAGATCGAGTCGATCATCGAGGCGAATCCGACCTTAAAGAAATACAAGAACCAGCTGCTGCTCGACATCACCAGCGAAGGCCTGCGCATCCAGATCGTGGACGAGCAGAACCGCCCGATGTTCGCGCTCGCCAAGGCCCAGCTGCAGCCCTACACCCGCGACATCCTGGAAGTGCTGGGCATGGTGCTGAACGACGTACCGAACCGGATCGGCCTGTCGGGCCATACCGACTCGACCCCGTACTACAGCGACGCCGGCTACAGCAACTGGGAGCTGTCCGCCGACCGCGCCAACGCCTCGCGCCGCGCGATGGTGGTGGGCGGCCTGGCCGACGAGAAGATCCTGCGCGTGGTCGGGCTGGCCGCGGCCGCGCCGCTCGACCGCGCCGATCCCTTCAACCCGATCAACCGCCGCATCAGCATCATCGTAATGAACAAGCGTACCGAGGACGCCGTCATGCGCGACGCCGCCACGCTCGACGTGCCGGCCGAGGACGGCGAGGCGGCGGCGAAAGCCGTCACCGCGGCCACGCAATAAGCTGCCTCGTCTGACAGGAGGACAATAATGACAAGAAAAAAGATTTTGGGCTCGCACGTGAAGCGGCTTCTGTCCGGCGTGTCGGCGCACGGGCGACGCCACCTCAGCGAGGTCGAGACCGACCTGCTGCAGACCGAGTTGCTGCTGGAGGAAGCGATCGAAAAGCTGACCAGCAGTTTCATGGCCATCCATAGCGCGGTCGGCGCGCGCCAGGAAGCGATCGACCGCCTGCTGGCGGGCGGCACGCCCAGTCCCGAGGACAGCGCCGCGCTGGCGGAGATGAGCGGCGAGATCGGCGGCCACGTGAACACGGCGATCACCAGCATGCAGTTCCAGGACATGACCAGCCAGCTGATCGACCGCACCCTGAAGCGCGTGACCGGCCTGCGCGAATTCCTCGGCACGCTGGGCGAGCATGGCTCGGACATCGCGCCGGAAACGGGCAGCGAGGAAATCGTCGATCGCCTGGGCAAGGTCAGCATGGCGCTGGCCATCCAGTCGCTCGAACTGCGCAGCGTGCTGCGCAAGTCGGTCGAGCAGCGGCATCTCGAAAGCGGGGATATCGAACTGTTCTGACGGTTCGCCCACCACAACAACCATCCCCGGCAGTGTACCGGGCACAGAAAACAGCAGGAGCAAAACATGGCTAAAACAATTCTCGCGGTCGACGATTCGAGTTCGCTGCGCCAGATGGTGGCGTTCAGCCTGAAGGCGGCCGGTTACCAGGTGGTGGAAGCGGTCGACGGCCAGGACGGCCTGGACAAGGCGCGCCAGCAGACCGTGGACCTGGTCCTGACCGACCAGAACATGCCGCGCATGGACGGCCTGTCGCTGATCAAGCAGCTGCGCGGCCTGCCCGAGTACCAGAAGGTGCCGATCCTGATGCTGACCACCGAGTCCTCGGACGAAATGAAATCGAAGGGCCGTGCGGCCGGCGCCAACGGCTGGCTGGTCAAGCCGTTCGACCCGCAGCGCCTGATCGAGGTCGTCAAAAAAGTGATCGGCTGATGCGGATGCATCGCCTGCCCCACTGGATTTCGCCATGACGATCGACATCAGCCAGTTTTACCAGGTCTTTTTCGACGAGGCCGAAGAGCTGCTCGCCGAAATGGAGCGGCTGCTGCTGGCGGTCGACGTGGCCGCGCCCGACGCCGAAGACCTGAACGCGATCTTCCGCACCGCCCACTCGGTCAAGGGCGGCGCCTCGACCTTCGGCATTACCGACATGAGCGAGGTCACCCACGTGCTGGAATCCTTGCTGGACCGGATCCGCAAGGGCGAGATGGCGCTCACCTCGCAGCACGTGGATGCCTTCCTGGCCGCCAAGGACACGCTCAAGATGCAACTCGACGGCCACCGCAACGGCGCCGCGGTCGACCAGGACACGGTCGCCAACGTGCGCATGGTGCTGCACGACCTGTCCGAGGGCCTGGTGCCGGTCGCTTCGCTGGTAGCGCCTTCGTTTCTCCACGCCGAGCCGAAAGCCCAGACCGGCGAGGGCGCGCACCGCTACAAGATCGAGCTGCCCAGCGTCGCCCAGCGCGACATCAACGCCCTGGTGGATGAACTCGGCCTGATGGGCCGGGTCTCGGTCACGCCGCTCGAGGGCGGGCGCAGCGCGCTGATCATCAGCACCCACGAGAGCCTGGACGACATCGTCGCCATCTGCTCGTTTGTCCTCGATCCGGACGACCTGAAGATCTTCGAGGCGCCGCCGCTCACGCTGGAACAGCGCGCGCTGGAAGCGGCCGAGCGGGCCCGCATCGAGGACGAGCAGGGCTACGGCTTCTTCGACCCGGCCGACGAGGCGCCGGCCGCCACCGACGAGCGCTCGGACGACGAGCGCGGCTACGGCTTCTTCCAGCCGATCGAGCAGATCCGCGCGATGGCGGGCGCCGAGGCCCAGCCGAAGGCGGTCGTGGCGGCGGCAGCCGTGGTGGAGCAGCACGAAGAGAAGAAAGCGGTCAAGAAGGACGAGAAGGGCGCCGAGTCGTCCTCGATCCGCGTCTCGGTGGAGAAGGTCGACCAGCTGATCAACCTGATCGGCGAACTGGTCATTACCCAGGCCATGATCGAGCAGCGTTCCAGCGGGCTCGACCCGATGCTGCACGAGCGCCTGCTGTCCTCGGTGTCCCAGCTGACGCGCAATACCCGCGAGCTGCAGGAAGCGGTGATGTCGATCCGCATGATGCCGATGGACTTCGTGTTCTCGCGCTTCCCGCGCATGGTGCGCGACCTGGCCGGCAAGCTCGGCAAGAAGGTCGACTTCATCACCCATGGCGCCGCGACCGAACTGGACAAGGGCCTGATCGAGCGCATCGTCGATCCGCTGACCCACCTGGTGAGGAACAGCATCGACCACGGCATCGAGATGCCCGATGCGCGCGCCGCCGCCGGCAAGTCGGAGGCGGGACGCCTGTTCCTGTCGGCCGGCCACCAGGGCGGCAACATCGTGATCGAAGTGGCCGACGACGGCGCCGGCCTGAACCGCGAGAAGATCCTGGCCAAGGCCGCGCAGAGCGGCCTGGCCGTGTCCGACAGCATGAGCGACTCGGACGTGTGGCAGCTGATCTTCGCGCCAGGCTTCTCGACCGCCGAGATCGTGACCGATGTCTCGGGCCGCGGCGTCGGCATGGATGTTGTCAAACGTAACATCACGGCCATGGGCGGTTCGGTCGATATCCGCTCCGCGCGTGGCTTTGGCACCACGATTTCCATCTCCTTGCCCCTGACTTTGGCGATTTTGGATGGCATGACAATCCGTTGCGGTGAGGAAATCTATATCCTTCCACTTGGGTTCGTCGTCGAGTCGCTGCAGCCGCGCCGCGAGGACATCCGCGACATCGCCGGCCGCGGCCAGGTGCTGAAGGTGCGCGGCGAATACCTGCCGCTGATCCCGCTGTACGGCGTGTTCGACATCGCGCCGCGTTCGATGGACCCGGCCGAGGGCATCGTCGTGATCCTGGAGTCCGAAGGCCGCCGCGCCGCGCTCCTGATCGACGACCTGGTCGGCCAGCAGCACGTGGTGGTGAAGAACCTGGAAGCGAATTACCGCAAGGTGTCCGGCATCTCGGGCGCGACCATCCTGGGCGATGGCGGCGTCTCGCTGATCCTCGACGTGGCCGCCCTGGTGCGCTCGTCGCGCCAGCTGGCCGACGAGGCGCTGGCCCCGTCAATGAATTGAAAACAAAAGGAAAAACATGTCCATTACCCAACATAACCCGGCGCAGGGCGCCGACGCCGGACTCGAATACCTGGCCTTCACCCTCGGCTCGGAAGAGTACGGCATCGACATCCTGAAAGTGCAGGAAATCCGCGGCTACGAAGCCGTGACCCGGATCGCCAACGCCCCCGAATTCATCAAGGGCGTGATCAACCTGCGCGGCATCATCATCCCGGTGGTGGACATGCGCATCAAGTTCAATCTCGGCACCCCGACCTACGACCAGTTCACCGTCGTCATCATCCTGAACATCGGCGGCCGCGTGATGGGCATGGTGGTCGACAGCGTGTCCGACGTCACGACCCTGACCCCGGACCAGATCAAGCCGGCGCCGGACATGGGCACCGCCTTCAGCACCGACTACCTGATCGGCCTGGGCACCGTGGACGAGCGCATGCTGATCCTGGTCGACATCGACCGCCTGATGTCGTCGGCCGAGATGGGCCTGGTCGACAAGCTGGCCGCTTAACCGGCGGGCAGGGTAGGGCACCGAGCAAGGCAATCGCGGGCTCGTACTGACACCCGCAACGAACACGAAGGTAAGGCAAAGTGCCGCTACATAAATCCGACACGGTCAAGGAATTTGACTTCACGCGCGCCGACTTCGAGCGGGTGCGCGCCCTGATCTACCGCCAGGCCGGCATCTCGCTGGCCGACAGCAAGCAGGAAATGGTCTACAGCCGCCTGGCGCGGCGCCTGCGCGCCACCGGCATCCAGTCGTTCGCGAAATACCTCGACGACCTGGAAGCCGGCCGCATGGAGCACGAGTGGGAAGCGTTCACGAATGCGCTGACCACCAACCTGACCTCGTTCTTCCGCGAAGCCCACCACTTCCCGCTGCTGGCCGAGCACGTGCTGCGCCTGCGCGGCCGCGCCGGCGAGCCGCTCACGATCTGGTGCTCGGCCAGCTCGACCGGCGAGGAGCCGTATTCGATCGCCATGACGGTATGCGAAGCGTTCAACACGCTCACGCCGAACGTGCAGATCGTCGCCACCGACATCGACACCAACGTGCTGGCCACGGCCAGCGAGGGCGTGTACGGCGTCGAGCGGGTCGAGAAGATGTCGCAGGAGCGCCTCAAGCGTTTCTTCTTGCGCGGCAAGGGCCGCCACGAAGGAATGGTGCGGGTGCGTCCGGAACTGCGCCAGCTGGTGACGTTTCGCCAGTTGAACCTGCTGGCCGACAGCTGGCCGGTGAGCGGCCAGTTCGACGCGATTTTCTGCCGCAACGTCATGATTTATTTCGACAAGAACACCCAGCGCAAGATCCTGGCGCGCTTCGTGCCGCTGATGAAGCCGCATGCGCTGCTGTTCGCCGGCCACTCCGAGAATTTCCTCTACGTTTCCGAATCGCTGCGCCTGCGCGGCAAGACGGTCTATGAACTCAACGGCAAGGGCGCCTGAAGCGCACACCACCATGCATTCGAACAGCCACTTCGCCACCAACGTCTATTACGACCGCACCTTCGACGTCGAGGCGGCCAAGATCCTGCCGGGCGAGTACTACTACACCGGCAAGAACATGCTGATCGTGACCGTGCTCGGCTCCTGCGTGTCGGCCTGCATCCGCGACCGCATCACCGGCCTGGGCGGCATGAACCACTTCATGCTGCCCGACGGCGGCGGCGACGCCGGCAGCCCGGTGTCGGCCTCGATGCGTTACGGCAGCTATGCGATGGAAGTCCTGATCAACGACCTGCTGAAGGCCGGGGCGCGCCGCGAGCACCTGGAAGCGAAGGTGTTCGGCGGCGGCGCCGTGCTGCGTGGCTTCACCGCCATGAACGTGGGCGAGCGCAATGCCGCCTTCGTAACGCAGTTCCTGAAGACCGAACGGATCCCGGTATTGGCCGAGGACCTGAACGACATCTACCCGCGCAAGGTGTACTTCTTCCCGCGCACGGGCAAGGTATTAGTTAAGAAATTGATGCAAACCCAGAACGATACGCTGGCCAAGCGCGAGCTCGACTACGCCAAGCGTCTCAAGGTCGAGCCCGTCGGCGGCGAGATCGATCTGTTCTGACCCCGAAAGGAAAGACGATGACAATCAAGGTACTGATCGTCGACGATTCGGCCCTGATCCGCAGCGTGATGAGCGAGATCGTCAATTCGCAAACCGACATGGAAGTCGTGGCGACCGCGCCCGATCCCCTGGTCGCGCGCGAACTGATCAAGAAACACAACCCCGACGTGCTCACGCTCGACGTCGAGATGCCGAAGATGGACGGCCTCGACTTCCTGGAAAAGCTGATGCGCCTGCGCCCGATGCCGGTGCTGATGGTGTCCTCGCTGACCGAGCGCGGCTCGGAGATCACGATGCGCGCGCTGGAGCTGGGCGCGGTCGACTTCGTGACCAAGCCGAAGATCTCGATCCAGACCGGCATGCGCGAGTACACCGAACTGATCACCGACAAGATCCGCGCCGCCGCGCGCGCCCGCGTCAAGGCGCGCAGCGTGCACCAGAGTGCGCCCGCAACCGCGTTGCAGGCGCTGCGCAGCCCGTTGATCTCTTCGGAAAAGCTGATCATCATCGGCGCCTCCACCGGCGGCACCGAGGCGATCCGCGAATTCCTGATGCAGATGCCCTCGGATTGCCCGGGCATCCTGATCGCCCAGCACATGCCGGAAGGCTTCACCAGCTCGTTCGCGCGGCGCCTCGACTCGCTGTGCCGGATCAGCGTGACCGAGGCCGCCGGCAACGAGCGTATCCTGCCGGGCCACGCCTACATCGCGCCGGGCCACTCGCACCTGGTGCTCACGCGCTCGGGCGCCAACTACATGACGAAGATCGAGCAGACCGATCCGGTCAACCGCCACCGGCCTTCGGTGGACGTGCTGTTCCGCTCGGCGGCCTTGGCTGCGGGCAAGAACGCGGTCGGCGTGATCCTGACGGGCATGGGTAAGGACGGCGCTGCTGGTATGCTGGAGATGAAAAACGCCGGCGCGCACAATTTCGCCCAGGACGAGGCCTCGTGTGTCGTGTTCGGCATGCCGCGCGAGGCGATCGCGATCGGCGCCGCCCACGAAGTGGCGCCCCTGCAAGCCTTGCCGGGACTGGTGCTCGGACACCTCGCGGCACAGGGCGGACGCGCGTTGCGGGTTTGATCCGGATCGTTGTGTTTTGCGCCGGTTTTATCGCCGTACGGCAACAAAAATGCTATCCTTGAGGCTGCTTGTTGCAGCGCCTCAAGCCACACTAACCATAGTAAAAGAATCAACGGAGTAATTCATGGCTGATCCAAAGATGCGTTTCCTAGTTGTTGACGATTTCTCGACGATGCGGCGCATCGTCCGGAACTTGTTGAAAGAACTGGGTTACGCCAACGTCGACGAAGCGGAAGACGGCGTCATGGCCCTGGCCAAGCTGCGCAGCGAGCAGTTCGACTTCGTCGTCTCGGACTGGAACATGCCCAACATGGACGGGCTGACCATGCTGCAGAACATCCGTGCAGATCCCGCGCTGGCCAAGCTGCCGGTGCTGATGGTGACCGCGGAAGCGAAGAAGGAAAACATCATCGCCGCGGCCCAGGCGGGCGCCAGCGGCTACGTGGTCAAGCCGTTCACGGCCGCCACGCTCGACGAGAAGCTGAACAAGATCTTCGAGAAGATGGAAAAGGCCTGACATGTCGGAGCAGACGCTGGACGCGGCTTCCCAGGAAGAAATGCTGAGCCGCATCGGCCACATGACGCGCGCGCTGCACGACAGCCTGCGCGGGCTGGGCCTGGACAAGCTGATCGAGAAGGCCGCCAGCGATATTCCCGACGCGCGCGACCGCCTCGACTACGTGGCGCGCCTGTCGGAGCAGTCCGCCAAGCGCGTGCTGGACGCCACCGATACGGCCGGCCCCATGCAGGACGGCATCGAAACCCGCAGCGCCGAGCTGCGCGGCCAGTGGCAGGCGCTGCTCGACGCCCAGCCCGAGGGCGATGCCGGCTGGCGCGCCCTGGCCGAGCGCACCATGGCCTCGCTCGCCGAATCCGAACGCGCGGCCGCAGCGACCCGTGGCCAGCTGATGGACATCATGATGGCCCAGGACTTCCAGGACCTGACCGGCCAGGTGATCGGCAAGATCACCTCGATCGCGCAAGACCTGGAAAAGCAGCTGGTGCAGGTGCTGATCGACTTCGCGCCGAGCGAAATCAAGCGCGAGCTGGACAACGGTTTGCTGAACGGGCCGCAGATCAAGCCCGAAGGCAACACCGAGGTGGTGGCCGACCAGGGCCAGGTCGACGACCTGCTCGACAGCCTCGGCTTTTAAGGGGAATGGACGTCGTCGTGCGGGCCGCCGGCCCGCATGACGAGTCCGCGTTCAACCGACGCAAGCACTGCGTCGTCGCCGACCATTGTCGTGCCGTCTGTTTCAACTCGCGACCTGATCCATGCACCACAAAAACTACATTGTTCGCGAACCGCTGCTCGATCCCGCGCAGCGCGTCATCGGCTACGAGCTGCTCTGGCAGCAGGGCGGCCAGCCCGTCCTCGACGCCGACCTGGAAGAACTGGTCGGCTTCGTCGCCGCCCATGTCCAGCACGAGGAGCACGGCTGGCTGCTGCGCGACAAGGTCCTGTTCCTCGACGCCGTTCCCGCCATGCTCTCGACCGACGCGCTGTTCGCGCTGCCGCCCGAGCGCACCGTGCTGAGCCTGCAGGCGCGCCACCTGATCGACCCGGACACCCGCGCCGCCGTGCAGGCGGTGCGCGCCGGCGGCGTCGGCATCTCGCTGCGCGGCCTGGACGTCGGCAACATCAGCAAGGCCCTGGCGCCCTACGCTTCCCACGTCGAGATGCGCTTCGCCGGCATCAACGTGGCCGAGCAGGCGCGCACCTATGCCGCCGCCAAGCAGTCCGCGCTGCGCATGATCGGGCGGCCGGTGAGCAACTGGATCGACTACGATGCCTGCGCCGCGCTGGGGCTGGAAGCCTTCGTCGGCAAGCTGCACCTGACGCCGCGCCCGGGCAACCCGGTCAAGGGCCTGAATCCGACCCAGGCCATCATCCTGCAGCTGATGCAGATGGTGCAGGAGAACGAGGACATTCCCAAGCTGGAAGGCCTGCTCAAGCGTGACCCGGCGCTGACCTACAAGCTGCTGCGCAACATCAACTCGGCCGGCTTCGGCGCCGGCCGCGAAGTGCAATCGATCCGCCAGGCGATCGCCCTGATGGGCTACGCGCCGCTCTACCGCTGGCTGACCCTGCTGCTGGCCAGCGCCAGCACCAGCGGTTATTCGCCGGTGCTGATGGAAACGGCGGTGGTGCGCGGGCGCCTGACCGAGCTGCTCGGCCAGCAGGCGCTGGCCAAAGGCGAGGCCGAGAACCTGTTCGTCGCCGGGATGTTCTCGCTGCTCGACCGCCTGCTCGGCCTGCCGATGAAGGAAGTGCTCGACACCGTGCCGCTGCCGGCCGAAGTCGTGCGCGCGCTGCTCGCGCGCGACGGCCTGTACGGGCCTTACCTGGCGCTGGCCGAAGCCTGCGAACTGAGCTCGAACCTGGTCGGCTCGCTCGCCGCCGCGCTCGACCTGTCTCCGCTGGAAGTGAACAAGGCGCACCTGTCGGCGCTGGCCTGGGCGCAGGCGGTGACGCAATAAGCGATCGGGTTGGTGTTGTAGGGTGGACACCTGTGTCCACGCGGTCTCACGACATGCATTGACACGGCCTCGTCCTGGGTCGCTAAGGTTTCGTAGGGTGGGCACTTGTGCCCACGCGGTCTCACGGCATGTGCAGACGCGCCTTCACCCTATATCGCAAGCGCCGCAACGGCGTGGGTACGAGAACCCACCCTACAAAGCCGACACGCGGACATTCACGTCGTGGTCGATGCCGCGTCCATGCAGGCGCCGCACCGCGTGGACACAGGCGTCCACCCTACCAGGTCAAACCCGTCGATCAAGCCGGCTGACGATCGCGGCCCGTACTCACCAAACTCTGCAGCTGCTGGTGCATCTGCATCTCGATGTGCTCGAAACTGCAGCCGATCTGCACCTGCTCGCCCAGCAGGAAGCTGCGGAAGGGCCGCAGCAGGCGCACCTCGAGGTCGGCGACGATCACCAGCGCCGGTCCCAGCTGCAGGCGCACGCCCTTCAGCTTCTTGCCGACGTGCAGCCCCACCGCCTGGTCGGGCGTGGCGCGCAGGCCGACGCCGCCGGTCGAGTAGTCGCACAGCGGTAGCTCATATTGCTTGTTCAGCAGGCCGAAGGTGGCGGCGTAGCTGCCGTTCAGCGGCGTATCGCAGCGCTGGGCCGCACGCCGGTTCAGCACCAGGCAGGCTTCCGGGAACACGGCCGGCACCATGTTCGGCTGGTCGGGCAGGGCAGCCCAGTCGCTTTCGAGGTCGAACTGCAGCTTGGCGTTGCCGCCCAGCGCCGCGACGAAGGTCGCGCGGCCGCAGGTAATCGGTTCGTCGCCGACCAGGTCGAGCACGAAATGCGGTTCTTCCGGATCGACCGACGCGATGCGCGCCAGCCGCGGCTCGGGTAGGTTCGCCGGATAGATGGTCAGGGGCTCGCCCGTATCGGCCAGGGCAGTCAAGGTTTCGCCGATGTCGAAGGGGTCGCGCATCTCGTGCGGCGAGGCGTTGGGCGCGATGCGCGCCAGCACGTCGGCGGGACGGGGAGGCCCCTTGCGGGGCGGACGGGAAGGGGAATCGGTCACGGCGACAGTCCTTGCAGCGAATTTCTCCGGCAGTCTTGCCGGCGCACGACAGTATAAACCGGCGTGCATAGTGTTGCAAAAAATAAAGAACTATTTGCAAAAATGCAGCGCCGCCGTGGGTCCTCAGATTTCCAGGTTGTCGATCAGGCGCGTGGTGCCGAGCTTGGCGGCGGCCAGCACCACCAGCGGCGTGCCCTGCGCCAGGTCGCCGGCCGAAGGCGGCTGCAGGTCGATGCGCTTGCGCACCGAAATGTAGTCCGGCTTCCAGCCGCGCTCCGACAGCCGGGCCATCGCTTCGCGCTCGACCGAGAAGATGTCGAGGTGGCCGGCGCGCATCTCGCCGGCGACGAAGTTCAGCGCCTGGTACAGGGCCGGCGCTTCGGCACGTTCCTCGGGCGAGAGGTACATGTTGCGCGAGGACAGGGCCAGGCCGTCTTCGGCGCGGTAGGTCTCGGCGCCGATGATTTCGGTCGGCAAGGCGAACTGGCGCGCCATGTTACGCACGATCATCAACTGCTGGTAATCCTTCTTGCCGAACACGGCCACGCGCGGCTGCACGCAGGAAAACAGCTTGGTGACCACCGTGCACACGCCGTTGAAGAAGCCCGGGCGGAATTCGCCTTCCAGGGTGTTGCCGAGGGTGTCGGGCGGCTGTACGCGGTATTCCTGGGGTTCCGGGTACAGGTCCTTTTCGGTCGGCGCGAACAGCACGTAGACGCCTTCCTTTTCCAGCTTCTCGACGTCGGCCTGGAAGGTGCGCGGGTACTTGTCGAAGTCCTCGTTCGGGCCGAACTGCAGGCGATTGACGAAAATGGAGGCGACCACCGGGTCGCCGTGCTTGCGCGCCAGCCGCATCAGCGACAGGTGGCCTTCATGCAGGTTGCCCATCGTCGGCACGAAAGCGGTGCGCAGTTGGCCGCGCAGCTGGTCGCGCAATTCGTCAATGGTGGAGATGATTTTCATGTTCGTTGTGTGCGTAAGTAGGGAGCGCCCGGCCTTCAGGCCGGCGAATAGGCCAGGCGCACGTAGATCGGCGCGAACGGTTCGGCCTGGGTGATTTCCACCAGGGTTTCCTTGGCCAGCTCGAGCAGGGCGACGAAGTGCACGACCACGATGGGCACCGAGGCGTGGCCGGCGAACAGTTCGCCGAATTCGACGAAGCGCTGCGATTGCAGTGTACGCAGGATGGCCGACATGTGCTCGCGCACCGACAGTTCCTGGCGCCCGATCCGGTGGTGCTGGGTCAGTTTCGCCCGGCGCAGCACGTCGAGCCAGGCGCGCTGCAGGTCATGCGGCTCGACCTGCGGCAGCAGCGGCGCCAGGCCCTGCTCGACCGGCAGCGCGGGGCGCTGGAAGTCGCGTCCTTCCTGCGGCAGCGTGCCCAGCTGGACGGCGGCCAGCTTGATCTGCTCGTACTCGAGCAGCCGGCGCACGAGTTCGGCGCGCGGGTCGCCGACGTCCTCGACCAGGTCGTCCTGGCGCTTGGGCAGCAACATGCGCGACTTGATCTCGATGAGCATGGCCGCCATCAGGAGGTACTCGGCCGCCAGCTCCAGGTTGCTTTGCCGGATCTGCTCGACGTAGTCCAGGTATTGCAGGGTCACCTGCGCCATCGGGATGTCGAGGATGTTGAAGTTCTGCTTGCGGATCAGGTAGAGCAGCAGGTCGAGCGGCCCCTCGAAGGCGTCGAGGAAGACCTCGAGCGCGTCGGGCGGAATATAGAGGTCATTGGGCATGCGCAGCAGCGGTTCGCCGTACAGCCGCGCAATGGCGGCGGCTGCCACATCGTCGAGCGCGGCGGCGTCGGGCGCGCCTGCGTCCTGCTTCGGCTCGGCCAGCGCCGCCGGCGCTGCGGCGCCCGGCGTGGCCTGGTGCGGCGTCATGCCCCTGGAACCTTAGACCTTGGTCTGGTACGGGTAAGCCTGCTGGCGCAGGCGCGATTCCTGGATGCGCGCCTGTTCGTCCAGCGAAATCGGGGCCTTGTCCCACAGCAGGTTGCGGCCTTCGATCTGGCGCTGTTCCATGCCAGGGGTCTTGGACTTCAGTTCTTCGATGAACTTGGTGTGGTCGGAAACGTAACCGGTAAATTTAGGCATTTTCTTGCTCAATAAAAAGAAAGCCGGGACGGCGAGGCAGATTGTTCTGCCCGGCGGTCCCGGCGTCAAGGTTTACGGATGCAGCGCGTTCAGCTGGCGGGCGATGATGTCGTGGTTCAGCCACAGCACCGGCGCGATCTTTTCCGACGCGCCGTGGAACATCAGCGGGCCGGCGCCTTCCAGCACCAGCGAGGACAGGTGGTCGGTGATCAGGGCCTTCTTGTCCTTGTGCAGGTCGGTGATGGCTTCCGAGGTGCCGATCATCACCTCGGCCAGGGCTGGGGTGTTGTCCATCGGCCAGGCTTCGAAGTTGCGGAACTGGGCGCTGGTGGCGTCGTTGTTGTATTGCTCGATGGTGTCGAGCAGCGACTGCAGCGAGGTGCCTTCGCCCAGCAGGTCCTGGCAGATTGCCCATTGCTTCTCGGCCCATTCGCCGCCGCCTTCCTTCTTCAGGGCCAGCAGCAGCGGGAACAGCGACAGTTCGACGCCGACGAAGATGTCCGACGAGTTCGTGCGGATTTCCGGGCAGTTGAAGACGGTCGCGGCGATGCCTTCCTTCCAGGCGGCTTCGGCGATGCTTTCCAGGCGCATCTTGGCGTAGCCCTGGGTGTAGTTGGTGTAGGTCTGCCAGACGTACTGGCCGCCGATCAGGATCTCGGTGCCGTGGTAGCCGTAAGCCGTGTAGCGCACCTCGCCGCCAGCCTTGGTGACGCGCTCGCGGATTGGCGCGGAGGCATCGATCAGGTACTTGAGCGTATTGGCCGTGACTTCGTCGAAGTTCATCAGGATCAGCTTGCCCAGGTCGCTGTCGAGCAGGGCGCGCGAGGATTCGAAGCGCTCGCCGCGGCCCTTGTAGATGCGGTTGGCGATGGCCAGGAAGGCCTTGATCTTCGGGATGCCGCCGGCCATGGTGTGGGCGAAGAAGACGTTCGCGCCTTCCGGGATCAGCTTGTCGATTTCAGCCATGGCCTGGGCCGCGCTGGCGGTGAAGCGGCGCACGCCGGCTTCGCGGCAGCGCTCGATCTTTTCCCAGTCCAGCTTGTCGTCCTGCCAGGTTTTCAGCTTGATGCCGGACAGCAGTTCGGTCGGGTTCTGCTCGCCTTCCGGGGCGTCCATGTCGAAACCGGCCATCAGCGGAATATTGACGATGCGGCCACCCAGCTTTTCTTCCGCTTCCGCGTGTTCCTCGGTGGTCAGGGCGCGCAGGGCGCCGGACTCGTCGCGGCGGCCGACGGTGATGCCGACGATGGTCATGCCCGCCTTGCGCGCCTCATCGATCAGGCCATTCACGTAGCCGCGGCCGAACAGTTCGCCGAAGAGAACGAAGACGTCGCCCTTGCGGAACACATTGGCTTGTGGAATATGACGGAGGGGATTCAATTCGGTCATTTTATTATCTGCCTATCAAAAGAGTTTGAAGGGGGCGTCTGGAGCGCAAGTTTCTGGAAAAACACGGCATTATAACGCCGCCATGCGCCCCCGGAATGTCTTTCCTCAGAGGCGCGAAAGGATTTCGCGGCCCTGCGCGGCCCGCGCTGCGCGGGCCGGCGGACCGGTTCTTGTCGGGCGGGCCAGCTTAACGAATACGCATGCCGGGGGTCGCGCCCGGCATCGGATCGAGCAGGTACAGGCCGGGGTTGGCTTTCTCGTCGGCACTCGATGCGCACAGCACCATGCCTTCCGAGACGCCGAACTTCATCTTGCGCGGCGCCAGGTTGGCCACCATCACGGTCAGCTTGCCGACCAGGTCTTCCGGCTTGAACGCCGACTTGATGCCCGAGAACACGTTGCGGTGGCGGCCTTCGCCCACGTCCAGCGTCAGGCGCAGCAGCTTGCCGGCGCCTTCGACGTGTTCGCAGTTGACGATCCTGGCCACGCGCAGGTCGATCTTCGCGAAATCATCGATCGAGATTTCCGGCGCCAGTTCCTCGATCTCGCCACCGGCCGGGGCTGCATCGACAACCGCGGCAGCCGCTGCGGGTTCCGGCTGCGCGTCCGAGGCCGGGTTCGGGGCAGGCTTGTCGAACAAATTCTCGATCATCTTCGCATCGACGCGCTGCATCAGGTGGCTGTAGGCGCCGATGGTGCGGCCCAGCATGGTCTCGTGGACGGCGGCGCCTTGGGTGTCGGCCCAGGAGAACGCGGCGTCGCCCAGGAATTCGGCGACGCGCGCGGCCACCTGCGGCAGCACCGGCGACAACATCACGGTCAGCTGGCGGAACAGGATCAGGGCGACGGTGCAGACCTCGTGCAGCTCGGCGAGTTTGGTCTCGTCCTTGGCCAGCAGCCAGGGCTTGTTCTCGTCGACGTACTGGTTGGTGACGTCGGCGATTTCCATGATCTCGCGCAGGGCGCGGCCGTATTCGCGCGCTTCGAAGGCGGCGGCGATCGACACCTGGCGCTCGGCGCCATCCACGGTCAGGGCTTTCGCGATCCAGCCCTTCGCCTCGGCCGACAGTTCGGAGGCCAGCTTGCCGTCGAACTTCTTGGCGATGAAGCCGGCGCAGCGGCTGGCGATGTTCACGTACTTGCCGATCAGGTCGCTGTTGACGCGGGCCACGAAGTCGTCGCCGTTGAAGTCCAGGTCCTCGACTTTTGCATTCAGCTTGAACGCCAGGTAGTAGCGCAGCCACTCCGGGTTCATGCCCAGTTCCAGGTAGCGCAGCGGCGAAATGCCGGTGCCGCGCGACTTCGACATCTTTTCGTTGTTGACCGTCAGGTGGCCGTGGACGGCGACCTTCAGCTTGTCGATGATCGGGTGGCCCGAGAAATTCAGCATCGCCGGCCAGAACAGCAGGTGGAAGGAGACGATGTCCTTGCCGATGAAGTGGACCTGCTCGGCGTCCGGGTCCTTCAGGAAGGCCGCGAAGTCCAGGCCGTTCTTGTCGAAGTAGTTCTTCAGCGAGGCCAGGTAGCCGACCGGCGCGTCCAGCCAGACGTAGAAGAACTTGCCCGGCGCATCGGGAATCGGGATGCCGAAATAGGGCGCGTCACGGGAAATGTCCCAGTCGGCCAGCTTTTCGCCGGCTTCGCCCAGCCATTCGGAGACTTTATTGACCATTTCCGGCTGCAGGCGTCCCGGGGTGTTCAGCCATTCCTTCAGGAAGGCAAAGCAGCGCGGATCGGACAGCTTGAAGAAATACTGTTCCGACGGCTTCAGGATCGGGGTCGAGCCGGTGAACACCGAGAACGGATTGATCAGCTCGGTCGGCTGGTAGGCGGCGCCGCAGACTTCGCAGTTGTCGCCGTACTGGTCCTTGGCGTGGCAGGTCGGGCACTCGCCCTTGATGTTGCGGTCGGCCAGGAACATGCCCTTGACCGGATCGTAGAAACGGTCGACGGTCTTGGTGACGATCAGGCCTTCCTCACGGAGTTTACCGTAGATGCCTTGCGACAGTTCGACGTTTTCCGGCGAATCGGTCGAATACCAGTTGTCGAAGGCGATGTGGAAGCCGTTCAGGTATTGCGGGCGGCCGGCGGCGATCTTGGCCACGAATTCCTGCGGGGTGATGCCTTCCTTCTCGGCGGCGATCATGATCGGGGTGCCGTGGGTATCGTCGGCGCAGACGAAGTGGACCTGGCGTTGGACATCGCCGTCGCGCTGCATTCGCTGGAAGCGGACCCAGATGTCGGCCTGGATGTACTCCATCATGTGACCGATATGGAAGGCGGCATTGGCGTAGGGCAGGGCAGTGGTGACGAACAGCTTGCGGGTCATGGTCGGAAACGCTCGGGACGATAAAAGAAAACATTTTACCAGCGGATGGCTCCAAGGTGGATGGCCCTACCTGCTCAGGGGGTATTGTCGGTAATTCCGCCCACACCCGAAGCGAAGGCCTGTTTTTTGCTACACTGCGCGCAATCACATCCGGAGATTTACATGAGCATCACAGCAGACGACGTCAAAGCGGCATTGTCAAAAGTTATCGACCCGAATACGGGCAAGGACTTCGTGTCCTCCAGGTCGATCAAGAATATCCAGGTCGACGGCGCCGACATCGCCTTCGACCTCGAACTGGGCTATCCGGCCAAGAGCCAGGTCGCAGCCCTGCGTACGCTGGCCGTGAACGGCGTGAAGGCGATTCCGGGCGCCGGCAACGTCAGCGTCAGCGTCCAGACGAAGATCCTGTCGCACGCCGTGCAGCGTGGCCTGAAGGTCATGCCGAACGTGAAGAACATCATCGCAGTGGCGTCCGGCAAGGGCGGCGTCGGCAAGTCGACCACCGCCGTCAACCTGGCCCTTGCCCTGGCCGCCGAGGGCGCCAGCGTGGGCGTGCTGGACGCCGACATCTACGGTCCTTCGCAGCCGATGATGCTGGGCATTAACGCGCGCCCGGAAAGCCTGGACGGCAAGAGCATGGAACCGCTGGAAAACCACGGCGTGCAGGTGTCCTCGATCGGCTTCATGATCGACCCCGACGAGCCGATGGTCTGGCGTGGCCCGATGGTCACCCAGGCCCTGCAGCAGTTGCTGCAGCAGACCAACTGGCGCGACCTGGACTACCTGATCGTCGACATGCCGCCGGGCACCGGCGACATCCAGCTGACCCTGTCGCAGAACGTCCCGGTCACCGGCGCCGTCATCGTCACCACCCCGCAGGACATCGCCCTGCTGGACGCGCGCAAGGGCCTCAAGATGTTCGAGAAGGTCGGCATCCCGATCATCGGCGTCGTGGAGAACATGAGCACCCATATCTGCTCGAACTGCGGCCACACCGAAGCGGTCTTCGGCCATGGCGGCGGCGAAAAGATGTGCAAGGACTTCGGCGTCGACTTCCTCGGCGCGCTGCCGCTGACCATGTCGATCCGCGAGCAGGCCGATTCGGGCCGTCCGACCGTGGTCGCCGATCCGGATGGTCCGGTCGCCGCCGTCTACAAGGACATCGCGCGCAAGGTCGCCATCAAGGTGGCCGACAAGGCGAAGGACAT
This sequence comes from Massilia sp., assembly GCF_032106685.1. Lineage (GTDB taxonomy): Bacteria > Pseudomonadota > Gammaproteobacteria > Burkholderiales > Burkholderiaceae_D > Telluria. The sequence continues at coordinate 31,266 of NZ_DAMCPG010000006.1, forward strand.
GAGCAGCAAGTTTCCGAGCATCGTCGTCAAGAACGACTAAGTTCTTCCATTGCGTATTGCCGCAATTCGCGAGCGCCTGCGGGCGCTCGGCGCGCTTCCCGAGCACGAGGCGCGCATCCTGCGCGACTGGGTACAGGGCGCGCCGCACGAGCGCGGCCGGCGCCGGCCCGCCGATTATCTTCCCAAGACCGTACGCGCGGCCCTGCCCGAGCTCGATGCCGAGCTGGCCGGCCTGGCGCGCCTGGTCAGCGCACATCCGGCCGAGGACGGTTCGTCACGCCTGCTGGTCGGGCTCGCCGACGGCCAGGCGGTCGAGACCGTGCTGCTGCCGCGCGACGGGGTGTGCGTGTCGAGCCAGGTCGGCTGCGCGGTCGGCTGCCGTTTCTGCATGACCGGGCGCGAAGGCCTGCTGCGCCAGGTCGGCAGCGGCGAGATCGTCGCCCAGGTGGTGCTGGCGCGTAGCATGCGGCCGGTGAAGAAGGTCGTCTTCATGGGCATGGGCGAACCGGCCCATAACCTCGACAATGTGCTGGAAGCGATCGAGCTGCTCGGCGTCGAGGCGAACATCCCGCACAAGAATCTCGTGTTTTCCACGGTCGGCGACCCGCGCGCCTTCGAACGCCTGCCGCAAGGGCGGGTGAAGCCGGCCCTGGCGCTGTCGCTGCACACGACCCGGGCCGATTTGCGCGCCGAGCTGCTGCCGCGCGCGCCGCGCCTGTCGCCGCGCGAGCTGGTCGAGTTCGGCGAATACTACGCGCGGCTGTCCGGCTATCCGATCCAGTACCAGTGGACCCTGCTCGAAGGCGTGAACGACGGCCAGGACGAACTGGACGGCATCGTCGCCCTGTTGAAGGGCAAGTACGCCATCCTCAACATGATTCCCTACAACACCATCCCCGACCTGGACTACCGCCGCCCGAGCTGGGACCAGGCGCGCGCGATCGCCGCCCACCTGCACGGGCGCGGCGTGCTGACCAAGCTGCGCGACTCGGCCGGCCAGGACGTCGACGGCGGCTGCGGCCAGCTGCGGGCGCGGGCCGGGCGCAGGACTATCCCCCTGCGCGCCGCTCCCTAAAGCCTTAGAGTGCTTCCAGCCTGGCCTGCGCCGACGCCGGCAAGCCGAACACCAGGTCGAACACCCAGTTGTAGCTGAAGCTGTAGACCAGGAAGAACACGATCATGCCGATGTTGAGCATGAAGGCCTGCGCCAGCGACACGGCGAGCCACCAGGCGTACAGCGGAATACCGATCAGCATCATGACGCCCTGGAAACCGACGGCATGCGCGATGCGCCGTGCGAGGCTGCGCCCGCGCGTCGGCTGGCGCGCTTCCCAGGCCTCGAACAGGGTGTTGTAGACCAGGTTCCAGGTGATCGCGATGACGGAGGAGGCGACGGCCAGGATGCCCGCATGTCCGGCGCCCTGGCCGGACATCCAGGTCATGGCGGCGGTGATGCTGGCGATGGCGATCGCCTCGTAGAGGGCCACGTAAACGATTTTGCGTTTGATACCTTGCATATGGACGAATCAGGAAAGCACGGGCCGCTAGTCTACTCAGTGTTTCCTGAGGTATAAAGTTGGCTCCTTTGAGTTTTTCTCACAGTTCATGGCTTTTACCAGCGAAAACATCAAGGTCTTCCTCGCCGTGCTCGACCACGGTTCCTTCTCCGCCGCCGCCCGCGCGCTCGGGCGCGTGCCGTCGGCCGTCAGCCTGGTGATCTCGCAACTCGAGGCCGAACTCGGCGTGCCCCTGTTCGACCGGGCCAGCCGCGAGCCGCGACCGCTCGACGCCGCGCGTGCGCTCGAGCCGCGGGCGCGCCACCTGGCCAGCCAGCTGCGCCAGCTGCAGGCCGACGCGCTGGCCCTGCACCGGGGACTGGAGCGGCGCCTGACGCTGGTGGTCGCGCCGCAGCTGCTGTCCGGCCTCTGGGCCACGCCGCTGGTCACGCTGGCGCGCGAATTTCCTTCGCTGGAGGTGGAGATCATCTCGGCGCCGCAGGCCGACGCCCTGGGGCTGCTGCACGAGGGCCGCGCCGACCTGGCCCTGATCTTCGAGCGCGAACGGGTCGACGAACGCGAAGGTTTCGAGGAAGTGGGCAGCGACACCATGATCGCCGTGCTGGCGCCGGCCCTGCTGCCGCCCGGCAGGAAGGCGCACGCGCTGCGCCTGGAAGACATGGTCGACCTGCGCCAGGTCGCCATGACCGGCCGCAGCAATGACCACCCCGGCGAGCGTCACGACAACCGCGCCGACTCGCGCTTTATCCTGGCGCGCCAGGTCTGGCATACCGACAGCCAGCTGGCGACCCTGGGGCTGGTGCAGGCGGGCCTGGGCTGGGCGCTGCTGCCGCGCACGCTGGTGCAGCCGCTGATCGCGGCCGGCACCCTGGTCGAGATCGGCTTCCAGAACGCCAGCAACGAGGTGCGCCTGCTGGTCGACATCGTCTGGTCGCGCGAGCGGCCCATGGGCCTGGGCGCGCGCCGCTACGTCGAACTGATCCAGCAGGCCTGGCCGGGAGCCGGCGCCGCTTAAGCGAGGATGCGCTTCAGGTCGTCTGGCGAGAAAGGTTTCGGCAGGGTGATCGCGCCGATGCCGGCGGCGCCTTCCACCTGCCCGTAGCCGGAGGCGATCACGAGCTTCAGCTGGGGCCGGGACGTCCTGGCCCGGCGCGCGAGCTCGACGCCGTTCATGCCCGGCAGCTCGTAGTCGGTGATCAACACGTCGTAGTCGTTGCGCTCCAGCAGGGCCAGGGCCTCGGCCGGGCTGGCGGCGCCGTCGACGCGCTGGTTGAGCATCTCGAGGACCGAGCAGCTCATGCCGAGCAGGTCCGGATCGTCGTCGACGAACAGCACGCGCCGGGTCGCCTCGACCTGTTCGAGCGGACTGGCCGGCGCACTATCCGGCGCCGGCGGCGATCCGCCCGCGGGTTGCGACAGCATCTGGCGCACCTTGCGCGCCAGCTGGTCGCGCCCGTAGGGCTTGGACAGCAGCTGCACGCCGGCGTCGAGCTTGCCGCCGTGGACGATCGCGTTTTGCGTATAGCCCGAGGTGAACAGCACCTCGATGCCAGGATTGATCAGGCGCGCCTGGCGCGCCAGTTCCGGGCTGCGCATCTCGCCCGGCATGACGACGTCGGTGAACAGCAGGTCGATCGGCATGCCGCTGTTCAGGATCGCCAGCGCGGCCGCGGCATTGTCCGCCTTGACCACCTTGTAGCCCAGGCTGCGCAGCATTTCCACCACCGTCGCCTGGACCGCCGGGTCGTCCTCGACCACCAGGATAGCTTCGCTGCCGCCGGCGGCGGGCCCGCTCTTGACGATCGGCTCGTTCGCCTCGGCCTTCCAGGAGCGCGGGAAATACATCTTGATGGTGGTGCCGTGACCTGGCTCGCTGTAGATCTTGAAGTGGCCGCCGGTCTGCTTCACGAAGCCATAGGCCATCGACAGGCCCAGGCCGGTGCCGCGGCCTTCCGGCTTGGTCGTGAAGAAGGGCTCGCAGGCGCGCTCGAGCACCTCGCGGCTCATGCCGCAGCCGTTGTCCGACACCGCGATCAGCACGTACTGGCCGGGCGTGAGGTCGTGATGCATGGCCACGTACTCGTCGTCGAGCATGGCGTTGCCCAGTTCGAGCGTCAGCTTGCCGCCGCCCGGCATCGCGTCGCGCGCATTGATCGCCAGGTTCAGGATGACGTTCTCGAGCTGGTAGGGGTCGACGCAGGTGTTCCACAGGCCGCCGCCGCGGATCGTCTCGACGGCGACGGTCTCGCCCAGCGCGCGCCGGAGCAGCTCGTCCATCTGCTGGACGATGCGGGCCGGGTTGACGACCACCGGCTGCAGCGGCTGGCGGCGGGCGAAGGCAAGCAGCTGCGAGGCCAGTTTCGCGCCGCGCTCGACCGCGCCGATCGCGGTGTCGAGCTGGCGCAGCGCCTGCTGGTCGTGCCCGTCGCCGTCGCGCAGCAGCTGCAGGTTGCCGCCGATGACCTGGAGGATGTTGTTGAAGTCGTGGGCCACGCCGCCGGTCAGCTTGCCGATCGCCTCCAGCTTCTGCGAGTGCTGCAGCGCGGCCTGCGCCGTCTGCAGTTCGGCGGTGCGCTCTTCGACCAGGCTCTCGAGGCCCTTCTGGTATTTCTGCACTTCGTCCTGGGCCCGCTTCTGCTTGGTGACGTCGGTGCCCTGCACGAAGATGCCGACCGCCGCGCCCTGCGCGTTCAGGATGGGCTGGTAGACGAAGTCGATGAAGCGGGTCACGATCTTGCCGGGGCCTTCCCGCAGCTCGAGCTGGACGCTCTGGCCGACCACCGGCACGCCCGCCTGGTAGACCTGGTCCAGCAACTCGAAGAACCCCTGGCCGTCGGCGTCGGGCAGCGCCGCGCGCACGCTCCGGCCGATCAGCTCGCGGTTGCCGGTCAGGTTGCGGTAGGCATGGTTGGCCAGTTCGAAGACGTGGTCCGGCCCCTTGAGCACGCAGATGAAGCCGGGCGCCTGTTCGAACAGGCTCTGGAAGAAGGCATTGCTCAGCTGGAGTTCGTTGGCCAGCGCCAGCGCCCGGCGCGCCTCGTCGAGGGCCTGGGTGCGGGCGACGATGGTCTGCTCCAGCTCGGCCTGCTTCTCGGCCAGGTAGCGGGTGTTGAGGACCTGTTCGGTGACGTCGCTGCCCTGCGAGAAAATGCCGAGCACCTGGCCGTTCTCGTCGAGGATGGGCTGGTAGACGAAGTCGATGTAGCTGTCGACCAGGCGGCCGTCGGTGCCGCGCACGGCCAGCGGCATGGCGCGGCCGACGTGCGGCTTGCCGGACGCGTAGACGCTGTCGAGCAGCTCGAAGAAACCCTGGCCCTCCAGTTCGGGCAGGGCCTCGCGCACCGGCTTGCCGATGATGTCGCGGTAGCCGGCGAGCCGGTGGTGCGATTCGTTCTGCAGTTCGTAGACGTGGCCGGGTCCGCGGAAGAAGCAGACGAAGCCCGGGGCCTGCTCGACCAGGCGCAGCAGGTGCCGGCTCTGTTCGGTGCGCGCCTGGAGCAGGGCGTCCTGGGCGCGCGATTCGCGTTCGCGCGCATCGCGCGCGCGGGTGACGTCGCGGGTGACCTTGCCGAATCCGATCAGGGCGCCGTTGTCGTCGTAGAGCGGATCGATGACGACGTGGGCCCAGAAGCGCGTGCCGTCCTTGCGCACGCGCCAGCCCGTGGTCTCGAAGATGCCCTCGGCCTGCGCGGTCGCCAGGGCCTGGCGCGGCACCCCGGCCGCGCGGTCCTCCTCGGTGTAGAAACACTCGAAGGAGCGGCCGATGATGTCCGCGGCCGAATAGCCCTTGGCGCGCTCGGCGCCGGCGTTCCAGGTGGCGACGCGTCCATCGGGCGAGAGCATGAAGATCGCAAAGTCGCGGATCTTCGCAACCAGCGTCGAGGTGAGGTTGGCTTCCAGGGTGGACAGCAAGGGCGAGGCCGTTGACATCGCGATTTTCCGCAAGTTGAAAACGCCGGATTTTATGCCAAACCAGCCACTGATGGTGTTCAGGAGAACAATTTCAAAACTGACAACTCAGCCGGAGCGCACGGTGTGCGGTTGCGGCCCGAAAGCGTCTTCCGTCTGCGCCAGAATAAGTCCAATAGGAAATTTCCTGCATACACTCGCCTTTGGACCGACTCGTCAAGGCGGCTGCCGGCCGCCTCTGCCTCCATGAACAGTACCTCCGCGCGCTGGAGCAGCCGTTACCTGGCTGCGACCCACTGGTTCATTCCCGCCGGTCTGCACCAGCAGGCGGAGACGCTCACGCGAGCCGAAAACGTGGTCAATGCCGCGCTGCTGGCGGCCACCGCCGGGCCCTTCTACGCGCTGGCCTATTACCTGCTGGGCTTTGGCGCGGCCGCCACCGAGATCCTGCTGTGCTGCGCCTTCATGCTGGTTTCGCCGCTGCTGCTGCGCGTCAGCGGCCGCATCGGCGCCGCGCGCGAACTGTTCCTGTGCGCCCTGTTCTTCAACTTCACCTGGCTGAGCTACAACCTGGGCGGGATCAGCGCGCCGACCGCCAGCTGGCTGGTTACCGGCCCCCTGGTCGCGACCTTCCTCGGCGGCGTCTGGAGCGCGCTGTTCTGGCTGGCGATGAGCTGCGGCGCGGCCAGCCTGATCTATATGATGGCGGCCGGCGGCCATGCGCTCCCGCAGCATCCGGTCACCGACATGGCGCTGCTCTACCTGGTCTGCCATCTCGGCCTGTTCGTCGTGGTGCTGGTCTTCGCGCTGCTGTTCGAGCTGACCAAGACCCAGGGCTTCGTCAAGCTCGAGCAGGCGCTGGGCACGATCAACGAGCTGGCGATCCGCGACGAGCTGACGGGCGTGCACAACCGCCGCTACCTGATCAGCCTGATCGAGCGCGAGAAGGAGCGCAGCGACCGCACCAGCCGCGCATTCTGCCTGTGCCTGCTCGACATCGACTTCTTCAAGCGCATCAACGACACCTACGGCCACAGCGCCGGCGACACCGTGCTGCGCGAGTTCGCCCGGATCGTGCAGGGGCAGGTGCGCGCCAGCGACAGCTTCGGACGCTACGGCGGCGAGGAATTCCTGCTGATGCTGCCGGAGACGCCGGCCTGCGACGCGCTGGTGCTGGCCGAGCGGGTGCGCGCCGCGATCGCCAGGCTGCGCTGCATGGACGGTCCCAGCGAGATCTCGCTGACGGTCTCGATCGGGGTTGCCGAGTACAGGAACGGCGAAAGCATCGGCAACGCCATCGGCCGCGCCGACGAGGCGCTGTACCTGGCCAAGTCGAGCGGGCGCAACCGGGTGGTGTGCCACGGGCAGGGCGATGGCCTGGTCGCGGCGACGCTGCGCGACGGCGCCCCGGACGACGCGGCGGGTACGCGCGACCTCGGCGCGAGCGTCGGCCGCCTGCTCGACGGCGCCCACTGCGACCAGCTGACCGGCCTGCTGAACCGGCGCCTGCTGCGCGACCGCCTGCGCCACGCGATGGACCGCGCCGACCGCAACCGGCGCCTGATCGCGCTGCTGCTCCTGAATATCAACAAGTTCAAGGAGGTCAACGACGCCCTCGGCTTCGAGGCGGGCGACGCGCTGCTGGTGCAGGCCGGCGGCATCCTGCGCGGCTGCCTGCGCGACTGCGACACCGTGGCGCGCTGGAGCGGCGACGAGTTCGTGGCGCTGCTGGAAGACCTGGGCAGCGAGGCCGATGCGCGCCAGGTGGCCGAGAAGATCCTCGACCGCTTTGGCCTGCCGCTGGCGGCGAGCGGACGCGAATGCTTCATCACGCTGTCGGTCGGCGTCGCGCTGTACCCGGCCGAGGACTGCGACCTCGACGCCCTGCTCAAGCGCGCCGACATCGCCATGCGCAGCGCGCGCGCCTGGGGCGAGAACAGCGTGCAGCTGTATTCGAGCGCGGTGAGCGCGCCGCAAAGCGAAAGGCTGGCGCTGAAGAACGGCCTGCGCGAAGCCCTGACGCGCGGCCAACTGTTCCTCGAATACCAGCCGCAGGTCGACCTGGCGACGCGCCGCGTGGTCGGGGTCGAGGCGCTGCTGCGCTGGCAGCACCCGGTTTACGGACGCATCGATCCGGGCCGCTTCATCCCGCTGGCCGAGGAAACCGGCATGATCGTGCCGATCGGCGACTGGGTGCTGCGCACCGCCTGCGCCCAGAACCGCGCCTGGCGCGACGCCGGGCTGCCGGGCCTGAAGATCGCGGTCAACCTGTCGGCGCGCCAGCTGCGCACCCCCAGCATCGCCGCCCGCGTGCTGGAAATCGTCGAGGCCACCGGGCTGCCCTGCGGCTGCCTCGAACTCGAGATCACCGAAGGCGTCCTGATCGACGACCTCGAGGGCAACCGCCGCATCATGAGCGAATTGCGCGCGGCGGGCGTGCTCGTGTCGATCGACGACTTCGGCACCGGCTACTCCAGCCTGAACTACCTGTCGGAACTGCCGGTCGACATCCTCAAGATGGACGGCCTGTTCGTGCGCCGCCTCGGCCAGGACAGCCGTTCGCGCGCGTATGCGATCGCCCAGGCGATCGTCTCCATGGCGCACAGCGTCGAGCTGAAAGTCATCGCCGAATGCGTCGAGACGAACGAGCAGTTGGCCGACCTGTGCGCGATGCATTGCGACGTCGCCCAGGGCTACCTGTTCGACCGGCCGCTGGCGCCCGAGCAGGTGGCGACGCTGCTGGCGCGCGAGCCCGGCCGGCTGGCCGCGCCGCTGCCGGCCTGAATCCTTCTTTCCATTTTACCGAGGAGCACATCGTGCACGAGGAAACGCTTCACTTCGAGCGGGCCGACGACGTCGCCGAGCTCTCGCGCTGCGGCGCGCTGAGCGGCAACGTCGCCCAGTTCGCGCAGCCGCGCGGTTCCGACCTGATCCGCCGCACCGAGGCGCTCGACGCCTGGTGCGCGCTGCGCGCGGCGCATGGGGTCTGGCAGTATGCGCGCGCGGTCGACGGCGCGCCCGGCCCCGAGGCCCAGGTCAGGGAGGAGGGCGCCCGCGGCGCTGCCGCCGTTGCCGGCCCCGCGCCCGGCGTGAACTTCGCTTCGCAGGACTACCTGTCGCTGGCCTCGCATCCCGCGGTACGGGAGGCGGCGCAGCGCGCGCTGGCCGATTGCGGTCCGCACAGCGCCGGCTCGGCCGTCCTGCAGGGGAACAGCCGCCTGTCGCTGGCGCTCGAGGAAGCGCTCGGCGCCTTGCTGCACGCACAGCACGTGACGCTGTTCCCGACCGGCTGGGGCGCCGCGTTCGGCCTCGTCACGGCACTGGTCGGCCCGCGCGACTACGTCGTGATCGACCAGCTGGCGCATGCGTCGCTGCGCCAGGGCGCGGCCGCAAGCACGCGCAACGTCGCGCTGCACCGCCATCTCGACACCGGCCACGTGCGCGAGCTGCTGGCCGCGATCCGCGCGCGCGATACCGAGAACGGCATCCTGGTCGTCACCGAGGGCCTGTTCAGCATGGACAGCGACGTGCCCGACCTGCCGCTGATGCAGCACCTGTGCCGCGAGTACGGCGCCACGCTGCTGGTCGACGTCGCCCACGACCTGGGCGCGCTCGGGCCGGGCGGCGCCGGCAGCATCGGCGCGCAGGCGATGCTGGGCAAGGTGGACATCGTGATGGGGGCGTTCTCGAAAACCTTCGCCTCGAACGGCGGCTTCGTCGCCTGCGCCTCGCGCGCGCTCAAGCGCCAGTTGCAGCTGTTCGCCGGACCGCATCTGTTCTCGAACGCGCTGTCGCCGATGCAGGCGGCCTGCGTGCTGGAAGCCCTGCGCATCGTCGAAGGGCGCGAGGGCGACGAACTGCGCGCGGCCCTGCTGCGCAATGCGCTGGCGCTGCGCGCGCACCTGGCCGAAACCGGCATGCGCTGCCTCGGCGTGCCTTCGGCCATCGTGCCGGTCTGGATCGGCAGCGAGCCGGTGGCGCGCCTGGCCGGGCGCACGCTGGCGCGCGCCAACGTGCACGTGAACGCGGTCGAATTTCCCGGCGTGCCGCTGGGCGCGGCGCGGCTGCGCCTGCAGGTGATGGCGGCGCATCGGAAGGAGCAGCTGCGGCATGGCGCGCGCCTGGTCGGCGCCGCGGTCAACGGCGCCGGCGCCGCGCTCGGGGTGGAACCGGCGCGCGGACCCGGACGCGGGGAGCGCTCCCGTGGCTGAGGCGATGGACGCCGGCGGCGCGACCCTGCTGCACAGCCTGTTCGAGCGCGCCATGCGCACGCCGCAGCGCATCGCCTACACCTTCCTGCGCGAGAACGGCGCCGCGCTCGATGTCTCCTACGCCGGCCTGGCCGCGCGCGTGACCGCGCTGGCGGCGGCGCTGGCGGAACGCGCCGCGCCGGGCGAACGCGCGCTGCTGCTGTATCCCGCCGGCCTGGAGTTCGTGACCGCCTTCCTGGCCTGCCTGGCCGCCGGCCTGGTCGCGGTGCCGGCGGCGCCCGCGCACCGGCCCCGCGACGACGAGCGCCTGGCGGCGCTGCTGGCCGACGCCAGGCCGGCGCTGGTGCTGGCGGCGCCGGACAACGAGGCTCCCACCCGTGCCGCGCTGGCGCGCGCCGGCGCCGGCCGTATCGCGCCGCTCTTTTGCGGCACCGGTTGCGACACTGCTCACGACGCCGCGCCGGCCGGCCCCGGCCTGCCGTCCTTGCCGTCGGGCGCGGCCCTGGCCTTTCTCCAGTACACCTCCGGTTCGACGGCCCAGCCGAAAGGGGTGGAGATCACCCATGCGAACATGGCCGCCAACATCGCGGCGATCGGCCAGGCCTTCGGTTTCGGCCCCGACACCGTGATGGTGAGCTGGCTGCCGCCCTTCCACGACATGGGCCTGATCGGCAGCGTGGCCGCGCCGCTGGCGCTAGGCTTTCGCTCGGTGCTGATGGCGCCCGGCGCCTTCCTGCGCCGTCCCGCGACCTGGCTGGAGGCGGTCACGCGCTACCGCGCCACCTGCACCGGCGCGCCGAACTTCGCCTGGGACCTGTGCGTGCGCCGGATCGGCGCCGAGCAGGCCGCGCAGCTCGACCTGTCCAGCCTCGAGGTGCTCTACAACGGCGCCGAGCCGGTGCGCGCGGCGACCCTGGAGCGCTTCCTGGCCGCTTTCGGCAGCCGCGGCCTGCGCCGCGGCGCGCTGTTTCCCTGCTACGGCATGGCCGAAGCGACGCTGCTGGTGGCCGGCGGTCCGCGCGGGCGCGGCCCGCGCATCCTGACGCTCGACGCCGGCGCGCTCGAACGGGGACAGGTGCGGCTGGCGGCGCCGGGCGAGGCCAATGGGCGCGCCATCGTCAGCTGCGGCCCGCTGGCATCCGGCGTGACGGTGGCGGCGATCGATCCGGCCAGCGGCGAGCGTGCCGGGCCGGACCGTGTCGGCGAGATCTGGATCGCCGGGCCGGCCGTCGCGCGCGGCTACCACGGACGGCCGCAGGAAAGCGCCGTGGCCTTCGGCGCCCGGGTGACGGACAAGGGGGGAAGCGCGGCGGCGGCGCCTTTCCTGCGCAGCGGCGACCTCGGCTTCCTGCACCAGGGCGAGTTGTTCGTCACCGGGCGGCGCAAGGACGTGATCATCGTCCATGGCCGCAACCTGTATGCGCAGGACGTGGAGGAGCTGGTCGAGCGCGCGGCGGGCGTGCTGGCGCCGAACAGTTGCGCCGCCTTCGGCATCGACGGCGCCGACGGGGAAGGGCTGGCGCTGGTGGTCGAGGCCAGCCGGGCGCTTGCGCGCAGCGGCGACGTCGAGGCGCTGGGCCGGCGCATCCGCGGCGCGGTGGCATCGGGTATCGGCGTGCCGCTGCACACGCTGCTGTTCGCGGCGTCGGGCGCGTTCCCGCGCACCACCAGCGGCAAGGTCCAGCGCGCGCGCTGCAAGGCCCTGCTGGCGGCCGGCGCGCTGCACCTGCTGCACGTGCGCGGCCGCGCCGACCTCGAGGCCAGCGCGGCGCGCGCCGATGCGCTGGTCGGCTGGCTGCGCCAGTATGGCGCGCGGCGCATCAATTCGGCCCTCGACGACGAGCGGCGCACGCTGGCGCCGCACCTGGTGCTCGACCTCGGCAACCGCGGCCTGTTCGGCCTGCAGGCGCCGCGCGAGCTCGGCGGGCAGGCGCTGGCGACCGTCGACCTGGTGCGCGTGATGGCCCAGCTGGCTGCGCTCGACCTGACCCTGGCCACGGTGGTGGGCGTGCACAACGGCCTCGGCCTGCGTGCGCTGCTGCGCTTCGGCTCGCCCGAGCTGCGCGCGCGATGGGGCCCGGTGCTGGCCGCCGGCCGCCAGCTGGCCGCCGGCCGCCAGCTGGCCGCGTTCGCGCTGAGCGAGCCGCAGGCGGGATCGAATCCGCGCGCGATCGGCACCCGGGCGGTGCGCGCCGACGGCGGCTGGCGCCTGAGCGGCGAGAAGCACCTGATCGGCCTGGCCTCGTGGTCGGGCGTGCTAGCCGTGTTCGCGCGCGCCTTCGACGCGGCGGGCAGGGCGCTCGGCACCGTCGCGCTGCTGGTGCCCGAGGACGCGCCGGGGCTGGCGCAGGGACCGGAAGCGCTGACCATGGGCATGCGTGCGATGGTGCAGAACGCGGTGCGCTTCGACGGCGTGTTCGTGCCCGACGCCCAGGTGCTGGGCGCGCCAGGCGCCGGCATGGAGGTGGCGCAGGACGCGATGGCGTTTTCCCGCCTCGGCATCGGTGCGCTGTGCATCGGCGCGATGCGCCGTTGCGCCCAGCTGATGCTGCGCTATGCCGAGCGGCGCGACATCGCCGGAGGACGCCTGCTGGACAATGCCGTGACCGCGCTGCGCCTGCATGAACTGGCGTGCGCGATCGAGGCGGGCGAGGCGCTGGTGACGGCGCTGGCGCGCGCCGTCGACGACGGCAGGGAACTGCCGCAGGATGCCTGCAGCGCCTGCAAGTGCGTGCTGTCGGAACTGCTGTGGGAAGCGGCCGACCAGCTGATGCAGATGCTCGGCGGGCGCGGCTACCTGGAGAACAATCTCGCACCGCGGTTGCTGCGCGACGCGCGCGTGCTGCGCATCCTCGAAGGCCCGAGCGAAGCCCTGTATGCGCACCTGGGCGCCCTGGCGCGCACGTCCGGCAATGCCCTGGCGCGCTGGATCGGCGAGCTATCCGCGGCCCCTGGCGCGGCACCCGAGCGGCTGCCCGCGGCCGGCGCCGGCCAGTGGCAGGACTGGCGCAACGGCGAGTTCGCCGCCTGGACGCTGCTGGCCGCCTGTGCGCGCGGCGAGGCGGCGCAGTGGGCCGCGCGCAGGCTGCAGCGGCTGCGCCAGGCGATCGCCGCCGAGCAGGCGGCGGTGCAGGCTTGCCCGTCAGGTGCGGCGCTGCTGGCGCGCGTGGGCGGCCATGCGCTGGCGATCGGCGACGTCGAGCAGGGGCTGCCGGGCGAGGAGCACCGGCTCGACCCGCTGCTGCGCCGCGCCGCGCCGGAAGCGGCTGGCGCGCTGGACCAGCCGGCATCGCCGCCGGTCGCGCCGATCGCTGCGGTAGCGGCGCCTGGCGAACCGAGCGCCGTCGACGCAGCACCCGCGGACGCGGCGCCGTCCACCGTCGAACTGGTGCGCGCCTGCCTGCTCAAGTGGCTGCGCGAAGGGGCGGCCGCGCCGCGCGGCGGGGAGCTGCCGCACCAAGCCACCGGAACCCTGCGCTGCCCGCCCGCGCCCGAGATCGGGATCGACACGTCCTTCGGCGACCTGGGGATCGATTCGCTCGCTTCGGTGCCGCTGGCGCTCGAACTGGAGGCGGCCAGCGGCGTGCCCATCGGCGCCGAGCTGCTCTACGACTACCCGACGGTGAGGGCGCTGGCGGCCTACGTCGACAGCCAGCGCGCCGGCGCTCCCGCGCCCGCCCCGGCGGAAGCGGACAGTTAAGGAAGGAAGGACGTGAGTCCCTGCGCGCCGGACCCGGGGCGGGCCCGGCGCGCAGGGTGGCATGCTTGCGACGGACGGCGCCGCGCGGCGTGCCCGGCGCGGTAAAATAGCCGCTTTACCCTTTCGCTTTTTACCATGACCGTCCGTACCCGTTTTGCCCCGAGCCCGACCGGCTATCTCCACCTCGGCGGCGCGCGCACCGCGCTGTACTCCTGGGCCTATGCCCGCCACTTCGGCGGCACCTTCATCCTGCGCATCGAGGACACCGACCTCGAACGCTCGACGCCGGAAGCGGTGCAGGCCATCCTGGACGGCATGCAGTGGCTGGGCCTGTCGCACGACGAGGGCCCGTTCTACCAGATGCAGCGCATGGACCGCTACCGCGAGGTCATCCAGGGCATGCTCGAGGCCGGCACCGCCTACCTGTGCTATTGCTCGCCGGAAGAAGTCGAAGCGATGCGCGAGCGCATGCGCGCTCTGGGGGAAAAGCCGCGCTACGACGGCACCTGGCGCCCGGAGCCGGGCAAGACCCTTCCGGAAGTGCCGGCAGGCGTCAAGCCGGTGGTGCGCTTCAAGAACCCGCTGGACGGCGAAGTCACCTGGAACGACGTCGTGAAGGGCCCGATCACGATCGCCAACAAGGAGCTCGACGACCTGATCATCGCGCGTCCGGACGGCACCCCGACCTACAACTTCTGCGTGTCGGTCGACGACTGGGACATGAAGATCACCCACGTGCTGCGCGGCGACGACCACGTGAACAACACCCCGCGCCAGATCAACATCCTGCGTGCGCTCGGCGCCGAGCTGCCGCAGTACGGCCACCTGCCGATGATCCTGGGCCCGGACGGCCAGAAGCTGTCGAAGCGCCATGGCGCCGTGAGCGTGATGCAGTATCCGGAACAGGGCTACCTGCCGGAAGCCATGCTGAACTACCTGGCGCGCCTGGGCTGGAGCCACGGCGACGACGAGATCTTCTCGATGGCGCAGTTCACCGAGTGGTTCAACCTGGAGCACCTGACCGCGTCGGCGGCGCAGTTCAATCCGGAAAAGCTGGCCTGGCTGAACAACCACTACATCAAGCAGGCCGACAACGAACGCCTGGCCGGCCTGGTTCGCCCGAAGATGGAAGAGCAGGGCGCCCAGTTCGACGGCGCGCCGGCGCTGCCGACGGTGCTGGCCCTGATGAAGGAGCGTACCAACACCATCAACGAACTGGCCGATGCGGCGATGCTGTTCTACCGCCAGCCGCAGCCGGATGCGGCGCTGCTGGCCCAGCACCTGCTTGATACCGTGCGTCCGGCGCTGGCCGCTTTCGCCGAGCGTTGCCAGACCGTGGAGTGGAACAAGGCGGCCCTGGCTGCCATGCTCAAGGAAGTGCTCGCCGCGCACGGCCTGAAGATGCCGCAGATCGCCATGCCGCTGCGCCTGCTCGTCACCGGCCAGCTCCAGACCCCGGCCATCGATGCCGTGCTTGAACTGTTCGGCCGCGACACTGTTTTGGCTCGCGTGAACAAAGGTTTGTGATTGCGCAAAACGGGGTTTGCGAAATGCAAGAAGCCCCGCTATAATGCTCGCACTTCAGCAGCACACGGTAACACGGCAGCACAGTGAGTACAGTGAAATGGGGGTATAGCTCAGCTGGGAGAGCGCTTGCATGGCATGCAAGAGGTCAGCGGTT
>NZ_DAMCPG010000006.1:46383-106136 GCF_032106685.1 Massilia sp.
GACATCACCCTTTCACGGTGAGTACCGGGGTTCGAATCCCCGTGGGGACGCCAAGAATTTGGTAAGTGCAGTAAAGTAGTAATCGGAACAGTTTTAGGTCCCCATCGTCTAGAGGCCTAGGACATCACCCTTTCACGGTGAGTACCGGGGTTCGAATCCCCGTGGGGACGCCAGAATATGGTAATTGGCAGTACAAAGCAAAAGCCGCCTTGAGCGGCTTTTTGCTTTTTCGCGTTGCAATCGGCAGTCCTCCGCCTGGTAGCGCCGATGAAATCGGATAGAATGGCGCGCTTCTCCTGCCGCGCCTCCCTATCGAACATGTCTTCCCATCCAGATCGCACACCGACGCTCACCATTTTCTGCAAGGTCGTCGACAACTACGGCGACATCGGCATCTGCTGGCGCATGGCGCGCCAGTTGCAGCGCGAGCACGGCGTGGCCGTCACGCTCTGGGTCGACGACCTGGCGAGTTTTCGCCGCATCTGTCCCGAGGTGGCGCTGGAGGCCGATTTACAGCAGGTGCAGGGCGTGGCCGTGCGCCACTGGCGCGGCCAGGACGGCGCCTACACGCCGGACCAGGTGGACGACATCGTCATCGAGTTCTTCGCTTGCGATCTTCCTCCCGGCTACGTCGAGGCAATGGCCCGGCGCGAGCCGCGTCCGGCCTGGCTGAACTACGAGGGCTTGAGCGCCGAGGAGTGGGTGGAGGGCTGCCACCGCCTGCCGTCGATGCACCCGCGCCTGAAACTGACCAAGCATTTCTTCTTCCCCGGCTTCACGAGCAAGACCGGCGGCCTGCTGCGCGAGCGCGAGCTCGGCCGCGAGCGCGCCGCCTTCCAGTCTGGCGCCGGGCGGCGCGACGCCTTCCTGCGCGGCCTCGGCCTGGCCGAATCCGAAATCGCGGCCTTCAAGGTATCGCTGTTCTGTTATCCGTTCGCACCGGTGGCGGAATTGTTCGAGGCCTGGCAGGACAGCGCGCAGCCGATCGCCTGCCTGGTGCCCGAGGGCGTCGCGGCCGAGGCGGTGCAAGCCTTCCTGGGCGCGCCCGCGCGGGCCGGCGCGAGCGCGACGCGGGGCGCGCTGACGCTGCGCGTGCTGCCGTTCGTGGCCCAGCCCGACTACGACCGCCTGCTCTGGGCCTGCGACCTGAACTTCGTGCGCGGCGAGGATTCCTGGGTGCGCGCGCAATGGGCCGGCCGGCCTTTCGTCTGGCATATCTATTTCCAGGAAGAGAATCTGCACCACAAGAAACTGCGTGCCTTCCTGGACCGTTATGCCTCCGGCCTCGATAGCCTGAAGACCTTCTCGCTGCAGTGGAACGGCGCCGGCCCCGGCGCGGCCGGCGCAGAGGACTGGGCGGCCTTGTGGTCGGACCTGAAAAACGAACTGCCGGGCATCGCGGAACGCGCGCGCGCGTGGGAAGCGCAAATGTTGGAAAACGGCGACCTGGCGGGCAACCTGCTGGAATTCGCCCGATCACTTCGTTAGGCGCGGCGCCCATTACATGGTATGATGCCCTGTTACTGCAACCCCTTTTATCGATCATAAATCCATATGAAACCCGCAAAAGAAATCCGTGTTGGCAACATCATCATGGTTGATGAGAAGCCTTTTATCGTGCTGCGTTCCGACGTCAACGGCTCGAGCCGCACGGGCTTCACCTACAAGTGGAAGATGAAGAATCTTCTGACCAATGCTCCGCTGGAAAACGTGTTCCGCGGCGACGACAAGTTCGACGTCGTCATCCTGGACAAGAAGCCGGTGACCTACTCGTACTTCGCCGACCCGCTGTACGTCTTCATGGATGAAGAGTACAACCAGTACGAAATCGAAGAAGAAAACCTGGGCGACGCGCTGGCCTACCTGAAAGACGGCATGGAATGCGAAGCCGTGTTCTACGACGGCAAGGCCATCTCGGTCGAACTGCCGACCATCATCGCCCGCCAGGTCGTCTACACCGAGCCGGCAGTCAAGGGCAACACTTCGGGCAACGTCCTGAAGGAAGCCAAGATCGAGAACGCGATCGAAGCACACCAGCACACCGTGCAAGTGCCGCTGTTCGTCAGCAACGACGACGTCATCGAAATCGACACCCGCACCAATGAATACAAGAAGATCGTTCGTAACTGATCGAGCTGCCTGTAGAGAAAAACGCTGCCCGCATACGGCAGCGTTTTTTTTCGTCCCTACGACAGGAAGGGGCGAAGCGTGTCGACAGGCAAGCGCTGCTATGCTGGTGTTTTATTCGACATAAGGGAGACGGCATGGATCGCAGGGACTTCGTTCGACTCGGCATGGCCGCCGGCGCATTGACGGGCTCCGCGCCGGCGCTGGCGGTGGCGCCGAAAGCGCGCCCGCGCGCCGAGGCCGACATCCTGGAGGCCGGCGTCAGCGAGCAGGGGGCGGCCATGGCGGCCGGCAAGCTGAGCGCGCAGGCGCTGGTGGGGCGCTACCTGGCGCGCATCGCCGCAATCGACAAGGCCGGTCCGCGCCTGAACGCCGTCATCGAAACCAATCCCGACGCATTGAAAATCGCCGCCGAACGCGACCGCGAACGTGCCGCCGGCAAGCTGCGCGGACCGCTGCACGGCATTCCCGTGCTGTTGAAGGACAACATCGCGACCGGCGACCGGATGTGCACCAGCGCCGGCTCGCTGGCGCTGGACGGCGTGCGCGCCCGCCGCGACGCCTTCGTGGCCGAGCGCCTGCGCGCGGCCGGCGCCGTCATCATCGGCAAGACCAACCTGTCGGAATGGGCCAACATGCGCTCGACCCATTCGGTGTCGGGTTGGAGCGGGCGTGGCGGTCAGACCCGCAATCCCCATGCGCTCGACCGCAATCCGAGCGGCTCGAGTTCCGGCTCGGGTGCGGCCATCGCCGCCAGCCTGGCGACCCTGGCGGTCGGCACCGAGACCGACGGCTCGATCGTCTCGCCCGCCGCGATCTGCGGCGTGGTCGGCCTCAAGCCCACGCTGGGACTGGTCAGCCGCAGCGGCATCATCCCGATCGCGCACTCGCAGGACACGGCGGGGCCGATGACGCGCAGCGTGGCCGACGCCGCCCTGATGCTGGCCGCCATGACCGGCGTCGACGGCGAGGACGCGGTGACGAAGGAAAGCGCCGGCAAGGCCGGCGACTATGCGGCGGCGCTGCGCCTGGACGGCCTGCAAGGCAAGCGACTCGGTGTCGCCCGCAATTTCTTCGGCGGCAATCCGGACGTGGACGCGGTCATCGAGAAGGAGCTGGCGGTGCTGAAAGCCCAGGGCGCGGTCCTGGTCGACGTCACGCTGCCGAACACCGACAAGTACGGCGCGACCGAGCTCGAGGTGCTGCTGAACGAGTTCGGGCCCGACCTGGAGGCCTGGCTCGCGGCCTACGCGCCGCACGCGCCGGTGAAGACCATGGCCGACGTGATCGTCTTCAACGAGAAGAACGCCGCGCGCGAGATGCCGCATTTCGGCCAGGAGCACCTGATCGCCGCCCAGGCCAAGCCGGGACCGAACAGCCGCGGCTACCGCGAGGCGCTGGCCAACAACCTGCGTTACGCGCGCGAAGAGGGGATCGACCGCATCCTGCGCGAGGAGCGCCTCGATGCGCTGGTCGCCCCGACCGACGACCTGGCCTGGCTCACCGACTACATCAAGGGCGACCACTACGGCATGAGCTTCTCGTCGCCGGCCGCGGTGGCGGGCTATCCGCACATCACGGTGCCGGCCGGCCAGGCCCACGGCTTGCCGGTCGGCCTGTCGTTCGTCGGCGGCGCCTACACGGAAGCCAGCCTGATCGGCATGGCCTACGCCTACGAGCAGGCCTCGCGCCGCCGCCGCGCGCCGACCTTCCCGGCCTCGGTCAACGTCAAGGCGTGACAGAGGAGCCCTGTCAGCCCTTCCTGGCGCGCTCGAAGGCGGGCCCCCACAGCGGGTGGCCCTGTTCGCCCGGTTCCAGGTTGAAGTCGGGATCGATCTTGAGCGCCTTCTCGAAGGCTTGCTGGCACTGCTTCGGGCGCGAGGTGACGCAATAGCTGAACGCCGTGTACTTGAGGGCGGTGGTGCGGGTGCGCAGCGGTGCGCCGCCGCGGATGTCGCTTGACGTCAGTCGCTTGATGGCGCCGTTGAAGTCGCCTTCGTTGTAGAGCCGGATACCTTCGCGCAGCGCGACCTGGTCGCGCCCGGGGGCCGCCTCGCTGCGCGACTCGGCGCGCGGACGGCTGTCGTTGCGTGCCTCCGGACGGGCATCGGTCTTCGGGTGATTGCGCTCGGGCTGGCGTTCGAACAGGGGCGCCAGCTCGGCGCAGCCGCCAAGCAGGCTGGCGCCGAGCACGGCCCATAACAAACGGTGCTGCAGGAAACGCTGCATCCTTATTTGCCTCCTTCGGCCGGAGCCGTGAAATCGTGTTCGATGACGGCGCTCTCCGCGCCGCCGGCCGTGACCGTCATCACATGCTCGGCAAAGTTCGGGTTGACGATCCGGATCGTGTGCTCGCCCTGGCCGAGCGTGAGGCGCTTGACCGGCGGGCTGACGCCGCGGTCGACGCCGTTGACGTAGACAATGCCCCAGGGCTTGATCAGCAATTTGTAGGTGGTGCCGTTGACGACGGCGTCGGCGTGGCGCACGGCGCCGGGCGCGGCCGCGCTGAGCGGCAGGGCGGCCTGGTTCGCGTCGGGCGCCGCCGCAGCCGCCGCGTCCGCCGTGGCAGGCTGGCCGGCGGTATCCGCCTGGGCGGGGCTGGCGGCTTCGCCGGCCGGCGCGACCAGGGCTTCGCCGGCGTCCAGGCCGCGTGCGGCCTTTTCTTGCGGCGGCAGCGCCAGGGCCACCATGTCCGCCGGCTTGTCCTGGTTCAGGTGCGCGTACAGCGCACCGCCGGCCGCGATCAGCACGACGGCGGCGCCGGCGACCATGGCCCAGCGTTCCAGTCCGCTCCTGGCGCGCGGCGCCGGCGCCGGCGCCTGCGGGCGCGGCCTGGCTTGCATGGCCGCGGCCGGCGTCGCGGGGTGGGACGACGGTTTCAGCGGCGTGGCGGCCAGGACGGGGCGCGCGAATGCGTCGGGAGCCGGCTGCGGCCGCCCTGGCGTGGCCGCGCTCGCGTCCGGCGCGGTCATGGTCGGCGCATCCGCGGCGCTGTCCAGCGCGATCGTGGCGTCGTCCGGAGCCGGGGTGTTATGCGGGACCGCGGCGCGCTCCCGGCCCCGTTCGTGGAAGGCGAAGGCCTCTTCCGGCACCGGCTGCGGCGTTGCCGTGATTTCCGGGTCGCGCTGGTCGAAGACCGGAGCGGCGCCGGTCGCGGCCGGGGCCGGCGTGGCTTCGCCGACGGAAGCGGTCTCGATGGCGACTGGCGCCGTTTCGGCCTCGATCCCCAGCATCGTGCGCAGCTCGGCGATGCTCTTCGGGCGCAGGCGCACGTTCGGTCCGAGGCAGCGGTCGATGGCCCGGGTCAGCTGGTCGCTGTAGTCGTCGTAGAGGCGCGGGCCGAGCGGGCCCTCGGGCGGCAGCTCGGCGCTGATCGCATAGTGGACCACCAGCGCCAGCGCATGCAGGTCGGCGCCGGGGTTCGCTTCGGCCGAGGTTTCCGGCACGTCGGGGGCGGGCAGCAGCAAGGCCTCGCCGCTGTCGAGCATGACGACGCTGTCCGGCGTGATCGGACGCTGCGGAGCGCCGCTGGCGTACTGCTGCTCGAGCGATTGCAGGACCTGGCGCAGGAGCTGGCGGCACCACGCGTCGGTGACGAGCGCGGGGCTGTGCTCGACGATATCGCGGACCGTGCGTCCGTCCGCGAACGGGGTGTAGATGGCTGTGCTGTGACTGGTCATTTTGCTAATCGTTTATTTTTAGCAAAACTATGCCAGATTTGGGGCGAGCGTGCCGCTTTCGGCTCAACCGTGCGCGGCCCTCGTGGCCATTGTGCTTACAGCGCGAGGAAGCGCATCTTGAAACTGCGGCCCTTGAAGCTGCCGAATTCCGGGCCCAGGCGGTTGCCGGCGTTCAGGCGGCGGAACGCCTGCTCGGCCACGCCGCGTTCGAGCGCGACATAGGTCTGGAACTCCGTCACGTTGATCTTGCCGACCTGGTCCTTGACGAGGCCGGCGTCGCCGGTCAGGGCGCCGAGTACGTCGCCCGGGCGCAGCTTGTCCTTCTTGCCGCCGGAGATGACGAGCGTGACCATCGGCGCCGCCAGTGCCGTCGCCTCGGCCGCGTCGTCGTCCAGTTCGTCGAGCTGGTGCCAGGCCACCGGGGCATCCTGGTACTCCTCGATCAAGCGCACCCACTTCTTCTCGTTCGGCGCGCACAGCGACAGCGCCAGGCCGGTCTCGCCGCCGCGGCCGGTGCGGCCGATGCGGTGCACGTGCACTTCGGCGTCCTTCGAGACGTCGACGTTGATCACGGCTTCCAGGTTGGCGATGTCGAGGCCGCGCGCGGCGACGTCGGTCGCCACCAGCACCGAGCAGCTGCGGTTGGCGAACAGCACCAGGATCTCGTCGCGCTCGCGCTGCTCGAGTTCGCCGTACAGGGCGAGGGCCGAGAAGCCCTGTTCGCGCAGGGAGTCGGCCAGCTCGCGGCAGTGCGCCTTGGTGTTGCAGAAGGCCAGGGTCGAGACCGGGCGGAAGTGGCGCAGCAGGCGCGCCACCGCCGCGTCGCGCTCGCCGAAGTCGACTTCGTAGAAGCGCTGCTCGATGGTGGAGTTGTCGTGCCGGCTCTCGACCACCACCTCCAGCGGGTCGCGCAGGAAGCCGGCGGTGGCATGGCGGATGTCGTCCGGGTAGGTCGCCGAGAACAGCAGGGTCTGGCGCCGCTCGGGGCAGGCGCGCACGATGTTCGCGATCTCGTCGTAGAAACCCATGTCGGTCATGCGGTCGGCTTCGTCCAGCACCAGGGTCTGCACGCGCGACAGGTCGAGCGTGCCGCGGCCCAGGTGGTCGCGGATGCGGCCCGGGGTGCCGACCACGATGTGGGCGCCATGCTCGAGCGAGGCGATCTGCGGGCGCATCGCGATGCCGCCGGTGAGCGTCAGGATCTTGACGTTGCCGACGCCGCGCGCCAGGCGCCGCAGTTCGCCCGCGACCTGGTCGGCCAGTTCGCGCGTCGGGCACATGACCAGGCCCTGGACCGCGAACCAGGCCGGATTGAGCTTGTGCAGGATGCCGATGCCGAAGGCGGCGGTCTTGCCGCTGCCGGTGGCGGCCTGGGCAATCAGGTCGCGGCCTTCCAGTACGGCGGGCAGGCTCTCGGCCTGGATCGGCGTCATCTCGCGATAGCCGAGGATGTCGAGGTTGGACAGGAATTGCGGCGCGAGCGCGAGCGAAGAGAAGGGAGTGTGCATGGTTTCCGGCGTTATGCCGGAGTCGCCGGCGCCCAGACCGGCAAGCCGGTCAAATCGAGGTTGTCGTCGCGGCGCCAGACAGGCAGGCCGGTGGTGTCGGTTTCTTCAAGCAGGGTGAGCTGCTCTTGCTTCATCGCGGCGCGACGGGGACGGGGAGTGCGCTTGGGCTCAGTATTCGGAGCGACGGCGTGAACGACAGCGGCAGCGACCAGCGGTGCGGCCGGTTCGAAACCCGGCAAGTCGATCGTCGCGTTGTCTTTCTTGTCTCTCATCTGGCTCAACTGATGTCAGTGCGGCTGCCCCAGAAAACAAAAGCCCGGCTACAAGAGTCGGGCTCGTTTTTTACTGATTGGTGCTAAGTGTTTGGTTGCGGGGACAGGATTTGAACCTGTGACCTTCGGGTTATGAGCCCGACGAGCTGCCAGACTGCTCCACCCCGCGTCTGAGGTAAGCATTGTACCGCGTCTGGCGGCCTGACGCAAATCGAAGCTTTAGGACGCCGCGCAAGCAGGTGTCAGGCGACGCGCAGGCGCCACAGCGACGTCACCTCGGCCGAGCGCGCCGCGTGCAGCGGATCCTCGGCATCGAAGGCTTTCGCATGGGTCGGACGCACGTCATGGCGCCCGGCAACTGCCAGGCCCGCCGCCGCGATCCAGCCCAGCAGCTGCTCGCGCGTGCGCAGGCCCAGGTGCTCGGCGAGATCCGACAGGATCAGCCAGCCTTCGCCGCCCGGCGCCAAATGATTCTTCAAGCCGCCCAGGAAGCCGCGCAGCATGCGGCTGTCCGGATCGTAGATCGCATACTCGATGGCGGAACTCGGTTTGCCCGGCAGCCAGGGCGGATTGCAGACCACGACATCGGCCTGGCCTTCCGGGAACAGGTCGGCCTTGACGATCTCCACCTGTTTCGACAGGCCCAGGCGTTCGACGTTCTCGCGGGCGCAGCCGAGCGCGCGCTCGTCCATGTCGGTCGCGACCACGCGCGGCAGGCCGCGCCGCGCCAGCACGCTCGACAGCACGCCGGTGCCGGCGCCGATGTCGAAGGCCAGCTTCGCCTGCGGCGGCAGCGGCGCCTGCGCCACCAGCTCGACGTATTCGCCGCGCACCGGCGAGAACACGCCGTACCAGGGGTGGATGCGCTCGTCCAGCGCCGGGATGGGCACGCCCTTGCGGCGCCACTCATGGGCGCCGATCAGGCCCAGCAATTCGCGCAGCGAGGCCACGCAGGGCTCGGTCGACGGTCCCCAGGCCTCGAGACAGGCTTCCTGCACGTCCGGCGCGCGGCGCAGCGGAATCGTGTAATCGGCATCGAAAGGAATCAGCAGCATGGCCAGCGTGCGGGCGCGCTGCAGCTGGGCCAGGCGATGGCGGTGGAACTGCTCGGTCGGCGTGGCCGGCGCCTTGCTTGCCTTGGCGCGCCTGGATCGCGAACCTTTATGGTCGATGCGGCGCGCCAGCGCCTGCACCAGCTGGCGCGCGTTCTGGAAGTCGCCGCGCCAGAGCAGGGCGGTGCCGTCCAGCGCCAGGCGGTAGGCCGTGTCGGCGGCCATGGTGTCGTCGGCGATCACGATTTTCTTCGGCGCCGGCCAGCCGCTCTCGGAGCGCCACAGCGCCGAGCGCTGTTCGCCGCCTTCGACCCCGCCTTCTGTCCATTCGATGCGCATCATGTGCTTAGTGATGATGGTGCCAGTCGGTGCCGTTCGATGCGAGGAAGGACTTCACGGCGTCCGCGTTGCCGGTCGCGTGCAGCTTGACTTCGCCGCAGCCGCAGATGCCCTGGTAAGGCTGGATGTGCGAGCAGGCCGAGACCTTCTGCAGGTACACGGTGACGGGCTTGGCGCACTTGGCGCATTTGAAGGTGAGGGTGCGGGCGGGTTTCATGGGTGTCCGGGCGTATTGAATGCAAAGCGCGCATTGTACAAGGATGGCGCGCGTCCGGCAGGCCGCATCAATCGACGATCTCGATCTCGGCCTCGAGCCAGACCTTCGGCCAGGAAGCCGGTGAGTCGCTATTGGCATAGACGGGAATCTTGCCGCTGACCTTGCACAGCGTGGTGATCTTGCTGACCACGCCGTTTTTTGCTTCGATCAGCTGTACCGTCACCGTCATGTCGGCCTGGCGCAGCAGGGGCGCCAGCGGCGGCGCCGGGGTGGCCAGTGCCGGCGGCACGCTTGCCAGCAGCAACACGGCCAATACACCGTTCCGGAACAAGCGGCGCGCGGCCGCGCCAGGGTAATCCGCGTCGTTTGCCATCGCCAGCTATCCTGAAAAGTCGAACCGAAAGCGGCATATTAAATTCGAAACACCTCTTCCGGTATCGAATGCATGCGCCTGGCGCGGTACGGGAGCCTGTCCTTGCTCCGGAACCGAAAAACCGTGTTTGCAACGCTGTGTTATCGTCGTTGCAAGGCTTTCGTCAACGATT
The DNA here is from genome assembly GCF_032106685.1 of Massilia sp. Lineage (GTDB taxonomy): Bacteria > Pseudomonadota > Gammaproteobacteria > Burkholderiales > Burkholderiaceae_D > Telluria. The sequence goes on from NZ_DAMCPG010000006.1 coordinate 56,124, forward strand.
CGGACCACGTGAGGAGAAAATATGTACCGCTTCAAAGACAAGACCGTCCTCGTCACCGGCGCCGCTTCCGGCATCGGCCTGGCCGCCGCCCGGCGCTTCCTGGACGAAGGCGCCCGCGTGCTGATGCTCGACATCGACGAAGACAAGCTGAAGCAAGCGGCGGCCAGCCTGCCGCAAGAGCGCGTGCTGGCGCAGGTCGGCGATACCGCCGACCAGGACACGGCGGCCGCGGCCGTCAAGGCGGCCGTCGAGCATTTCGGCGGCCTGCATATCCTGATCAACAACGCCGGCGTGGCCACCGAGGGCGACATCATGCAGACGAGCGAGGAAGACTTCGCGCGCGTCATGGCGGTCAATGTGGCCGGCTACTTCCACATGGCCAAGGCGGCGATGCCGGAACTGGTCAAGACCCGCGGATCGATCGTCATGACCTCCTCGGTCTCGGGGCTGGGCGGCGACTGGAACCTGTTCGCCTACAACACCTCGAAGGGCGCGGTCAGTAACATGGTGCGCGCGATGGCGATGGATGCGGGCAAGGATGGCGTGCGCGTGAACGCGGTCAATCCGAGCTTCACGGACACCGGCATGACCCAGGACATGATGAGCGATCCGGAACTGATCGCCAAGTTCAGGGAACGCATGCCGCTCGGCGCGCCCGAGGACGCGGACGGCGTCGCGGCGGCGATCGCCTTCCTGGCCAGCGAGGACGCGCGCCTTGTCACGGGCGTCAACCTGCCGGTGGACGCCGGCTTGATGGCGTCGAACGGGCAGCCGCCGCAGTAACGATCGCTCCGGGCGCGCGCCTTCACACCCCGACGCTGATCGCGCTGCTGCCGCCGCCGTTCGGCCGCACCTGGATCTTGGCCGCGATCCGCTCCGTCATCTCGTGCACGTGCGAGATCACGCCGACCTTGCGGCCCATCGACTGCAGGGCGTCGAGCGCGTCCATGGCCACGCCCAGGGTCGCGCTGTCGAGCGAGCCGAAGCCCTCGTCGATGAACAGCGATTCGACCCGGACCCGGTTCGAGGACAGCGAGGCCAGGCCCAGGGCCAGGGCCAGCGACACCAGGAAGGATTCGCCGCCGGAGAGCGAATTGACCGAACGGATCTCGCCGCCCATGTCGTGGTCGCGCACCAGCAGGGCCAGCGATGGGGCCCCAAGATTGTCGACGCGCTCGAGGCGATAGCGCTTCGCCAGCTGGGCCAGGTGGCTGTTGGCGTAGCCGAGCAGCACCTCCAGGGTGAACTGCTGGGCGTAGTTGCGGAACTTCTTGCCGTCGGCCGATCCGATCAATTCGGCCAGCTTGCCCCAGCGCGCCTCGATCGCCTGCTGCCGCTCGATCTCGGCCAGCATGGCCTCGGCCTTGACCCGGCGTTCCTCGTCCTGGGCCACCTGCAGGCGCAGTGCGGCGGCCTGCTCGTGCGCCGCCTTGCGCTCCGCCGAGACGGTCTCGAGTTCGGCCGCCACCGCGTCGATCTCGCGCGCCGCCGCCTGCGGGTCGGCGCTTTCCTCGTGCCGGAGGCGTTCCTTGCCGCGTTCGGCCAGCACGGTCGCCATCTTCGCCACCGCGCCGTCGAGCTCGGCCAGTTCGGTCCGCTCGGCGCTGATCCAGTGCGCGCCGACCGCGAGCAGGCTGGCCAGCGCGGCCTGGTTCTCGATTGGCTCCAGGTCGTCGTGGTGGGCGGCGTAGTCCTCGAGCCAGTCGGCCAGCCTGGTTGCCGCATCCCGCGCTTCGTCCTGCAGGACGGCGATGCGCTCGCCGGTCTGGACGATGCCGGTGCGGATGCGCGTTTCCAGCTGGGCCGCCTCGTTGGCGGCGCCCTGGCGCGCGGCCAGGGCGTCGCGCGCGGCGGCGAGCCGACGGCGCAGGGCTTCTTCGACTTCCTGCACCGCGCGGCCCTCGAACAGCGCCGCGCGTTCGCGGCGGCGTCCGGCCAGCGCCGCCTCGCTGCGCGTCCAGGCATCCTGCGCGGCGGCGGCGGCATTGGCGGCGTGTTCCGCGCGCAGGCCGGCATCGCGCGCGGCGGCGTCGAGCTCGGCCAGGGCGGCGCGGTGGCGGGCCAGTTGTTCGGATTGCGCCTGCCAGGCCGCCACCTCGGCGCCGCGCTCGCGGTGGCAGGCGGCCGGGTCGGCGCGCCAGCCGTCCTGCCAGCCGTCGCCGCAGGCCGCGCTCAGCACCGGATCGAGTTCGGCCAGCAGTCCCGCGAGCAGGGCGCCATCGCGCGCGGCCGCTTCGGCCAGCGACTGGCGTGCGTGCACGGCGTCCTGGTGGGCGCTGCGCGCCGCCTGGGCATGGTCCTGCTGGCGCTTGTGCTCGGCCTGGCCGGCATCGAAGGCCGCCTGCGCCGCGTCGCGCGCCTGGGCCGCCTTGCGCGCCGCCTGCTGGCGCAGGTCGATCGCGCGCAGGGCTTCGCGCACCGCGTTCAGCTCGGCGCCGAACCAGTCGGCGCGCCGCGCTTCGACCGGCGCTTCAGGCGCCAGCGGGTGATCGTTCCAGGCCTGTTCGAGCATGGCGGCGTCTTCGGCCAGGCCGGGGCGTTCCTCCAGCAGCGCTTCCAGGCGTTCCTCGCTTGCCGCCAGTTCGGCGCGGCGCGCGGCCTGGGCCGACAGGTTGGCGCGCACCTCGGCGCGCTGGCGTTCCACCTGCCGGCGCAGGGCGTCGAGCACGGCGTGCAGGCGCACGTCCGGATGGGCGTAGGGATGTTCCGCGCTGCCGCAGACGGGGCAGGGTTCATCGTCCTGCAGGGTGGCGCGCAGGTCCTCGACCTTGGCCGCGCAGGCCAGCTCGGCGGCGCTCAGGGCAGCTTCGGCCTGGTCGCTGGCCGCGGCCAGGGCGGGCGCCGCCGCGCTGGCCGCCGCCAGCGCCGCCCGGGCCGTGTCGCGCGCGGCGCTGCTGCGTTCGCGCTCGGCATCGATGCGCTGCAGGTGCTGGCGCGCGGCCGCCAGCCCGTGCCAGATCTTCTCGGCGCTGGACAGGGCGTCGCGCCGCCCTTCCAGGGCGTCGCGCTCGTCGAGCAGGGCGCCGAGGTCGAATTCGGCCAAGGCCTGTTGCGCCGCCTGGCGTGCGGTGTCGAGCTGCCCGATGCGCGCCGCGGCTGCCTCGACGCCTTCCTGGGCGGCCGCGGCGCGGGCGGCGGCATCGACCAGGGTGCGTTCGGCCTGGGCCAGCCGCGCGGCACTGGTGCGTTCCTCGTGCGCGGCTGCCTCGGCCCTGGCGAACAGCTTGTCCCAGTGCGGCCATTGCGCCGCCAGCGTTTCCAGGCGGCGGTGGCTGTCGATCCAGGCGGCGCTGCGCGCCTCGGCCGCGCGCGTGGTGTCGAGCTGGCCCTTCGCTTGCGCCAGCGCGGCCTGGGCGCCCTGCGACTGCGCCGCGGCCTCGTCGCGCTGCTGGCTGGTTTTCCGGTGCGCGTCGGCCAGGGTGGCGATGGTGGCGTCGAGCGCCTTGGCCGCGTCCAGTCGGGGCGCGGCTTCGCCCTGCGCCGCTTCCTGCGCCTGCAGGGCATCCTGGGCCGCCTGCACCTCGAGCACCGCCTGGCGCGCCGCGTCCTGCACGCGCTGCAGTTCGCGCTGGCCATTGGCAAGCGCCGTCTCGGTGTCGACCCTTTCCTTTTCCAGGCGCGCCAGTTCCGCCATCATGGGGCGCGCGGCCTGCACCTCGTCCAGGGTGGCCAAGTGGATGCGGCGTGCACCGGCCGTCTCCAGCCGGGCCTTCGCTTCGGCCAGCGTGCCTTCGGCCTCGGCTTCGCCGCGGCGCAGCCGGTCGCGCTCCTGGTGCCAGCGCAGTTGGGTTTCGAGCAGGGTGCGGCGTACTTCGACCGCCTGCAAGGATTCTTCCGCGGCCGCATGCGCGCCATCGAGTTCGGCGCGCGCTTCGGCCGCCAGCGGGGCCTGGTCGGCCAGGCGCGCGGTGAGGCGGCGCACGGCTTCCTGTTCGAGCTTGTAGCGCTCGTAGGCGCGCTTCGAGATCTCGCTGTAGACGGCGCTGCCGGTCAGGGTTTCGAGCAGCTCGCCGCGCTCGTTCTCGTCGGTCTTCAGGAAGGCCGAAAACTCGTTCTGGGCCAGCAGCACCGAACGCGTGAACTGCTCGAACGAGAGGCCGACGCGCTGCGCGATCTCCTGCGCCGCCTCGGTCTTGGTCGCGCCTAGCGGCGCCATCTCGGGCAGGCGGTGCAGGCTCATGGTCGGCGGCTGCAGCAGGCCGCCGACCTTGTTGCGCGAGCGGCGCACGCTCCAGCGCGCGCGGTAGCGCAGGCCGTCGTTGCCGACGAAGTCGACTTCGGCATGGCCCTCGGCGGTGCCGCGCCGCAGCAGGTTGCGCGGGTCGAAGGTGGAGACGCTTTCGCCGCCGGCGTCCGGCAGGGTGCCGGCGCCGCGGCCGCCGCTCTTCGGCAGGCGCGGCGTGTTGCCATAGAGCGCCAGGCAAAGGGCGTCGAGCAGGGTGCTTTTACCGGCGCCGGTCGGGCCGCTGATGGCGAACAGACCGCTCGAGGCCAGCGGTTCGGCTTCGAAGTCGACGTTAAAGTCGCCGGCCAGCGAGGCCAGGTTGCGGCCGGCGATGCGCAGGATCCTCATGCGCCCTCCTTGTCGTCGCTCAACATAAGTTCGGCGAAAGCAGACAATTGTTCGTCCGGCGCATCCTCGCCGAAGCGCTGCTGCCACAGGCGGCGGAAGATGTCGTCGGGCTTCAGCTCGGCCAATTGGTCGAGGGTGAGCGCGTCGGCGGCTTGCGCCGGCCCGACGCTCTTGCGGGTCGGCTCGATCTTCGCCAGGCGCACCGGCTTGCCGGCGATCGCCGCCTCGACCTGGGCGCGCAGGCCCGGCTCCGGACCGTCGAGCAGCACGCGTACCTCCAGGTAGGGATGGCAGGCCGGCGGCAATTCGGGGTCCAGTTCCAGGGCTTCGAGCGCGGCCAGCACCTCGGGCAGGGGCGCGGGTTTGGCCGGCACGCGCAGCAGCTCGACCGCGCGCGGAACGTGGATCGGGGTGACTTCCTTCGCGACGGCGCCCTCGAGGTCGATGCGCAGTACCTGGTGGTGGTAGGCGACTTCGGCGAACGACATCGGCAGCGGACTGCCGCAATAGCGCAGGTGTTCCTTCTTGCCGACGCGCTGGGCCAGGTGCAGGTGGCCCAGCGCGGCGTAGGCGATCTCGGGCGCGAACATCGAGGCCGGCAGGGCCTCGGTGCCGCCGATGACGATGCGGCGCTCGGAGTCGTTCGAGGACTGGCCGTCGACCATGTGGCAGTGGCCCATCGCCAGGATCGCCTGCCCCTCGGCGCGGCGGCTGCGCGCCAGCTCGAAGGCCTGGCGGTAGAGTTCGGCGATGCCGTTCAGGTAGGCGTCGCCCTCGACCTCCACGCGCGGCACGTCGCCCGGGCGCAGGAAGGGAATGCCGAGGCACCAGGCCTTGATTTCCCCGCTGCGGTCGCGCAGCGGCACCAGCAGGCGTTCGAGGTCGACGGCGCCGTCGCTGGCGCGCACCACGTTGCCGATCACGACCGTGCCGTGGGCTTCCAGCAGCGGTCCCGGCGCTTCCAGCCGTCCCGGCGAATCGTGGTTGCCGGCGATGACGACGATCTGCAGGTGCGGCGTGCGCGCCTTGGCCCGCTGCAGGAAGCCGTAGAGCTGGCGCTGGGCGGCGGACGACGGGTTCGTGTTGTCGAAGATGTCGCCCGCGATCAGGAGCGCGTCGACGTCTTCGGCCACGATGGTGTCGAGCAGCCAGTCGAGGAAGCACTGGTGTTCGTAGGTCCGGTCGTAATTGTGCAGGGTCTGGCCGAGATGCCAGTCGGAGGTGTGCAACAGCCGCATGGGGAGGGAGATGGGGAGGTCGGGAATCGGCTGAACTATAGCGCAGCTGGAGACAAGCTTCAAAGCAGGCTGCAAAAATTTTCCCTGCGGAGGGCGGCAAGGCTTGCTGAACTTCATTAGAATATTTACATGTCTGAAATGCACCTATCCATCAACGCGGCGCGCGCCCTGCACCTGGCGGCCCAGGGGCTGCTGCAGCCGCGCCGGCGCAAGGCCGTCAAGGCCGACGTGCTGGACACGATCCGCCGCATGGGCATGTTGCAAATCGACACCATCAACGTCGTCGCTCGCAGTCCCTACCTGGTCCTGTGGAGCCGGCTGGGCGATTACCGGCCCGCGTGGCTGGACGAACTGCTGGCCGAAGGGCAGCTGTTCGAGTACTGGGCGCATGAGGCCTGTTTCCTGCCGATCGAGGACTACGGCCTGTACCGGCACCGCATGCTCGATCCGGCGGCGATGGGCTGGAAATACTCGGCCACCTGGATGCGCGAGCGCGCCGGCGAGGTGGCGGCGCTGCTGGCCCATATCCGCGGGCACGGGCCGGTGCGCTCGTCCGACTTCGAGCGCACCGACGGCAAGAGCGGCGGCTGGTGGGAGTGGAAGCCCGAGAAGCGCTCGCTCGAAGTGCTGTTCACCGCGGGCGCGCTGATGATCGCGCGCCGCCACAACTTCCAGCGCGTCTACGACCTGGCCGAGCGCGTGCTGCCCGGCTGGGACGATGCGCGCATGCCGCCGCTGCCCGAAGTCAGGCGCACCTTCGCCCTGCGTGCGGTGCGCGCGCTCGGGCTGGCCCGCGCCGCCTGGATTCCCGACTACCACCGCACCCGGCGGCCCCACGTCGACCTTGAGGCGCTGGTCGACGCCGGCCTGCTGCTGCGCGCCCGGGTCGAGGATTGGCGCGAGCCGGTCTACATCCATCCCGACCATGCCGAGGAAGCGCGCCTGGCGGCCGAGGGCCTGCTGGCGCCCACGCTCACCACCATCCTGTCGCCCTTCGACCCGGTGGTCTGGGACCGGCGCCGCGCCCTGGAACTGTTCGGCTTCGACTACCGGCTCGAGTGCTACACGCCGGCCCCGAAGCGGCGCTACGGCTACTTCACGTTGCCGGTCCTGCGCCGCGGCGCGCTGGTGGGGCGCATCGACGCCAAGGCGCACCGCCGCACCGGCACGTTCGAGGTCAAGGCCGCGCTGTTCGAGCCGGGCGTGCGCGCCAGCGAGGCCCTGGTGCGCGAGGTCGCCGCCGCGCTGCTGCGCTGCGCGCGCTGGCACGGCTGCGAGCAGGTCCACGTCGGGCGCGCCGAGCCGGAAGCGCTCGGTGGGCGCCTGGCGCAGGCGTTGGCGCAGGCGCTGGACATGCGGGCGGGGCCAGCGCGGCCGGTGGCGGCATGAGGCTGCCCAGCGCCCCGCGCCAGCTCGTCGACGCCGGCGGCCAGCCCTTGTTCGGGCGCTACCAGGGCGCCCCGGGCGCGCCGGCCTGGGCGCAACTGGCGCCGCCCCATGCGCGCGGCCGCTTCTGGCGCCGCCTGCACCACAAGCGCTGGCATTTCGTCTCGCTCGTCACCGACGAGCTGTTCGTCGGGCTGGCGATCATCGACATCGGCTGGAGCAACAGCGCCTTCGCCTATGCCTTCGACCGCGGCCGCGGCGAGACCGTGGATGCCTTTTCGCCGATCGGCCTGCCCGGCGTCACCGCCTTTGTCGGCGCGACGGCCGACGAGGGGGCCTGGTTCGCGCTGCCGGGACGGCGCATCGCCATCGCGCCCGACGGCGCCGGCGGCCACCGGCTGCGGCTGCGCGCCGGACGTTTCCGGATCGACGCCGAGTATGGCGCCGGATACGACGCCAAATCCGGCGGCGCCGGGCCGCGCCTGCTGGCGGTGGGGCAGGTTTGCGACGGCGGCAGCGTGCACACGACCCAGAAGTCGCCCGGCCTGCTGCTGGCCGGCCGCGCCGAGGCCGGCGGGCGGCGTTTCAGCCTGGACGGCGGCGTGGCCAGCTTCGATTATTCGAACGGGCTGCTCGGGCGGCGCACCGCCTGGCGCTGGATCTCGGCGCACGACCGCCGGCTGGGCCTGAACCTGCAGAGCGGCTACTTCGGCGACGCCGAGAACGCGCTCTGGATCGACGGCGAACTGGTTCCGCTCGGGGCGGTGCGCACGGACATCGAGCCCGGCGGCGCCTGGACCATGGCCACGAACGACGGCCTGCTCGACCTGCGTTTCACGCCGGAAGGCACGCGCCGCGACGACAAGAACCTGCTGCTGGCGGAGAGCCGCCTGACCCAGCACCTGGGCCGCTTCGACGGCTGGGTCAAGGCCGGGCCCGATGCGCCGGCCTGCAAGGTTTCCGGGCTGACAGGACTAGCCGAAGACTACAGCGCGCGTTGGTAAAAGCCAACGAAGCCCGAACGCACGGCCCGCGCGGCGGTTGACCGGATTCTCCGGCCCGACCCCTGCATGTTTGCGGCAGATCAAACGCCATGCGGGGGTGGCTCCTTACACTACTAGTTCCTTCAGGCTGAAGAGAAGCAAAACAAAGCAAACAATCACCACCCAGCCTGTTCAAAACCAGTATGTCCTGCCAGGCCGCATGCTTCCGCGTGGAGCATGGGCGTGCGTATGGACGCCGAGAGGAGACCGAATGCTAACCGCGACCTATACGCTCGTAGCGCTGTCCGTCGAGCAAACGAATATGCGCGTCAGCCTGCACGCCGTGCAGCAACTCGTCCAGAAAAGCTATGCGCGCCAGACCGCGCTCACGGATGGCCAGGCCGAGTACGTCTGCGATACCCTGCGCGGCCTCTACGAACAATGCCAGCGCCGCAAGCTCGACAACTTCCTGCTGCCGGCCTTGCGCCGCGCCAGCAGCGGCGCCGAAGCGCTGGTGGCCGGGCTCGACCAGCTCAGCCGCGACGCGGCCGAAGCCCTGGGCAGCGCCCGGCGCCTGGCGCAGGGCGGCATCGACAACGAGGAGCGCGTCGAGGCGTTCTGCACGGCCGTCGAGCGCTTTTGCGCCGCGCTGATGCAGCGCTTCGAGCGCGAGGAGCTGGAGCTGTTCCCGGTGGCGCGCGCCGCCATCGCGGGCGAAACCTGGTTTGCCATGGCACACCAGATGCTGGTCTACGATGCCTACCGCCAGGAACACCGCGGCCGCTTGGCCGCGCCGCCTGCCAGCCGTCCCGCACGTGTCGAGCATGCTCATCGGCAAGGTGCGCCGGTGTCCTACATGCACTAGCGAGGCCGGTTTTTGTGCATGGCTTGATTCAAGTCATAGGGTGGTGGCATCGATGATGTGCCCACGCGGGAACCGTAGGGTGGGCACCCCGTGCCCACGCGTGAACGATGAGCAGACGCAGAACCGTAGGGTGGGCACCCCGTGCCCACGCGTGAACGATGCGCAGACGCGGCGCCTCATGGACGCCAACACGACGCGGCCTTTACCGGATTCTTTATTTGACCAGTCATCGGACGGTTGCCAGAGAATCGCCACCGAATGGTCTGCAATCTGCAGGCCGATCGCAAACCGATCGCGGCCCCGACGCCCGCCCGCAGCGCCGCCGATTCCCGTCCGCGCGACCCGGCCGGCACGGCGGACCAGGCGCCCGCCGGCAGGCCCGGCACCTGGGGCGCGCTGACCGGGCGCGCGCCTGCCGGGTGCGCTCGAAAAGGCCGCCATCGTTCTTTGTTATGATGGCGGTTTTGGAAGTGCGATTTCATCATGTTCGAATTCCTATTCAAGCGCCAGGGCGAGAAGCCCGGCAAGTCGCCGGCCGCGGCGGCAGCCAAGCCTGCCGGCAAGGGCGCGAAGGGCGTGGCCGACGCGCAGGCCGGGCAGGGCGCCGCCCAGCAGAGTCCGGCCCAGCCGAAGCCGTCCCAGCAGGAGCGCGAGCAGCAGGCCGAACAATTGCGCCAGCTCGACGGCGATGAAACGCGCGCCGTGGAATTCATCCTCCGCTCCGATTTTTCCGAACTGCGCCTGGCCGCCGCCGAGCACGTCCACAGCCGTGCGGCCCTGGAGCGCGTGCACGGGGCGATGCGCAACCTCGACCGCCGCGTCGCCAAGCTGATGCAGGCGCGCCTCGACGCGATCCGCCACCACGACGCCGAACTGGCGCGCGGCCAGGCCACCCTGGCCCAGGCGCGCAGCCTGCTGCAGGACGCCTTGCTCACGCCCAACCACGTGGCCGAGCTCGACCGCAAGTGGTCGGTCATCGCCGCCCCCGAACTGGCCGAGGAATTCGCCGCCCTGCGCACCCGGCTCGGCGCGCGCCTGGAAGCCCAGGTGCAGCTGCAGCGCGCCATGATCGACCGCCTGGCCGCGCTGCGCGCGCTCGAGACGGCCGGCCTCGCCGCCCCCGAGCTGGCCGCGCAGCTGGAAAACATGGCCCAGCAACAGGAGGCCGCCCTGGCCGCGCCCGAGCAGGCCTCGCTGCCGCGCACCCTGGTGGCCGAGTTCGGCACCGAGCTGGGACGCCTGCGCGCCAGCCTGGCGACGCTGGAACAGGCCCAGGCGGCCTTCGCCGCGCGCGAAGCCGCGCTCGCCGAGTGGCAGGCCCAGCCGGTGGCCGAACTGCAGGCCGACAAGCTGCGCCAGTCCTGGCTGAAGTTGCCGGCCCTGCCGCAGGGCGCCGCCGCCGGCGCGCTGCAGGAACGCTTCGAGGCCTGGCTGGCGACCCTGCCGCAGCCCGAGCGCAAGCCGCGCGAAGCGGCGGCGGCCCCGGCCGCCGCGGCGCCCACGCGTGCTCCGAAACCTCCGCCGAAGGGCGCCGACCAGGCCTTCATCGACACCATGGACGCGCTGGAAGCGGCCCTGCAGCAGGGCTCGCTCGGCACCGCCGCCGAACTCGACAAGACGCTGAAGGACAGCAAGGGCAAGGGCATGCGCCTGTCCGCCGCCCAGGCCGAGCGCCTGAACCACCTGCGCGCCGAACTGAAGCGCCTGTCGGACTGGGCGCGCTGGGGCGGCAACGTCTCGCGCGAGGAACTGATCAAGACCGTCGAGGCGCTGTCCACCCAGAACCTGCCGATGGCCGAACTGGCCAAGAAGGTCGGCAGCATGCGCGAGCGCTGGAAGGCGCTCGACAGCCTCTCCGGCGCCGCCCCGAAGAGCCTGTGGGAGCGCTTCGACAACGCCTGCAGCACGGCCTATGCGCCGGCGGCGGCCCACTTCAAGCACCTGGCCGACGAGCGCCACGCGAACGCCGCGCGCGGCGAGGCGATCGTGCTGGAGGCCAATGCCGAGATCGCGCGCCTGGAATCGGGCGAAGCCGACTGGAAGCACGTGGCCGGCACCGTGCAGCGCCTGCGCCTGGCCTGGAGCCACCTGGGCGCGATCGACCGCAAGGACAAGAAACGCCTCGACCAGCAGTTCGCCGCCGCGCTCACCACGCTGCAGGGGCCGCTGGAAGAGCAGCGCAAGAGCGAAATGGCCGGGCGTGAGGAACTGATCGACGAGGTCGCCGCCATCGACCCGCACGACCGCCACGCGGTCGACCGCCTGCGCGACATCCAGGCGCGCTGGCAGGAGCATGCGCGCGCGCTGCCGCTCGAACGCAAGGCCGAGCAGGCGCTGTGGCAGCGCTTCCGCGCCGCCTGCGACGAGCTGTTCGCACGGCGCAAGGAAAGCGCGCACGCGCTCGATGCCGAGCGCCGCGCCCACGAGGCGGCCAAGGAAGCGATCAGCGCCCGCCTCGAAGCGGCCGCGCCCGAGGCCACGCCCGCCACCGCCGGCAAGCTGCTGCGCGACGCCGCGGCCGAGTGGCACGCCATCGGCCCGGTGCCGCGCGCCCACGAGGCGCGGGTCGAGAAGCGCTACCACGAAGCCGTCGCCAAGGTCCAGCACCATGCCGACGTGGCGCGCCGCGCCGCCGGCCTGGCGCTGGCCGGCGCCCTGCGCGACAAGCTGCGCGCCTGCCAGGAGCTTGAGGATTCGCTGGCCCAGCCAGAGCAGCACGTGTCAAGCGACGACTGGCGCCAGCGCTGGGCGGCCCTGCTGCCGGCCGGCGCCGAGGTCGACGCCGTGCTCGACGCGCGCTTCGAGGCGGCGCTTGGCGCCCTGGGCGGCGACCGCGCCGGCTATGCGCGCCTGCTGGAAGCGAACCGCGCGACGCTGCTGCAGGAACTGCTGCGCCAGGAAGTCGCAAACGGCATCGACAGCGGCGCCGAGTTCGCGCGCGAGCGCCTGAAGCTCCAGGTCGAGGCCCTGCAGTCGAGCCTGAAGGCCGGCGACCGGCACGGTCACAAGGGCGACAGGAGCGGCGGGCTGCGCCAGCTGATCGCCCTGCCGGCCATGGCCGACGAGCGCACCGCGCTGCGTCTCGAACAGCTCGTCATGCGCACGGCAGGGGAGGGTAAATGAGCCAGGTGAGGGTACAGGCCGGGGACTTCGACCTCGGCCAGGAGCTGGCGCGCCTGCGCGCGGGCGACGCCCGCGTCGGCGCCGTGGTCAGTTTCGTCGGCACGGTGCGCGACATGAACGACGGCGCATCGGTCTCCGAGATGGAGCTGGAACACTACCCGGGCATGACGGAAAAGGCGCTGGAGGACATCGTCGAGCAGGCGAAGGCGCGCTGGCCGCTCTACAACGCGCTGGTGATCCACCGCGTCGGGCCGCTCGCGCCGCTGGAGCAGATCGTGCTGGTCGCCGTCAGCGCCGCCCACCGCGGCGAAGCGTTTGCTGCCTGCGAGTTCATCATCGACTACCTGAAGACCGACGCGCCGTTCTGGAAGAAGGAACAGACGCCGGACGGCGCGCGCTGGGTCGACGCGCGCCTGTCGGACGACAGCGCCAAGGCCAAATGGAAGAGCGCATGAGGACCCGCCCTTGAGCTGGCTCGCGGTCGGGGCGGGCGCGGCGCTCGGCGCCTGGCTACGCTGGGGACTGGGCATCTGGCTGACCAACGTCCACGCCCACCTCCAGGCCGGCACGCTGGCGGCCAACCTGGTCGGCGGCTACCTGATCGGCATCGCGCTCGGCTTCTTCTCGCACCACCCGGGTCTCAGCCCCGAATGGCGCCTGTTCGTCGTCACCGGCTTCCTCGGCGGGCTGACGACATTCTCCAGCTTCTCGGGCGAATCCGTGGCGCTCATGCAGCGCGGCCAGTATGGCTGGGCGCTGGCGCACACGCTGCTGCACTTGGGCGGCTCGATCCTGCTGTGCATCGCCGGGTTTGCGACCTGGCGCGCGCTGCGCGGCTGACTCTCTTTGCCGCCGCGACTGTTTGCGCTCCGCCGGGCCTGAACGAGGTACGAACGAAGAACAGGCAAGACCGAGCCTTGGCCCGGTCTTGCCTGGTTTTACCCGCCTTTCACGGTCTTGCTCACCCAGGCGCCGCGTCCGCCTTGCTGCGCCACAGCGAGTACGCGATACCCGCCCCGATCAGCGCCGCCGTCACCGCCAGCGACAGCCCGGCCGGCACCTTGCCGCCGAACACGAAGTCGCCCAGGAAGATCTTCGAGCCGATGAACACCAGCACCGCCGCCAGCGAGTACTTCAGGTAGCGGAAGCGCTGCACCACGTCGGCCAGCGCGAAGTACAGGGCGCGCAGGCCCAGCACCGCGAAGATGTTCGAGGTGTAGACGATGAACGGGTCGCTGGTGATGGCGAAGATCGCCGGCACGCTGTCGACCGCGAAGATGACGTCGGTGAACTCGACCATCAGGAGCGCCAGCAGCAGCGGCGTCGCGTACCAGAGCTTGCGTCCCGGCTGCGACGGGTGGGGCAGGCGCACCAGGAAGTCGTGGCCGTGCGTGGTGTCGCTCACCCGCAGGTGGCGCCGCAGCCAGGCCAGCAGGGCGCTGTCGCGCACGCTGTCCGGGTTCTCGGACACGAACAGCATCTTGATGCCGGTGACGACCAGGATCGCGCCGAAGATGTAGAGCACCCAGTAATAGCTGGCCACCAGGGCCGAGCCGGCGCCGATCATGATGCCGCGGGTGACGATCACGCCCAGGATGCCCCAGAACAGCACGCGGTGCTGGTAGAGCGGGGGGATCGCCAGCGTCGCGAAGATCAGCGAGATGACGAAGATGTTGTCGAGCGACAGACTCTTCTCGATCAGGAAGCCGGTGTAGAACTCCATCGCCTTTTCGCTGCCGAAGCCGTGCCAGACCCAGAGGCCGAAGGCCAAGCCGGCCGTCAGGTAGAGTGCCGAGAGTTTCAGGCTTTCCTTGACGCCGATGACGTGGTCATCGCGGTGCAGGACCCCCAGGTCGAAGGCCAGCAGCAGGACGACGACAGCCAGGAACACCAGCCACATCCACACCGGTGCGCCCAGCCAGACGACACTGAAGAAGTCCATGGCGTCATTCCTCCATTGGAACCGCGTCGGCAGGCACCGACCAGCGTCGCTGGGCGCGCCGCACCAGCAGGCCTTCGCGGCTGTCGATCAGGCGGTCGGCGTGGACGATGTCGAGCATCGCCTTGAGCACGTGCATGCGCAGCAGCGGGTCGGCGACGTCGTCGAGCAGGCGGTCGAGCGTCGCGTTGTCGATCTCGATCTCGGCGTCGCCGCGGCGGCGGGCGGCGTCGAGCAGGTCGTCGCACAGGGCGACAACGGCATCGTCGAAGCGCTCGGCATCGACGCCGAGCCGTTCCAGGATCGCGCTGTGTTCCAGCGCCTTCATTTCCGACGGCGCCTGGTGGCCGTCGACGATCATCGACAGCGCCAGCAGGCGGCAAACGGCGTCGGGGCTATCGGTGGCATACAGTCGCATGGTGTCCTCGCTTGGGTTGTGGTTGATGGATTCCAGCTTAGGCGAGCGCGGGACAATGAGAAACCGATAAAACCTTGAGGAATCCTCAGGTTTTTTCGAAGGATTGAACACTTGTGCCTTGCCGCTGCCTTGACCATCTTGAAAATTCGCGGCCTCCCCCACATGTTCTTCCCAGTTAAATAACACTCACTAGGGAGCAACAACATGCGGCAAGATAAATTGACGACCAAGCTCCAGGAAGCCCTGGCGGATGCCCAGAGCCTGGCGGTCGGCAACGACAACCAGTACATCGAATCCGTTCACCTGCTGACGGCGCTGCTGAACCAGGACGACGGCGGCGCGCGCTCGCTGCTGCAGCGCGCCGGCGTGAACGTCGGCGGCCTGACGAATGGCCTGCGCAGCGCGCTGGAGCGCTCGGCCAAGGTCTCGGGCACCGGCGGCGAGGTGCTGCCGGGGCGCGACCTGGTGGCCTTGCTGAACCTGGCCGACCGCGAGTCGCAGAAGCGCGGCGACCAGTTCCTGTCCAGCGAGATGGTGCTGCTGGCGCTGACCGAGGACAAATCCGAGGCCGGCCGCCTGGCGCGCGAGAACGGCCTGGCGCGCAAGTCGCTGGAGTCGGCGATCTCCGCCGTGCGCGGCGGCGAAAACGTGAATTCGCAGGACGCCGAAGGCCAGCGCGAGGCGCTGAAGAAATACACCCTCGACCTGACCGAGCGCGCCCGCATGGGCAAGCTCGACCCCGTGATCGGCCGCGACGACGAGATCCGCCGCGCGATCCAGGTCCTGCAGCGCCGCACCAAGAACAACCCGGTGCTGATCGGCGAGCCGGGCGTGGGCAAGACCGCCATCGTCGAGGGCCTGGCGCAGCGCATCGTGAACGGCGAAGTGCCCGATTCGCTCAAGGGCAAGCGCGTGCTGTCGCTCGACATGGCGGCGCTGCTGGCCGGCGCCAAGTATCGCGGGGAGTTCGAGGAGCGCCTGAAGTCGGTGCTGAAGGAACTGGCCCAGGACGAGGGCCAGACCATCGTCTTCATCGACGAGATCCACACCATGGTCGGCGCCGGCAAGGCCGAAGGCGCCATGGACGCCGGCAACATGCTCAAACCCGCGCTGGCGAGGGGCGAACTGCACTGCGTCGGCGCCACCACGCTCGACGAATACCGCAAGTACGTCGAGAAGGACGCCGCGCTCGAGCGCCGCTTCCAGAAGATCATGGTCGACGAGCCGAGCGTGGAGGCGACCATCGCCATCCTGCGCGGCCTGCAGGAAAAGTACGAGCTGCACCACAAGGTCGAGATCACCGACCCCGCGATCATCGCCGCGGCCGAGCTCTCGCACCGCTACATCAGCGACCGCTTCCTGCCCGACAAGGCGATCGACCTGATCGACGAGGCGGCCTCGAAGATCAAGATCGAGATCGACTCCAAGCCGGAAGTCATGGACAAGCTGGAGCGCCGCCTGATCCAGTTGAAGATCGAGCGCGAAGCGGTGAAGAAGGAAACCGACGAGGGCTCGCTGCGCCGCCTGGACCTGATCGGCGAGGAGATCGCGCGCCTCGAACGCGAGTACAACGATTACGAGGAAATCCTCAAGTCGGAAAAGGCGGCGGTGCAGGGCACCACCCACATCAAGGAAGAGATCGAGCGCATCCGCCACCAGATGGAGGAAGCCAAGCGCCAGTCGAACTGGCAGAAGGTCTCGGAGCTGCAGTACGGCCGCCTGCCGGAACTCGAAGCGCAACTCAAGCACGCCGAGGAAGCGGCCGCGGGCAAGGACGGCGAAGTGGAAAAGCCGAAGCTGCTGCGCACGCAAGTCGGCGCCGAGGAGATCGCCGAGGTGGTTTCGCGCGCGACCGGCATCCCGGTCTCGCGCATGATGCAGGGCGAGCGCGACAAGCTGCTGCACATCGAGGAGAAGCTCCATGAGCGCGTGGTCGGCCAGGACGAGGCGATCACCGCCGTGTCCGACGCGATCCGCCGCTCGCGCGCCGGCCTGTCGGACCCGAACCGTCCCTACGGCTCCTTCATGTTCCTGGGCCCGACCGGCGTCGGCAAGACCGAGCTGTGCAAAGCACTGGCAAGCTTCCTGTTCGACACCGAGGAAGCCCTGATCCGCATCGACATGAGCGAATTCATGGAGAAGCATTCGGTCGCCAGGCTGATCGGCGCGCCGCCGGGCTATGTCGGCTACGAGGAGGGCGGTTACCTGACCGAGGCGGTGCGGCGCAAGCCCTACAGCGTGATCCTGCTGGATGAAATCGAGAAGGCGCACCCGGACGTGTTCAACGTGCTGCTCCAGGCGCTGGACGACGGCCGCATGACCGATGGCCAGGGCCGCACCGTGGACTTCAAGAACACGGTGATCGTGATGACCTCGAACCTGGGTTCGCACAAGATCCAGTCGATGGACACCGACGAGCCGGCGGTGGTCAAGCTGGCCGTGATGGCCGAGGTGCGCGGACATTTCCGCCCCGAGTTCATCAACCGCATCGACGAGATCGTGGTCTTCCACGCCCTGGACGAGCGCAACATCGGCGACATCGCCCGGATCCAGCTGCGCAACCTCGAAGCGCGCCTGGAAAAGATGGAAATGGTGCTCGACATCGACGACGAGGCCCTGCAGAAGATCGCCGAGGCCGGCTTCGACCCGGTGTATGGCGCGCGCCCGCTCAAGCGGGCGATCCAGCAGCAGATCGAGAATCCGCTGTCGAAGGCCATCCTGGCGGGCCGCTTCGGGCCGAAGGACACCATCCCGGTGCGGGTGCGGGGCGGGCAGCTGGTGTTCGGCGAAGAGCCGCAGGTCGAGCTGGCGAAGTAAGCCGGTAATTTCTTGGAACAAAGGGCGCAGCGATGCGCCCTTTTTTGTTGCGTCAAACATTGGCCTGTGACGCGCTAGATGCATTTCAGCACCATTTTTCGGCCGCCTGTCTCATCCTGGCCAGATTGCCTCGTCACCAACTTTATAGTGCTGCTCGTCCAGGACCACGACATTTCCATCCCCAACTTTTGACGAGGCACACCGATGAAGACTCCACTGCGCAAGCTGCTCCCCCTGGCCCTCCTGTTCGCTGTGCACGCCGGTGCCCAGGCCGGCGTCGTCGCCGACCATCCGGGACACTGGATGGGCGAGCTGACGCTGCCCGACGGCCGGGTGCTCAAGAGCGGGGTCGAGCTCTTCACGCGTGCCGACGGTTCGAGCGGGGCCAGTTTTTCCAGCCCCGACCAGGGCGCCTACGATATTCCGGTCAAGCGCATCGCGGAACAGGGCGAGACGGCGGAGCTCGACCTGGGTTTCGGCAAGATGAACCTGGCCTGGCGCGGCGACCGCTTCCAGGCCGAATGGAAGCAGGGGGGAGCAAGCTTCCCGCTCCAATTGCAGCGCGTCGCCGCGTTTCCCAGGAAGGCGCGTCCCCAGGACCCGGCCGCGCCCTTCCCCTATACCGAGGAAACCCTTGCCATCCGCAGCGGCGACGGCGTGACCCTCGGCGCCACGCTCTCCGTTCCCAAGGGCGTCGCCAGGCCGAACGTGGTGGTCCTCGTGCACGGCTCGGGGCCCCTGACACGCGACGAGGAAATCGCCGGACACCGCGTCTTTGCCGTCCTGGCCGATCACCTGCTGCGCCAGGGCGTTGCCGTGCTGCGCTACGACAAGCGCGGCATCGCGCGCTCGACCGGCGACTTCGAGGGCCATACCCAGGCCCAGCTGGCCGATGACCTGGGCGCCGCCGTCGCCGCCCTCAAGGCGCGCGGGCAGTTCGCCCGCCTGGGCCTGGTCGGGCACAGCGAGGGACCGATGATCGCCGCCAAGGTGGCCGCGCGCCAGCCGGCGGACGTCGACTTCCTCGTGTCCATGGCCGGGGTCGGCCTGCCGGGCCTGGACCTGATCCTGCTGCAGGACCGCCTGCTGGTCCGGGACCGCGGCGCCTCGCCCGAGGAGACTGCGCAATTGATGACCTACATACGCGGTTTCTACGACATCGTGCTGGCCCATGCCGACAGCGCGCCGCGGGTTGCCGCCCTGAAGGCTTACCAGAAAGCCTTGCCCGAGCGCGACAAGGCCCTGATCGAGAAATACCGGATCGGGACCGGGACCCTGTCGGTGGACGTGGCGGCGCAGCCTTTCGTACGCGGGCTGCTGCTGGCCGATCCGCGGCCCGACTGGCGCAAGGTCGCTTGCCCGGTCCTGGCCTTGAACGGCAGCCTCGACCTGCAAGTTCCACCCGAGAGCCTCGACGGGATCGTCGCGGCCTTGAAGGAGGGTGGCAACGCGAAGCTTGAAGCGGCGCTGATGCCCTCCCTGAACCACATGTTCCAGACCGCGAAGACCGGCAGCGAAAAGGAATATGCGGTGATCGACGAGACCATCGCGCCGGCCGCGCTGCAGCGCATCGCCGCGTTCGCGCGCAAGCAGTAGGCCGGAGGAGGCCAGCAGGACGCCCGGAAACGGGAAGACCAGGCCGCCGCCAGCAAAGTCGCGCGCTTTTGACTACACTGGCTGCTGTCTTGATTTCCGGGAAACATAAAATGACAAGCAGCCTGCGCCAGGACGCCCGCGTCATCGCCCTGGTCGGCACCTCGCACGGGGTGTCGCACTTCTATCACCTGATCCTGGCCGGGTTGTTTCCCTGGCTCAAGGAAGCCTTCACGCTGTCCTATTCCGAGCTGGGCCTCCTGATGACGGTGTTCTTCGTCGTCTCGGGCGTTGGCCAGGCGCTGTCCGGCTTCATCGTCGACAGGGTCGGCGCGCGCCGGGTGTTGTTCACCGGCCAGGCCCTGCTGGGCCTGGGCGCGCTGGTGCTGGCCTCGGCGCCGAGCTACGCGGTGCTGCTGGCCGGTTCCTTCGTTGCCGGCTGCGGCAACGCGGTGTTCCACCCGGCCGGCTACACGCTACTGAATCACGGCGTGTCGAAGGAGCGGCTGGCCTATGCGTTCTCGGTGCACGGTATTTCCGGCAACATCGGCTGGGCGACGGCGCCGATCTTCCTGGCCGGCGTCGCCACCCTGTCGAGCTGGCGCACGGCGCTGCTGGCGGCCAGCGCGATTCCCTTCCTGATGCTGCTGGTCCTGTTCCTGAACCGCGCCGTGCTGCCGAACCGCGCGACGGTCGCCAAGCCGGGCGAGCAGCAGGGCAGCTCCTTCGCCTTCCTGCGCCTGCCGCCGGTGTGGATGTGCTTCGGCTTCTTCTTCCTGACCTCGATCGCGCTGGGCGGCATCCAGGCCTTCTCCTCGACCAGCCTGGTGGCGCTGTACGGCATCACGCTGGGCACGGCGGCGACCGCCTACACCACCTTCATGCTGTCCTCGGCGGCCGGCATGGTGGCGGGCGGCTTCCTGGCCGCGCGCGCCCACAACCACGACCGCACCATCGCGGTCGCCTTCCTGTTCGCGGCGGCGCTGGCGCTGCTGCTGGCAGCCAGCGTGGTGCCGGGGCCGATGGTGGTGGTCGTGATGGGCGCGATCGGCCTGGCCACCGGCGTCGCCGGTCCCTCGCGCGACCTGCTGATCCGCGCCGCCGCGCCGCCGAACGCCACCGGCCGCGTATTCGGCGTGGTCTATTCCGGCCTGGACACCGGCATGTCGGTCGGCCCGCTGCTGTTCGGCGCGCTGATGGACGGCGGCCACCCGGCCGCGGTGTTCATCGGCGTGGCCCTGTTCCAGACCCTGGCGATCGCCACCGCGATCGGCGCCGGCAACGCGCGCGCCAGCGTGCCGCAAAAGGCCTGAGGCGACCAGCGGCAATTCGATTCGAAGGATAAAAAACGCGCACCTCGGTGCGCGCGTCTGGTCTGTCTTGCTTTATTTGCGCTTCCTGCGCGTCAGCGACATCAGCGCCAGGCCGCCGAGCACCAGGGCGATGCTCATCGGCTCGGGCACCTCGGAGCGGGTGTCGGTGGCCGGTAGGGTGGGCGCCGAGACGTCGACCAGCACCGGCGCGCTGCCGCTGCCGGGCACCAGCGCCGGGTCGGGCGGCGTGGCGACGACCTCGGGGGCGGAGGGCTGCGCGGGCGTCGGCGCCGGCGCCGGTGCGGGCGCGGGCGCGGGGTCTGGCTGCGGCTGCGGCGTCACCGCGGCAGCCAGCGTGATGGTCTGCGACAGCAGGTCGCCGGCCTTGTTGCCGGCCGCATCTAGGAAGTTGACCTTCAGGTGAGGCGCATCCAGCGAGGGAGTCCCGCCGCTGAAGGTGAAGGTGAACACCATGTTGTCGCCCAGGGCGATGGCGTCGCCGCTGAGGCACAGGGCGCGGTTGTTGCGCTTCGCGGTCCCGCCGCCGCCGCAACCGTTGGCGTTGAGCTCGCGCGCGTTCAGGGTCCAGTCGCTCGCGCCATTCGGCGCCGCGCTCACGCTCACGTTTTTATAGGTGCCGATGTCCTTCAGGCTCAGGGCCGACAGGCTGACCGCCCGCGTCCAGTCGCCCGAGTGCTTGGCGGCGTCGATTTCCAGGGTCAGGACGTTGTCGGTCCAGCTGGTGGTGAAGACGACGTCCTGGAACGTGAGCACGCCCGCCTGCACGGGAAGGGCGCCGATGGCGAGGGCCAGCGCAAGGCTGGACTGGCGAAGCAAGGTTGTCAAGATGGCTTCCTGGTGAGAGGGCTGGCGCTCGCCAGTCCGGGCTTGTCGAATGAACAGGCCGCCATGCTGACGATAAGTGTTCTTAGTGTCAATACAATATTCCTTTTTGCAACAATATATGCGCTCGCGCAAGCATTTCCAGCCGATCAGCAAGTATGGTGATCAGTTCGCCTGGACCGCCTCAAATTTCACCATGCGAAAAGATGGCTTCATAAGGTGAAATCTTCTGCTGCGCGCGCACGGCCTTTCCCTTCCATTTTAAGAAATTCCTTTCCGCATCATGAAAACAGTGTCTCAAGTGATTGAATTAATGGGATAAAAAAATCTTTTGCTGTCTTATATAAGAGTTGTTGTGCTGTGCACCAATGGGTCTATCATTTCTCTAACGGATTTCACTTCGCAACGCAGCTTTTATCTAATCAGGAGAAACAACATGGCTACTCGTGAACAGCAGATCACCGCCCTGCAAAATGACTGGGACAGCAACCCGCGTTGGAAAGGTGTGGTGCGCAATTACACCGCCGCCGACGTGGTGCGCCTGCGCGGTTCGATCCAGGTCGAGCATACGCTCGCCAAGCGTGGCGCCGAGAAGCTGTGGGGTCTCGTCAACAACGAACCCTTCGTCAACGCCCTGGGCGCCCTGACCGGCAACCAGGCGATGCAGCAGGTGAAGGCCGGCCTGAAAGCCATTTACCTGTCGGGCTGGCAGGTCGCAGGCGACGCCAACCTGGCCGGCGAAATGTATCCGGACCAGTCGCTGTACCCGGCCAACTCGGTGCCGATGGTCGTGCGCCGCATCAACAACACCTTCATGCGCGCCGACCAGATCCAGTGGTCCGAAGGCAAGGACGACATCGATTACTTCGCCCCGATCGTGGCCGACGCCGAAGCCGGCTTCGGCGGCGTGCTGAACGCCTTCGAGCTGATGAAGTCGATGATCGAGGCGGGCGCCGCCGGCGTCCACTTCGAAGACCAGCTCGCTTCCGTGAAGAAGTGCGGCCACATGGGCGGCAAGGTGCTGGTGCCGACCCGCGAAGCGGTCGAGAAGCTGACCGCCGCGCGCCTGGCGGCCGACGTGATGGGCACCTCGACCCTGGTCGTGGCCCGCACCGACGCCGAGGCGGCCGACCTCCTGACCTCGGACGTCGACGACAACGACAAGGCGTTCTGCACCGGCGAGCGCACCGTCGAAGGCTTCTACAAGACCCGTCCGGGCATCGAGCAGGCGATCTCGCGCGGCCTGGCCTATGCGCCGTTCGCCGACCTGGTCTGGTGCGAAACCGGCAAGCCGGACCTGGAATTCGCGCGCAAGTTCGCCGAAGCCATCCACGCCAAGTTCCCGGGCAAGCTGCTGGCCTATAACTGCTCGCCGTCGTTCAACTGGAAGAAGAACCTGGACGACGCGACCATCGCCAAGTTCCAGGAAGAGCTGGGCGCGATGGGCTACAAGTTCCAGTTCATCACCCTGGCCGGCTTCCACGCCCTGAACTACGGCATGTTCAACCTGGCCCACGGCTATGCGCGCCGCCAGATGTCGGCCTTCGTGGAACTGCAGGAAGCCGAATTCGCCGCCGCCGAGAAGGGCTTCACCGCGGTCAAGCACCAGCGCGAAGTCGGCACCGGCTACTTTGACGCCGTGACCCAGACCATCCAGCAGAACCAGAGCTCGACCACGGCGCTGCACGGCTCGACCGAAGACGAACAGTTCTTCGACGAAAAGAAAGTCGCGTAAGCCCCGTCTTCGACCCGCCTCCAGAGTTGCCGCAGCGCCCAGCCGGGCCTGCGGCTTTTTTTCGTGGCGCGCACGGATTTGACGGACAGGGGTGCGCTGCCGTACCGTGCCGGGATGGCGTCCCGGCCGCCGCGCACCCTGCGGGCGGCCTGGCGGCGCGAAGGAGGAAGGCGACATGAACCTGGACGATGGCGTGTTCGATACGGCGGCCGGCGTCGATCTCGGCGGCAGCAAGTTGCTGCTGCGCTATCGCGGCCGCTGGCTGCGGCACGCGACCGGGCCCGGCTTCGGCGCTCCCGAACTGACCGCGGTATTGCGCCGCTTCCTCGACGAGTGCGCTTGCCCGCCGGCCGCGCTCGGGATCGCCGTGCCGGGCCTGGTCGACGGCGCGGTCGTCGCGGCCTGCGACGTGCTGCCGCGCCTGGCGGGCTGGGACGTCCGGGAAGCCCTCGGCGGGCGCGTCCGCGCCTGGGCGCTCGCGAACGACGCCAAGGCGGCGCTGCAGGCGGCGAACGCGGACCTGGCGGCCGGCGCCGTTGCCGTCACGGTCATGGCCGGCACCGCGATCGGCTGCGGCATCGTCGCCGGGGAGGGCGTGCTGCGCGGCGCGTCCGGCTGGGCCGGCGAGCTCGGCTACTGGCCGGTGCGCGACGGCGCCGGAGCATGGACGCGGCTGGACGAACTGGCCGGCGGCGGCTACATGGCGGCGCGCCTCGGCATCGACGGGCCGACACTGGCGATGCGCGCCGGCGCCGGAGATCCAACGGTGCTCGAGGTCATCGCTGCCGGCGGACAGGCGCTCGGCGGCGCCCTGGCGGGCGTCGTCAACCTGCTCAATCCGCGCCGCCTGGCGGTCGGCGGCGGTGCGCTGCGCCTGCCCGGCTACTGGGCGCAGGCGCAGGCCGTGCTGCGCGCGCAGGCGATCGGCCCCATGCTGGCCGCCTGCGCAGTGCACGCCCTGCACGAGGTCGAGGACCTGGTGGCGCGCGGCGCCGCCCAGCTGGCCATGGCCACGCAGGCGCGGACCGCCGCGGGCGCCTGACGCCGCCCGCCGTTCATCGCCTGGCGCGGCTTGCGGCAGCTTCCCTCACTGCCGGACGGCGTTGTAGTGGATAATGGCGGCTATTGCAGCGCCGCCCATTGCCGACCGGCATGCGCACGCCTCACCACTCTCTTCTCAGGAATTCCAGCTTATGTTGAGCTACCGCCACGCCTTCCACGCGGGTAACCATGCCGATGTCCTCAAGCATTTCGTCCAGGTGCAACTGCACCTGTACATGAACCAGAAGGACACGGCCTATACCTATATCGACACCCACTCGGGAGCCGGCGTGTATGCGCTCGACAGTACCCAGGCCACCAAGAACGCCGAATTCGACACCGGCATCGGCCCGCTGTGGAACCGCACGGACGTGCCGGCGCCCCTGGCTCCCTACCTGGATTTGGTGAAGGCCATGAACCCGAGCGGCAAGATGCGCTACTACCCGGGCTCGCCCTACGTCGCCGACCAGATGACGCGGCTGGAAGACCGCCTGCGCCTGTTCGAACTGCACCCGGCCGACAGCAAGATTTTGGCGGACAACTTCCGCAAGGCCGAGGCGCACCGTGCCGAGCAGGGCGAACGCGCGCGCGGCCGCCGCGTCATCATCGAGCGCGGCGACGGCTTCGGCAGCCTGAAAGCCCTCCTGCCGCCGCCGTCGCGCCGCGCGCTGGTGCTGATCGACCCGCCCTACGAGGTCAAGGACGACTACCGCAAGGTGCGCGACGCGCTGGACGAGGCCCTCGGCCGCTTCCCTAGCGGCATCTACGCGGTCTGGTACCCGGTGCTGCAGCGCATGGAGTCGCGCCAGTTCGCCGACAGGCTCAAGCGCCTGCCGGCCAAGGAGTGGCTGCACGTGACCCTGACCGTGTCGACCCCCGGCCCGGACGGCTTCGGCCTGCACAGCAGCGGCATGTTCATCCTGAATCCGCCGTACACGCTGGAACCCCTGCTGCGCGAAACCATGCCCTGGCTGGTGCAGGTGCTGGGCAAGGACGCCGGCGCCAGTTTCCTGATCGAGCGCGGCACCCAGGTGACTGGTGCGGCGGCGGCGCGCACCAGCAACGCCGGCGGCGCACGCATGCCGGTCGGTAACGCGCGCCGCGCCAGCCCGCTGTCGGGCAGCGGCAGCCTGCGCCTGCCGGGGCAAGCCATGCCGCAGCGCACCGAGACCGCCCAGGGCGGCGCCGACGCTGCGCCGGGCAGCAAGGCGGGCGCGCAGAACCGCGCCAAGCGCTTCTCGCGTCCGCAGGGCGAAGGCGAGCCGGGGCGTCCGGTGTCGCGTTCGCGCGACACCGCGCCGCGTGGCGGCGAGCGTCCCGACGAGCGCTTCGATCCGGCGCGCGGCGAGAACCAGCCGCGGTATGCAGACCAGCGCCGTCCGTCCGGTCCGCGCCGCGAGGCTGGCGCGGGCGGCCAGGGCCAGGGACAGCGTCCGGGCAAGCCGGCGCCGGGGCGCACCCGGGGCGGAAACCGGGGCTGAGGTTCGCGTCGTCCACGACAGCTGGAGCCGCGCGGCGCGGCGTCGCGCGCGTTTCGATGTAAAAATGTAAAGACTAGCGGAATGGTGTATATTCGCCAAGGGTATGCGCATGTGCGCACCTTTGCCGCGCCTGCCGCGCCGCAAAAGTTTCCAGGAGTGTTACATGCATGCCGAAGCAACGGCAGTATCATCCATGCCGTCCGACGAATTCTTCCTGGCGCGCCAGCCCATCCTTGGGCGCGACCAGCATCTGGTTGCCTTCGAGCTGCTGTTTCGCGCCGCGGGCGAGCACGAGGATGCTCGCCTGACCGACGGCGCCGCCGCTACCGCGGCCGTGATTTCGCACGCGTCCCAACTGGGCCTGGAGCAGGTGGTTGGCGAACAATTAGCGTTCGTCAATGTCGACGAGGTGGTCCTGATGAGCGACTTCGTCCGATTCCTGCCACCGCGTAAAGTTATCCTCGAAATCCTCGAAACCGTCAAGCCGACCGAGCAGTTGCTGGCCCGCGTGGCAGAACTGAAAGCGCTCGGCTTCAAGTTCGCGCTCGACGACGTGGTCGACCATACCGCGGAAGTCGACAAGCTGCTCGGCCTGGTCGACGTGGTCAAGATCGACCTCAAGGGCGTGCACCGCAAGGCGCTGCGTCCGCTGGCGGCCTCGCTGCGCGCCGTCGACAAGAAACTGCTGGCGGAAAAGGTCGAAACGGTCGAGGAATTCCAGCTCTGCCTGGAACTGGGCTTCGAATTCTTCCAGGGCTATTATTTTGCCCGTCCGGTGATCCTGAGCGGCCGCAAGATCGCGCCCTCCAAGCTGACCATCCTGCGCCTGCTGGAGCTGCTCAATGCCGACGCCGAGGACGCCGCCATCGAGAGCGCGGTCAAGCGCGACGCGCTCACCAGCCTGAACCTGCTGCGCCTGGTGAACGGCCGCGCGGCCGGCAGCGGCCGGCGCATCGAATCCGTGTCCGAGGCGATCGCCAGGCTGGGCCGCAAGCAATTGCGGCGCTGGCTGCAGATACTGCTCTACAACACGCCCGGTGCGCCGGTGGAACTGAATGCGCCGCTGCTGCAACTGGCCACCACGCGCGGCAAGCTGCTCGAACTGATGTCGCTGTACGTGCATCCGGACAATGTGGTCTGCGCCGAGCGCGCCTTCACGGTCGGCATCATGTCGCTGGCCGACGCGCTGTTCTCGATGCCGATGGCCGACATCCTCGACAACGTCGAACTGGCCGACGACGTGCGCGCCGCCTTGCTGCACCGCGAGGGCACCTTCGGGACGATGCTGGTCGTGGTCGAGCGGCTCGAGAAGGCCGACACCGGCCGCCAGTTCACGGCCGCGCTGCGCAGGCTGGGCTTGACGTCGAAGCAGGTCAGGGATATCGAGCTGGAGGCCTTCGACTGGGTGCGCGAGCTGGCCTACGAAGCGGCCTGAGCGCCGGCGGGCCTGCGGCCGCGCGGCATCGCGTTCGCGACCGCGACTGCGACCGCGTTGCCGCTTTTCGTAGGGTGGGTACTTGTACCCACGCAGTACGGCGTTTGTACGCCGCGAACGCATCAATGAATTGCTTCCGTCGACGACTTCGTGGACGCCGCCTTTGGGCTGGCGGTGACCCCGCGTGGGTTCGAGAACCCACCCTACAAACTGCGCTGGCCGCGACCCCGCGTGGGTTCGAGAACCCACCCTGCAAACCCGCGGCTGGGGCTTCCGTCGCGATATCGACGTCGCTAACGATCACTGCGTGGGCACAGGTGCCCACCCTACGAGACCCGGTTTGTTATTGCCCCAGGAACAGGAACACCGTCGGCTTCTTGTGGAAGTCCGGGGCCTTGCCGGCCGCCAGTTGCGCCTTCCATTTCGCCGCCGTCAGGGTGCGCACCGACTCGCTGGCCAGCGACAGGTCGGTCGCCACGCAGACCAGGGTGCCCGGCTGCAGGGTGGCGGCCAGCGCTTCCAGCATCTGGCCGTTGCGGTAGGGCGTCTCGATCAGCAGTTGCGTCTGCTTTTCCGCGCGCGAGCGCGCTTCGAGTTCGCGGATGCGCTTGGCGCGCGCGGCGGCGTCGGTCGGCAGGTAGCCGTTGAAGGCGAAGCTCTGGCCGTTCAGGCCGCTCGCCATCACGGCCAGCAGCAGGGAGGACGGCCCGACCAGCGGACGCACTGCGATGCCGTGCTGGTGCGCCAGGCGCACGAGGTCGGCGCCCGGATCGGCCACGGCCGGCACGCCGGCTTCCGAGACCAGGCCGGCATCCTCGCCCGCCAGCAAGGGTTCGAGCAGGGCGGAGAGGGCGGCGGGCGGCGTGTTCACGTTCAGCTCGGCAATGCGGATTTCCTGCAGCGGGCGCGCCAGCGGATGGTCGATCGCGACCAGTTTCAGGAAGGCGCGCGCGGTCTTGGCGTTCTCGGCCACGAAATAGCCGAGTTGCGCGGTGATCGCCTGGACCTGGCCGGGCAGGACGTGGTTCAGGGCGCCGGGCTGGGCGTCGGTGGGGCCGAGGGTGTTCGGGATCAGGAAGAGGGTACCGGGCATAGGAAGGAAACGTGGATGGATCAAACGCCGAAGAAGGGCATGCCGGCGCGGCGCAGCATGCCGGTCAGGGCGATCAGGGGCAGGCCGGTGAGGGCGGTCGGGTCGGTCGAGCCGATCCGTTCGAGCAAGGCGATGCCCAGGCCCTCGTTCTTGGCGCTGCCGGCGCAGTCATAGGGCTGCTCGATGCGCAGGTAGGCGTCGAGCTCGGCGTCGGGCAAATCGCGGAACCGTACGAAGACTTGCACGTTCTCGACTTGCGCCGCAGCGGCCGGGTCGGCGACGCGGCCGTCCCACAGGCACAGCGCCGTATGGAACACGACCTCGCGCCCGCGCATCTTTTGCAGCTGGGCCAGGGCGTTCGCATGATTGCCGGGCTTGCCGATCTGCTCGCCGTCGAGCGTGGCGACCTGGTCCGAGCCGATGACGAGGGCGCCCGGCTGCAGGGTGGAGACGGCCTGGGCCTTGGCGCGCGCCAGGCGCAGCGCGGTTGCCTCGGGCGCCTCGCCGGGCAGCGGTGTTTCGTCGACGTGGGGCGCGATCGCCTCGAAATGCAGGTGCAGGCGCGAGAGCAGGTCGCGGCGGTAGGCGGAGCTGGACGCGAGGATGAGGCGCGGCGGGACGGAACTTGGTATCATGGCGGCCTGGGTCGAGGATTCATAAGTAAAACAGATAGATAACGCGTCCCGGCAAGCCAAGCTTATAAATCATGGCGCGCCCGCTCGGGCGGGCGGGCGCATCGGCAACAGGCGAGGGCGCGGCGCGCCAAAAAATCGCGTAAGTCTTTGACTGTGCGGGGACAAGCCTGTTATTATCGCAGGTTTTCCGGGGACGTTTTCTGCAATGAGCGCATTTGTCATCGACGCCTTTGAATTTTGCCGCAACAATGGCTATCGCGAAGGAGTGACGCCGGTTGCGGAAATGACGCGCCTGGTCGCCGATTGCGCCGACAACAGTGGCGAGATCGCCTGGTCCATCCAGGGCGGCAGCACCCCGCAGGGCTACCCGACGATGACCCTGTCGGTCTCGGGTCCCGTCCAGCTGGTGTGCCAGCGTTGCCTGACCCCGTTCGGCTACCGCATCGATTCGTCCACCCAGCTGGTGCTGGGCCGCGACGACGAGGAAGCCGACCAGATCGAGGAAATCCTCGACGACGAAAGTATCGACGTGATCGTCGGCAGCCGCGAATGCGACATTCGCCAGCTGCTGGAAGACGAAGCCCTGCTGGCCCTGCCGCAGGCGCCGAAGCACGAGCAGTGCCCCGACACCAGCCTGTTGGAGTCGCTGAAGTCCGAAAAGGTCTCGCCCTTCGCCGGCTTGAAGAACCTGAAATCCGAATAAAGAATCAAGTAGTTGTAGTTGTTGTACAGAACGTGTCAAACGCGTGCACAGTCGAGTATGTCAGGGCAGCGTTTCATACAGAGTCGGCAATCGAAGGATTGCCGGTGGGATACTCGATGCGCATGTTTTTTGCAAATCGAATGTGTTAGAATTTTAGAACTTTAGTATTAGGAGTCATCATGGCAGTTCAGCAGAATAAGAAGTCCCCATCGAAGCGCGGTATGCACCGTTCGCACGATTTCCTGGTTGCCCCTAACCTGGCAGTCGAGCCGACCACCGGTGAAACCCACCTGCGTCACCACATCAGCCCGAACGGCTTCTACCGTGGTCGCAAAGTCCTGAAGACCAAGAACGACGAGTAATCGCCGTCTTGCTTTTCTGTACCATGAAAGCGGTGCAACGTATCTCAAGTGCGTGGCGCCGCTTTTTCTTTATCCCCGGCCGCACCATCCGCACCGTCATTTCCACGGTTGCCGTCTCGGGCTGGCGTCCTGCCGGCGAGCGCATGCATCCAGCCGCCCGCCCCCTGTGAGCCGCGGTTCGTACCTCCAAAATGACAATTAAAATTTCCATCGACTGTATGGGCGGAGACCACGGTCCCTCCGTTACGATCCCTGCAGCCCTGTCGTTCCTGAAACAGCAGCCCGAAGCCGAACTGATCTTGGTTGGCCTCGAAGACGTGCTGCGCGCGGAACTGAAGAAACACAACGCCGACGCGAACCCGCGCCTGACCGTGAAGCACGCCTCCGAAGTGGTGGCGATGGACGATCCGGTCGAGGTGGCCCTGCGCCGCAAGAAGGATTCCTCGATGCGCGTCGCGGTCGAGCTGGTGAAGGACGGCACGGCGAACGCCTGCGTCTCGGCCGGCAACACCGGCGCCCTGATGGCCGTCTCGCGCTATATCCTGAAGACCATGGCCGGCGTCGACCGTCCGGCGATCTGCTCGATCCTGCCGAACCAGAAGAACGGCCCGACCTACATGCTCGACCTCGGCGCCAACGTCGACTGCGAGCCGCACCACCTGCACCAGTTCGCTATCATGGGCTCGGTCCTGTTCTCGGCCATGGAAGGCGTCCAGCGCCCGACCATCGGCCTGCTCAACGTGGGCACCGAAGAGATCAAGGGCAACGAGGTCGTCAAGAACACCGCCACCCTGCTGCGCGCCGACCACGAGCGCGGTTCGCTCAACTTCTACGGCAACGTCGAAGGCAACGACATCTTCAAGGGCACGACCAACGTCGTGGTCTGCGACGGTTTCGTCGGCAACGTCACCCTGAAGGCGGTCGAAGGCCTGTCGCGCTTCGTGAAATCGGTCTTCAAGCAGAACGTGCTGTCGATGATGGGCGCGGTACTCGCCCGCGGCGCATTGAAGAAGCTCAACCCTGAGCGCTATAACGGCGCCAGCCTGCTCGGCCTGAAGGGCCTGGTGTTCAAAAGCCACGGCGGCGCGAATGCCTACGCCTTCGAGTGGGCGATCAAACGCGCCTTCGATGCGGCGAAATATAATGTACAAGAGCAATTGTCGGCGATGATAGCCGAACTGATGCCAGATACGCCTGACGCCTCGCGCCAGGTCTGATTTCACGGAACAAGGGTGGAGACGTAATGACTGTCTACAGCAAAATCATCGGTACCGGCAGCTACCTGCCGGCGCGCAGGGTCAGCAACGACGAGCTGGCGGCGCAACTGGCCGCCAAGGGCATCGAGACCTCGGACGAGTGGATCAGTTCGCGCAGCGGCATCTCCGCGCGCCACTACGCCGAGCCCGAGCAGAAAGCCTCCGACCTGGCGGTCGAGGCGGCCCTGCGCGCGCTCGAAATGGCCGGCAAGACCCCGACGGACATCGACATGGTGATCGTGGCCAGCTCCACCCCGGATTTCCCGGGCAGCTTCCCGAGCACCGCCTGCATCGTCCAGCGCAAGCTCGGCATGGGCAACCACAGCGCGGCCTTCGACGTGCAGGCCGTCTGCAGCGGCTTCGTCTATGCGCTCTCGACCGCCGACGCCTTCATCAAGTCCGGCATGCACAAGACCGTGCTGGTGGTCGGCGCCGAAGTGTTCTCGCGCATCCTGAATTTCGAGGACCGCACCACCTGCGTGCTGTTCGGCGACGGCGCCGGCGCGGTGGTGGTCGAGGCGTCGAGCGAACCGGGCATCCTGGCCGCCCGCCTGCACGCCGACGGCACCCATTCCGACATCCTGGCGGTCAAGGGCGTCCCCGAGGGCGGCCCGACGGCGGCCAACGGCGGTTTCCTGCACATGGACGGCCAGGCCGTGTTCAAGCTGGCCGTCACCGTGCTGGAAGAAGTCGCCACCGAAGTGCTGGACGCGGCGCGCATGCAGCCTTCGGACGTCGACTGGCTGATCCCGCACCAGGCCAACATCCGCATCATGAAGAGCACCGCCAAGAAACTCGGCCTGCCGATCGAGCGCATGGTCGTCACCGTCGACGAGCACGGCAACACCTCGGCCGCCTCGATCCCGCTGGCGCTCGACATCGCCGTGCGCGACGGCCGCATAAAGCCGGGCGACAACATCCTGATGGAAGGCGTGGGCGGCGGCTTTACCTGGGGCGCAATCCTGGCCCGTATGTAACGCCGTGCCGATTCCTCAAGTAATCAAGTAAGGACTAGAAGAAGATGAGCAAATTCGCATTCCTGTTTACCGGCCAGGGCGCGCAAGCGGTCGGCATGCTGAACGGCTTCACCGGCAACCCGGTCGTCGAGCAAACCGTCGCCGAAGCCTCCGATGCCCTGGGCATGGACATCGGCAAGCTGATCGCCGAAGGCCCGAAGGAAGAACTCGACCTCACCACGAATACCCAGCCGGTGATGCTGACCGCCGCGGTCGCCGTCTACCGCGCCTGGATCGCCGCCGGCGGTCCGGCGCCCGCCGTCGTGGCCGGCCACAGCCTGGGTGAATACTCGGCCCTGGTCGCCGCCGGCGTGATCGACTTCAAGGACGCGGTGCCGCTGGTGCGCTTCCGCGCCCAATCGATGCAGGAAGCGGTGCCGGTCGGGCAGGGCGGCATGGCCGTCGTGCTGGGCCTGAATGCCGACGACGTGCGCGCTGTCTGCGCGGAAGCAGCCCAGGGCGAGGTCGTCGAAGCCGTCAACTTCAACGAGCCGACCCAGATCGTGATCGCCGGCCACACGGCCGCGATCGACCGCGCCTGCGAGATCGCCAAGGCCAAGGGCGCCAAGCGCGCCATGAAGCTGGCGGTGTCGGCGCCGTTCCATTCCTCGCTGCTCAAGCCGGCGTCGGACCGCCTGCGCGACTACATGGCCAAGCTGACTTTCAATGCGCCGCGTATCGATTTGATCAACAACGTCGATGTCGCTATCCTGAACGATCCGGAAGCGATCAAGGACGCCCTGGTGCGCCAGGCCGCCGGTCCCGTGCGCTGGGTCGAGACCATGCAGAAGATGGCCGCCGACGGCATCACCCAGGTCGTCGAATGCGCCCCGAGCAAGACCCTGATCGGCATGGCCAAGCGCATCGACCCGGTGCTGGCCGGCGAAGCCCTGGTCGACCAGGCCGCGCTCGAGCGCGTGCTCGCTTCCATCAAGGCAGCCTGAAACACATTTGCACTAGATAAGGACAAGAATCAGATGAATCTGCAGAACCAAGTTGCCCTCGTTACCGGCGCGTCGCGCGGCATCGGCAAGGCCATCGCCCTCGAGCTGGCCCGCCAGGGCGCGAAAGTCGTCGGCACCGCCACCAGCGAAGCCGGCGCCGAAGCGATCGGCGCCTACCTGGCCGAATTCGGCGGCAAGGGCGTGGTGCTGAACGTCACCGACGCCGAGCGCTGCGCCGCCGTCGTCGACGAAGTGCAAAAGACCTTCGGCAGCCTGTCGATTCTCGTGAACAATGCCGGCATCACCCAGGACAACCTGGCCATGCGCATGAAGGACGAGGAGTGGGACAGCGTCATCACGACCAACCTGACCGCGGTCGGCCGCCTGTCGCGCCTGGTCCTGCGCGGCATGATGAAGGCCAGGCACGGCCGCATCATCAACATCACTTCGGTGGTGGGCGCCTCGGGCAACCCGGGCCAGATGAACTACGCCGCCGCCAAGGCCGGCGTGGCCGGCATGACCCGCGCCCTGGCGCGCGAGATCGGCAGCCGCAACATCACCGTCAACTGCGTGGCGCCGGGCTTCATCGACACCGACATGACCAAGGCGCTGGGCGAAGGCCAGCACGAAGCGCTGCTGACCCAGATCCCGCTGGGCCGCCTCGGCCAGCCGGAAGACATCGCCCACGCGGTGGCCTTCCTCGCGGGCCCGACCGCCGCCTACATCACCGGCACCGAACTGCACGTGAACGGCGGCATGTACATGAATTGATGCGGAAATGCGCCAGGCAGGGCTTTCATCGCGGTTGGGCCTGTTCGAATCCCGGCGAATTCTCATCTTTTAGCAGAAGTTTCGGCTGAAATAACGTCAGACGCCGAAAATAGTTTTTCGGCGCGCAAACCTGATAAAATGCGCGCACTTTCCGCAACACATACCTAATGGAGCCATAACATGTCGGATATCGAACAACGCGTTAAAAAAATCGTCGCTGAGCAACTGGGTGTTGCAGAAGCCGACATCAAAATCGAGTCCTCGTTCGTTGACGACCTCGGCGCTGATTCCCTGGACACCGTTGAACTGGTGATGGCCCTGGAAGACGAGTTCGAAATGGAAATCCCTGACGAGCAGGCTGAGAAGATCACCACCGTCAAGCAAGCTATCGACTACGCAACCGCGCACGTCAAGGCCTAAGCTGTTTTAAGTTTTTCGGGAGAATCGCTTGAGTCGTTCACGCAACCGCCGCGTCGTCATTACCGGCCTGGGCTGCGTTTCACCTATCGGCAACACCGTTGCCGAAGCGTGGAGCGCGGCGCTGGCTGGCAAGTCGGGCATTGCCAACATTACCAAGTTCAATGCCGAGCCGTTTTCGACCCGTTTTGCGGGTGAGGTGAAGAACTTCAACGTCGAAGACTACCTGCCGGGCAAGGAAGGCCGTCACATGGATACCTTTATCCATTACGGCATGGCCGCCGGCATCCAGGCCTTGCAGGATTCGGGCCTCCAGGTCACCGACGAGAACGCCGACCGCATCGGCGCCATCGTCGGCTCGGGCATCGGCGGCCTGCCGATGATCGAAGCGACCAAGGAAGAGTATGACGGCCGCGGTCCGCGCCGCATCTCGCCGTTCTTCGTGCCGGCATCGATCATCAACATGATCTCGGGCGACCTCTCGATCAAATTCGGGTTGCGCGGGCCGAACCTGGCCATCGTGACCGCCTGCACCACCGGCCTGCACTGCATCGGCGCGGCGGGCCGCCTGATCGAGTATGGCGACGCCGACGTGATGATCGCCGGCGGCGCCGAGTCGACCATCTCGCCGCTGGGCCTGGGCGGTTTCGCCTCGGCACGCGCGCTGTCGTCGCGCAACGACGATCCGGCCACGGCTTCGCGTCCCTGGGACCGCGACCGCGACGGCTTCGTGCTGGGCGAGGGCGCAGGCGTCCTGGTGCTGGAAGAATACGAGCACGCCAAGGCGCGCGGCGCGAAGATCTACGCCGAGCTGCTGGGCTTCGGCATGAGCGCGGATGCGAACCACATCACCGCGCCGGTCGAAGACGGCAGCGGCGCCAGCCGCTGCATGGTCTCGGCGCTGGCCAACGCCGGCCTGAACGCCGACCAGGTGGATTACATCAACGCGCACGGCACCTCGACGCCGCTGGGCGACCTGGCCGAAGTGCAGGGCATCAAGCGCACCTTCGGCGACCACGCGAAGAAGCTGGTGGTCAACTCGACCAAGTCGATGACCGGCCACCTGCTGGGCGGCGCCGGCGGCCTCGAGTCGGTGTTCACGGTGCTGGCGATCCACAACCAGGTCTCGCCGCCGACCATCAACCTCTTCAACCAGGATCCGGCCTGCGATCTCGACTTCGTCGCCAACACCGCGCGCGATATGACGATCAACTATGCCGTGAAGAACAACTTCGGATTCGGCGGTACCAACGGTACCCTGGTCTTCGGTAAAGTCTGAACCTGCTCCGCCCGGTCCTGTCTAACAGGGCCGGGCGCCTGACCCTGCCGCACCCCGCGCGCGGCAGGCGTTCCGTATTTCACTTCCCCTCATGACCGCGATCGCCATCAGTGCGTTCGTTGCACCTTCGCGCCGCCTGCGGCTAGGCCTCGGCGTGACCGCGCTCGTCCATCTCGGCGCCGCGCTCCGCCTCGCCGGCGTGTTGTCGGAAGACCTGGTTTTTGCCTTCCCTTGCGCACTGTTTTTCCTGCTCGCAGCGATGTCCTTGCTGTACGGATGCGCCACCCTGACAAAGACGCACCGGATTGATGTATCTGGAACCGGTGCGGTGCGCCTGACGGTACAACAGAAGGTGGGAGCCGGCACTGCGATCGACGCCGCCACCGCCGTCACGCTGCTGCCCGGGAGCCTGTTATGGCCGCAACTGATGCTGTTACGGCTGGGTGACGCGCGCGGCCGATGCTGGGTCGTGCCGGTATTGCGCGACAGCCTGGCCCCCGACGAATTCCGCGCTTTGCGGGTAGCGTTCGGCACCTTATACGGGCGAACTGTTACACCGGAAAGCGTCTCCGAAATACTTTGAACTTATTGCAAGCGGCCAACTCTTAAGATGGGAGGAATCGCAAGAAACCGTAGCGAGCGGAAGAAGTGCTGATCGAGGAGCGCAGTTGTACGCACGTACAGCGAGCACCGCAGATCGGCAATTCGACGCGCAGTAGGTCTATTGCGATTCCTCGGGTTGCCGCGGTTTATGGGGCACGGTCAGTGACGACAGAACGCGAGGGTGATCAACTGCTGGTCGAACGCGTCCAGGCCGGTGACCGGCAGGCGTTCGACTTGTTGGTGGCGAAGTATCAGCGCCGGCTGATGCGGCTGGTGTCGCGCCTTGTGCACGACCCCGCCGAAGCCGAAGACGTGGTGCAGGAAACGTTTATCAAGGCGTTTCGCGCATTGCGCCATTTTCGGGGCGAGTCGGCGTTTTATACCTGGCTGTACCGAATCGGCATCAACACGGCAAAGAATT
The DNA here is from genome assembly GCF_032106685.1 of Massilia sp. Taxonomy (GTDB): domain Bacteria; phylum Pseudomonadota; class Gammaproteobacteria; order Burkholderiales; family Burkholderiaceae_D; genus Telluria. The sequence goes on from NZ_DAMCPG010000006.1 coordinate 92,407, forward strand.
TTCTCGTCACACAGGGCAGGCGCGCGCCGACTTCGACGGAAGCGGACACGGAACGTGCTGAAGCGTTTGACGATGCGGACAGTTTGCGCGACATTAATACCCCGGAATCGGTGTTGGCGAGCAAACAGATCGCTTATACGGTCAATGCCGCGATGGAGGCGCTACCGCTGGAATTGCGGACGGCGATTGTCCTGCGCGAAATTGAGGGTTTGAGCTACGAGGAAATCTCCGAAGTGATGGCCTGCCCGATCGGCACGGTGCGCAGTCGGATATTCCGGGCGCGCGAAGTCATCGCCGAAAAATTGAAGCCGCTGCTTGATTTTCCGGGTGATAAACGTCGGTAGGTAGCGATGATCGCACCAACACCTTGCACAATTTTTTGATCACACGGCTACCGTGATGGAACTACCGATGGATACCCACAAAAAAAACCGCGAACACATCTCCGCTTTATGCGACGACGCCTTGCCGAAGGATGACCTGGAGCTGGCCGGCGCGGCCCTGCGCACGGCGGACGGTAGCTACGCGTGGGAAGTGTATCACCTCATCGGCGATATGCTGCGCACGGCTGGAACGCCGCCGCTGTCGGGCGGTTTTTCGGCCAGGCTCGCCGCCCGCCTCGCGGCCGAGCCGATGCACCCGCGCCGCGGCACGGCGAACGAGGGCGAGCTGGCCAAGCCGATGGCGCTGGCCGCGTCCTCGCCGTCCACCTGACCCAGGCTGTTCCCCTCCCGTTCCGGCCTTCTTGCCGGACCGATGCGTCAGCGCGGGCTTCGCTTGCCCACGAGCGCGACGCCCTTTTCCGCGTCCCGCGGTGCGCGCAGCGGCTGCGCGACAAGGCGCCGGGTTTTGGCTTACCATAACGTCAATTCCTGACCTGACCCTTCATTCCCATGACAAGCAAAACTGTGAGCGTCGTCCTGTCGGCCCTGCTGGTTGCCTCTGCCGGTCTGTCCCTGCCCGGCGCAGCCCATGCGGCCGCCCCCGTCCCGACCCCGGTCGTGACCGGCCTGCCCGATTTTACCGACCTGGTCGACAAGGCCGGGCCGGCGGTGGTCAACATCCGCACCACCGAACGCGTGCGCCTGGGGCAGGGCGGTCCGGGCGAGGAAGAGATGCAGGAATTCCTGCGCCGCTTCTTCGGCCAGCCGATCCCGCGCCGGCGCGCGCCGCAGCAGCCCCAGGAAGAAGAGGTCGAGCGCGGAGTCGGGTCCGGCTTCATCATCTCGGACGACGGTTACGTGCTGACCAATGCCCACGTGGTCGAAGGCGCCGACGAAGTCACCGTCACCCTGACCGACCGCCGCGAATTCAAGGCCAAGGTGCTGGGCGCCGACCGCCGCTCCGACGTCGCCCTGCTGAAGGTGGGCGCCACCAACCTGCCTTACCTGCGCACCGGGGACTCGAGCAAGATCCGCGTCGGCGAATGGGTGATCGCGATCGGTTCGCCCTTCAACCTCGACAATACCGTGACCGCCGGCATCATCTCGGCCAAGTCGCGCGACACCGGCGATTTCCTGCCGCTGATCCAGAGCGACGTCGCGGTCAACCCGGGCAACTCGGGCGGCCCCCTGATCAACATGCGCGGCGAAGTCATCGGCATCAACTCGCAGATCGCCACGCTCTCGGGCGCCTACAACGGCATCTCGTTCGCGGTGCCGATCGACGAAGTGATGCGCGTCGCCGACCAGCTCAAGAAGACCGGCCGCGTCACGCGCGGGCGCCTGGGCGTGCAGATCAGCGAAGTCACGAAGGATGTGGCCGAGTCGCTCGGCCTGGGCAAGGCGCGCGGCGCCGAGGTCTCGATGGTCGAGCCGGGCGGCCCGGCCGAGAAGGGCGGCATCAAGGTCGGCGACATCATCCTGCGCTACAACGGCCAGCCGATCGAAACCACGCGCGACCTGCCGCGCCTGGTGGGCGCCAGCAAGGTCGGCACCAAGGCCGCCGTCACCGTCTGGCGCCGCGGCGCCCAGCTCGACGTGCCGGTCACCATCGTCGAGCTGGAAGACGAGAAGGCGGCCGCCAACAAGCCGCAGTCGAACAAGCCCGCCCCGGGCCCGGCGCCGAACGCGCTCGGCCTGCACGTGTCGAACCTGACGCCCGAGCAGCGCCGCGAGCTGCGCATCGAGGGCGGCGTGCTGGTCGACGCGAGCGAGGGCAGGGCGGCCATGGCCGGCGTGCGCGCGGGCGACCTGATCCTGCAGATGAACAACGTCGAGATCAAGGACGCGGCCCAGTTCAACGCCCTGGCCGGCAAGCTCGATCCGAAGAAGAGCGTGGCGGTGCTGGTGCGGCGCGAGACCATCACGCAATACCTCGTCATCAAGCCGGCGGCGACCAAGTGATTCCTTTCACGCTGTACTCGCGCAGCTGGTGCCACTTGTGCGAAGACATGCTGGCGGCGCTGCGCAGGCTGGAGGCGCCGGGGCGGCCCTTCGAGGTCGACGTGATCGACGTCGATGCCGACCCGGCGCTGGTCGCCCGCTTCGACGAGCTGGTGCCGGTGCTGTTCGGCGACCTGGCCGAGCCGGAGTTGTGCCACTACTTCCTCGACGAGGCGGCGGTGCGGCGTTACGTCGAGCGCTACCAGCCGATCGCCATGGGGGCGTAAGGTCCGCATCCATCCAGGCGGTTGCATACAATTTCACGCAGCCGGGACCGTAGGGTGGGCGCCCCGTGCCCACGCGAACGCCGGCGCAGATTCAGCGCTGGAGCGCGGCCGGATGCGGCTGCAAATCGAACGGGAGCTCGCGGCCAGGCCCGAAACGCCGTCGCAAGCACGCTTCCGGTCAGGCGTTTATCGCGCCAACAAACCGCCAGCTTCCGCGTGGACACGGGGTGCCCACCCGACGATTTGCACTATCCAGGCGGCCGATCCCTGAAAGGCGCCGTGGAAATGCGAGCGTCACGCGTGGGCACGGAGTGCCCACCCTACAGAAACCGGGCTTTCTACCCTGAAATCCGGTAAAATGCCTGGTTTGGAAAAGCTTCTGTCAATCGCACATCAGCTTCCCACCTTGCGATAAGGCGCTCGCCTGGGGACGGACCAGTCCGCATGGGGCGCTTTTTTTGTATTGCGCTGGCATCTTGCGGCGCCGGTCGCCGCGTGGCCGCCTGCCTCGCCTTTTTTGGTTTTGAGCATTGTTAATGAACAACATACGTAACTTCTCCATCATCGCCCACATCGACCACGGCAAATCGACCCTGGCCGACCGCATCATCCAGTTGTGCGGTGGCCTGTCGGACCGCGAAATGGACGCGCAGGTGCTCGACTCGATGGACCTGGAGCGCGAGCGCGGCATTACCATCAAGGCGCAGACCGCCGCCCTGCAGTACAAGGCGCGCGACGGCCAGACCTACAACCTGAACCTGATCGACACCCCGGGCCACGTCGACTTCAGCTATGAAGTCTCGCGCTCGCTGTCGGCCTGCGAAGGCGCGCTGCTGGTGGTCGACGCCTCCCAGGGCGTGGAAGCCCAGACCGTCGCCAACTGCTATACCGCGCTCGACCTGGGCGTGGAAGTGGTGCCGATCCTGAACAAGATCGACCTGCCGCACGCCGACCCGGACAACGCCAAGAAGGAAATCGAGGACGTGATCGGCATCGACGCGTCGGAAGCGACGACCTGCTCGGCCAAGACCGGCCTGGGCGTGGAGGACGTGCTGGAAGACCTGATCAAGCGCGTGCCGCCGCCCAAGGGCGACCCGGAAGCGCCGCTGCAGGCGCTGATCGTCGACTCCTGGTACGACCCGTATGTCGGCGTCGTCATGCTGGTGCGCGTGGTGAACGGCACCCTGCGCCCGAAGGACAAGATCCTGCTGATGGCAACCGGCTCCCAGCAGCTGGTCGAGAACATCGGCATCTTCACGCCGCGTTCGGTCTCGCTGCCGGAACTGTCGGCGGGCCAGGTGGGCTTCATCATCGCCGGCATCAAGGAGCTGACCGCCGCCAAGGTGGGCGATACCGTGACCCTGGCCAACAAGCCGGCCCCCGCGCCGCTGCCGGGCTTCAAGGAAGTCCAGCCGCAGGTGTTCGCCGGCCTGTTCCCGGTCGAGGCCAACCAGTACGACGCCCTGCGCGACTCGCTGGAAAAGCTGAAGCTGAACGACGCCGCCCTGATGTACGAGCCGGAAGTGTCGCAGGCGCTGGGCTTCGGCTTCCGCTGCGGCTTCCTCGGCCTCCTGCACATGGAGATCGTGCAGGAACGCCTGGAACGCGAATTCGACATGGACCTGATCACCACGGCGCCGACCGTGGTGTACGAGGTCGAGATGCGCGACGGCACCCAGATCCGCGTCGACAACCCGTCGAAGATGCCGGAACCGTCGAAGATCAACGAGATCCGCGAGCCGATCGTCACCGTGAATCTCTACATGCCGCAGGAATACGTCGGCTCGGTGATGACGCTGTGTAACGGCAAGCGCGGCGTGCAGATGGACATGGCCTACCATGGCCGCCAGGTCAAGCTGGTCTACGAGATCCCGATGGCCGAGATCGTGCTCGACTTCTTCGATCGCCTGAAGTCGACCTCGCGCGGCTACGCCTCGATGGACTACGAGTTCAAGGAAAACCGCGCCGCCGACGTGGTCAAGGTCGACATGCTGATCAACAGCGAGAAGGTCGATGCGCTGGCGATCATCGTGCACCGCGCCAACGCGCCTTACCGCGGGCGCCAGGTCGCGGCCAAGATGCGCGAACTGATCCCGCGCCAGATGTTCGACGTGGCGATCCAGGCCGCGATCGGCGCGACCATCATCTCGCGCGAGAACGTCAAGGCGATGCGCAAGAACGTGCTGGCGAAGTGCTACGGCGGCGACATCAGCCGGAAGAAGAAACTGCTTGAGAAACAAAAAGCTGGTAAGAAACGCATGAAACAGGTCGGCTCGGTGGAGATTCCACAGGAAGCCTTCCTCGCCATCCTTCAAGTGGAAGATAAATGAACCTGCAACCGATCCTGGGGAATTTCGCGCTCATCCTGTTCGTGCTCATGGTGGTCACGGGCATCATCTGGTGCCTGGACACCTTCGTCCTCGCCAAGAAGCGCCGCGCCGCGGCCGACGCCGCCCTGGCCGAGTACGACGCCCGCAACGCCAAGCTGCAGGCGGAAGGCATCAAGGTCGACAGCAACGGCAACCGCGCCGCGATCGAGCAGGCCCATTTGCGCCAGCCGACCTGGGTCGAGTACTCGGGCAGCTTCTTCCCGGTGATCGCCTTGGTGTTCGTCCTGCGTTCCTTCCTGTGGGAACCGTTCAAGATCCCGTCGAGCTCGATGGTGCCGACCCTGCTGGTGGGCGACCTGATCCTAGTGAACAAGTACACCTACGGCATCCGGCTGCCGATCATCAACAAGAAGATCATCGAGCTGAACGACCCGCAGCGCGGCGACGTCATGGTGTTCAAGTACCCGAAGGACATGAGCCAGGACTACATCAAGCGCGTCATTGGTGTGCCCGGTGATAAAATCACCTACGAGAACAAGCGCCTGACGGTGAACGGCAAGCCGGTGGAGTACACCCCGCTCGACGATTACCTCGACGACGAGCGGCCGGTCTACCACAAGCAGTTCATCGAAAAGCTGCCGGGCAGCGAGCACCGTATCCTGAACAGCGATCCGGCACGCTCGTTCAACCTGGAGAACGTGGAGAACTTCCCGCAGCGCGAGGCCTGCGACTATTCGTACGACAAATTTACCTGTATCGTACCAGAAGGCAACTACTTCATGATGGGCGACAACCGCGACAACAGCGCGGACAGCCGCTACTGGGGTTTTGTGCCGGACAAGAATATCGTCGGCAAGGCTTTCCTGGTGTGGATGAACTTCGGTGATCCGAAGCGGATCGGCGGCATCAAGTAAGGCCTGCCTGGACCGCAAGCTCGGAGGAAGCAGGATGCAGCACCGGAAATACCTTACGTTTGGCAGGCAAGCGGGCATGTCGCTCACCGGCCTGATCCTGGGACTGGTCGTCGTCGGACTGGCCGCGGTGCTCGCCATCAAGGTGATTCCGTCGTGGCTGGAATACCGCTCGATCAAGGACGGCATCGGCCGAGTGAAGGAAGAGGGCGGCAGCGTGGCCGAGATGCAGAAAGCGTTCGACCGGTTTGCCGACATCAACAACGTCACGTCCCTGCGTGGACGCGACCTCATCATCAGCAAGGACGGCGGCGAGCCTGAAATCAGCTTCGCCTACCAGAAACGCATAGCGCTGACCGACAATGCCAGCATTGTGATCGACTACGACGGCACCACCGACCCGAGCGGCGTGGTGGCCGCCAGCGCCGACTGAGCACGATGCCGAACGGGGCTGGACAGCCCCGGGCGGACAACCTCGGGAATGCGCAGGGATGGAAGCCGGAATGCCGCCGTGGCGTCGTTCCGGCTTCAGGCTTTTTTTTGACACATCCGCCGACCCGTACTACGAAAACAACGACAATGAATCTTCAGTTATTGCAAACTCGCCTAGGTTACACGTTTCGGGACAGTGGCCTGTTGCAGCAGGCCCTGACCCATCGTAGCCACAGCAGCTTGCATAACGAGCGCCTCGAATTCCTGGGCGATTCGATCCTCAACTGCGTGGTCGCCTCCATCCTCTACGAGCGTTTCAACAACCTCGACGAGGGCGACCTGTCGCGCCTGCGCGCCAACCTGGTGAAACAGCAATCGCTGTACGAGATCGCCCAGAAGCTGGAGCTGTCGCAATTCCTGCGCCTGGGGGAGGGCGAACTGAAGTCGGGCGGTTTCCGCCGCCCATCGATCCTGGCCGACACCCTCGAGGCCCTGCTGGGCGCGATCTTCCTCGACACCGGCTTCGACGCCGCGCGCGACGTGATCCGCGCCTTCTACATTCCGCTGCTGGACACGGTCGACCCGCGCACGCTGGGCAAGGACGCCAAGACCCTGCTGCAGGAATTCCTGCAAAGCCGCAAGATCTCCCTGCCGACCTATAACGTGATCGCCACCCATGGCGCCGCCCACAGCCAGGAGTTCGAGATCGAGTGCCTGGTGCCGAAACTCGGCATCCAGGTGTTCGGCCGCGGCGGCAGCCGCCGCGCCGGCGAGCAGGCCGCCGCGCGCGCCGCGCTCGACATGGCCGAGCAGGCGCTGCGCAAGACGCCGGCCGCCGGCCGCAAACCCAAGCCGCGTGCCGCCCAGTTGAAACTGGCCGGCATCGCCACCATCCAGGGCGAGGGCGCCGACGACGGCGCCCCCTCCAAACAAGCCTAAGCAATCAGCATGAACACCGAACTCCCACACGACGATCACCACGATAGCGACGCCACCGGCAGCACCGGCGGCACTCCCGAGAACTTCCGCTGCGGCTACATCGCGATTGTCGGCCGCCCGAACGTCGGCAAGTCGACGCTGATGAACGTGCTGATCGGCGCCAAGGTCTCGATCACCTCGCGCAAGGCCCAGACCACGCGCCACCGCATCACCGGCATCCAGACCCACGACGACGCCCAGTACATCTACGTCGATACGCCGGGCTTCCAGACCCGTCATGCGAACGCGCTGAACAAGACCCTGAACAAGACGGTCTCGAACACGCTGACCGCGTCCGACGTCGTCCTCTTCCTGGTCGAGGCCGGCACTTTCGGCCCGGCCGACCAGCAGGTGCTCGACCTGCTGCCGAAGAACGTGCCGGTGATCCTGGTGATCAACAAGTCGGACCGCATGAAAGACAAGGCGACCCTGATGCCGTTCGCGCAGAAGGTGGCGTCCTTGCGCGACTTCACGGCCATCGTGCCGGTCTCGGCCAAGCTGCGCTTCCAGGTCGACGCCCTCGAGCGCGAGATCCGCAACCACTTGCCGGAAAACCCGCCGGTCTTCGGGCCGGACGACATCACCGACCGCAGCGAGAAATTCCTTGCCGCCGAGATCGTGCGCGAGAAAGTGTTCCGCCTGCTGGGCGACGAACTGCCCTACACCAGTACCGTGCTGATCGAGCAATTCCAGCAGGAAGGCAACCTGCGCCGCATCTTCGCCGCCATCCTGGTCGAGCGCGACACCCACAAATCGATGATCATCGGTAACAAGGGGGCGCGCCTGAAGGAAATCTCGACCCAGTCGCGCCTGGACATGGAAAAGCTCTTTGGCGGCCCCGTCTACCTGGAGATCTGGGTCAAGGTCAAGTCCGGCTGGGCCGACAACGAAGCGGGCCTGCGCGCCTACGGCTACGAGTAAGCGCCGCCGGTTCGCCCACCACGCATGACGCGCCACGACCAGCCCCATCCCGACCCCGCAGCGCTGCCGGAAGCCGAGGTCAGGCTGACCGACATGCAGGAAGCCCCGATCCTGGCGGCCGATCCGCCGGCGCCGCAGGTGGCGGAGGCCGGCGCGCCGTATGCTGCCCCGGTGGCTGTGGCGCCCACACCCGTGGTGCCCGCGCCGGCGCCAGTGCCGCCCGCACCTGCGGCACCGCGCCGCAGCCGCACTCCCGTACGCGAAACCCGCGTCAGCGGCCAGCCCGCCTTCGTGCTGCACAGCTATCCCTACAAGGAAACCAGCCTCATCGTCGACCTGTTCACGCGCGACCATGGCCGCATCGCGGTCGTGGCCAAGGGCGCGAAACGGCCGCTGTCGAAGCTGCGCGGGGTGCTGCAGACCTTCCAGCCGCTGTCGGTATCGTGGAGCGGCAAGTCCGAATTGCGCACCCTGATCGACGCCGAATGGGTCGGCGGCATGCTGCCGCTGGAGCGCACGGCCCTGCTGTGCGGCTTCTACCTGAACGAATTATTGGTCAAGCTGCTCGCCCGCGACGACGCCCACCGCGTCCTGTTCGACCACTACGTTTCCACGCTCAACGAACTGGCGCACGACGAACCTGCACAAATCGTCTTGCGAAAATTCGAAAGGGCCTTACTTAAGGAAACGGGCGTCGCAGCCGATCTCGCCCGCTCGACCACCACGCGCGAACCGGTCGCGGCCGATGCCAGCTACGTGGTCGACCCGGAACGGGGCGCGCGCGAGGCGCGGGTATCCGATGTCTGGCCGGTGGTATCCGGCAAGACCCTGCTCGACATGGAGCGCGAGGATTATGCCGATCCGGCAACCCAGGCCCAGAGCAAGCAGTTGATGCGTTTCCTGCTGGCCCACCACTTGGGCGGCGCGCCGCTGAATACCCGGCAGATTTTGATTGATTTGATGCAGTTATAAGAAAAGGGCACTCATGAGCTTCCTCGAACCCGTCGGCCCCGTCATCGACCTGGGCGTGAACATCGACCACGTCGCCACCGTGCGCAATGCGCGCGGCACCGTCTACCCCGACCCGCTGCGCGCCGCGCTGCTGGCCGAGCAGGCCGGCGCCGACCTGATCACGCTGCACCTGCGCGAGGACCGCCGCCACATCAAGGATGCCGACGTGCTGGCGATCCGCCCGCAACTGGCCACGCGCATGAACCTGGAAGCGGCGGTCACGAAGGAGATGATCGACTTCGCCTGCCTGGTGAAACCCCAGGACGTCTGCCTGGTGCCCGAGCGGCGCGAGGAAGTGACGACCGAAGGCGGGCTGGACGTGATCCGCTACTTCGACGAGGTCGAAGCCGCCGTCAAGCAGCTGAAAGGCGAGGGCATCCGCGTCTCGCTCTTCATCGACGCCGACGAAGCCCAGATCGCGGCCGCCGCGAAGGCCGGCGCCACCGTGATCGAGCTGCATACCGGCCGCTATGCCGAGGCCGAAGGCGCGGAAGCAGCGCGCGAGATCGAGCGCATCAAGGCCGGCGTCGCCGCCGGCGTCAAGCACGGCCTGGTGGTCAATGCCGGCCATGGCCTGCACTACACCAACGTGCAGCCGATCGCCGCCATGGAGGACATCGCCGAGTTGAACATCGGCCACGCGATCGTCGCCCATGCGCTGTTCGCCGGCTGGGAAAACGCGGTGCGCGAGATGAAGGCGATCATGGTCGCGGCGCGCCTCGGCGTGCGCCTGGCGGCGCAGTGAGGGAGGGGGCCAGATGATCTACGGCATCGGCACCGACATCGTCCAGATCTCGCGTGTCGAGGCGGCGCTCGCACGCAGCGGCGAGCGCTTCGCCGAGAAGATCCTGGGGCCCCAGGAGCTGGAGAAATACCACGCCCGCCGCGCGCGCAGCGCGGTGCGCGGCCTGCGTTTCCTGGCCACCCGCTTCTCGGCCAAGGAAGCGTTTTCGAAAGCCATTGGCCTGGGCATGCGCATGCCCATGACCTGGCGCTCGGCGCAGATGCTCAACGACCCGAGCGGCAAGCCGGTGATCGTCTGCAGCGGCGCCCTGGAAGAATTCATGCGCAGTAATCGATTGTCCGCCCAGGTGACGATCAGCGACGAAGCCGACTACGGCGTCGCCTTCGTCATCGTCACCCGCGACGGGCAGACCTGAAGCCAGACCTGAACCACACCACGCAAGCGAACCCAGTGACCAAGGAAGTGCCATCCTCCGAAGCGCCGGACAACCCGGCACCCGACAACGCCAACAAGGTAGCGGAAGCGCCGGTGACCTACGTGGCCGCCAGCGGCGCCGCCCTGCCGGCTCCGCATCCGGTCGCGGACAAGCCGGCGCGCGCCCGCGGCGCCGGCAGCGATGCGGCGCGCCCGCGTCCCGACGCGCGGCAAGCCATGAAGGAAGAACTGACGACGACCCTGAGGAATGACGCGGCCGGTCCGGTGCAGCCCAGCGCCGACGCGCGCGAGCAGGTGCTGGCCACCGTCGCCAGGCTGCCCGGCCTGCCGGGCGTGTACCGCTACTTCGACGCCAACCAGAACGTGCTCTACGTCGGCAAGGCGCGCAACCTGAAGAACCGCGTCTCGAGCTACTTCCAGAAGAACCTGTCGAGCCCGCGCATTGCGATGATGGTCTCGCAGATCGCGCACCTGGAAACGACGGTCACCCACAGCGAGGCCGAAGCCCTGATCCTGGAAAACAACCTGATCAAGGCGCTGAAACCCCGCTACAACATCCTGTTTCGCGACGACAAGTCCTATCCCTACCTGAAGATCACGGGCGGCGACTTTCCGCGCATGGCCTACTACCGCGGCGCCCTCGACAAGAAGAGCCAGTACTTCGGTCCTTTCCCCAGCGCCTGGGCGGTCAAGGAGTCGATCCAGATCCTGCAGAAGGTGTTCATGCTGCGCACCTGCGAGGACAGCGTGTACGCCAACCGCACCCGGCCCTGCCTGCTGCACCAGATCGGCCGCTGCAGCGGCCCCTGCGTGAACCTGATCGACAAGGACGAATACCGGGTCGACGTGGAGAACGCGGCGAAATTCCTGCGCGGGCGCCAGACCGAGGTGATGGAAGACCTGCAGGCCAAGATGCACGGCTTCGCCGAGAAGCTGATGTTCGAGCAGGCGGCCGGCGTGCGCAACCAGATCCAGTCGCTCTCGCGCGTGCTGCACCAGCAGAGCATGGAAACGACGGGCGACGCCGACGTCGACATCATCGCCGTGGTGGTGCAGGGCGGGCGCGCCTGCGTCAACCTGGCCATGGTGCGCGGCGGGCGCCACCTGGGCGACCGCGCCTACTTCCCGACCCAGGTCGGCGAGGCGATCGCGGAGCAGTCGATCGAATGCGAAGTGCTGGCCGCCTTCCTGGTCCAGCACTACACCGACAAGTTCATCCCGAACTGCCTGATCCTGAACATCGAGTTCGACCAGCCGGAACTGATGGTGGCCCTGACCGAGCAGTGCGGGCACCGCATCAACCTGATCTTCCAGCCCCAGGGCCAGCGCCGCCAATGGCTTGAGCTCGCTCAAAAGGGGGCCGAGATTTCCCTGGCGCGCCTGCTGTCTGAACAAGGGTCGCAGCAGTCGCGCACTCGCGCCCTGGCTGAAACCTTGTCGCTGGACGCGACCGACCTCGATACCCTGCGCATCGAGTGTTTCGACATCAGCCACACGGCGGGGGAAGCGACCCAGGCGTCCTGCGTGGTCTTCCACCACCACACGATGCAGAATTCGGAGTACCGGCGCTTCAACATCAACGGCATCACGCCGGGCGACGATTATGCGGCGATGCGCCAGGTCCTGACGCGCCGCTACGAGAAAGTCGCCAGCGGCGACGGCGTCATGCCCGACGTCGTGCTGGTCGACGGCGGCAAGGGCCAGGTCGAAATGGCGCGCCAGGTGTTCTCCGAGCTCGGCCTCGACATCGGCCTGATCGTCGGCGTGGCGAAAGGGGAAGGGCGCCGGGTCGGCCTGGAAACGCTGATCTTCGCCGACGGCCGTGCGCCACAGGAGCTCGGCAAGGAATCGGCCGCGCTGATGCTGGTCGCCCTGATCCGCGACGAAGCGCACCGCTTCGCGATCACCGGCATGCGCGCCAAGCGCGCCAAGGCGCGCCAGGCCTCGCGCCTCGAGGAAATCGAAGGCATCGGCGCCAAGCGCCGCCAGCGCCTGCTGGCCCGCTTCGGCGGCCTGCGCGGCGTGATCGATGCGAGCGTCGAAGACCTGTGCCAGGTCGAAGGGATCTCGACTGCGCTGGCGGAAGAAATTTATCGGCAGCTGCACTGAGCCGGCCGTAACCGGTCCGGATGCTTGCGTATTCGGTCTGCCGGGGCGCCGACCGACGCGCGTAGGGTGGGCGGCTCGGCAGGCCCGCGTGAAATCCACGTGACCGGCGCGCCGCCCACGCGTTCCGGCGACGCCGGATCGGCCTCGTCGTTTCACGCACCGTTGAACGCGTGGGCGGCGCGCCGGCCGCGTTCATGTCGTCATACGGGTGTAGCCGCCCACCCTACGAAAAGCCGCTCCGGCGCCCGTCGCTTCACCCATTACTGCCGAGCTCAACTAGTCCTATTTGCAATACCCATGTAGACTAGCGGCGCACGCTTTTTTAACGGTAAGCCGGTTCGCGCCTTTTATGCCTTTTAACATCCCGATTCTCTTGACCTGGTTACGTGTAGCACTCATCCCCCTGGTTGTCGGCGTCTACTACCTTCCCACCCACTGGCTTCCCGTCGCGGACCGCAACCTGGCCGCGACCCTGGTCTTCATCGTCGCCGCGGTCACGGACTGGTTCGACGGCTTCCTGGCGCGGCGCTGGAACGAGACCTCGGCCTTCGGCGCCTTCCTCGATCCGGTCGCGGACAAGCTGATGGTCACCGGCGCGCTGCTGGTGCTGATCCAGCTCGACCGCGTCGACGCCATCATCGCCTTTATCATCATCGGCCGCGAGATCACGATCTCGGCGCTGCGCGAATGGATGGCGGAAATCGGCGCGCGCAAGTCGGTGGCCGTCAGCTCGCTGGGGAAGGTGAAGACCGCCGCCCAGATGGCCGCGATCCCGATGCTACTGTTCCACGATCCGCTGTTCGGCCTGGACCTGCACTACTGGGGCCAGCTCTTCCTCTGGATCGCCGGCGTGCTGACGGTATGGTCGATGTTCTACTACCTGCGCCGTGCGTGGCCGCTGATCAAGGAAAAAAGTGGAAATATGTAAGATTACTTCTTCGTCATCCTTGACGTCCGGTTCAGATAGTCTATAATGCTTGCCTGTTGCGAATGACAACGCAGCAAACGAAAGACAAAGCGGGAGTAGCTCAGTTGGTAGAGCGCAACCTTGCCAAGGTTGAGGTCGAGAGTTCGAGACTCTTCTCCCGCTCCAGAGTTTGCGTTGGTGTCGAAGCAATAAAAAGCAATAAACGGTAGTAACAAGTTGTCTTGGAAGTTGAAACGATTTCTGCGATAATGCGTGTCTCCAGAATGCGGGAGTAGCTCAGTTGGTAGAGCGCAACCTTGCCAAGGTTGAGGTCGAGAGT
>NZ_DAMCPG010000006.1:106236-167727 GCF_032106685.1 Massilia sp.
GCGCAACCTTGCCAAGGTTGAGGTCGAGAGTTCGAGACTCTTCTCCCGCTCCAGAATTCAGAGAAGGCTGCCTTCTCGTGTTGATTTGGCTTATAACCCGCCAGCTCAGCAGTAGTACCATATACTCTGGCGAGGTAGCAAAGCGGTTATGCAGCGGCCTGCAAAGCCGTCTAGACGGGTTCGACTCCCGTCCTCGCCTCCAGAATAGATGTTCAAAATAGCCCAACGTCGTTTGGGCTATTTTCATTCTGGGCCTCATGCAAGATTTCCAAAATGATCACCCGCCGCGACATCGACACCCTCAAGCAAGCCTGCGCGCTCACCCTGCGCGTCTGGCGTGACGCCTCCCCGTTTTTCTTCAGTATCGAGCTGTGGCTGATGGTGCTGGTCGCCGGCGCCACCGTCGGCGGCCTGTTCCTGGCCGTCCTGCACGACGCGCGCAGCCTGCTGGCCTTCGGCTTCGCGATCGGCTACGTCGCGCTGCGCTCGGTACTGCACGTGAAGCGCATCGTGACCTGGCCCTTCGGCTGAAGACGTCGGAGCTGGCGTCCTGCGCATCGGCAGGGCGCTCGCGCACCCGGATCGAACGAAGAGCTCGCCTCTGCTTGATCTTCCTCAGCGCTCAGCCAGCCCAGCAGTCGTACCATGAAGTCTGGCGAGGTAGCAAAGCGGTCATGCAGCGGCCTGCAAAGCCGTCCAGACGTGGTTCGACTCCCGTCCTCGCCTCCATATAACGTCGATATCGCCGGCTCCTGCCGGCGATATGCTTTCTGCCTGCCCGTTCCGCCGCTGAGGGGGAGACTTGCGTGTTCCAGGAGGTCGAAGAGCAGGTCCAGTCGTGCGTCGAGTGGCTGCGCCTGATGGTCGAGGCGCTGGGCGCCGCGGTGATCGCGGCCGGCCTGGTGCTGGTGGTGGCGTCGCTGGCGCGCCACGTGTTCGGGCGCGATGGCGGCGGCTTCACGCCGATCCGCCTGGCGTTCACGCGCTATCTGACGCTGGCGCTCGAGCTGCAGCTGGCCGCCGACATCCTCTCGACAGCGGTGGCGCCGACCTGGGACCGGATCGGCAAGCTGGCCGCGATCGCGGTGATCCGCACCACGCTCAACTATTTCCTCAGCAAGGAACTCCGGGACGAGGGGCGATAGCGCGAACGCCGCGCCGGACGCACGCCGCCATGCCGATGCCGACAGGTAAGGGGATGGACGCCGCACCCGCCGCGCCGGCGCCGTTGCGCCCGGCGCCGGGCTTCGCGCGGTCCTGCCCGGAGCGCAGCGCCTGGCCACCTACCTGAGGTCGCGCCCGCGCCCGCTGCTCGGCACGGCGCGCGGCGGGTATGGCACAATGCCGTTCCCTTTGCACATTGGCAACGCAACCGGCCTGGTTGCTCCCCCTTCCGATCCATGATCCTGAAAACCGCACTGCTGTTCGTCGCGACCGCGATTGCCGAAATCGTCGGCTGTTTCCTTCCCTACCTCTGGCTGCGCAAGGGCGGTTCCGCATGGCTGCTGCTGCCGGCCGCCGCCAGCCTGGCGCTCTTCGTCTGGCTCTTGAGCCTGCATCCGGCGGCCAGCGGCCGCGTCTACGCGGCCTATGGCGGCGTGTACGTCGCCACCGCCCTGGCCTGGCTGCGCTTCGTCGACGGCATCGAACTGACGCGCCTGGATTGGGCGGGCGCCGCGATCGCCCTGGGCGGCATGGCGATCATCGTGTCGGGGTGGAGCCGGCAGGGCTGAGACAGGTCCTGTCGTGCTCAAGCTTGTCGACAGGAAAGGGAGCTGTTAAGGTCTGGCCCTTTCATTCCTTTCCTGTCCTCCCCATGCGTTCGAAACTTGCATTTGCCCTCGCGTCGCTGTTCCTTGCCGCTTCCGCCCATGCCAACCTGCTCGTCAACGGCGGCGCCGAAGACGGCAGCCTGGCCGGCTGGACCGCCGGCGGCGATGCGAACCCGACGATCGACGACGGCCGCTTCGATCCCGGCATCGATCCGCACGGCGGCGTGACCATGTTCCTCGGCGGACGCGGCGCGCTCGGTTCGCTGACCCAGAACGTGGCGCTGGGCGGCGGCAGCGCGCCGCGCCGCCTGCAACTGTCGTTCTGGCAGCAGGGGCTGGACCAGGGCACGCCGAGCGACAACGGCTACGTGTCGCTGACCTGGCGCGCGCTCGACGGCAGCATCCTCGGCGTCGCCGCCAGCACGGTGCTCGACTCCCACGACGGCGTCTGGCAGGAGTACCGCGGCTGGTTCGACGTGCCGGCCTCGGCCTTCTCGGTCGACTACACAATGCACTTCGTGCGCCACTTCGGCCATGACCTCGACAGCTTCTTCGACGACCACGTCCTGAACCTGTTCAAGGTGCCGGAACCGGGCACGCTCGCCCTGGGCGGCCTCGGCCTGCTCGCCCTTGCGGCGCTGCGCAGGCGCCGCGCATAAGGACGACGGCGCTCCCCGGGCGGCGCCGCGCCGCCCACCGTCTTCATCCGCTTCCTGCCCGCTTCCTGCCCGCTTCCTGCCCGCTTCCTTCCCATCTTCCGCCTGCATCCTTCCCGCGCGCCCGATCTCGTCGGTCTTTCGCTAATGATTTTGAATTCTCATCTTTTAATGATACTGAATTCTCATTATAATTAGCTCAGCCAGCCTTGGCCCTCCCAACAAGAACGAACCGCCATCCGATAAGGAACCCGTCCCATGCACGACTTCGCCTGCAAACCCACGCCGCTCACGCTGTCCATCCTGCTGGCCTTCAGCCCGCTGGCGGCCCATGCCCAGACCCAAGCCCAGGCCGACGCTTCCCGCCTGCACGCCGACCCGGACAGCATCCCGACCGTGGTGATCTCGGCCAGCGCGCTGGGCCTGGTCGGCGACGACATGGTCACGCCGGTGACCTCGCTCGGCGGCGGCGAACTGGTGCGGGCACGCGAATCGACGCTCGGCGAGACCCTGGGCAGCCAGCCCGGCATCACCTCCAGCCATTTCGGCGCCGGCGCCAGCCGCCCGGTGATCCGCGGCATGGACGGCCCGCGCGTGAAGATCCTGTCCGACGGCGCCGAAGTGCAGGACGCCTCGACCATCAGCCCCGACCACGCGGTCGCTTTCGAACCGGTGCTGGCCGAGCGCATCGAAGTGCTGCGCGGCCCGTCGGCGCTGGCCTATGGCGGCGGCGCGGTCGGCGGCGTGGTTAACATCCTCGACCGCAAGATCCCGACCGCGATGCCGGAACAGCCGGTCGAAGGCTCGATGGAGCTGCGCGCCAACACGGTGGCGCGCGAGAAGACCGGCGCCTTCGAGCTGACCGGTGGCGCGGGCAATGTCGCGGTCCACCTCGAGGGCGTCAAGCGCGATGCCGGCGCCTACCGCGTCGGCAGCGGTTGGGAAGAGGGCGGCCGCGTGGCCGGCAGCTTCAAGGATACCCAGACCGGCAGCGTCGGCCTGTCCTGGATCGGCGAGCGCGGCTTCATCGGCGCGGCCTATACCAGGGAGCAGACCGAATACGGCATCCCGGGCCACCACCACGAATTCGGTTCCTGCCATCCGCACGGCGACCACCTGCACTGCGGCGGCCACGACGAAGCGGGGCACGAGGGCCACGACCACGACCATGAGCACGAACACGAGGAAGGCGAGGTGCCGGTCGTGAAGCTCGACAGCGAGCGCTGGGACGTGCGCGGCGAATACCGCGATCCGCTTCCCGGCTTCAGCAAGGTCCGCATGCGCGCCTCGCTCACCGATTACCGCCACGACGAGCTCGAGGACGGCATCGTCGCCACCAGCTTCAACAACCGCGCCCACGACGGCCGCGTCGAACTCGAGCACAAGCCGCTGGCCGGCTGGCGCGGCGTGGTCGGCGCCCAGACCAGCCGCCGCGACTTCAGCACGGTCGGCGACGAAGCCTACGTCCCTGCCACCGTCACGAAGAAACACGGCGTGTTCGTCACCGAGGAATACAAGTGGAATGACTGGCGCTTCGAGGCGGCGGCCCGCCACGAGTGGCAGGACATCAAGGTCGACAGCGCCACCCGGCGCGACACCGACGCCCGCGCCACGTCGCTGGCGGCCGGCGCGGTCTGGAAGTTCAGCCCGCAGTATTCGCTGCGCGCCTCGGTCTCGCGCAGCCACCGCCTGCCGACCGCCGAGGAACTGTACGCCGACGGCGTGCACCTGGCGACCAGCACCTATGAGCTCGGCAACGAGAACCTGAGCAAGGAAACCTCGAACAACGTCGACCTCACGCTGCGCAAGTTCGCCGGCGCCACCACCTTCTCGGTCAGCGCCTTCCACAACCGCGTGAAGAACTACATCTATGCGAATACGCTGGACAACCATGAAGGCTTCCAGCTGGTCGAGTACGCCCAGCGCGACGCCACCTTCACCGGCCTGGAAGGCGAGGTGCGCCACAAGTTCTCGACAACGTACAGCGCCACCCTGTTCGGCGACCTGGTGCGCGCCCGCTTCGACGACGGCGCCAACCGCAACATCCCGCGCATCCCGCCGCACCGCATCGGCGCGAAGTTCAACGCCGACTGGCAATCCTGGCACGGCATGGTGGAGCTGGTGCGCGTCGGCCGCCAGGACGACGTTGCCCGGTACGAGGGCGAAACCGGCGGCTACAACATGCTCAACATCGGCACCCACTACACGACCCGGATCGGCAAGCTGCCGGCCCAGTTCTATGCGCGGGTGAACAACCTGACGAACGAGCTGGCCTTCAGCCACACCTCCTTCATCAAGGACGCGGCGCCGCTGCCGGGCCGTAACCTGACGGCGGGCCTGCGCCTGATCTTCTGACCGTAACAAGAACAGGCAAGGCGTGGGCGACCGCGCCTTGCGGAGAACCGAATGAAAAACCTGATCAGGCTGGGCGACTACGCCGGCATTGCCGCTTCCATGCTCTGCCTCGTCCATTGCGTGGCCGCGCCGCTGCTGGTGCTGGCCTTCCCCATGCTGGGCCTCGGCGGCCACGACCACGCCTTCCACGACATGCTGCTCGCCGCCGTGACCCTGCCGGTGCTGCTGGCGCTGCTGCCCGGCTACCTGGCGCACCGCGATCCGCTGGTGCTGCCGGTCGGGCTGGCCGGCCTGGCCTGCTTCCTGGCCGCGGTCTTCTTCGTCGGCCCGCGCTACGGGCAGGCGGCGGAGACGGCGCTGGCGATCGCCAGCAGCGTGCTGTTGGTGGGAGCGCACCTGCGCAATCATCGGGGATGCAAGCGCTGTGTCGCGGCTGGGAAGGACAGCCGGGCTGCTCACTGATCGTTGGACGCGTGGACGGCGCAGCCGTCCACCCTACGGGGCGAGGGAGAAGTTCTCGAAACGCGGGCAGCAGGACGTAGGGTGGACGGGTTCCCCGTCCACGCGTTCAAATCACGCGTTCGTTAAGAAGCAAAATGCCGTTCAGCGGCACTGGCTGCACAAGCCGTACAGCGTCAACTCGTGCGACTCGAGCACGAAGCCCTCGGGCGTGAGCTTCTTCATGTCCCCCGGACAGGCATGGACCTCGTACATCTTGTCGCAGCCGCGGCAGTGGAAATGGTGGTGGTGCTCGTGTCCGGCGATCTCGTAGCGGTCGCCGGCGCCCGGCAGCGACACCGTCGCGATGTCGCCCGCCTCCAGCATCGCCTTGATGTTGCGGTAGATGGTGGCCATGCCGATCCCCGGCACCGCGCCCTGCGCGTGTTCCAGTATCTCCTGCGGTGACAGCGGGCGTCCGGCGGCGGCAATGCATTCCTGGATGGCCTTGCGCTGTCGCGTGTTTCGTTCCATTCGATCGGTCCTTCGGCCGGCAAGGCGGCAACGTCAATCTCGTAAAGGGTCAATCTCGTATTATCGCGCGATTCGCGTCCGGCCGGTACTGCGCCGCGCCTGAAGGCTCAGGCGCGGTCGCGCCATACCACCCGGTCGCGCCCGGCCTGCTTGGCCTTGTACAGGTGCGTGTCGGCCGCCTCGAACAGCGCGCAGGCCGACTCGCCGCCCGCCGGCTCGCAGGTGGCGCCGCCGATGCTGGCGGTGACGTAGGGCGCCGCGCGCGAGCCGGCGTGGGCGATCGCCAGCAGCGCCACCGCCTCGCGGATCGTGTTCGCCACGTGCCGGGCCTGGCCGGCGTCGGTGCCCGGCATCAGCAGCACCAGTTCCTCGCCGCCGTAGCGCGCCGCCAGGTCGGCCGGCCGCCGCATATGGGAACTGGCGGCGCGGGCAACCGCGCGCAGCGCGCGGTCGCCCGCCGGGTGCCCGTACAGGTCGTTGAACTGCTTGAAGCAGTCGACGTCGAGCAGGGCCAGCGACAGCGGCTCGCCGGTGCGGCGGGCGCGCTGCCATTCGAGCGCATAGACCTCGTCGAAACGGCGCCGGTTGGCCAGTTCCGTCAGGCCGTCGACGTTGGCCAGGTGTTCCAGCATGCGGCGCTGGCGCACCAGCTGCAGGTGCAGGGCCACGCGCGCCAGCACGACGGTCGCGTTGAAGGGCTTGGCGATGTAGTCCGAGGCGCCCATCTTCAGGCCGGCGGCCTCGTCCTCCGGGCGGTCCAGGCCCGAGATGAAGATCACCGACACGTGCTCGGTGGCGGGCGCGGCGCGCAGGTGGCGCAGCACTTCGTAGCCGCTCATGTCGGGCATCATCACGTCGAGCAGCACCAGGTCCGGCACGTGGCGCGCCGCCCGTTCCAGCGCCTGGGCGCCGTTCTTGGCCAGCAGCACCGTGTACTCGGGCTGCAGCAGCTCGCACAGGACGTCGCGGTTGATGGCGTCGTCGTCGGCGATCAGGACCTTTTGCGGTTCGGTGTTCATGCCGGCTCCTCCATGGGCAGGCCGAGGCGGCGCGCCAGTTGCGCCAGCGGCGCCAGCGCGGCCTGGTATTCGAGATCCTCGACCGCGGCGGCCACCGCGGCGACCAGCGCCGCGTGCTCTTCGCCCGGCAGCAGGGCCTGGAGTTCCGCGGCGGCGTCGCCGGCGCGCGCGTCGTCTTCCTGCAGCCAGGCTTCGAGCCGCTTGACGAGCGCCGGCAGCGCGGCCGGCGTCGCCGCCTGCGGCGCGCGCGGGTTGACCAGCTCGCCGAAGCCGTCGAGCACCGCGGCCAGCGTAGTGGCCAGTTCAGCCGCCAGTGCCGCGGCCAGCGCTTCGGCCTGCTCCCGCGCCGATCCCGCCGGGGCGGCGCCGTCGCGCAGGGCCTCTTCGAGCTGCCCGGCCTGGCCCGACAGCGCATGCGCGCCGACATAGGCCGCGCTCGACTTCAGGTTATGCGCCAGCATCTGCAGCGGCGCGTTGTCGCCGTCCGCCAGCGCCTCGGCCAGCTGGCGCGGCGCCTGGCGGTATTCCTGGACGAAGCTGCGCACGCGCTTGAGCAGGCGCGCCTGCTGGCCGTTCACCCCGGCCAGCGCGCTGTCCCAGTCGACGCCCGCGATCGCCGGCAGCACGACGGGATCGACGGATGCGGCCGGCCCATCGTGCGGCGGCGGCGCGCCCGGATCGGCCCGGCCGGCCAGGCGCGCCGCATCGATCCAGGCGAGCAGGGCGCGCAGCAGTTGCGCGGGGTCGATCGGCTTGGTGATGTGGTCGTTCATGCCGGCCGCCAGGCTCTTGTCGCGGTCGCCGGCCATCGCGTGCGCGGTCATCGCCACGATCGGCAGGCCGCGCAGGCGTTCGATGGCGCGGATGCGGCGGGTGGCGGTGAGGCCGTCCATCTCGCGCATCTGGATGTCCATCAGCACCAGGTCGTAGTCGCGCTCCTGCACCATGCGCAGCGCTTCCAGCCCGTTCATGGCGACGTCCACCTGCACCGGCGCCGCGGCCAGGAAGTCGAGCGCCACTTCGCGGTTGTTGCTGTTGTCCTCGACCAGCAGGACGCGCGCGCCGCGCAGCCGGGCCAGCTCGCGCGCGCCGGTGTCGACCCGCGCCGGCGCCTGCGCCCGCGCCAGTTCCGGCCGCAGCACCTGCAGCAGGCTGTGGTAGAGCAGGGCCGGGCCGACCGGCTTGGTCAGGAAGCCGTGCAGGGGCAGCTGTCCCTCCTGCTGCAGCACGGTCTCGCGGGTGCAGGCGCTGACCATCAGGATCGCCGGCGGCGCCGCCAGCGCGGCCTGGGCATGGATGCGGCGGATCGTCTCCACGCCGTCCCAGCCCGGCATCATGTAGTCCATCAGCACCACGTGATAAGGCGCCCCGCGTTCGCTGGCGCCGGCGAGCAGCGCCAACGAGCGCTCCCCGGAATCGACCGCGTCGGCGGCCACGCCGAACGAGTCGAGCATCTCGACCAGCGCCTCGCGCGCGGTCTCGCTGTCGTCCACCACCAGCACGCGCATGGCCTGCAGCGGCGCGCCCGGCGTCGCCAGCGTGCCGTCCGCGGCCTCGTCGCCGGCGCCGAGCCGCACCGTGAAGCTGAAGCTGCTGCCCACGCCCGGGGTGCTGGCGACGGTAATCCCCCCGCCCATCAGTTCGACCAGCTGCTTCGAGATCGACAGCCCCAGGCCGGTGCCGCCGTACTTGCGCGTGATCGAGCCGTCGGCCTGGCTGAACGACTGGAACAGCTGGGCCAGCTGGGCCTCGTCCATGCCTATCCCGGTGTCGCTGACGCAGAAGCGCAGGGTCACGGCGTCGATCGTGCGCGCCGCCACCTCGACCGCGACCACGATCTCGCCGCGTTCGGTGAACTTGACCGCGTTGCTGGTCAGGTTGATCAGGATCTGGCCCAGGCGCAGCGGGTCGCCGACCAGGCGCGCCGGCACGCCGCGCCCGACCCGGAACACCAGCTCGACGCGGCGCGCGTCGGTCTTCACGGCGGTCAGGTTCGACAGGTGCTCGAGCAGTTCGCCCAGGTCGAAGGGCAGGCGCTCGAGCGTCATCTTGCCGGCCTCGATCTTGGAAAAGTCGAGGATGTCGTTGACCAGGCCGAGCAGGTGCTCGCCGGCGCCGAGGATCTTGCCGAGGTAGTTGCGCAGCTTCGGATCGGGATCGGCCATCAGGGCCAGGCGGCTCATGCCGATGATCGCGTTCATCGGGGTGCGGATCTCGTGGCTCATGTTGGCCAGGAAGTCCGACTTCATGCGCGTGGCCGCTTCGGCGCGCAGCATCGCGTTCTGGATCGCCTTGGTGCGCAGGCCCAGGATGCGCATGAAGATCAGCATGTCGATCGCATTTCCGAACTGCAGCGCGTGCATGGTCCAGAAGTTGGCGGGCAGGGCGCCGTTGATGGTCTGGCTCAGCACCAGCGAACTGGAAAAGCTGATGGTCCAGCCGACCAGGAAGTAGATGCCGACCCGGTCGCCGCGGCGCGCGCGCATGAAGGCGCCCGGCAGCCCGAGCAGCATCGGCATGATGCCCAGGGTGCTGACGATCGCGACCAGCATGTCGACCCCGATCAGGCCCGAGGCGTAGGCCAGCGCCGCGATCACGCACAGGGCGGCGCCGGTGTGCATCAGGCGGCTGAAGACGCGGTCCATGCCGGGACGGGCCAGCGCCTGGCCGACGAACAGGTAGGCGCCGCAGGACGACATCAGGGCGAACAGGCCGCCGGCGTGGATGTTCAGCCAGACGTGGTTGCCCCAGAAGTACTGGCTGCCCAGGCCGAAGAACTCGGCCGAGAACAGCGAGGTGCCGGCGACCAGCAGCGCGAACTTCGCGAACAGGGGCTCGCGCAGGTTGACCCACTGGGCCAGGGCGTAGAGCAGCAGGCACAGCGACAGGCCGGCCAGCAGGCCCTGCAGCATCTGCTCGCCGACGGCGTCGTGAAAGAACACGCTCGGCTGCGAGAAGCGGATCGGCAGGATCATGGCGCCGGTGTTCTCGATGCGCAGGTAGAGCTCGTAGCGTTCGCCGGGGGCGAGGTCGAGCAGCAGCGCCGGCGTGCGGGTGCTGCGCGCGGCGGCGTCGGCCGGCTGCAGGTTGCCGGCCAGGCCGTGCTGGCGCACGCGGCCGTCGACCGTCAGGAACATCTCGACCCGGTTCAGCACCGCGTAGTCGATGTCCATGATCCAGTGGCCGACGCTGCCCGCCGGGACCGCGAACGGGATGCGCAGCCACAGCACGTCGCGCTGCACGCCCAGCGTGGCGTAGGCCAGCGTCGGCGGCGCGAACGCCGCGCCGCGCGCCATGACGTCGTCGATGTCGAGCCGGCCGCCGGGATCGGCCAGGATGGTGACGGCGGGCCAGGCCTCGAGCGCGCCGACGCGGTCGTCGAGCACCAGGGGCGCCGCCGGGGCCGCCGGCGTTGCCGCCGCGGACGGCGCAAGCAGGGCAACCAGGACCAGGGCCAGGACCAGGAGCAGGGCTGCGCAGGCTGCACGCAGGACGGACCAGCCGGGCAGCGCGCGCGCCATCATGCCTCCTCGCGTTGTTCGTGTTGTTCGTGTTGTTCGTGTTGTTCGCGTTGCGCCGCGGCGGGAGGCGGCGGACGCAGGCGCTGCTCGAGCGCGTTCATCCACTTCGGCGCCGCCGGGTCCAGGTCCCAGCCCTGCACCGCATGGTCGACCTGGTTCAGCAGCGCATCGGGCAGCTTGAGCGGGCGGGTCTGGTCCATCAGCAGCCTGACCGTGAGCCGGTAGCCGAGGATGCGGCTGCACAGGCGCGAGATCGAGAAGCCCGGGTGCACGCGGCGCCCCAGCCAGTCGACGCCGCGCACGGCCAGCATCGCCGCCACGAACAATCCCTGCGAGAGCAGGGCCACCGGCCCGTCGAGGCCGAGCTCGCGCGCATTGCGGCGGCCGCACAGGTAGCGCGTCAGCAGCACCGGGAAGGGTTTTACGAGGGGCGACGGGATCTGGTCCTGCATCGCGCGCATCAGGGCCGTGGCCAGCGCCGGGCGCGGGTCCGGCGTCGCGTAGGGCAGGCCGGCGGCGGCGGCCTCGCGTCCGCGCGCCTGCAAGCGTTCGAACAGCGCGGCGGCCGCGTCCATGTCCTCGACCAGCAGGGACTGCTCGATGCCGAGCAGGTGGCCGACCACGTTCCAGCCGTGCAGGTAGGCCGCTTCCTCCTGCGCCGTGAGGCCCAGGCCGAGGCGGCGCAGCGAGCGCAGGAACACGTAGTGGAAGGTCAGCAGGGTATAGGCCAGCTCTTCCTGGTTGCAGGGCAGGCCGTGGGCCTGCACGTCCCAGCCGCGCGCGTACAGGGTGCGGTGCAGGCCGGGGCCGTCGGGCGCCAGCGGCGGCAGCCCCGCCGGTTCGCCGCCGGCCACGGCCGCCGCCGGGTGGCCGCGCATGATCAGGTGGCGGATGGTGGCGTGGATCAGGCGCACCTTGAGCACCTGCGCCACGCCGCCGCCCTCGGGCGCGGTCAGGCCGCCGCGCAGCATCACCGGGAAGATCATCGCGGCGGTGGCGCGCACCCGGTAGTCGGTGTGCCGTTCCAGCTGGCCGGCGCTGTGCAGCACGCTGGCCAGGTCGACCGGCACGTAGCACTCGGGCAGGCTGGCGCAGAACAGCAGGGTGCAGGACAGCACGCTCATCCCGACGAACACCTCCTCGGCCTGGCCGATGCGCCCGCAATCGGCCCAGGCCGGCAGGCTGCGCGCGTCGCGCACGAAGTCCTCGAGCACGGCGGCGATCGGCGCCGGGGTGGCGGCGCCGGCGCGCCAGCCGGCCAGCGCGCCGTTGGTCTGCCAGGAGGCGATCTCGCGGTTGACGATGTCGATCGCCTGCCAGCGGTCGACGCCGCAGTCCAGGATGCGCGCGATGGCGTCGTCGGCGAGCGGATCGGCGCGGTAGCGCGGGTCGAGCGCGCTGGCGGGATCGAGCATGGCGCCCATCATGCCTCCCGGGCGACGACGATGACAGGAGCTGCCGCTGCGGCCGCGTTTGCCACGGTGGCCGCGCTGGCCGCAACCGCGGCGCCGGCGGGCATCTGCCAGCGGCTCCAGCCGAACAGCGCGGTCAGCAGCGGGATGCCCATCGCGAACAGGGCGATGGTGCGGGTCTCGACCGGCACGCCGAGGCAGGCCTGGAACACCATGTTGCCGCCGTAGATCGCCAGCGGCACCAGGGTATGGATGCGCGAGACGGTGGCCGCCGCGACCGGAGGATGGCGGCGCAGGGTCAGGCGGAACAGGAAGACGATGGTGAACGAGACGAACATCCAGCCGACGAAGCCCTGCAGGGTCTCGCCGAACCACCAGCCGTCGGGCTTGTGCATGACCCAGGCCTTGAGCTTGAATACCAGGTAGGGGTCGGCGCCGAGGTCGTAGGCGGTGACGATCATCGCCGCCAGGAAGGACTGGGTCAGGGTCTGGCCCAGGGGCGTGGCGCCGTCGCTCGGGGTCTGCCAGACCATCAGGTTGGCGAGCACGTAGGCGATGTAGGTCAGGACGAACCACATCAGCGGGATCACGAAGGGCACGCTGCCGACCGTCGGGCCGAGCACGTCGGTGTAGGTGTAGTCGCCGAAGAACCAGCCGTATTGCGAGCCGAGCTCCTCGGAGGCCCAGCCGAGGCTGACCGCGATCAGCACGAAGTGCAGGGCCGCGCGAGCGCCCAGCAGGTGGATCGCGCTGCTCCAGGCGCAGGCGAACATCGCCAGCGAACCGACGATCAGCATGCGCGTGGTGTCTTCCAGGCCGCGCGTGGCGAGGGCTGCGAGCGACAGGGCCAGCAGGACGAAGGTGATGCGGGGAAGGTTGCGCTGCAACGACTTCATGACGTGATCCTTTATTGGTATTCGAAGCGGGTGATCAGAAGCGGTAGTCCATGCGCACGGCGAGCGCGCGCGGTTCGCTCGGCACGGTCATGCCGAAGCTGTCGATGTTGACCGGGGCGACCTTGTCCTCGACCTTACGCACGCGCAGCAGCACGCTCCAGGGGCCGCCCTGGGGCGCATAGCCCAGTGTCAGGGCGCTTTCGCTGCGGCCCGGCACGCGGTAGCGCAGCAGCTGGCTCGGAATGCCGATCTGGTAGTCGCTGGAGATGCGCGAGAAGGCGCCGGCCGTCAAGGTGCCGGCGCCGACCCGGAAGCCGTGCTCGACACCCAGGGTCAGCACGGCGCTCGGCGCGCGGTCGAGCTTGTGTCCCGCCCAGGAATGCACGCCGTCCGGGCTGTAGGACACGTAATGGGCGTCGAGCAGGGCCAGGGTGGCCCACAGGCGCGAGGCAGACGTCGGCTTGACCATGCCTTCGACTTCCAGGCCCTTGACGCTGGCCACGCCGGCATTGCTGGTGACGTAGCGCGGCACGCCGTTCACCATCGCCACGCCCGACAATTGCAGGTCGCTGTAGTCGTAGCGGTAGGCCGCCAGGTTCAGGCTGGCGCGCTTGCCCCAGAAGCGGCTCTTCATGCCCACTTCATACGAGGTGAGCGTCTCGGGACGGTAGACCAGGGTCTCCGCGGGCACGGCGATGGCGGCCGGACAGCCGGCGCTTGCCGCGCAGCCGTCGTTGAAGCCGCCCGACTTGTAGCCGGTGGCGACCGTGGCGTAGAACAGGGTGGAAGGACCGGCGTCGGCTTCCAGGCCGAGGCGCCAGGTGGTCTTGCCTTGTTCAAGCGCTGCCACGTTCGGCATGGCGAAGTCCAGCGCCGGGTTGAACACCGGGCCGGCCTGCAGGTTGGTCGAGCCGACGCGCGACTTCTCGTCCTCGGTGCGGCGGGCGCCGGCGGTCAGGCGCACGTCGTCCAGCACGCGCCAGGTGGCCTGGCCGAACACGGCGCGGCTCTTCGAGACCACGGGGCCGGCGGGGAACACGTAGTAGGGCGGCAGGCCGATCGGCTCCAGGTCGCGGAAGCTGGTCAGCTGCGTCATGTCTTCGCGGAACCAGTAGACGCCGGCCTGGGCCGAGACCGGGCCGCTTGCGCGGGTGGCCAGGCGCAGCTCGTGCGAATCCTGCTCGTATTCGCCGGCAAAGGACTGGCGCACGCCGAGCGCGTAGCCCGGCATGATGCGGTAGTAATAGTTGACCAGGAAGTCGTGGTCGAATGTGCGGTGCGCGCCCAAGTAGTGCAGGGTGGCCGGGCCGAGCTGCCATTCCAGCCGGGCCGACAGGCCTTGCGTATCGCGCCGGCTGTGGCCCTGTTCGGGCACGGCGTTCGGCGGCACGAAGGCGTTCGTCAGGCGGGCGGTGGTGCCGGCGTCGTAGGGCACCGGGTTGCCGGTCTCGACGCCGCGGTAGAAGTTGGTGTCCGGGACGATCACGTCGTTGTTGTCGCGCTGGACCGTGCGGTCGTAGCGCAGCAGCAGCGCGGCGTCGGCGCCGATGCGCATCCCGGCCGACAGGCGCGCGGCGCGGCTGTCGCGGTCCAGGCCCAGCGTGTGCGGCGTGCCCTGGGCATTGCGCAGCAGGCTGTCGCGGCGGTCGGCGGCAAGCGCCGCGCGCAGCGCCAGCGCGTCGTTCACCGGGATGTTGAACATGGCGCTGGCCTTGCGGCTGCCGTGGTTGCCGAGTTCGAGGCCGAGCGCGCCCTCGCGCGTGTCGCCGGGTTCGTGCGAGATGACGTTGACGACGCCGGCCGTGGTGTTGCGCCCGTAGAGCGTGCCCTGCGGGCCGCGCAGCACCTCGACCCGGTCGACGTCGAGGAAGTCGAGGTTCTGGCTGTGCGGGCGGCCGATGGTGACGCCGTCGAGCATGAAGGCGGCCGAAGGGTCGCCTTTCTCGGTGGCGTCGGCATTGCTGACGCCGCGGATGGTGATGCGCAGGCCGTCGGCGGCCGGGTCCAGGTGCACGCCCGGCAGGCGGGCGCCGAGGTCGGACGGACGGCTCAAGCCGGATTCGGCCAATGCGGCGCCGCTGACGACCGACAACGCCACCGGCGTCTTCGATTCGGGCGCCGCCGTGCGCTGCGCGGTGACGAGGACTTCCTGGATCTGGCCGTCGTCGACGGCGGGTGCTACCTGCGCCTGCGCGCCACCCCAGGCCAAGCCCGAGATGGCGGCAGCCAGCAGCGTAAGGTTCGAACGAACCTGACGGTTGGACATGCTTTCCCCTAGTTCTGTTTCTGTCATTGCATCCGGCGCCCTGGTACTGCGCCTTCTTTGCCGCGTGTGTTTTATGGCAACACATCATTCGGCTGAGCCAAGCCTCGAAGTCTATCAGGACATGTAACCATGAAATAGCTTTTTCGACCATTGACGTAAGGAAACGACAATGCGGCAAGGGGAGGATGTCGAATTGCCAATTGCAAGCCGCGGGGTCAGACCAGGCGATAGCGTGCCCGGTAGGGCTGGAAGCCGACATACTGTTTGAACTGGCGCAGGCCCTGCCGGGCGCCGAACCAGGTGTCGTACATGAACCAGTTCACCTGGCGCGCTTCGATGAGGCTGCAAATGATGCTCGACAGCAGCAGATACATGATGCCGTCGTTGTTCTTGTAGCCCATCAGCTGGTCGGTCGCGACAAAATTGCCGTACAGGGCAATATTGCAGTAAGCCGCCAGCCGGCCCCCGGCATCGAAGACGCCGTGGCATTCGCAGTGGGGCTCGCTCGGATAGGAGCTCCGGCGCATCAGGTAGGAATCGTCCATGGGCCGGCCCTGCCGTTCCGGGGACGAGACATGGATGGCATGGATTTCGTCGAGGTGTTCGTTGCGATCGATGCGCCGCAGCCGGTAGCCGCGCGCGGCCGCCTTGCGGCTTTGGTGACCGGCGCGGCCATGCTGGCGCACGCTGTGGAGATAGGCCGCGGGGTTGTCGAAACGGCTCAGGTCAATCAGGGCGGCGCCCATGGCCTTGTTGCCGAACACTTTATAGCGCGGATGCGGACGCGTGAAGTTGGCGTACACATCGGGAATGGCCGCCGGGTTCAGGCGGCGCTCGAAACACAGCTGCGCCACCGGCAAGCGCGCGAGTTCCAGCGCCAGGCTGGCTCCTCGCATCAGTTTGGCTAATGCTTGAGGCGTTTGCATAAGGTCACCTTATGGAGGGCGGCCCGGGCCGGACCGCCGGCGGCGAGGGGCCGGTGAACGGTCGCGGCCGTGCCGCGCAAGACGATGGAAAGTCATCCCTGGCTCCTGGGCTCTGGTTCCTCGCCCGGCTGTTGTCGCCGGTTCAATGTGAAATCCGTGCGTTTGGCAAGTTGGAACATCAGATAACTGAACAGTTCCCGGGAGACGGCTGATCCCGCACAAGCCGCAGACAAGACCGAGTCCTAAGCTGCCCCCCATCTCCTTGTCCAGGCGAGTTTCATGGAAGAGATCGAGACGGTGTCCGCGCATCAGCCCACGCACCAGGTCACTCCTTTACCGCGCGCGACGAATTCTGCTTCGACAGCCACGTGCCGGCGCTGGAAGACTTCTTCCGCAGGGTGATCGCGAGCGAAGGGAGGGGCAGCCGCATGCCTGGCTGAGGCGCTTGCCGTATGGATGACGGCTGGACGCGCCCCAAAAAAAGACGGCGCGAGCCTTTGCTCTCGCGCCGCCGCCGGCATCGCACCGCCACACACGGTGGCGCGCCAGCACAGGTGCCCCGCCAGCAATCAGAACGACATCGGCACCCGCAGCATCAGCGTCACGTCCGGCGTGTCGCGGGTCAGGCCGGCGCCGACCGCCACGCTCAGCGTCTTCTTGTCGGTCAGGCGGTAGGAGTAGCCGATCAGGAGCGTGCCGAGCTGGGTGCGCACCGAGCCCGGCACCGGGACGCCGCGTTGCTTGGTGCGGCCGACGGAGTTGTGGTCGTAGCCGACGCTGAACGAGGCCTTGTCGTTCAGCGCCAGGCCCATGCCGAAGTTGAACCCGAAGACGTCGCCCGGCGCCACTTCGCCCAGCGGCTCCTTCTCGCCGCCCAGCACGGTACGCTCGACGTTGCTGCGCTTGAAGTTGTGCAGGTAGCTGAAGCTGCCGAAGAACACGGCCGGGTCCGACGGGAACAGCCAGGTCAGGCTCGGCTGCAGCGAGTAGAAGCCCGAGCCGGTCGGCAGCTCCAGCGGCAGGCCGCTGCCGGTCACGTTCTCGCCGATGCAGCGGCGGGTGCAGTCGGTGATCACTTCGAACGGGTCCTTGCCGGTGCGCGACTTGAAGCGCAGGCCGCCGATGAAGAAGGGCTTGTCGACCCCGCCGTCGTTGAGCTGGTAGCGCGCCGCCAGTTCGACGTCGCCCAGGGCCTTGCCGCTGGTCTCGAAGGCGCGCTCGACCGCGGTGCCGGTGAACACCTCGCGGCTGACGGTGGCGTCGCTGCGGTAGACATAGGGCAGCTTGGCCTCGACCTCGAAGCGGTTGGTCAGGCCGCGGCGCAGGGTGACGCTGGCGGTGGCGGTGTTGCGCTTGACTTCGCGCACGTCGACCAGGCCGATCAGGAGCGCCGGGATCACGGTATAGCCGACCAGGGCCACGCGGTTGCTCGACGAGTAGCCGTACTGGATGGCGGGCTCGAAGACGTACTTGCCGCGCGGGGTCAGCACGCCGGGCTGTTCGAAGATCGGCGCTACGTCCGGGGTGCGGCTCTCGGCCGCGGGCGGGCGGCCGACGGCGGCGGTGTTGATGCCGGCGGCCGGCGCGCTGGCCGGTCCGCCGACCGGGGCGGCGGGCGCCGCAGGCTGCGGCGTGGCCGGCCGCGCCGGTTGTTGTGCGAGCTGTTGCGCGGCCGGCTGGCCCGCCGGCGCCGGCCGCTGGCCGTTCTGCTGCGCGCCCTGCTGCGCCGTACGTTGCTGCTGCTGCTGCTGCTGCTGCGCCGGTGGCGGCTGTTGCCCGGCGCCGCCGGTGCCGCGCAAGACGTCGAGCTCCGATGCCGGCAGCGGCAGCGGCAGGCCGTCCGCCGGCGGCGCGGCCGCGGTCCCGGCCAGCACGGGCTGGGCCGGCTGTGCCGGTAGCGGGGGCACGGCGGCCTGGCGCGCGCTGCGCACGTCGCGCTCGAGCTCGTCGATGCGCGCGCGCTGCGCTTCCAGCTGCTGGCGCATGGCCTTGACCTGTTCTACAAGCTCGTCGACGGACTGCGCCTGCGCCGGCATGGCGCCGAAGGCCGCGCTGACGATGAGCGCGCCGACACAGCGTGCCGGGAATGTGTGCATAAATCGCTCCATGTTCGGTACACCGTCAGCGGGGTGCGACGGCTGTTGACAAAGCATTATTCAATCCTTCGGCGAAATTGAGCGCACGTAACATTCCGGCGGTGTTGACGGTGGCGTTGATCGTCGTCTGGTTGTTGATCAACTGGTCGTTGAGGGTGTTCTGGATGATGGTGCCGCCCAGCAGCGAGGCATTCGCGTCACCGCGCAGGGCGCTGGCCACGCCGTTCTGGATCAGGCGCAGTTCGCCCAGCGCCTCGCTGGAAACAAGGCCGTTGCCCTGGGCCAGCTTGCCGATGTCGCCCAGTTGCAGGTCGCTGCGCTCGACGACGTTGCCGTTGATGGTGACCATGCGCTCGATCCCGAGCGTGACCAGGAGGCCCTCGGCGACCAGGAAGCCGCCGCGCGCTTCGTCCAGCGTCTCGCCGTCGACGGCGTTGGCGGCGACGAAGGGAGAGGAACGGTCGGCCGCTGGCGAGCCGTTCGCTGGATCGATGAACGGCTCGCCGGCGGCCAGCGCGGCGCCGGGCAGCGCCAGCAGGAGGGATAAGGCAAGGGGTAGCCGCATGATGGTCTCCTCAAAAATCGCCGGGACCGAATTTCGGCAGCGTGTAGGTGGTGTCGATGGCGCGGTTCACGCCGTCGTCCAGCGGCGCGCGCGGCGCGTTGCGCCAGTCGGCGGCCAGGTTGAATGCGGCCTGTTTCGGACCCTCGTGGATCACGAACAGGATGCGGTTGGCCCACATCTGCTCGAAGCGCGCGCGCGGAATGGCGCGCGTGCCGCGCGAGGGGTCGCCCAGCAGGATGCGGCCGTCCTCGGCGCCCTTGACGACCACGAAATGGTGGTAGCCATTGTCGGAAACGAGCACGATCGCGGGCAGCTTCGCTTCGATCAGCTTGTCCAGCGGCAGCTGGAAACCGTTGGCGGTGAAGCCGCGGCTTTTCAGGAAGCGCTGCATGTCGAGCAGCGAAAAACCCTCGCGCCGGATCTTCTGCTGGTCGCCGCCGAGGAACATCTGCTGGAAAGCGTCCTGCTCGCTGGTCGGGACGCCGTAGTGGTGGGTCAGCAGCGTGGCCAGCGCGGCCGAGCCGCAGCTGAAGTCGTATTGCTGGCGCAGCGTGGCCTGGAAGCGCAGGTCCTTCATGCTCTTGACCGGCATCCCGACCCGCATCCCGCTGGGCAGGGCCATCTCGGCCGCGCCCGCGATCGACGGGGCCGATCCGGCCGATGCGCCCAGCAGCAGGACCACGCTGGCAAAAAGGGCAGGGCGCTTCATTGGAATTGCAGGTTGATGACGGTGGCGTTCTGGATCAGGACGTTGGCACCGCTGTTCTGGATCACGACGGGAATTCCCGACATGTTGGCAAACGAGCCGGCATCGATCGTGTTCGATCCGGTGTTGACGTTGACCGCGCTGTTGTTGGCGACGTCGCCGTTGAGCTTGGTGTCGTTGAGGACCGTGTCGGCCTTGCCGCGTTCGTGGTCGAGGCGTTCGAGGTCGACGGCGTGAACGGTCTCGCCACCGATGTTTGGCGTCTCCTTGATCTCAGTCGGCATGGCGGTGAATGCCTTGGCGTCTTCCAGTGCCGGCAGGCTGCCGAGTTCCGGTGCGTCGAGCAGGACCGGTTCGGCGGCGTGGGCCTGGCCTGCGACGACGGCTGCGAAGGCGAGGCCGCAGGCCTGGCGCATCCGCGCGCTTGCAAAAATCGTTTTCATCGTTTCTCCTGATCGGCTGTGGCCTGCCGCACCCTGGGGGCGGCAGGCCACGCTCCTTCTACTGCTGCTTACTTCGTTCTACCGCGCTGCATGTGTAGCGTGGCGATTACGGGCCAACCTGCATGTTCGACTGCACGTTGACGCTTTGCTGGATCAGGGACGAGAAGCCGTTGTTCTGGCTGATCACCATGATGCCGGCAGCCGACTGGCCGACGCTGGACATCGCGTTCGACATGTCGAAGGTGCCTGCCGAGACGGTGTTGGTGCCGCCGTTGCCGCCGGTCGCCGAGCCGCCCATGCCGCCGGTGCCGGTGCCGGCGGTGTTGGTGCCGCCCATGCCGCCGGCGCCGCCGGTGCCGGTGCCGCCGGTGCCGCCCGCGCCGCCGTTACCGGCGGTGGCGCTGCCCGAGGTCGACGAACCGCCGGTGGCCGAACCAGTGGTGGCCGTGCCACCGGCCGCGCCCGAACCCGAGGTGTTCGAGGCCAGGCCGGTGCTGCCGCCTGCGCCGCCCGCGCCGCCAGCCGCGCCCGAGCCGGCGGTCGAGCTGCCGCCCGAACCCGCGCCGCCGGTGCCGCCGGTCGCTGCGCCGCCTGCCGCGCCCGCGCCGCTGGTGGTCGAGGCCATCGCGCCCGAACCCGCAGTGCCGCCGTTGCCGCCGGCCGCGCCCGCGCCGCCCGCGCCGCCGGTGCCGGTGCCGGCCGTGGCGGTGTTGCCGCCGCCGGTCACGGTGCCGCCAGTGCTGCTGGACGAGCCGCCTTCAGCCGAGCCGCTGGCGCCGCCGGTGCTGTCCGGAGTGCCGGCGCCGCTGCCGCTCGAGGCCATGTTGCCGCCGCTGGAGCTGCCGGCGCCCGAGGAGTCGCCGCTGCTCGACGCGTCGCCGACGGTCACGCCGCCGCCCGAGGCGCCGCTGCCGCCCATTGCGCCTTCGGCGCCGTTGCCGCCGCTGCCGCCCGTGGCTGCGCCGGCTTCGCCGCCCGCGCCACCCGTGCCTGCCATGGCCTGGCCGGCGTTGCCGCCGTTGCCGCCTGCCACGTTACCGTTCGAGCCGCCTGCGCCACCGAGGCCGCCGACGCCGCCTGCGGCGCCCGAGCCGCTCTGTGCGTTGCCGGTCGCGCCGCCCGCGCCGCCTGCGCCGCCGGTGGCGCCGCCAGCCATCGCGTCGGCATTTCCGGTGTTGCCGCTCGTGGCGTTGCCGCCGGTCGAGCCCGAGGCCGCCTGGCCGCCGGTGCCGGCCGCGCCCGCGCCGCCGTCGCCATTGGCGTTGCCGCCCATGCCGTTTGCGCCGGCGCCGCCGGTTGCGCCAGCGCCGTTGGCGCCACCGGTGTTGCTGGCGACGTTACCGATGTTGCTGATCGCGTTGCCGCTGACGCTGCCGTTCAGCGAGCTGGTGGCGGTCGCGCTCGAGGTGTTGAACGAATTGGCCATGCTCGAAGAAGCGGTGCCGCCGTTGTTGGCCGCCGCCGCCGCCTGCTCGCTCGCCGTGGCGCTGCCGGAGCTGCGGTTCTGGCCCGAGTTGTCGCGCATCGACGAGTCATTGCCCTGGTTCGAATTGTCGGTGGTCGTGGTCGTCGTGTTGGTCGACGAATCGTTCCCCTGGTTCGAGTTGTCGCGCATCGACGCGTCGTTGCCCTGATTCGAGTTGTCGGTCGTGGTCGTCGTGGTGACGGTCGAGCTGTCGGTGAAGGAAGCAGTGCCGCCGTCGTTGGCAGTCTGGCCGCTACCGCTCTGCGTGACGGTGGTCGAAGAGTCGGTGGTCGGGTCCGTCGTCTGGGCATGGGCGTTCAGGCCAAAAGCGAGCGACAGGGCGGTAACGAGCAAGGTCTTGTTCATGCAAATTCCCCTAGGGTGTGTGGTTGAGTTCCGACTGGCAGTCGTACCAGCTACAGCGCCTTATGCAAGACCGATGCCAGCGGGGAGGAAATATCCTCAAGTTATTGAATTTTCAGCACAAGTCCACTAGGAAATGTCAAAATTGCGGATAGTCATTGTTGTCAGGAATTTAATGCGTGGTGGGTGTACCGGATATGGAACAGTTGTGTGCCGTTTCGCGCGCCTGGCAGTGGACACTCCTGCGGCGAAGTGTTCACCCGCCATGCATACGGCGCGTGACAGTCCGCGCCGACGCCGCGCCTGGACGCGCTCCTACAGGCGCGTGCGCAGGCCGCCGTCAGCGCGGCGCGCCACGGAAGAAGGAGCGGGTGCGGGGGATGGGGGAGGCGTGGCGGCTCAGGGCCGCATGCCGTGCTTGGCGAGCAGGCGGTACATCGTGGTGCGCGAGACCCCGAGGTCGCGCGCGGCGCGGCTGACGTTCTGGCCGCTGCGGTCGAGGCAGGCGCGGATCGCCAGGCGCTCGGAGCTGCAGCGGGCGTCGTCGAGCACGGCCTCGATCGGCGGCGACGGCATCGCCAGGTCGAGGTCGTCGGGCTCGATCCATTTGCCGTCGGCCATGACCATCGCGCGCCGTACGCGGTTGATGAGTTCGCGCACGTTGCCCGGCCAGCTGTGGGCCGTGATCGCGGTGACCGCCTTGCTGCTGAAGCCCTTCAGGCGCGCCGGCCGGTCGGCCGCGTACAGGTGGAAGAAGTGCTCGGCCAGTTCGACCAGGTCTTCGCGCCGCTCGCGCAGTGGCGGCACCGTGACCGGCAGCACCGACAGCCGGTAGTACAGGTCTTCGCGGAAGTCGCCCCTGGCCACGGCCTGCTGCAGGTTGACGTGCGAGGCCGAGATCACGCGCACGTCGACCGGAATGGCGCGCGTGGCGCCGAGGCGGATGATGGTCTTGTCCTGCAGGAAACGCAGCAGGTTGGCCTGCAGGTCCTTCGGCAGGTCGCCGATCTCGTCGAGGAAGAGGGTGCCGCCGTTGGCCGACTCGATCAGGCCGACCTTGTCGCGCGCCGCGCCGGTAAAGGCGCCGCGCTCGTAGCCGAACAGCTCGGAATGGATCAGGTTGGGGGCGATCGCGCCGCAGTTGATCGGCACCAGCGGCCCGGTGGCACGCAGCGACTGGCGGTGGATGGCCTGGGCGGTGAGCTCCTTGCCGCTGCCGCTCTCGCCCCAGATCAGCACCGGCGCATCGACCTTGGCCACCCGTTCGACCTGGCTGCGCAGGCGCTGCATGGTCTCGCAGCTGCCGATCAGGGCCGAGGGCGCCGAGCCGGCACGCGGGCGCGGCCGGCGCAGCAGCGCATGCCCGTGCACGTGGCCCAGGGTGTGGACCAGGCGCCGCATGTCGAGCGGCGCCGTGTGGTAGTCGCACAGGTAGTCGGCGACCAGGTCGCGGCAGGCCGGAATCACCAGGGTTTCGACACGCAGCACCCCGACCCACTGGACCTGGCTGTGCTGGCGCAGGAAGCGGTCGACTTCGAGATGCGGACGGGCGCCGATCACGTGCACCAGCAGGCCGACGAGATAGGCTTCCTGGCGCAGCGCCGAGCGCGCTTCGTCGAGGCTGGCGACAGCGCGGATCTCCCAGTCGGGCATGTCGGCGCGCAACATGGCGGCCGCGCCGGGGCTGTCGGGGGCAATGCAGAGTAGGCGCTTCGGGGTCATCCATTCTCCTGGCACGAGCCGCGACGATCCGCGAGCGCGGATGCTTGCCCCGCACCGTGCGGGCGCCGCCGTGTAACCGGAGGTAAGCATACCGCATTGCGGGAGTTGTACGCCCGACAATTGAAATCGACGTATCGTGTTACCAACGCGACAATATGTTGACTTGACAGCCCGGTCCGCTTGCGCAAATTTAATGCAGGCCGAGTAGATCGGCGCGTGGGTATCCCCACTGCGGCACGGGCGACGGGCAGGGCGTGCCCGCCTGCGCCTGCCGCGCGTAGGGCAGGCTCGAGAAATTCCGCTCTCCGCGCGGCGCGTAGCGCACGTCGGTGGCAACCCCGCCGCTGACCGACGGCATGCGCGCGAAGCGCAGCCAGGCGTCGAAGCGGCAATCGGACGCGCGCAGCGCGCGCAGGCGCGCCGTCGAGCCGCGCTCTTCCCAGGTCCAGGATAGCCCGCCGGGCGCCTGGCCGACGTATTCGCCGTGGATCATGAAGGGGCAGGACGCCGCCGGCGTCACGCCGGGGGCCAGGCTCAGCACGCCGCGCCGCACCCGGTACTCGTCGCCGCCGCCGGTCACGCTGATGACGGTCCAGCACAAGGGATTGGCGGGAAAGGCCGACAGCGCCGTGTCGAGGATGCGCGCGCCCGGGTCGAGTTGGCGCAGGGACGCCGCCACCTGTTCGCGCGCCAGGCGCGCGCTGCCCGCCTGCACCAGCACGAAGCCGAGCACGAGCGCCACGCCGGCGACCAGGGCGCCGCGTTCGCTCGCGCGCCGGGTCAGCCAGGACGACAGCAGCCAGATCGCCGCCAGCGCGGCGAACGAGCCCCACTGCAGGAAGCCGGCCAGCGCGAACAGGCCCGGCACCGCCAGCAGCAGCGCCAGGAAGGTGCGCCGCAGCCAGGGCCGCGCGACGTGGGCCGCGAGCGGCGTCCCGAGCGCGACCCAGAACACCGGCTCGACGATGAACACAATGTCGCCGTAGAACCAGCGCGGGTCGAACGGCGCGAACGGATGGATGCCGTAGACGTTCATCGCGTCCATCCCGAAGTGCAGCAGGAGGCCGAGAACGATGGCGGCGCCGGCCCCGAGGCGCGCTTGCGGGCTGGCGCGCAGCAGGGCGCGCGCGGCCGGCCACAGCAGCCAGATCGCCGCCAGCAGCAGCGCCTGGGGCAGGGCATACAGCAGGGTGTGGGTGTGGCCGCGGTGATGCAGCAAATAGCCGAGCGGCTCCGCGGCGAGCGGGGTGAGCACCAGGTCGAGGTCGGGGAAATTGCTGGCAATGGCCGCGCAGGCGAGCAGCAGGCGGCGGCGCGTGCCGGCGCGCCCGGCATCGGCCTCCGGCGGCAGCAGGCGGTGGGTCAGTTCGCCCAGCGCAAGGCCGGCAAGGGAATGGGTCAGGTTATCCATCCGGCAATCTTATCACTCTGTATACAGCGTTGCGGCAACGGTACGAAAGCGCGTCGTTTGCGCTTCTGCCATTGTGGTTGGGGCAAGTTTTCGTGATGGCGTACACATGCTCGCGTACAATCCGCCCTTGGATATTTGCCGTACGGAAACAAAGGAGAGCGCAGTGCGTACCAATTTGCCGGTCACCGGGATCGAATACCGGATGAAGGAAGGCCAGTCGATCGTCTCGAAGACCGACACCAAGGGCCGGATCACCTACGTCAACCCGAGCTTCATCGAAGTCAGCGGGTTCGGCGAAGAAGAACTGCTGGGCAAGGCCCACAACATCGTGCGCCATCCGGACATGCCGCCCGAAGCCTTCGCCGACATGTGGCGCACCCTGCAGTCCGGCCGCCCCTGGACCGGCATGGTCAAGAACCGCCGCAAGAACGGCGACTTCTACTGGGTGGTGGCGAACGTGGTGCCGGTCAAGGAGCGCGGCCAGGTGATCGGCTACATGTCGGTGCGCACGACGCCGACGCGCGAACAGGTCGAGGCCGCCGATGCGCTGTACCGCAAGTTCCGCGCCGGCCAGCAGGGCCAGCTGGCGATCCGCGGCGGCCAGGGGGTGAAGACCGGCCTGGCCGGACGCCTGCGCGACCTGCGCCGGCTGCCGCTGGGCCGCCGGCTCGGCCTGGTCATGGGGGGCCAGGCCGTGCTGCTGGCGCTGCTTGGCGTGGCTGCGGACGGTACGCCGTGGCGCCTGCTTGCCGGCCTGGGCGTGCTCGGCACCCTGGCCGCCTGGGCGCAACTCCACCACAGCATCGTGGCGCCGCTGCGCCACGCCACCGATACCGTGTACGCACTGGCCGGCGGCGACCTGTCGCACTCGGTCGAGGTCGGCCGCGACGACGAGATCGGCCAGCTGTTGCTGGCGCTGCGCCAGATGAACGTCAACCTGCGCGCCATCGTCGGCGACGTGCGCGGCAACGTCCACACCATCGAGCAGACGACGCGCGACATCGCCGCCGGCAACACGGACCTGGCCGGCCGCACCGAAGCCCAGGCCGCCAGCCTGGAGCAGACCGCGGCCAGCCTCGACCAGATCGCGGCGGCCGCCACCCGCAATGCCGACAGCGCCCAGCGCGCCGATGGCCTGGTCGACGCCGCGGCCAACGTGGCCGGGCGCGGCGGCGATGCGGTGGACCGCGTCGGCGGCACCATGGGCCAGATCAGCACCTCGGCCACCCGCATCGTCGACATCATCGGCCTGATCGACGGCATCGCCTTCCAGACCAATATCCTGGCCCTGAACGCCGCGGTCGAAGCAGCGCGTGCGGGCGAGCAGGGGCGCGGCTTCGCCGTCGTCGCCGGCGAAGTGCGCAGCCTGGCCCAGCGCTCGGCCGGCGCCGCCAAGGAAATCAAGGCCCTGATCGACGACTCGGTGCACAAAGTCGGCCAGGGCAACGCGCTGGTGGGCGAAGCCGGCCAAACCATGCGCGAGGTGGTCTCCTCGGTGCAGCAGGCCGCCACCATCATGCATGACATCACGCTGGCCAGCCGCGCACAGGGCGGCGACATCGCCCAGGTGAACGCGGCGATGGCCGAACTCGACGCGATCACGCGCCAGAACGCGGCGCTGGTCGAGCAGTCGGCCAGCGCCTCGGCCAACGTGGCGGAGGAGGCGGCGCAGCTGGGGCAGGCGCTGTCGGTGTTCAAGCTGGGCCGGGAATAGAGGGCCTGGCTCCGCCGGATTTGATGCAAGTCAAGGATTTTGCCGACGTGCATCAATAGACTCCTGCCATCAGCTGTGCCGCGCCGTGCGGCACGGCAGGCAGCAGGAGTCACTCAACATGCTTCACCAGGAAATCCCGTTCGCGTCCAAACGCATCCCGCCGGTCGTGGCCGCGAAAACCGTCGAATTCGACCCCGAACTCATCCAGCGCCTCGGCAAGAACGGCCCGCGCTACACCTCCTACCCGACGGCGGACCGCTTCGACGACCGCTTCAACTACCGCGACTACCTGCACGCCGTCGCCGCCGTCCGCACCCGCGGCGGCGCCCGCCCGCTTTCGCTCTACCTGCACATCCCGTTCTGCGACACGGTCTGCTATTACTGCGCCTGCAACAAGATCGTCACCAGGAACCGCGAGAAGGCCGCGACCTACCTCGGCTACCTGAAGCGCGAGATCACGATGCAGGCCGGGCTGTTCGCCGGCATGAACGAAGTCGAGCAGCTGCACTTCGGCGGCGGCACGCCGACCTACCTGAGCGACGAGCAGATGGGCGAGCTGATGGCCCACCTGCGCCGCAGCTTCCGCTTCGCGCCCGACGAAGCGGGCGAGTATTCGATCGAGGTCGATCCGCGCACGGTGTCCGCCGCGCGCGTGCACAGCCTGCGTGCCCAGGGTTTCAACCGCATCAGCCTGGGCGTGCAGGACTTCGACCCGGACGTGCAGAAGGCGGTGAACCGGGTCCAGCCCGAGCTCGATACGCGCGCCATCATCGGGGCCGCGCGCGACGCCGGCTTCCGCTCGGTCAGCATCGACCTGATCTACGGGCTGCCGAAGCAAAGCCTGGAAAGCATGGCCGTCACCATCGAGAAGGTGATCGATGCCAGCCCGGACCGCATCTCGATCTACCATTACGCCCACCTGCCGCACGTGTTCAAGCCGCAGCGCCGCATTCTCGAGGCCGACATGCCCTCGTCGAACGAGAAGCTGGGCATGCTGGCGCTGTGCATCGAACGCCTGACCGATGCCGGCTACGTCTACATCGGCATGGACCATTTCGCCAAGCCGGACGACGACCTGGCCGTGGCCCAGCGCCAGGGCCGCCTGCACCGCAACTTCCAGGGCTACTCGACCCATGCCGACGCCGACCTGATCTCCTGCGGGGTGTCCGCCATCAGCGCCGTCGGCGCCACCTACAGCCAGAACGCCAAGACCCTGGCGGCGTACTACGAGGCGCTGGACAACAACGAACTGCCCGTCGTGCGCGGCATCGCGCTGGGCATGGACGACCTGCTGCGCCGCACCGTGATCCAGAAGCTGATGTGCCAGTTCGAGCTGTCGGTCTCCGCCATCGAGCAGGCCTTCCCGATCGCCTTCGGCCAGTATTTCGCGGCCGAGATGGCGGTGCTGCGCCACCTCGAGCGCGACGGCCTGGTGAGCATCGAGGGCGACTGGATCTCGGTGACGATGCGCGGACGCCTGCTGATCCGCAACGTCTGCATGGTGTTCGACCGTTACCTGGCGGCGCCGGCCATGACGCCGCCCGCAGTGCCACGTTACTCGCGCACCGTCTGAAACCATGAGCGTCAGCCTGTTCCCGGTGTTCGTGGTGGGCCTGCTCGGCAGCGTCCACTGCGCCGGCATGTGCGGCGGCATCGTCGGCGCGCTGTCGTTCGCGCCGCGCCGCCCGGGCACGGGCGCGGGCGCCGCGGTCATCGCCCTGCGTCCGGTGGCCGCCGCGCCGGCCGGCGTCAACGTGGCCGCCTACAACCTCGGGCGCATCGCCAGCTACACGGCGGCCGGCGCGCTTGCGGGCGGCCTGGCGCAAGGCGCGGGCGCGCTCTCGGGCCTGCCCCTGCTGCAGGCCGGCGCCTACTGGCTCGCGAACCTGATGCTGGTCGCCATGGGCCTCTACCTGATGGGCGCCTGGTCCGGCATCGCCCACGTCGAGCGGGCAGGGCAGTGGTTGTGGCGCCGGGTGCAGCCGCAATTGAAGCGCATCGGCCCGCCCGACACGCCCGGCCGCATGGTTGCGGCCGGCGCGCTCTGGGGCTGGCTGCCCTGCGCGATGGTCTACAGCGTCCTGGTGACCGCCATGCTGAGCGGCTCGGCCGCCTCGGGCGCGCTGACCATG
Source organism: Massilia sp. (assembly GCF_032106685.1). Classification (GTDB taxonomy): domain Bacteria; phylum Pseudomonadota; class Gammaproteobacteria; order Burkholderiales; family Burkholderiaceae_D; genus Telluria. The sequence continues at coordinate 134,649 of NZ_DAMCPG010000006.1, forward strand.
CTGGCCTTCGGACTCGGTACGCTGCCGATGATGCTGGCGCTCGGCCTGCTTGGCGCCCGCCTGCGCGGCTGGCTGCGCCTGCCGGCGGTACGCATCGCCTGCGGCGCGCTGGTGCTGGGTTTCGGCGTGCTGGGCCTGGCGCGCGCCGCGGGCGGCCTGCCGCCGAGCTGGCTGCACACGCTGTGCGTGACGCCGGGAGTGGCTCCATGAGGGACGGCAGCCTGCCGGACAGCGGGGGCGCCATCGCGCAGGATGGCTGCTTCCACTGCGGCCTGGCGCTGCCGCCGCCGTCGCCGACCGTGCGGCATTGGCGTGCGACGGTCGGCGGCGTCGAACGCGCCATGTGCTGCCCCGGCTGCGCCGCGGCGGCCCAGGCCATCGTCGACGCCGGCTGCACCGATTACTACGAGACCCGCAGCGGCTACGGCGCCACCGTCGAGCGCCTTGACGCGCCCGAGCTGGCGCTGTTCGACGATGCGGGCAACACCGGCGAGGGCGGCCTCACGGTCGAAGGCATCCGCTGCGCCGCCTGCGTCTGGCTGATCGAGCGCCGCATCCAGGCCGTGCCGGGCGTGCGCGAAGCGCTGCTGAACGTCAGCACCGAGCGCCTGCAGGTGCGCTGGGATCCGGCGCGGTGCAAGGTCAGCGACATCCTGCGCGCGCTGCGCGCGATCGGCTACACCGCCTATCCCTACGACGCGCGGCGCCACGGCGAGCAGCTGGAACGGGCGCGCAAGAAGCTGTTCCGTCAACTGTTCGTCGCCGGCCTGTCGATGATGCAGGTGATGATGTACGCGTTCCCGGTCTACATGGCCACCGACGGCACCATGGACGCCGACATGGCCGCGCTGATGGGCTGGGCCTCGCTGCTGCTGACGCTGCCGGCGGTGTGCTATTCGGCGCTGCCCTTCTTTCTTGGGGCCTGGCGCGACCTGCGCCGCGGCGTGCCGGGCATGGACGTGCCGGTGGCGCTGGGCGTCGCCGCGGCCTTCGTGGGCAGCACCGCGGCCCTGGTCAAGGGCCAGGGCGAGGTCTATTTCGATTCGATCACGATGTTCGTGTTCCTGCTCTTGGCCAGCCGCTACCTGGAGCTGCTGGCCCGCCGCCGCGCGGCCGGTGCGCTCGAAGCCCTGCAGGAAGGCATGCCGGCATCGAGCCTGCGCATGCCGGGCTATCCGCACAGCCGCGCCACCGAACTGGCGGCGGCGGGCAGCCTGCGGCCGGGCGACGTCGTGCTGGTGGCGCCGGGCCAGGCGGCGCCGGCCGATGGCGTCATCCTGGAAGGCGAGACCGAGGCCGACCTGTCGCTGCTGAGCGGCGAAAGCCGCACCCGCCGCATGGGGCCGGGCGACACGCTGCCCGGCGGCGCGGTGAACGTGGCGCAGGCGGTGGTGCTGCGCGTCGGCGCGGCGGCGCGCGACAGCACGCTGGCCCTGCTGGTGCGCCTGGTCGAGAAAGCCGGGCAGGGCAAGCCGGCGCTGGCGCTGTGGGCCGACCGGGTGGCCGCCTGGTCGGTCGCGGCGCTGCTGGTGCTGACCGCGCTCGTGTTCGCAAGCTGGCAAATGATCGACCCGGCCCGCGCCTGGCCGGCGGCGATCGCGGTGCTGGTCGTGACCTGTCCCTGCGCGCTGTCGCTGGCCACGCCCACCGCGCTGGCGGCGGCCACCGATCGCCTGCTGCGCCGTGGCGTGCTGGCGCTGAGCCCGCACACGCTGGAAACGCTGGAGCGCGCCACCCACGTCGTGTTCGACAAGACCGGCACCCTGACCCTGGGCCGGCCGGTGCTGTGCGCGACGCACACCTTCGGCGGCGTCGACGCGGACCGGGCGCTGGCGATCGCCGCCGCGCTGGAAGCGGGCAGCGCCCACCCGCTGGCGCAGGCGATCCGCGCCGCGGCGCCGTCGGCGACGGCCCAGGCCAGCGGTGTCGCCTACACGGTCGGGCAGGGATTGGAGGGCGAGATCGACGGCCTGCGCTACCGCCTCGGCGGGGCGGCCTTCGTCGCGGCGTTGGCGGGCGATGCGCCGCCGCTTGCGCCCGACGGCGAGGGCAGCGCCGTCTGGCTCGGCAGCGCCGGCGCCTGGCTGGCGCGCTTCGACATCGCCGACGGCTTGCGGCCCGAGGCGCTCGAGGTGGTGCGCCGCTTCGAGGCCGCCGGCAAGACCGTGGTCCTGCTCAGCGGCGACGACGCGCGCACGGTGGCGGCGGTGGCGAGCCGGCTCGGCGTCAAGGTCGCGGCGGGCGGCCAGCTGCCGGACCAGAAGCTGGACTTCGTGCGCCGGCTGCAGGGCGAGGGGGCGGTCGTGGCGATGGTCGGCGACGGCATCAACGACGCCGCCGTGCTGCGCGGCGCCGACGTCTCGTTCGCGATGGGCGGCGGCGCGGCGCTGGCCCAGCTGCATGCGGACGGCGTGCTGCTCGGCGACAGCCTGCTGCCGCTGGTGGACGCCGCCGACACCGCGCGGCGCACCTTGGCGATTATTCGCCAGAACCTGGCCTGGGCCAGCGTCTACAACCTGGCCGCGATCCCGCTGGCGGCGACCGGGCTGCTCAACCCCTGGCTGTCCGGCATCGGCATGGCGGCCAGTTCGGCCATCGTCGTGCTCAATGCGCTCAGATTAAGGAAATAAGCATGGAAGCCCTGTATCTGCTGATTCCCCTCAGCCTGGTGCTGGTCGCCGTGGCGATCTGGATCTTCTTCGGGGCCGCCGACAGCGGCCAGTTCGACGACCTGGAAGGCCCGGCGCTGCGGGTGCTGCGCGACGACGACCGCGCCGCGCATACAGATTAATCCCTTCTCGACAATCAGTTTCCTTGCAGTTACTCTAGATTTTTTTACAAGCTTGCGAGGGTACGATGATGAAGCCGATGCGCCGCCTGGTCCTGGCGGGATGGATCCTGGGAACGGCCGGCGCCGCGCAGGGCGCCGATTTTCGGCCCTGCGACGATGACGCCGCCAATCCAGCCCTTGCCGGCAGCCTGTGCGCGCTCGAGCAGGTGCCGGGCGATCCATCCGGCCTGGCCGGCGCGCCGGCCGCCGACGTCCGGCTCTTCGTGCGCAAGTTTCCGGTGGCGGGGTCGTCCCGCGGCCAGCTCTGGCTGGTCGCCGGCGGCCCCGGCGAGTCGGGCGCGTCGTTCTACGGCCTGGTGCCGCAGTTGCGCAAGGCGTTTCCCGGCTTCGACCTGGTCATGCCGGACCACCGCGGCACCGGCTTCTCGACGCGCCTGTGCCCGGACGAGGAAGCGCCCGGCTCGAGCGGCGGCACGGCGCTGGCCGGCGCCGAATGGGCAAGCTGCTTCCGGCGCCTGAACGAGAACCCCGCTTACGCGCGCCAGTTCTCCGAGACGAATGCCGCCCATGACCTGAAGCTGCTGCTCGAGCGCAGCCCGCGGGCAGGCAAGACTTTCGTCTACGGCGTATCCTACGGCACCCAGCTGGTGCTGCGCACGCTGGCGCTGGGCGCGCAGGGCGTCGACGGCGTGGTGCTCGATTCGCTGGTGCCGCTGCAGGACGACGCCACGGCCGACCTGAGCCGGCGCTCGCTGGTGACCGATGCCGTCGGCCGCGCATGGCTCGGGCGCTGCGACAGCGATGCGCATTGCCGTGGCCAGATCGGAGAGCCGGCCGAGACGGCCTACCGCCGGCTGCTGGCGCGGCTGGAAACCGATACGGCCCTGCGCGAGGCGGTGCCGGGCAAGAACCTGCGGCGCTTCTTCGGCGGCATGCTCGACGTGCCGGTGGCGGCCGCGATGATGCCGTACGTCGTCAAGGACATGAATGCCGGGAAGGACGGCTGGCTCAAGCATGCGATCGGCGCGATCGAGTATGCGGCATCGGCGCTCGGGTCCTTCCCGCAGTCGCCGCCCTCGATCCCGCTGGTGTCGATGATCAGCGCCTCCGAGAACAACCTGCGTCCCGGGATGCGCGCCGAGGACGTGAAGGCGGAAGAGAAGGAGCTGCTGTTCGTCAGTTCCTTGCCGGCCTTGCTGGTCGAGCCGGGCCTGCCGGTATATGCGCGCGACGCCCAGTTCAACCGCGCCCCGGCGCGCCTGCCGCGCACGCTGGTGATCCAGGCCGCGCTCGACCCGAAAACGCCGCACGGCGCTGCGCTGCGCCACGTCGAGGTGCTGCGCAAGGCCGGCCCGGTCGAGGTGACGACGGTCGAGAACGGCGCGCACTTCGTGCTCTGGACGATGCCGTCCTGCTTCGAACAGGCCGCGCGCGCCTTCGTCGATGGCGCGCCCCAGCCCGAGGCGGTATGCAGGAACCGGACGGTGTATGTGACCGGAAGCTGAGCCTTACATGGTCGGCCCGCGCCCGGTATGGCCTTCCTTCTCGATGCGTTCCTGGCACTGGATGCAGGTCTGCACCGTCGGCGTGGCCAGCAGGCGCTGTTCCGGGATGTCGCAGCCGCAGGAGACGCAGATGCCGTAGCCGCCCGATTCCAGGCGGCCGATGGCGGCGTCGATCTCGTGCAGCAGGGCGGTTTCGTGGTCGGCGAAATGCTGTTCGTCGTGGGCCGTCATTTCGGCTTCGCCCGCGTCGTCGCCCTGGGCCATGTGGGCGCCCGGCGCGATCGGCGGCGGCGTGTCGCCGTCGCTGTCGGTACGGGCGCGGACGGTGGCGAGGGTTTCTTCACGGGCTTGCGTCAATCGTTTCGAGACTTCGTCGTGCAGGGCTTGCGAGATGGGCATGGGATTTTCCTGTCGATGTATGGGGGCGTAGGGTGGGCGCGGCCGGCGTAGGCACTCCGTGCCCACGCGTTACGTGTTCATCCCTGAACCGGCGGCCTCGACGATTCGCTCCGTGGCTTGTCGATCGACTGCGAGCGCCAACTTTGTTCTGTATGACCCGCCAACACCGCTCATCGTTCCGCGTGGGCACGGAGTGCCCACCCTACAACATTTTGATTCACATCAAGGATTTTTAAGGTCCAGAAATCTACTCTCCCGGCTGTGATCGCAGTCAATCCATCGGGAGAATATCTTGGAAGGCAGTCTAAACTATAACTACAAGATCGTGCGCCAGTTTGCCATCGCCACGGTCGTGTGGGGCGTCATCGGCATGGCCGCCGGCGTCTTCATCGCGGCCCAGCTCGCCTGGCCCGCGCTCAACTTCGACATCCCCTGGCTGTCCTACGGCCGCCTGCGGCCGCTGCACACGAATGCGGTGATCTTCGCCTTCGGCATCTGCGGGCTGTTCGCTACCTCGTATTACGTGGTGCAGCGTACCTGCCAGGTGCGCCTGTTCTCGGACAAGCTGGCCAGCTTCACCTTCTGGGGCTGGCAGGCGGTGCTGGTGGCGGCCGCCGTCACGCTGCCGATGGGTTTCACGCGCGGCAAGGAGTACGCCGAACTCGAGTGGCCGATCGCGCTGCTGATCACGGTGGTCTGGGTGGCCTATGCGGTGGTCTTCTTCGGCACCATCGTCAAGCGCAAGGTCCAGCACATCTACGTCGCCAACTGGTTCTTCGGCGCCTACATCATCGCGGTCGCGGTGCTCCACATCGTCAACGGCGCGGTCGTCCCGGTCTCGGCCTTCAAGTCCTACTCGGTCTACGCCGGCGTGCAGGACGCCATGATCCAGTGGTGGTACGGCCATAACGCGGTCGGCTTCATCCTCACCGCCGGCTACCTGGGCATGGTCTATTACTTCATCCCGAAGCAGGCCGAGCGCCCGGTGTATTCCTACCGCCTGTCGATCGTGCATTTCTGGGCCCTGATCTTCACCTACATGTGGGCCGGCCCGCACCACCTGCACTACACCGCGCTGCCCGACTGGACCCAGTCGCTGGGCATGGTGTTCTCGCTGATCCTGCTGGCGCCAAGCTGGGGCGGCATGATCAACGGCGTGATGACGCTCTCCGGCGCCTGGCACAAGCTGCGCTCGGACCCGATCCTGAAGTTCCTGATCGTCTCGCTCTCGTTCTACGGCATGGCGACCTTCGAGGGACCGATGATGTCCATCAAGACCATCAACTCGCTGTCGCACTACACCGACTGGACCGTCGCCCACGTCCATGCCGGCGCCCTGGGCTGGGTCGGCTTCATCACCATGGGCTCGATCTACTACCTGATCCCGCGCCTGGCGGGCAAGAAGCAGATGTATTCGATGCAGCTGGTCGAAACGCATTTCTGGGTGGCGACCATCGGCATCGTGCTGTACATCGCCTCGATGTGGATCGCCGGCGTGATGCAGGGCCTGATGTGGCGCGCGGTGAACCCGGACGGCACCCTGACCTATACCTTCGCCGAAAGCGTGAAGGCGACCTATCCGTACTACGTGATCCGCTTCACGGGCGGCTTCCTCTACCTGTCGGGCATGCTGCTGATGGCCTTCAATACCTGGAAGACCCTGGCCGGCACCGTCAACGTGGATGCGCCAATCCCGCAGCCGCACAAGCCGCAGCATGACGCTGCCCACGTCGAAGCCTGCGCCGTCGAGAACCGCGTTCCGACGCACGCCTGAACTGGAGTCGAAAGCAATGAAAAACTTTACCCATGAATGGATCGAGAAGAATCCCTGGCTGCTGATCGGCCTGGTGATCCTGGTGATCTCCTTCGGCGGCCTGGTCGAGATCGTGCCGCTGTTCTTCCAGAAATCCACCACCGAGCCGGTCGCCGGCCTGAAGCCCTATTCTCCGCTGCGCCTGGCCGGCCGCGACATCTATATCCGCGAAGGCTGCTACAACTGCCACTCGCAGATGATCCGCCCGCTGCGCGCCGAGACCGAGCGCTATGGCCATTATTCGGTGGCCGGCGAGTTCGTCTACGACCACCCCTTCCAGTGGGGCAGCAAGCGCACCGGCCCCGACCTGGCGCGCGTCGGCGGGCGCTACAGCGACGAGTGGCACCGCACCCACCTGGACAACCCGCGCGACGTGGTGCCGGAATCGAACATGCCCGGCTATCCGTGGCTGGCGAAGACGAAGCTGAACCCGGCCGAGATCGTGCCGAAGATGCGCGCGATGCAGCTGCTTGGCGTGCCGTACGGCGAGGAAGAGATCAAGAACGCACCGGCCGAAGTGACCGGGAAGACCGAGCAGGACGCGCTGGTCGCCTACCTGCAAGGCCTGGGCACCCAGATCAAGACGAGGAACTGACATGGCTATCGAACAAATCTTTGACAGCGCGAGCAGCGTGATGACGGTGGTCTCCTTCGCCACCTTCATGGGCATCGTGCTGTGGACCTTCCTGCTCAAGCGCAGCGCCGACTTCGACCGCGCGGCGGCGCTGCCCTTCGCCGACGACAAGGAGGACGAGCATGTCTGACTTCACGAGCGGCTTCTGGAACTGGTACGTCGCCCTGATCACCATCGCCTCGATCGCCGGCTGCGCGATCCTGTTGTGGTCGCAGTCGCGCTTTCGCGTGAAGATCGGCAAGGACGGCCAGCCCGAGAAAACCACCGGCCACGTCTGGGACGAGGACCTGACCGAACTGAACACCCCGATGCCGCGCTGGTGGATGGGCCTGTTCTATTTGACCATCCTGTTCGGCGTCGGCTACCTGGTGCTGTATCCGGGCCTGGGCAGCTATGCGGGCAAGCTCGGCTGGGCTTCCACGGGCGCCTACAAGGCCGAACTGAAACAGGCCGAGAGCGAATACGGCCCGCTGTTCGCGCGTTACGCCAGCCAGGACCTGAAGGCGGTCGCCGCCGATCCGCAGGCGCGCGCGATCGGCGAGCGCATGTTCCTGAACTACTGCGCCCAGTGCCACGGCTCTGACGCGCGCGGCAACAAGGGCTACCCGAACCTGACGGACTCCGACTGGCTGCATGGCGGCGAACCGGACACCATCAAGAAGACCATCATGGCGGGCCGCATCGGCCAGATGCCGCCGATGGGCGCGGCGCTCGGCTCGGACAAGGACATCGAGGCGGTCGCGCATTACGTGCGCAGCCTGTCGGGCCTGACCGCCGACCCGGTGAAGGTCGCCTTCGGCAAGCCGAAGTTCATGGCCTGCGCCGCCTGCCACGGCGCCAAGGGCGAAGGCAACCCGATGCTGGGCGCCCCCAACCTGGCCGACAAGGTCTGGCTCTACGGCGGCAGCGCCGACACGGTGATGGAAACCATCCGCAAGGGCCGCAGCAACACCATGCCGGCCTTCGGCGAGTTCCTGGGCGAACCCAAGGTGCACGTGCTGGCGGCCTATGTGTGGAGCCTGTCGAATCCCGCCTCCGGTACGGTTGAAGAGAACAAGGTAGCGGCAAAATGAACGCCCCCCATGAAGCGGTCGTCAAGATGTACGCCGCGCGCGAGGAGATCTACCCGCGCGAGGTGAAGGGCCGCTACGCCACGCTGCGCTGGGCCTGCCTCTGGCTCACGCAGATCCTGTTCTATGGCGCGCCCTGGCTGCAGTGGAACGGCCGCCAGGCGATCCTGTTCGACCTCGGCACGCGCAAGTTCCACCTGTTCGGCCTGGTGCTGTGGCCCCAGGACTTCATCTACCTGGCGGGCCTGCTGATCGTCTGCGCCTACGGCCTGTTCCTGGTCACCGCGGTGGCCGGGCGCGTGTGGTGCGGCTTCGCCTGCCCGCAGACGGTATACACCGAACTGTTTCTCTGGATCGAGCGCAAGATCGAGGGCGCGCGCAGCGCCCGCATCCGCCTCGACCGCCAGCCCTGGACTGTCGAGAAGATCTGGAAGAAGGGCGCCAAGCACGCGGCCTGGCTGGCGGTGGCGCTGTGGACCGGCTTTACCTTCGTCGGCTACTTCACGCCGGTGCGCACGCTGCTGGGCGAGATCGCGAGCTGGAGCATCGGCCCCTGGGAAGCCTTCTGGGTGCTGTTCTACGGCTTCGCCACCTACGGCAACGCCGGCTGGATGCGCGAGCAGGTATGCAAGTACATGTGTCCCTACGCCCGCTTCCAGAGCGCGATGTTCGACAAGGACACCCTGATAGTCACCTACGACCGCGCGCGCGGCGAACCGCGCGGCCACGGCGCACGCACGGAAGCAGCCAAGACCGGCGACTGCATCGACTGCAGCATGTGCGTCCAGGTCTGCCCGACCGGGATCGACATCCGCCGCGGCCTGCAATACGAGTGCATCGGCTGCGCCGCCTGCGTCGACGCCTGCAACGGCGTGATGGAGAAGGTCGGCAAGCCGGCGGGCCTGATCCGCTACGCCACCGAGAATGCGCTCGCCAAAGGCTGGGGCACGCGCGAAGTGCGGCGCCGCCTGGCGCGCCCGCGCGTGCTGGTCTACACCGCGGTGCTGGGCCTGCTGGTCGCGGCGATGACCAGTTCGCTGGCCCTGCGCACGCCGCTGAAGGTGGACGTGATCCGCGACCGCGGCTCGATGGGACGCGAGGCCGAGGATGGCCGCATCGAGAACGTCTACCGCCTGCAGCTGATGAACACCAGCGAGACGCCGCGCCGCTACCGGCTCGCGGTGAGCGGCATGGCCGGCGCCAGCATCGTCGACGCCGACGTCGTCGCGCTCGACGGCGCCAGCACGCGCGCGGTGCCGGTGCGGGTGCGCGCCGACGGCGCGGGCCAGGCCGGCTCGCACCGCATCGACTTCACCGTCACGGCGCTCGACGACCCGGCGGTCGCCGTGCGCGAGGAAGCGGCCTTCATCGTGCCGCGCTAAAAGGAAATGATCATGCAAGCGACTTCACCCGTTCTTCAAACCGCGCCGTGGTACCGCCACCGCTGGCCCTGGTTCATCATGCTCGGCCCGCTGGCGGTGATGCTGGCCACCGCCGTCACGGTCGTCCTGGCGCTGCGCACGCCGGACGCGGTGGTGGTCGACGACTACTACAAGCAGGGCAAGGCCATCAACCAGGACCTGCGCCGCGACCACGTCGCCACCAGCCTGAAACTGGTGCTCGACGCCGGCTTCGACGCCCGCACCGGCACGCTCGCGGGGCGCCTGCACAGCTTCGGGCGGCCGATGCTGGCCCCGTTTCGCATCTACCTGGCGCACCCGACCCAGCCGGGGAAGGACCTGGCGATCGAGGTGCTGCCGGACGATTACGGCCACTTCCGCGTCCAGGTGCCAGGGCTGGAGATGACGCACTGGCAGGTCGTTGTCGAAGGCGAGGGCAGGCAATGGCGCCTGGCGCGCAGCTGGAGCCCGGGGAAGGACGCGGTCCTGCGGATCGCCGCGGATAACGTGCAACCGTAATTGCGGGCTTGTCGCCTTTCGTAGGGTGGGTTCTCGAACCCACGCGGTATGGTGCCGTCGTGTACCGCATCGTTGATCCTGGTTCGTGGCCGTGATGCCGTCGCCGGCACGCGCGCGGCGAGACCGCGTGGGCACCGGTGCTCACCCTACGAACGGCCGGCGCAGTTGTAGGGTGGACTCCCGAGTCCACGCGGTAATGGTACCGTCGCGTGCCGCACCGTTGATCGTGGTGCGTGGCCGTGATGTCATCGCCGGCACGCGAGCGGTGAGACGCGTGGGCACAAGTGCCCACCCTACGCCCCCACCGCAGCTGTAAAGACTGTCCTTCCCCAACTCTTCCATGTTAGATTTTCGTCACGGTAACTTGCCGTCTAACTAAAAGAAGAGACACCCATGCCCGCAGCTTCCCAGCGCGTCCTGCGCTCCGCCATCGCCTCCCTGTTCGTCCCGCTCGCCATCGCCGGCGCCGTCCTCCCGCAGGCCGCGCTCGCCGCACCGGCCACCTCCGCTGTGGCGGTCAAGCCGAACGCCGCCTTCGACAAGTGGGCCGACCAGTTCGCCCAGGAATGGGTGCGCGGCAATCCGCAGTTCGCCACCGCCACCCAGTACTTCGGCGGCGCCGAGCAGGATGCCCTGGACCGCCAGCTCACGCCGCAAACCCCGGCCCAGCGCAAGAAGATGATCGCCAAGGCGAAAGAGGGCATCGCGCGCCTGGACAAGTGGATGGCCGGTCCGCTGGACGAGACCCAGCGCATTTCGGCGGCCGTGATGCGCTGGTCGCTGTCGAACACGGTCGCCAACGCGCCCTTCGAGGACCATGGCTTCGTGTTCCAGCAGTTCAGCGGCGCCCAGGTCAGCCTGGTGAACTTCATGACCCAGACCCACCCGATGCGCCGCGCCTCGGACGTGGACAGCTACCTGGCGCGCCTGGAGCAGGTCGGCACGCGCATGGACGAAGCCCTGGGGCGCGCCCGCGCGGCCGCGGCGAAGAAAATGATCCCGCCGCGCTTCATCCTCGAGCGCGCCCAGTACCAGGTCGACACCTTCCTCAAGCCGGCCGCCGCCGAGAACGTGCTGGTCACCTCGCTGGCGCAGCGCACCGCGTCGCTGCAAGACCTGAGCCCGGAAGCCCGTACCGCCGCGATCGCGCGCGCGACCCGCATCGTCGAGGACAAGATCCGTCCGGCCTATACCCGCGTGCAGGCCTTCATGGCCGAGCTGCATCCGAAGACGAACGACGTCGCCGGCATTTCGCGCCTGCCGGACGGCCTGGCCGCCTACAAGCGCGCGCTGGCGAACTACACCAGCACCGACCTGAAGGCGGAGCAGATCCACGCCATCGGCCTGCGCGAAGTGGCGCGCATCGAAGGCGAGATGGACAAGCACCTGCGCGCGCTCGGCTTCAACGATGGCAGCATCGAGGAACGCATGAAGGCGCTCGACGCCACCTTCCAGCCGAAGGGCGAGGGCGATCCCCGTCCCGCCATCCTGGCGAAGTATGCCGAGATGGTGAAGGACGCGGAAGCGCGCAGCGAGCCGCTGTTCAAGCTGAAGCCGCGCGCGCCGGTCGAGGTGCGCCGCGAGCCGCCGTTGACCGAGGCCTCGGCCGCCGCCCACTACAGCCTGCCGGCGCCGGACGGCAGCCGCCCGGGCGTGTTCTGGGTGCCGCTGCGCGGTCCCACCTTCAGCATGATCCGCATGCGCAGCCTGTCCTATCACGAGGCGGTGCCGGGCCACCACTTCCAGCTCGCGATCCAGCAGGAACTGGAGGGCATCCCGAAATTCCGCAGCCGGCGCATCTTCAGCGGCGGCAGCGCGCACAGCGAAGGCTGGGCGCTGTACACCGAGCGCCTGGCGGTGGAGCAGGGCTGGTACGAGGGCGACGTCCCGGGCTTGTTGGGGGCGCTCGGTTCCGAGCTGTTCCGCGCCCGCCGCCTGGTGGTCGACACCGGCCTGCACACCAAGGGCTGGACCCGCCAGCAGGCGGTCGACTATGGCATCAACGTCGAGGAAGTCGACCGCTACGTCGCCTGGCCCGGCCAGGCCACCGCCTACATGATCGGCATGCTGCGCATCGTCGAACTGCGCGAGAAGGCCAGGGTCGAGCTGGGCGAGAAATTCTCGCTGCCGGGCTTCCACGACATGGTATTGAGCAGCGGTTCGGTGCCGCTGGAGGTGCTGGGCCAGCTGGTCGACCAGTGGATCGCGAAGGAAAAGGCGAAGGCGTAAGCGCTGACGCGATCCTTGGGTGGGCACGCCGTGCCCACGCGAACCGTCGACCGATCGACTGCTTCCGTCCGAATGACGATGCCGGCAAGGGCGTAGGGTGGACACCTGTGTCCACGCGGTAGGGCGGCTGATCAGCCGCATCGACAACAAGAACCGCGTGTGGCTGCGTGCGATGACACGGCGTGGACACGGGTGTCCACCCTACGGTAATCTGGAGACTCCCGCCGATCACGCTACAAGGAGCGCAGCATGGAAACCCAGGAATTGCACCGCGGACGCCTCATCGACCACCTCCAGCTCGTCGTGCGCGATCTTGCCGCGGCCCGCAAGTTCTACGGCGCGGTGTTCGAGGTCCTGGGCGTGCCGCTGGGCGGCGAGGGCGAGGATTATTTCTGGGTCGACGAGCTCTTCGTCTCGACACCCGGCAGCGCGGCGGCGCAGGGCGTGCCGACCGGCCGCCACCACCTGGCCTTCCAGGCCGCCGACCGCGCCATGGTCGACGCGTTCTACGAAGCGGCACTACGGGCCGGCGGCCGGGACAACGGCGCGCCCGGCGAGCGCAGCTACCATCCGGGCTACTACGGCGCCTTCGTGCTCGACCCCGACGGCAACAACATCGAGGCCGTGTACCATGGTCCGGCCACGCGTAGCGCCCAGTCGGTCAAGGTGACGTTCTAGTCAGGCCAACCGGTCACGCCATCGGACTGCACTGCTCGGTGCCGGCGGCGATCGCGCGCAGGTGGGCCGGTTCGAGCAGGGTGACCTCGCGCTTGTCGACCGCGATCCAGCCCTGTTTCTTGAAGCGCGACAGCAGGCGGCTGACGCTCTCGATGGTCAGGCCGAGATAGTTGCCGATGTCCTCGCGCGACATGCGCAGGGCGAAGCTGGTCGAGGAATAGCCGCGCGCGGCGTAGCGGGCCGACAGGTTCACCAGGAACACCGCGAAGCGCTGCTCGGCGCGCATGTTGCCCAGCAGGAGCATGACGTTCTGTTCGCGCGTGATCTCCTGGCTCATCATGCGGTGGAAGTGGCGCAGCAGGGCCGGCACCTCGCCGAACAGTTCCTCCAGCCGCGAGAACGGGATCTCGCACACCTCGCTGCTTTCCAGCGCGACCGCGTCGCAATGGTGGCGGTCGCCGCTGATCGCATCCATGCCCAGCAGTTCGCCGGCCATCTGGAAGCCGGTGATCTGCTGCTCGCCCGCCGCATTCACCTGGTAGGTCTTGAAGTGGCCGAAACGCACCGCGTACAGGCTGCGGAAGGGCTCGCCCATGGCGTACAGGCGCTCGTCGCGCTCCAGGCGGCGGCGCCGCCCGATGATCTTGTCGAGCCGCTCGATGTCCGCGTTTTCCAGGCCCATCGGCAGGCAGAGCTGGTGCATGCTGCAGGCGCTGCAGCTGGCCTTCAGCGCCTGGATGCTGATCGGGGACGAAGCGGGGGAAGGGGTGGCTTGGGTCATCGGTCTACGAATAGTCGCGGTCAATACGGGGATTATAGTCCGGTCCGGTGCCGTGGCCAGTCTTTTGCCGCAAGACTGTCCAGCCGGAAAAGATCGATAAGCTGGTGCAATGGATGCGAGACCTGTGCGGACTCTGTGCGCGCGCATGCGGGTCAAGGCGCGCCAAGGATGCCAATTGTGCGCTTGCCAAGCCGTGCTAGATTCTGGACACCGCAGATCACGAGGAGGGTTCATGTTCGGCCTATCGGCGTTGGACCTGGCACGCATCCAGTTCGCTTTCACGATGTCGTTCCACATCCTGTTCCCCGCAGTGACCATCGGCCTGGCGAGCTACCTGGCCGTGCTCGAGATGTCCTGGCTGCGCACCAGGCGCCAGGTCTACGTCGACCTCTACCACTTCTGGTTGAAGATCTTCGCCGTCATGTTCGGCATGGGCGTGGTCTCGGGTATCGTGATGGCCTACCAGATCGGCACCAACTGGAGCTATATGTCCGAGTTTGCCGGCAGCATCATGGGGCCGGTGCTGGCCTACGAGGTCCTGACCGCCTTCTTCCTCGAGGCCGGCTTCCTCGGCGTGATGCTGTTCGGCTGGAACCGCGTCGGGCCCCAGCTGCACTTCGTCGCCACCTGCATGGTCGCGGTCGGCACCCTGATCTCGGCGACCTGGATCCTGGCCGCCAACAGCTGGATGCAGACGCCCCAGGGCTATGCCATCGAGGGCGGGCGCATGGTGCCGGCCGACTGGCTGGCGATCGTCTTCAACCCCTCCTTCCCGTTCCGCCTGCTGCACATGGTGGTCGCCGCCTACCTCACCACGGCCCTGATCGTCGGCGCGGTCGGCGCCTGGCAACTGTTGCGGCGGCGCGACAATCCGGCGGTGCGCAAGATGCTCTCGATGGCGATGTGGATGCTCCTCATCGTCGCCCCGATCCAGGCCGTCATCGGCGACTTCCACGGCCTGAACACCGCCGAGCACCAGCCGGCCAAGCTGGCCGCGATGGAAGGGCACTGGCGGAACGAGCCGGGCGAGGCCATCCCCTTGCTGCTGTTCGGCATACCCGACATGGAAGCCGAGCAGACCCGTTACGCCGTCGGCATCCCGCGCCTGGGCAGCATCATCCTCACCCACAGCTGGGACGGCCAGTTCCCCGGCCTGAAGGACTTCCCGAAGGACGAGCGGCCGAATTCCCTGATCGTGTTCTGGAGCTTCCGCCTGATGGTCGGACTGGGCCTCCTGATGATCGCGCTGGGCGTGTGGAGCCTGCTGCTGCGGCGCGGCGGCCAGCTCTTCACGAAGCGCCTGTTCCTGCGCGCGGCCTTGTGGATGGGGCCGGCCGGACTGGTCGCCATCCTGGCCGGCTGGGTGACCACCGAGGTCGGGCGCCAGCCCTGGGTGGTGTACGGCGTGCTGCGTACGGCCGACGCGGTGTCGCCGCACGGCGCCCCGGCCCTGGCCCTGACGCTGGCGATCTTCGTGGTGGCGTATTTCTTCGTGTTCGGCGCCGGCACCGCCTACGTGTTGCGCCTGATGCGCAAGGGGCCGCAGCACTTCGAACTGAACCGCGCCCCCGAGGGAGGACCGGGCGAGGAGCGCACGCCGATGCGTCCGCTCTCGGCCGCCGACGTGGGCAACGACGACGAAGGCACGGCCGAGGGCGCGGGCGACGGCGCCGACCACGGCAAGCGCTGAACGAGAGGAGCTGACATGGGCATCGACACCTCGGTCATATGGGCCGTCATCATCTACTTCGCCGTCTTCATGTACGTGCTGCTGGACGGCTTCGATCTCGGCATCGGCATCCTGTTTCCTTTCGTCAAGCAAAAGCGCGACCGCGACACCATGATGAATACCGTCGCCCCGGTCTGGGACGGCAACGAGACCTGGCTGGTGCTGGGCGGGGAAGGGCTGCTGGCGGCCTTCCCGGTGGCCTATTCGATCATCCTGTCCGGCCTCTACCTGCCGCTGATCTTCATGCTGGTCGGCCTGGTGTTTCGCGGCGTGGCCTTCGAGTTTCGCTTCAAGGCCAAGGAGCACGAGCGCCACCTGTGGGACAAGGCCTTCATCGGTGGCTCCGTGACGGCGGCCTTCTTCCAGGGCGTCTCGCTCGGGGCCTTCCTGGACGGGATCGCGGTGTCCGGGCGCAGCTACGCCGGCGGCGTGCTCGACTGGATCGCGCCGTTCCCGATCCTGGCCGGTTTCGGCGTGATCATCGCCTACACCCTGCTGGGCAGCACCTGGCTGATCATGAAGACCGAGGGCGAGCTGCACGAGCGCATGGTGCAGGTGGCGCGCCCGTTCGCGCTGATGCTGCTGGGCGCCATCGTGGTGGTCAGCATCTGGACCCCGCTGCGCGACCCGGCGGTGGCCGACCGCTGGTTCACCTTCCCCAACATCCTGTTCCTGGCGCCGGTGCCGGTGCTGGTGCTGCTCTCGATCGCGCTCCTGCTCGGCTCGCTCAAGGGCAGGCCGCACCGCTGGCCCTTCGTGGCCGCCCTGGCCCTGGTCTTCCTCGGCTACACCGGCATGGCGATCAGCATCTGGCCGCACATCGTTCCTCCTCACATCACGATCTGGGAAGCGGCCTCGCCGCCGGCCAGCCAGGGCTTCGCGCTGGTGGGGACGCTGGTCATCCTGCCGGTCATCCTGATGTACACGATCTGGTCGTACTGGGTGTTCCGCGGCAAGGTCAAGGCCGACGCGGGGTACCACTGATGCGCGCCCGTTCCCGGTCCGAGGCGGGCGCCAACGGACAGGCCAACGGGCAGGCCAACAGGCAGGCCGACAAGCGCATGGCGCCGCTGTGGCTGCGCCGCCTGGGCTGGATGGCCGGCCTGTGGGCGGCCGGGGTGGCGGCCCTGTTCCTCGTCGCGGGCCTGATCCGGATGATCATGCATGCGGCCGGCATGCGCTAGCTGGGCCGCAAGAAACACGACAGGGAGCTCGGCATTGACTTGTTGGTCAGTGTCGAGATATGCAAGCGGTTTCAAACGTGCGCGCCTCGACGGGGTGAGGGACTACACTTTCGATAAAGATTTATTAACGGAGCGCCTCAGTGTCCATGCAGTCTGCATTACCCGAACACACTTCCACTCCGGCTAATGACGCCGTCCGCGCCCCGGTCGCCGTGGCGCACCCCTTGTCCAGCGAAGACCAGGCCCGGGCCGACCTGTATGCCCTCGCCGCGCACCTGCTGCTGGCGCCGCCGGGCGAGGTCCTGCTGGGCCAGTTGGCCGCGGCCGATCCCATCCTCTCCGAAGGCGGCGACCCCGGCCTGGAACGGGCCTGGGAAAAGCTGGTCCTCGCATCCGGCGTCGTGGACGCGCAAGCGGTGGCCGAGGAATTCGACCGTCTCTTCGTCAGCGACGGCACCCCGACCCTGAACCCCTACGGTTCGCTCTACCTGTCCGGCTTCATGAACGACGCGCCGCTGGCCGAGCTGCGCGGCGACCTGGCCCGTTTCGGGATCGGGCGCGTGCGCGGCGTCGCCGAGTTCGAGGACCACCTGGGCGCGCTGTGCGAGACCATGCGCGTCCTGGTCGCCGGCGCGCCGGGCATCCGGCGCCAGCCCCTGGCCGAGCAGAAGGCCTTCTTCGAGGCCCGCATCGCTCCCTGGTACGCGCGCTGCCTGGACGACATCCGCCGCGCCGAGGGCGCCAATTTCTACCGCGTCGTGACCGACTTCGTCGGTGCGCTGCTGGAGATCGAGGCGGCCGGCTTTGCCGTGGACGATGGCTATGATGACTAACCCAAGCAAGCGAAGGACGAGGCGATGAAACACGAGCACGCACCCGCAACGCAGCCGGCCGCACAGGCGCAACCCGATCCGGCGCGCCGCAGCTTCCTGAAGGCGGCGCCGCTGGGCGCCCTGGCCGCGGTCGCCGGCGGCGCCGAGGCCAAGCCCGAGATGAAACCAAGCGAGGCCGCCAAGCCGCAGGTCAAGCGCGGCTACCACGAGACCGAGCACATCCGCCGTTACTACCAAACCGCCGCCTACTGGTGAGCGCGCCTGGAGACCAGACATGTCCTTAGTGAAGAGTTCGAGCAAGCAGGGCGCCAATCGGGGCCTGAAGCGGCGCAGGTTCCTGGTCGGGGCCGGCGTCGCGGCCGGCGCCGGCGCCCTGGCGCGCCAGTTGCCTTTGAACGTCATCGAGCCGGCCCAGGCGGCCGACCCGGTGGCCGATGCGCCGGTCAAGACCGAGATCAAGCACACCGTCTGCAGCCACTGCTCGGTCGGCTGCTCGGTCGAGGCGGTGGTCGCCAACGGCGTCTGGGTGCGCCAGGAAGCGGCCTTCGATTCGCCGATCAACATGGGAGCGCACTGCGCCAAGGGCGCCTCGGTGCGCGAGCACGGCTTCGGCGAGCACCGCCTGCGCTACCCGATGAAACTGGTGAACGGCAAGTACACCCGCATTTCCTGGGACCAGGCGATCAACGAGATCGGCGACAAGCTGCTCGAGCTGCGCCAGAAGTCCGGTCCCGACGCGCTGATGGTGATCGGCAGCTCGAAGCACAACAACGAGCAGGCCTACCTGCTGCGCAAATTCGTCTCGTTCTGGGGCTCGAACAACTGCGACCACCAGGCGCGCATCTGCCACTCGACGACCGTCGCGGGCGTGGCCCAGACCTTCGGCTACGGCGCGATGACGAACTCGTTCAACGACCTGCATCACAGCAAGGCCGTGCTCTTCATCGGCAGCAATCCCGCCGAGGCCCACCCGATCTCGATGCTGCACTTCCTGCACGCCAAGGAACTGGGCGCGAAGATGATCGTGATCGACCCGCGCTTCACGCGCACGGCCCGTTTTGCCCACCACTACGTGCGCGTGCGCCCGGGTACCGACATCCCGCTGGTCTGGGGCATCCTCTGGCACATCTTCAACAACGGCTGGGAAGACAAGGAATACATCGCCGCGCGCACCTATGGCATGGAAGACGTGCGCAAGGAAGTGGCGAAATGGACGCCCGATAAAGTATCGGACATCACCGGCGTGCCGGAAGCAACGGTGCGCACCGCCGCCGAGATGCTGGCCACCAACCGGCCGTCGTCCGTGGTCTGGTGCATGGGGATCACCCAGCACCACGTGGGCACCGCCAACGTGCGTGCGCTCTCGATCCTGCAACTGGCGCTGGGCAACATCGGCGTTCCCGGCGGCGGCGCCAACATCTACCGCGGCCACGACAACGTGCAGGGCGCGACCGACGTCGGCCCGAACGGCGACTCGCTGCCCGGCTACTACGGCCTGGCGGAAGGCGCCTGGAAGCACTTCGCCAACGTCTGGGGCGTCGACTACAACTGGATCATGTCGCGCTTCGGCTCGAAGGAGCTGATGGAAAAGCCCGGCATCACGGTCTCGCGCTGGTTCGACGCGGTGAACGAACAGAACCAGTACATCGACCAGCCGTCGAACCTGAAGGCCGTGTTCTACTGGGGCCACGCGCCGAACAGCCAGACCCGCCTGCCGGACATGAAGGCAGCCATGCAGAAGCTCGACATGCTGGTCGTGATCGACCCCTATCCGAGCATGACGGCCTCGATGCACGGCCGCACCGACGGCGTCTACCTGCTGCCGGCCGCCTCGCAGTTCGAGACCCAGGGCTCGTGCACCGCCTCGAACCGCAGCATCCAATGGCGCGAGCGCGTCATCATGCCGCTGTTCGAGTGCAAGACCGACCACGAGATCATGTACCTGTTCGCCAAGAAGCTCGGCTTCCACAACGAACTGTGCAAGAACATCAAGGTCGTGATGAACGAGCCGGTGGTCGAGGACATCCTGCGCGAGATCAACCGCTCGTGCTGGACCATCGGCTACACGGGCTGCTCGCCCGAGCGCCTCAAGCTCCACATGGAGAACAAGCACACCTTCAACCCGACCACGCTGCGCGCCGACCACGGCCCGTGCAAGGGCGACTACTACGGTTTGCCGTGGCCGTGCTGGGGCACGCCGGAAATGAAGCACCCCGGCACGCCCATCCTGTACGACCTGAACAAGAGCGTGGCCGAGGGCGGCCTGCCGTTCCGCGCCAACTGGGGCGTCGAGCACAACGGCGAAAGCCTGCTGGCGGCCGACGGCTCGACCAACAAGGACAGCCAGCTCGACGTCGGCTACCCCGAGTTCGACCACGTGTTCCTGAAAAAGCTGGGCTGGTGGAACGAACTCACGCCGGCCGAGCAGGCCATGGCCGAGGGCAAAAACTGGAAGACCGACCTGTCCGGCGGCATCATCCGGGTCGTCATCTCGCACGGCTGCGCGCCGTTCGGCAACGCCCGGGCCCGCTGCAACGTCTGGAACTTCCCGGACCCGATCCCGACCCACCGCGAACCGCTGCTGTCGCCGCGCCGCGACCTGGTCGCCAAGTACCCGACCTACGACGACAAGGCCAACTTCCTGCGCCTGCCGACGCTCTACAAGGCGGTGCAGGCGATGGACTACTCGAAGGACTTCCCGCTGATCATGACCTCGGGCCGCCTGGTCGAATACGAGGGCGGCGGCGAGGAAACCCGCTCCAACCCCTGGCTGGCCGAACTGCAGCAGAACATGTTCGTCGAGATCAACCCGAAGGACGCGGCCCAGATCGGCGCCCGCATCGGCGAATACGTCTGGGTCGAGACGCCCACCGGTGCGCGCCTGAAGATGATGGCGATGGTCACCGAGCGCGTGCCGATCGGCCTGGTGTGGGCGCCGTTCCACTTCGGCGGCTGGTGGATGGGCGAGGACCTGGAAAAACACTACCCCGAGGACGGCGCGCCGACGGTGCGCGGCGAAGCCATCAACACCGGCTGGACCTATGGTTACGACGCCGTGACGATGATGCAGGAAACCAAGGTGTCGATGTGCCGCGTGGTGCGGGCTTGACCCGGCGCGCATGCGCAGACAAAAACAAGCAGAGCAGAGGAGGCTGACATGGCCGCGAGGATGAAGTTCATTTGCGATACCGAGCGTTGCATCGACTGCAACGGCTGCGTGACCGCCTGCAAGAACGAGCACGAGACGCCCTGGGGCGTGAACCGCCGGCGCGTGGTGACGATCAACGACGGCGTGCCGGGCGAACGTTCGGTGTCGGTCGCCTGCATGCATTGCACCGACGCGCCCTGCCTGGCGGTGTGCCCGACCAACTGCATCTACCACACCGAGGATGGCATCGTCCTGCACAGCAAGGACCAGTGCATCGGCTGCGGCTACTGCTACTACGCCTGTCCCTTCGGCGCCCCGCAGTTCGCCGGCAGCGGCCTGTTCAACCACCGCGGCAAGATGGACAAGTGCACCTTCTGCGCCGGCGGCCCGGAACCGGATACCTCGGAAGCCGAGTTCAAGAAATACGGCCGCAACCGCATCGCCGAAGGCAAGCTGCCGGCCTGCGCCGAGATGTGCGGCACCAAGGCCCTGCTCGGCGGCGAAGCCGACCTGATCGCCGACATCTACCGCCAGCGCGTGGAAACCCGCGGCTACGGCCCCGAGCTGTGGGGCTGGAAGATCGCCTACGGCCGTCCGAAGCGCGGCGGCGAGATCAAGGCCAAGGGCGACCTGCCGCGCGAGAACCAGGAGGTCGGCGACTTCCAGAACGGCGGCGGGAGGTTCCCTCAATGAAGAATCCACGCTACCTGATCCTGGCCCTGCCGCTGTTGCTGCTGGCCGGCTGCCTGGAAGTCGACCAGCATCCCGAGTGGATCCGCGGCGAATATGCCGGCAAGGAAGACAACCGCCCTTTCCAGACGCACTTCCACAATGACCGCCTGGCCTGGTCGGCGACGATCCAGAACCGCAACCAGAAGCAGAACGAATACAACCGCGCCAACCCCTGAGGAGTCCTGCCATGCGAGCGAACCTGTCTGTCCTGCGCGCCATGCTGGCCTTGGTGCTGGCGCTGCTTGGAAGCCTTACCCTGACCGCCGCCTGGGGCGCGGTGCCGAATCAGCGTGCCGAGCCGGCCTACGCCGAGGAACAGACCATGCTGCAGATCGAGGGCGACTCGCGCGTCCGCGAGCCGGGCCTGATGTCCTCGGAATCCGGGCGCGTGCACATGGACCGCCACTTCCTCGGCCAGTACGGCGAAAGCGAAGGCAACGTCATCGTCCAGCGCGGCGGCAATACTTGGCGCACCCTGCGCAACGGCCCGATCGCCTCGATCGCCGGCACCATCCTGATCGGCGTGCCGCTGTTGATCTTCCTGTTCTACAAGGCGATCGGACCGGCGCGCGAAGAGCCGCAGTCCGGACGCAAGCTGCAGCGCTTCAGCCGCTGGGACCGCCAGGTGCACTGGGCCACGGCGATCAGCTTCATCCTGCTCGCCATCACCGGGCTGATCATCACCTTCGGCAAGAAGATCCTGTTGCCCTGGATGGGACACAACTTCTTTTCCTGGGTCGCGTGGATCTCGAAGTACGTCCACAACTTCATCGGGCCGCTGTTCATCCTGTGCTCGATCTTGATGTTCATCACTTTCCTGCGCCGTAACTTCTACAACCGCAACGACCTGGAGTGGGTGAAGCAGGGCGGGGGACTGGTCTCGCACAAGCACGTGCCGGCCGGCTACTTCAACGCCGGCGAGAAGAGCTGGTTCTGGTTCGGCGTCACCCTGCTGGGATTGGTGATGTCGATCACCGGCCTGGTGCTGAACTTCGTGAACTTCGGCCAGACCCGCTACGTCCTGCAGGTCGCGAACTACCTGCACATCATCGGCGCCACCTTGTACATCGCGGCCGCCATGGGCCACATCTACATCGGCACCTGGGGCACGCCGGGCGCCTACGAAGCCATGCGCCACGGCACCGTCGACGAGAACTGGGCCAAGGCCCACCACTCGCTCTGGTACGAGGACGTGAAAGCGGGCGTGCCGGGCACGCCGCCCGGCCCGGCCGCGGGCACGCCGCCGGGTGCGCCGGGCGTCCCGCGTACACCGCCGCCGCCCCGCCCGGGTCCCGCACACTGAGGATTGCAATGAAACGACACAGCTTCCTGATCCCCTGCGCGCTGGCCGCAAGCGCGCTGCTCGCCACGGGCTGCAGCCGCAACACGGCGCCCGCCAGCAACGGCGTGATCCAGACCAAGTTCCCCGGCCAGGTCACCGCCGGCGGCGGCACCAGCGGCGAGATCATCGCCCGCACCGAACGGCCGGTCACCGACGCCACCTATGCCGGCGGCACCCCGGGCATTGCCGGCGGCGCCGGCGGCAATACCTCCGGCGCGGCGGTCGGCGGCACCACGCGCGAGACCGGGCAGGGCCCAACCTCGGGCGTGACCCCGCCTTCGGGCGCCATGCAGGGTACCCAGGCCCCGTCGGGCGATACCGGCACGCCGAGCGGCCCCTCGGCCCAGGACCTGAACAAGGGCGCGGCCAGCAACGACGCGCCCAAGGGCCCGGCGGCGCCGAACCAGTTGGAGAAGAAATGATGAAACGATGGATTGCCGCCCCCGCGCTGCTGTTCGCCGCGCTGTCGATCAACCCGCTGCTGGCGCAGGGCGCCTGGGCGGCGCTGGCGAAACCGGCCCTGACGCCGGAACAGCAGCAGGCAGCCGCCGCCAAGAAGGCCGAGGCCGACGCCAAGGCGGCGAAGGACAAGGAGCTGCTGTCCGCCTCGATGGACGCGGTCAGCGCGCGCTGGCGCTCGCAGGCCGCCGGCAAGGGCTGGAAGATCAATCCGCCGACCGCCATCGCCCAGGCCCCAGCGCCCGGCATCCAGGCGCCCGGCACGGCCGCGCCGGCCGCCGGCGCCCCTGGCGTCGGCTCGTCCGGAGTGACGCCGCCGAATGCCGGCGTGGCCGCCGCCGCGCCGGCCAACGCTGCCGCCGGCACCACGGCAGCGGCGCCGGGCCGCGGCGCGGCGCCGCTCAGCCCGCAGGCGCTGCACTCGGCCAACGTGCCGATCAAGAGCGAAAAGCTGGGCACCGCGGCGCCGAGCGAGGACGTCAAGAAGGCGCCGACGAAGTCGGTGCCGAAGGGCGCTTCGCCGGCCGTGGACAAGGGCAACGCGGACGCGGTGAAGAACAAATGAAGATGGCCAGCATGCCGATCGCGGTGATCATGCAGCGCCGCGCCGTCCAGCACCGCTGGGTGGACGAAGCCTGGGCCGCGGTCGGCGTCGTGCCCGACCGCGGCAACCTGCCGCCGGTGCAGGTGCTCAGCGCAAGCCCGGAGCGCGACTACTATCTCGTCTCAGGCCTGGAACTCGAGCTCTTCACCGACGAGAACGAGGGCTATTACGAGAACTGCATGGCGCCCGAATCCAAGGTCTTCGTGCTGTGGCGCATGGAGGAGGGCCGCGCGATGCCGGTGCGCGCCTCGGTCAGCTACGTCGAGGGCACGCGCATGTTCGATTCGGGCGAAGCGGCCGACGGCGTCACCATGCCGGCCGAGATCTACGCCTGGGTCGCCGGCTACCTGCGCGAGCATTACCAGCCGAAGCCGCGCCGCGGGCGCCAGCATGGCTAGGGGGAACGGCAAGCATGCCTGACGAAGGATTCCTGCGGCGCTGGTCGCGCCTGAAGGCCACCGGCGCCGACGCGGCCGAGGCGCCGCCGCGCCCAGCGCCGGCGGCGCCCGCCGTTACCTCACCGATTGCGCCACCGATTGCGCCGCCGGTCGAGCCGGCCTTGTCCGCTGCGGCCCACGCACGCGCCGCCGCCGGCACGGCGCCGGCCATGGATGCGCCGACCCTGGAAGATGCCGCGCGCCTGACGCCCGACGCCGATTTCTCGGCCTTCGTCGGCCAGGGCGTCGACAAGTCGGTGCGCCGCATGGCGCTGAAAAAACTGTTCGCCGATCCGCACTTCCACGTGATGGACGGGCTGGACATGTACATGGACGACTACAACAAGCCGAGCCCGATGTCGGCCGCGATGTTCGCCGCCCTCGAGCACGCGAAGAGCGCGCTGCGTCCTTCGGAACCGCACCGGCCGCAGGTGGCGGCGAATGCCGCCGAGGGCGCGGCCGCGCCCGCGCTGGAACCGGCCGGCGCCGATCCTGCGGCCAGCGTCCAGCCTGCGCAAGGCCAGGACGAGCCGCCCGCCGCGGCCGCCGCCGCCGAGTTCGATGGCGACGAGCCCTCCGGCGCCGAGCCCGCCCTCGACAGGGGCGCGCAGCGCCCATTCCACGAACCGGTCCACGACACTGACGCACGACCCGCCTGCGCACAGCCAGGCACCCACCAGCAATCCCTGCAAGGACAAGCATGAACATCCGATTCCTAGAAGGGCAGGCCGGCGATCCGCTGCAGGAACGCCGCAATGCCCTCGCCAAGACCGCCGCCATCCTGGCGGCCGACGCCATCGCCCCGGTCGACGCCGTCGACTCGGTCAGCTACCGCTCGCTCGGGCGCACCCTGGTCGTCGGCGCCGCCGCCCAGGCCTTGCCCTGGGCCGACCACCTGGCGGCCAGCCTGCCGGTCACCGTGCTGCTGCTCGACGGTGAAGCCGGCGATGCTGCGCGCACCTATCCCGTCTTCGCGGCCCCGGCCGTCGCCGTGGCTGGCTGGCTGGGCGCCTTCGAGGCGCGCTGGCAGGCGCCGGGCCAGGCCCAGCAGCAGGGCAAGTTCGACCTCGTGCTCGACCTCTGCCCGAGCCCGCTGATCGACAGCCACCAGCATCCGCACGGCTATTACGCACCGGGTCTTGATGAGGCCGCGCGCCGCGCCGCCGCGGCCGAGCTGGTCGAGATGACCGGCGAATTCGAGAAGCCGAAGTATTTCCGCTACAAGGAGCGCCTGTGCGCCCACAGCCGCAACGGCCAGGCCGGCTGCAATGCCTGCGTCCAGATCTGCTCGGCCAAGGCGATCGCCGGCGCCGGCGACAAGATCCGCGTCAACCCCTACCTGTGCGCCGGCTGCGGCGCCTGCACCACGGTCTGCCCGACGGGCGCGCTCGGCTATGCCTATCCCTCCGCCGCCCACACCGGCAGCCGCATCAAGGCCGCGCTGGCGGCCTACCGCGAGGCCGGCGGCGAGGACCCGGTGCTGCTGCTGCACAGCGACGCCGGCGCCGGCCTACTGGAGCGCCTGCAGGCCGAGGCGACTGACGGCATCCCGGGGCGGGTGATCCCGCTGGCATTGCACCACACGGCCTCGACCGGCATCGACGTCTGGTTCTCGGCGCTGGCCTATGGCGCGGCCGGCATCACGGTCCTGATGACCGGCGAAGAGGCGCCCCAGTACACCGCCGCCCTCGACCACCAGATGGGCATCGCCCACACCGTGCTCGACGGCCTGGGCTACGCCGGCCCGCACTTCCAGCTGCTGCGCGTGAACACGCCCGAGGAACTCGGCCTGGCCCTGCGCCATGCGCCGCGCGGCGAGGCCCCGGCCGAGAGTGCCGGCTTCAACCTGGCCCCGGACAAGCGCAACACACTCGACTACGCGCTCGATCACCTGCACCGTCACGCGCCGCAGCAACCGCGCGACGTGGCGCTGCCAAGCGGCGCGCCGTTCGGCGCGATCGCGGTCGACACCCAGAAATGCAGCCTGTGCATGGCCTGCGTCGGCGCCTGCCCGTCCTCGGCCGTGATGGACACGCCGGACCTGCCGCAGCTGCGCTTCGTCGAGCAGAACTGCGTGCAGTGCGGGCTGTGCGCCAACACCTGTCCGGAAAACGCGATCGCGCTGGTGCCGCGCATGAGCTTCGGCGAAACCCGCCGCAAGACCGTGATCCTGAACGAATCCCAGCCTTTCCATTGCATCCGCTGCAGCAAGCCCTTCGGCACCCTGCACATGGTCGAGAACATGCTCGCGCGCCTGTCGCAGCACAGCGCCTTCACCGGCAACCTCGACCGCCTGCGCATGTGCGGCGATTGCCGCGTGATCGACATGATGCAGCCGGAAGGCGAGTTCGCCGTGCCGCTGCGCCGGCCCGGCGGGCCTGTTCCGCGCAACTGAGGACCGGTTCCGCACGCGCAGCCTGGCATGGTCCACGGCAGGCACGGCATTCCATGGCGGCCTGTCCAGGTCTGCGTAGGGTGGGCACGCCGTGCCCACGCGGAACGATGCGTATCGTCGGCAGCCCTGGTAGGGTGGGCACGCCGTGCCCACGCGGAACGATGCGTGTCATCGACAGGGCCTGACAACGCGTCAGAGAATGGTCGAGACGTTTCGAATGATTATCCGAAAGCGCCAACACGAGGCCCCGGGTCGGGTTTAAACCGCGCAAACGCGACGCGGCCTTTCGCGTGGGCACAGCGTGCCCACCCTACGGGTGTTTTCCGCACCAGGCGGTGCGACGACGGGCCTTTCCATTTCGATAACCATGCACCGCAAAGGGCCGGCGGCGCACAATAGGCGAATGCCTCCTGCGCAGCGAAACCCGTGTCGCGCCTAACCCGTGGCACAATGTATGCAAACAGACAATAAGCAGCCGAGACAGGGCCGCCATCGGCAGGCCGCGTCCCCGGCCATCGTCATCAGCAACCAGGAGACACCATGACCCCGTACCAGCGTTTCGCCCAGGCGCGCGACTTCCTGCAACAGCACCGCACCGACTACGACACCGCCTACGCCGGCTACCAGCCGCCCCAGCTCGACGAGTTCAACTGGGCGCTCGATTTCTTCGACGCCGAAGCAAGGAACAACGACAACTCTGCGCTGTGGGTGGTCGAGGAAGACGGGCGCGAGCAGAAGATCTCGTTCGCCGACATGTCCGCGCGTTCCAGCCAGGTCGCCAGCTGGCTGCAGCAATGCGGCGTCGAGCGCGGCGACCGCGTGCTGCTGATGCTGCCGAACCGTGTCGAGCTCTGGGAAATCATGCTTGCCGGGATCAAGCTCGGCGCCGTACTGGTGCCGACCACCATGCTGGTCTCGAACGCCGACCTGCAGGACCGCATGGAGCGCGGCAAGGTTCGCCATGTGATCGCGCAAGTGTCCGAGGCCCACAAGTTCGAGGGCCTGAGCGGCAACTTCACCCGCATCGCCGTCGGCGGCAGCATCGACGGCTGGCACGACTTCGACGACTGCCGCCGCGTGCTCTCGGTGTTCACGCCGAAGGGCGTCACGCGCGCCAGCGATCCGCTGCTGCTGTACTTCACCTCGGGCACCACGGCGCGCCCGAAGCTGGTCCTGCACAGCCACCAGAGCTACCCGGCCGGCCACCTGTCGACCATGTACTGGATCGGCCTGCAGAAGGGCGACGTCCACTGGAACATCAGCTCGCCCGGTTGGGCCAAGCACGCCTGGAGCTGCTTCTTCGCGCCCTGGAATGCCGGCGCCACCGTGTTCGTCTACAACTACGAGCGCTTCTCGGCCAAGGCCGCGCTGGAGACGGTGCTGCGTTGCGGCGTCACCTCGCTGTGCGCGCCGCCGACCGTCTGGCGCATGCTGATCAAGCAAGACCTGAGCCAGTGGAAGCCGCCGCTGCGCGAGCTGGTCGGCGCCGGCGAGCCGCTCAATCCCGAGGTGATCGAGCAGGTCGAGCGCGCCTGGGGCATCCGCATCCGCGACGGCTTCGGCCAGACCGAGACCACGGCCCAGATCGGCAACCCGCCGGGCCAGCTGGTGAAACCGGGCTCGATGGGGCGTCCGCTGCCGGGCTACCGGATCGCGCTGCTCGACCTCGACGACCAGAGCGCGCAGGAGGGCGAGATCTCGGTGCGGCTGGACGCGCACCCGATCGCGCTGATGCTGGGCTACGAGGGCGACGAGGAGAAGACCGCGGAAGTCATGCGCGCCGGGCACTACCACACCGGCGACACCGCCACCGTCGACGAGGACGGCTACTACTTCTACGTCGGCCGCAACGACGACGTCTTCAAGTCCTCCGACTACCGCATCAGCCCCTTCGAGCTCGAGAGCGTGCTGATCGAGCACGAGCAGGTGCTGGAAGCGGCCATCGTGCCGAGCCCCGACCCGGTGCGCCTGTCGGTGCCGAAGGCCTTCATCACCCTGCGCCAGGGCGTGGAACCGTCGCGCGAGCTGGCGCGCGAGATCTTCGCCTTCGCCCGCGAACGCCTGGCGCCCTACAAGCGCATCCGCCGCATCGAGTTCCGCGAGCTGCCCAAGACCATTTCCGGCAAGATCCGCCGCGTCGAGCTGCGCAAGCAGGAGGCGGGAAGGGACGCAACCCCGCCGGCAGGTATTGAGTTCCGCGAAGAGGACGTCGGCAACTGAACGTCGCCGGCTGCGGTCGAATCGGGATCAGACTATTCGAGGAGACCGCGGCATGAGCACCTTATCGAGAATCACGCCCTGCCTCTGGTTCGACCGGCAGGCCGAGGAAGCAGCCAACTACTACGTCGGCATCTTCCCGCATTCGCGCATCCACGGCATGTCGCGCTACGGCGAGGCCGGGCGCGAAATCCACGGCATGGCGCCCGGCACCGTGCTGACGGTCGCCTTCGCGCTCGACGGGCAGGCCTTCACGGCCCTGAACGGCGGGCCGGTCTTCACCTTCAACGAGGCGGTCTCGTTCCAGGTGCTGTGCGATACCCAGGAGCAGATCGACTTCTATTGGGACCGCCTGGGCTTCCAGGGCGACCCGGCCGCCCAGCAGTGCGGCTGGCTGAAGGACCGCTACGGCGTCTCCTGGCAGATCGTGCCGCGCCAGCTGGACGCCTTGCTGACCAGCCCCGACCAGGCGCGCGTCGATCGTGTGCTGAGCGCCCTGCTGAGGATGAAGAAGCTGGAGGTCGACGCGCTGGTGCACGCGGCGGGCTAGCCGGCGCCCTGCCGTGCCGGCTCGGCGCCGCGCGGCGGCTTCAGGCGGCGTCGTGGAACCACTGCCGGCTGGCCTCGTCCGCCGGGAAAAAGGACGCCGGGCGCAGTTCGTGCACGGTGACGTCGTGCGGCGTGCCCAGCGTGGCCATGGTCGTGAACAGGTCCGGCCCGACCCCGTCCTTGCGCAGCCTCATTGGCAGGAAGGGCAGGGCGGCGCGTTTCAGGTTGGGCTGGCGCGTCGCTTCGCTGCCGGGGCCGTCGCCCATGGCTTCGCGCTGCACCCATTGCAGCAGATCGGCGGCCACGTCTTCCCAGTTGAGCAGCCAGGACCGCAGGCCGTTCGAATCCAGCGTCAGCTTCAGGACATTCACCGCAGTCGCGCGCTGGCCGCCTGGGCGGGCGCGGCGGCAGGGGTGCGGCGCGCGGGCGAACATCGTACAATAATGGTAATCCTGCAATGCAAGCGCTAAAGCAAGCGATAATGCAGGCGAACCAGCCGATCCGCCGCCCGACCGTCGAAAGCCACATGCCCACCAAGACCGCAGCCAAGGCCGACCCGGCCTACGAAGTGAAGAAGTCTCCGATCCACGGCAACGGCGTCTTCGCCCGCCGCCACATCGAACCCGGCGAACGCATCATCGAATACCGGGGCGAGCGCATCAGCTGGGATGAAGCGACCGAGCGCGCGGCCAAGGCCGGCGGCCCGATCAACCACACCTTCTATTTCACCTTGAACGACGGCCGCGTGATCGACGGCGGCCGCCGCGGCAACGACGCGCGCTGGATCAACCACGCCTGCACGCCAAACTGCGAAGCCTACGAGGACGACGGGCGCGTCTACATCCACGCGCTGCAGCCGATCGAGCCGGGCGAGGAGCTGAACTACAATTACGCCCTCATCTACGACGAGCGCCACACGCCGGCGCTGAAAAAACTGTTCGCCTGCCGTTGCGGCACCCCCGGATGCACCGGGACCATGCTCGCACCCAAGCGGCGCCAGAAAAAAAGGCCTGAAGCCAAGGAACCAAGCACACACCATGAAGCCCATCGTCCGCAGTCTGCTCGAAACCGATCTCTATAAATTCACGATGTGGCAGGCCCTGCTGCACCGGCACCCGAACGCGCACGGCGAATACGAATTCCGCTGCCGCAACGAGCCGGCCTATCCGCTGGCCGAGCTGAAGGAAGAGGTCGAGCGCGAACTCGACCACCTGTGCGAAATGCTGTTCACCGAAGAGGAGATCGAGTACCTGCGCGGCCTGCGTTTCATCAAGAGCGACTTCGCCGACTTCCTCACGGTGTTCCGCTTCCAGCGCAAGTTCATCACCGTCGACACCGACGGTCCGCACCTGCGCATCCGCGCCGTCGGTCCGGTGGTGCACGTGATGGGCTTCGAGATCTACGTGCTCTACATCGTCAACGAGCTGTATTTCCGCCGCTTCGACCAGGAGGCCGCGCTGCTTGAAGCGCGGAAGCGCCTGGCCGAGAAGATCGAACAGTTGCGCGCCTTCGACCGCGAGCCCAAGCTGGCCAGCTCGTTCTCCTTCTTCGACTTCGGCGTGCGCCGCCGCTTCTCGGGCGACTGGCAGGACGAGGTGGTGTCGACGCTGGCGCGCGAACTGCCGCAGTTCTTCAAGGGCACCTCGAACGTCCACCTCGCGCGCAAGTACAACCTGGTGCCGATCGGGACCATGGCGCACGAATACATGCAGGCCTTCCAGTCCTTCGGTGTGCGCCTGCGCGACTTCCAGAAGGCGGCGCTGGAAGACTGGGTGCAGGAATACCGGGGCGACCTGGGCACGGCGCTGACCGACGTGGTCGGCATGGACGCCTTCCTGAACGACTTCGATTTGTATTTCGCCAAGCTGTGGGATGTTAGGTTAACCCAACCGTATCGTTACACCAACTTGGAAGGGCGGAAGTGTCGAGATACTGCTCAGACGGTATCGCGACATTCATTTCCGCGTCGGTTTTCGTCAATGTCACGATACTGCCCCAGCGCCACCAAGGCGCTATACCGAGCAGGTGGTCTGCTTCACTGAGCGCTGCGGTGCGCTTTTAACCAAGTGACCGCATGTCGACGGGCTCGCTCATCACATCAACATCAGGCATATCATGTATGTTGTCTGCTTGACTCAGAAACTCGTACCCGATGCTCGTTTAGAGCTCGTCTCTGAGCAGGTCGGCGCCGACGAGGTGCTTCTGTCGCCCCGGTCTCCGCCAGCCAAGCTTGTACCTCATGCTTTCGCCAGCGCAGCATCGCCGAGCCAGGAAGGTGCATTTTTGGCGGTACAAAAGTCGGTTCCGACGCTAGCTTACGTTTGATTGTGCGCGGGCTTTTCCCTATAAGTTCCGCTAGTTCGTCAATATCGAGATACGTTGTCGTCAAGTACGTTTCCCAAGTTTCGTTGATGCCGGCGCAAACCGTGCGCTAACTATCCTGGTCTTTCAGTGATGAGCTTTATTCCATTCCGGGCAGGGCAGGCCGGAATGTGGGTTAAGCTATAGAAGGCTCCGTGCAGAGTCAGTCAATCAATGTTGTAGCGGGTGTCGCGGCTCTAATGCTGGCTCCGCCCGTTAATGAACGGCATCCTCGATTCGTGGTGGCTCATGCATGCTGTTGAGCATATAATGTCCAGCGTTCTTGTACATACACTTCACCCAGCACACATGCAAATCTCGAGTACCGCTGAGCCGCTACACCTACTCATCGTTGAGAGGGACGATGACGTCCGGAATGTTTTGGAGGCGCTCTTCGTCAGTCAGGGGTACACCGTCAGTTGCGCGCGAGACCCTGCACAAGCGCTCGAACTGGTCCCGCTTAAGGTGCCCGACGTTATCTTCAGTTCTCTCGTGTTCGTAAATACCCATGGGTTTGAACTGTGCCGTCAACTAAGAGCGTTGCCTGAGACTTCAGACAAGTTCATTGTCGCGCTGACTGGGTATTCAGATGACAATCTTGAAAAAGCGATTTTGGATGGAGGCTTTGACAAGTATCTTCCGAAACCCGTGAGTTTAGAAGTTCTGCTGTCGATTTTGAAGCCTTTGCACGACGGTAGATTTGCGCCGCAGTCAGACCTTTAAGCAAGCTAAGCCTTTTATACGCTGAGGTGCAGAGTAGCGCTGTTGGTAATTTCGTTTTGGCACAGTTGTTGTGTGACCAATGTCTACCGGACGGTCGTTTCGGGAAACGCGATTCGTGCTCAGAGCGAGAAGTTCCGTCTTGGGTATGAATCGATTCGAGGCATCGGAGCGCAATAGTCTTTTGTTAGCCCACGGTCGTCGTGCCGGCCACATCTCGCCGCCTCTGAGCATCTTAGCTTCACAAAGATAGAGCCCCTGAGCAGACGCCAAGGGGCTCGAATTACGTTTTTTATTAGCAGTTGTTAGAGGATTTCATTGCGGCCGCATGCGCAGCCCTACGTTCATGGCGAAGCATTGTTTCGTTATCTCTCCTGCGCATCTCTAGTTCGTCTGGAGGCGGGTTGGCTTCGCGTTGTTGGAAAAAATCGCCGTTGTGGATGCTGAGCGCGATGATTGCAGCAGTAGGGGAGCAGATGACTAGAATCGTGCCTGTGAACCGCCCCGGCTTTCGTAGAGGCCGGTTAGTGTGA
Organism: Massilia sp.; assembly: GCF_032106685.1. Classification (GTDB taxonomy): domain Bacteria; phylum Pseudomonadota; class Gammaproteobacteria; order Burkholderiales; family Burkholderiaceae_D; genus Telluria. The sequence continues at coordinate 167,711 of NZ_DAMCPG010000006.1, forward strand.
GTCAGGCCGGAAGAGCC
>NZ_DAMCPG010000007.1:0-158184 GCF_032106685.1 Massilia sp.
GAGGTTTTGTGCGTGCGTGATGAAACTCATGGTGTTCGGATATCGATGACGGGGTCGAGCCAGGCACACCCTTCGAAATGGGGGCGCCGCATGTTCACGACCGTGAAAACGAGCGCCAGGTCGCGCCACTCGTAATTGTTGACCAGGTGGGTATCGGTGCTGACGATCGCGGTTGCGACAGAATAGCTGCCGGGCCCGATGTTCAGGGGGAAGGCGAAGCGGTAGGTGACGCGCTGGCCGGCGGCGACGTCGTTCAGGGCCATGTCCTTCAGGTGGGTGTTGGTGCCGTAGATGGCCTGGCCGACGCGGTCCTTGATCATGTAGCCGAGCACCATGCGCGGAATCGGCGCGTGGGCCTGGACCACCACCTGCAGCGTCACGGCGGCGCCGACGTCGACCACCTCGACCGGTTGGTCGTTCTCGTCAAGCAGGGCAATCTCGGCTACCGTCGCCTCGAGGGTGCCGGACACGGTCTGGACCTTGCCGTTGACCTCGCGCGTCAGCAGCGACTGATTCTCGCGCTCGGCAATCAGGGCGTTGTAGTAATCCATGATTTCTTCCGGCGGGCCCTGGCGGCTCAGGCGTCCGCTGTCGAGCAGGATGGCGCGGTCGCATACCGACTGGATCGCCTGCTTGTCATGCGACACCAACAGCAAGGTGGTGCCGTGGCGGCGGAATTCGCGGATGCGCTCGAAACTCTTGTGCTGGAAGTAGGCGTCGCCCACCGACAGGGCTTCGTCAACGATCAGCACGTCGGGGCGGCGCGCGGTGGCGATGCTGAAGGCCAGGCGCATCTGCATGCCGCTCGAATACACGCGGACCGGCTGGTCGATGTAGTCGCCGATTTCGGCGAATTCCTCGATGGCGGGCATCAGTGCCGTGAGTTCCTCGACGGTCAGGCCGATCAGCTGGCCGGCCATCATGACGTTCTGGCGCCCGGTGAAGTCGGGGTGGAAACCCATCCCCAGTTCGAGCAGCGCGGCGACCCGCCCATGGATGGCGACGCTGCCGGTGCTCGGCTGGCTGGTGCCGGTGACCAGCTTGAGCAGGGTGCTCTTGCCGGCGCCGTTGATGCCGATCAGGCCCACCGCCTCGCCCGGGGCGATCTCGAAACTGATGTCCCTGAGCACCCATTTGAGCTGGTGGCGCGCACCGAAGGCCGGCAACATCCATTCGAGCAGGCGCGACCAGCGGGTCGGGTACTGCTTGAATGCCTTGCCGAGACCGGAAACCTGGATGCGGCCGTTCATAGTTCGTCCACCATTTCTCCCGAGCGCTTGCGGAACAGGCGCAAGCCGAACACGCACAGCAGCAGGCTGACGGCCGCCACCGGCGCCAGCGCGCCCCAGTCCGGCGCGGTGCCGCTGACCAGGACGGTCTGGTAGGCGCCGACGATGGTGGCCATCGGATTCCAGACCAGCAGGTCGCGCACCGCAGGCGGCAGGATGGAGGCCGGGTAGACGATCGGCGTGAACCAGAACCAGAACTGCAGGAAGATGCTGAAGAATTGGCCGACGTCGCGGAAGAAGACGTTGAGCACGCCGAGAATCATGCCGAGGCCGATCGAAAGCAGGATCTGGATCAGCAGCACGGGCACGATCGCGAAGAAAATCCAGCCCGGGAAATTGCCGGTCACGAGCAGGAAGCCGACGAACAGGCCGAAGATGATCGCAAAATTCAGGCCGGCGCTGAGCACGACGATCAGCGGCAGGGCGATGCGGGGGAAGCTGATTTTCTTGATCAGGTTGGCATGGTCCAGGAAGATGTTCTGGCTGCGCGACGTGATCTCGGCGAACAGGCCCCAGGTCAGGATGCCGGCGCACAGGTAGATGCTGTACGCGAAGCTGGAGGAGACACCGGGCAGGCGCGAATGCATGACCTCGGCAAAGATGACGGTATAGACGAGGATCAGGGCCAGCGGGTTGAGGATGGTCCAGGTCGCCCCGAGGACCGCATTGCCGTATTTGGCCTGGAATTCACGCTTGACGCTGCCGAAGATAAAGCCGCGATAGGTGATCACACTCTTTAACAGAGCCGCCGAGATCATCCTCGTGCTCCACTGCCAAACTGGGACAGTCTCGTTTCTGAATTCGTCATCGATGGTGAAAGTTCATGAACAACTTGTGCCTGCGTCCATGTCACCCTCGGGGCGGGACGCGGCAGCCGGTAATTATATATCGTAAGCAATTGGTATTAATGCACGATTGCCTGCCTGCCTGCCTGCCTGCCTGTCCCGACCGCTCCCCGCGGCGGCCCCGGCCGCGGCTCAAGCGGCCTTGCCGGCGCCGGCGCAGTGCGGGCAGGACACGCCGTACACGTAATCCGGCGACAACTGCTGGCGCGGCGTCACGACGGCGCGGCAGGCGAAGCACTGCACGGTCTCGGTCGGCTCGAGCTTCGGATTGAGCGCGGTACGGTAATCGAACACGAAACAGTCGCCGGTGTAGTGGGCGCCGCCGACTTCCTCGAAGTACTTCAGGATGCCGCCTTCCAGCTGGTAGACATTGTCGTAGCCGATGTTCTGCATGTGGATCGCCGCCTTTTCGCAGCGGATGCCGCCGGTGCAGAAGGTGACCACGGTCTTGCCCGCGAAGTCGTCCTTGTGCGCCGCGATCACTTCCGGGAACTCGGTGAACTTCTTGATCCGGTAGTCGACGGTGTTGTCGAAGGTGCCGACGTCGACTTCGAAGTCGTTGCGGGTGTCGACCATCACGACCGGCTTGCCCTGGTCGTCATGGCCCTGGTCGAGCCAGCGCTTGAGCGTGGCCGCTTCCACCGACGGCGCGCGGCCCAGTTCAGGCTTGATCAGCGGCATGCGCATGGTGATGATCTCCTTCTTGATCTTCACCAGCATGCGCTTGTGCGACTGCTCGCCCGACAGGCTTTCCTTCCACTCCAGGTCGGCCAGGCGCGTATCGCTGCGCACCCAGTCCAGGTAGCGGTCGATCTGCTCGCGCGGGCCGGACACGAACATGTTGATGCCTTCCGGCGTCAGCAGCACCGTCCCTTTCAGGCCGAGTTCGTTGCACAGCGATTGGTATTGGCCCCGCAATTCGTCCAGGTTGTCGAGAGTGACGAATTTATAGGCGGCGATGTTGACGTGGGTGTTGGCGGAAGACATAGCAGTAGGGGACGAAAGACAGGCCGATATTATAGAGCAGGCGTGGATGGGGTCTTCAATGGCCGGGCTGTTCGGGCCAGCTCGCGGCGGCAGTTGTTGCGTTTTCGCAGGCGTGCGGTTGTTGTTTAAGTGCAACTAACGCGCGCAGGGTGCGGCCGGCGGCGCCGGCAACGCCGCTGCCGGCTTGCCGCCGGCCGGGTTAAAATGACGGGATGACTTCCCCGATCTTCACCCACCTTCGCGTCCACTCCGAATACTCCATCGTCGACGGCCTCGTGCGCATCGACGAGCTGGTGGGCGCCGCCGCCAAGGACCAGCAGCCGGCGCTGGCCGTCACCGACCTGGCCAACATGTTCTGCATGGTGCGCTTCTACAAGGCGGCGCGCGGGAAGGGGATCAAGCCGATCGTCGGCGTTGACGCCTGGATCACCAACGACGACAACCGCGACAAGCCGCACCGCCTGCTGATCCTGGCGAAGAACCGCAGCGGCTACCTGCAGCTGTGCGACCTGCTGTCGAAAGCCTGGCTCACCAACCAGTACAAGGGCCGCGCCGAGATCCGCGTCGAATGGCTTGAGGCTTTGGCAACTTCCGTGTCCACTCTGGAGCCGGAAGTGGACCAGGCCAACTGCCTGATCGTGCTGTCCGGCGCCCACTTCGGCGACATCGGCCAGGCGATCGAGAACGGCGACCTGGCCAAGGCCGAGAAGGCCGCCGAGCGCTGGGCAAGCATCTTCCCCGGCCACTTCTACATCGAGATCCAGCGCGCCGGCCAGGCCAACCAGGAGCAGCAGGTGCGCCATTCGGTGGCGCTGGCCGCGCGCATGGGGCTGCCGGTGGTGGCGACCCACCCGGTGCAGTTCCTCAAGAAGGAAGAATTCATCGCGCACGAGGCGCGCACCTGTATCGCCGAAGGCGAGATGCTGGCCAACGCCAAGCGCGTGCGCCGCTTCAACGAGGAGATGTGCTTCAAGTCGCAGGCCGAGATGGCCGAGCTTTTCAAGGACCTGCCGGGCGCCCTGGCCAACTCGGTCGAGATCGCCAAGCGCTGCAACGTCACCCTGACCCTGGGCAAGCCGCAGCTGCCGGACTTCCCGACGCCGCCGGGCATGACCATCGACGACTTCCTGGTCGCCGAAACCAAGAAGGGCCTGGAAGAGCGCCTGCTCCAGCTCTTCCCCGATCCGGAAGTGCGCGAGAAGGAGCGCCCGCGCTACGATGCGCGCCTGGAGTTCGAGAACCAGACCATCATCAAGATGAAGTTCCCGGGCTACTTCCTGATCGTTGCGGAGTTCATCCAGTGGGGCAAGAACAACGGCGTGCCGATCGGCCCGGGCCGCGGCTCGGGTGCGGGCTCGCTGGTCGCGTATGCGCTGAAGATCACGGACCTCGATCCGCTGAAATACAACCTGCTGTTCGAGCGCTTCCTGAACCCGGAACGCGTCTCGATGCCCGACTTCGACATCGACTTCTGCCAGGAAAAGCGCGAACTCGTCATCCAGCACGTAAAAGATTTGTACGGACGCGATGCGGTATCGCAGATCGCCACCTTCGGCACCATGGCGGCGAAGGGCGCGATCCGCGACGTCGGCCGCGTGCTCGACTTCGGCTACAACTTCTGCGACGGCATCTCGAAACTGATCCCGTTCAAGCCGGGTAAACCGGTCTCGATCGCCGAGGCGATCGAAGAGGAACCGCTGCTCAAGGAGCGCCTCGAGAACGAGGAAGAGGTCAAGCAGCTGCTCGATCTCGCGCAGCAGGTCGAGGGCATCACCCGCGGCATCGGCATGCACGCCGGCGGCGTGCTGATCGCGCCCGGTAAGCTCACCGACTTCTGCCCGCTGTACACCCAGGGCGGCGACGCCGGCGTGGTCTCGCAGTACGACAAGGACGACGTGGAGGCCGTCGGCCTGGTGAAGTTCGACTTCCTGGGCCTGACCACGCTGACCATCCTCGACCGCGCCGTCAACTACATCAAGGCGCTCGATCCGGCGATGGCCGACTTCGACCTGGCCAAGCTGCCGCTGAACGACCGGCCGTCCTACAAGCTGCTGACCGAGGCGAAGACCGTCGCCATCTTCCAGCTCGAATCGCGCGGCATGCAGGGCATGCTGAAGGACGCGCGTCCCGACCGCTTCGAGGACATCATTGCGCTGGTCGCCTTGTACCGTCCGGGCCCGATGGACCTGATTCCCGACTTCTGCAAGCGCAAGCACGGCGAGAAGTTCGACTATCCCGATCCGCGGACCGAGTCGATCCTGTCCGAGACCTACGGCATCATGGTCTACCAGGAGCAGGTCATGCAGATGGCGCAGATCGTCGGCGGCTATTCGCTGGGCGGCGCGGACATGCTGCGCCGCGCGATGGGCAAGAAGAAGGCCGAGGAGATGGCCGAGCACCGCGCGATCTTCCGCGCCGGCGCCGCCAAGGACGGATTGAGCCAGGAAAAGGCCGACGAGATCTTCGACCTGATGGAGAAGTTCGCGGGCTACGGCTTCAACAAGTCGCACGCGGCCGCGTACGCGCTGCTGTCGTATCACACGGCCTATCTGAAGGTGCACCATACCGCCGCGTTCATGGCAGCCAACATGTCGCTGGCCATGGAAGACACGGACAAGATCAAGATCCTGGTCGAAGATGCGATCGACGTCTGCAAGCTGACCATCCTGCCGCCGGACGTGAACGAATCGCAGTTCCGCTTCACGCCGGAAGGCCCGCCGCCGTCCGTGACCGGCAAGCAGGTCGCGAACATCCGCTACGGCCTGGGCGGCGTGAAGGGCGCCGGCCAGGGCGCGATCGAGGCGATCATCGCGGCGCGCGAAGAGGGCGGCAAGTTCAAGGACCTGTTCGACTTCTGCAAGCGCGTGGACAAGAAGCAGATCAACCGCCGCACCATCGAGTCGCTCATCCGGGCAGGCGCGATGGACGCCTTCGGGGTCGATCGTTCCGTGCTGCTCGCTTCCGTCGCCTTCGCCATGGAAGCGGCCGGGCAGGCCGCCGCCGCCGCCAACCAGGTCAGCCTGTTCGGCGGCGACGATTCCGACCTGATCGCCCCGCCCGACTACATCAAGGCGACGCCCTGGACCGACCGCCAGAAGCTGGCGGAAGAAAAGATCGCGCTCGGCTACTACCTGTCGGGCCACATGTTCGACTCGTATGCGCAGGAGGTGCGGCGCTTCGCCAAGACCAAGCTGAAGGACCTCGAGCCTTCGCGCGAGCCGCGCATGCTGTGCGGCGTGATCACCGGCGTGCGCACCCAGATGACCCAGCGCGGCAAGATCCTGATCGTGGCGCTGGACGACAAGACCGGCGTGGTCGAGGTGACGATCTACAACGAGCTGCTCGAGGCCCACAAGAACGTCTTCAAGGAAGACGAATTCCTGCTGGTGGTGGGCAAGGTGTCGGAAGACCGCTTCAACGGCGGCCTGCGCATCACGGCCGAGAAGGTGTTCGACATCGCCGCCGCGCGCATCCACTACGGCCACAAGCTGGAGATGGACATCGAGTGCACGATCAGCCCGGCCAAGATGGCCGAGGTGCTGGCGCCCTACCGCAACCCCGACGGCCTGCCGGTCAGCCTGCGCGTGAAGCCGCAAGGCGTCGAGTGCACGCTGCAACTGGGCGACGAATGGCGGGTGGCGCCGTCGGACGCCCTCAAGCACGCGCTCGAACTGAACCTGGGCGCGAAGGACGTGGCGGTCGAGTACTGATGGACTTCCGCGACGCCGGCGGAGGTGTTTCGCCGGATCGTTGAACGCGTGGGCGGCATGCGAGCCGCTGGCTGCTCACGCACCCGGGTGCAGCCGCCCACCCTACGGGTGAATGCCCTTCACGCCGCCGCCCTGCGCTGCCACACCTTGATCTTGCGCGCCGCCAGCTTGCCGATCACGAAAGCGAGATTACCGTCCAGGAGCTTGCGCACCTGGGTCGCGGCGCGGCGGTCGGCGCGGCGGTCGTGGCTGTCCAGGACCTCGCCTTGCATGGCGTCGAGCACCTGGCCGAGGTCGTGGAACAGGTTCTGGCGCAGCAGGTCCTCGACATCGGCGCGCGCGGCCCGGCCTTCGCGCCAGGGCATCTCGTAGGTGCGCTTCAGGATCACGTTGTAGAAGTGGATGGTGGCCGCGTCGATGTGCAGGCGCAGCGCGTCGCTGATCGGCAGGTTTCCGAAATGGCGGTGGATGTGCAGCACCGCCTGGGCGAAGTCGGTGCACCACTTGTGCGACAGGCCGCGCTTCATGCTGCCCGGATGCTGGCGGTAGTCGAAGCAGGGGCGCGCCAGGCGCACCAGGCTGGCGCAATCGGCGATCAGCTGCGGCGTGGTCGTGATGTCCTCGAAGGTGCGGCCCGGCGGGTAGAGCGGCGCCGGCTGGCGCGCATAGATTTCGCGGCGCAGCACGTTGGCCCAGGCATAGCACTGGCGGTCCATGAAGAAGGTGCGCAGGATCGCCTCGCGGTCCGTGAGCAGGACGTCCGCCGGGTAGCCGCGTTCGACCCTGCGGGTGCGGCGCATGTTCTGCGGATGCCAGTCGTTGAAGTCGCAGGCGATGGCGTCGGGCCGGTGCCGCGCGATGACGTCCTCGAGCGCGGCGAGGGTGCCGGGCAGGAGCAGGTCGTCGGCATCGAGGAACAGGATGTAGTCGCCGGTGGCGGCCTCCAGCAGGCGGTTGCGGGTGACGGCCAGGCCCTGGTTGGCCTGCCGGATCAGGGTCACCGACAACGCCGGCCAGGCCCGGGCCATGCGCTCGACCACCTCGGCGGTGCCGTCGCGCGAGCCGTCGTCGATGACGATCAGCGCATGCCGCGGCCCCATCTGTTCCAGGACGGAGCTCAGGGTTGCTTCGAGGTGGCGCTCCGCGTCATAGGCGGGTACGAGGATGGAAACCAGCGTGGAAGCCGGCGGTGCGGTATTCATCGGTATATACCCCTTCATTGCGCTGCCGGCTTCGGGACAGGCCGCGCGGCCGTGTTGGCAGTCTAGCCGCCATCAGCGATAATGGTTTGAAAAAAGTCTTGTCGTTCTGCCTCGAATGTGTCTACTGCACCAGCCGGTGCACGGCGCCGGCTGTGCGGCGTCCGTATCAACCGCTTTGCTGCCTAGCAAGCATACATACATATGAGCTGATGGACAATTCGTTGCTGAAAACGACGGCCCCGTTGCGGATGTGGACTGGCGCCCTTGTCTTCATGGTGCCGTCGCTTATCCTCACCACCCAGGTCGGGATCGGCCTTGCCAGTTTCCTGCTCCTGCTGACCGCCTTCTGGAAGTTCGGCGCCGGCCGCGCTGCGCTGGCACGCCACTGGCACGACGTACGCTGGGTGCTGCTGGCCTTCCTGTTCAATTTTGTCCTGGTGCTGGCCTACTTCCTGCTGCGCCCCGAGCAGCCCCTGAACACGCTGGAAAAGCCGCTGCGCATGTTCTGCGCCGTCACCGCCACGATGGCGGTGCTGCTTGCGCGTCCGCCGCGCCAGGCGCTGTGGTGGGGGGCGATCCTGGGCGCCATCGGCGCCATGTTCTTCATCGGCCACCAGCGCATCGTGCTGGAGATGGAGCGCCCGGGCGGCTTCATGAATGCGATTACCTTCGGCGACATCGCCCTGACCCTGAGCATGGTGGCGCTGGTGGCGGCGCTCGAATTCCGGCGCGCCGGGCGTTCGGTGCTGTGGCCGCTGATCGGTGGCCTGGCCGGCATCCTGGCGTTGGTGATGACCGGCACCCGGGGCGGCTGGATCGCGCTGGCGCTGGCGGCCATCGTGTGCATGCGCCACGGCCACCTGGCGCGCAGCCGCAACGTGCGGCTCCTGCTCGGCGCCGGCGTGGCGCTGGCGGCCGTGCTCTATTTCGTGCCGGCCACCGAGATGCAGCTGCGCGTCCAGCAGGGGATCGACGACGTGCGCAAGTGGCACAGCGGCGTCGACAAGTTCACCAACGTCGGCATCCGTCTCGAACTGTGGAAGGCGGCCGGCATGCTGATCGCCGAGCAGCCGCTGGTGGGGCAGGACCCGGCCGTCGCGCACGAGAAAGTGGTACGCTGGGTGCAGGAGGGCACGCTGTCGGACGTGGCGCTGGCGCCGCAGCACCTGCATAATGACGCCCTGCAGGCACTCGCCAGCGGCGGCGTGCTCGGCCTGCTGGCCCTGGTCGGCATCCTGGCGGCGCCGTTCGCGTTCTTCGCGCGCCACGCCAGGCTGGCCATCGCGCGTGGGCAGCCGCCGAGCGCGCCGGCGCTGGCGGGCATGCTGGTCGCGCTCGGCTACTTCGGCTTCGGCCTGACCGAGATGATGTTCTATTCGGGTAAGTCCTGCCTCTTTTACGCGCTCATGATATTCATCCTCATGGGCTTTTGCCTGAACGAGAAAGAAGAATTTGGAAACTAGCACCATCGTCAAACGCCTGCTGGCGATCATCAAGCCGTATCGCTCGCGCGCCTTCCTGGCGCTGTTCGCGATGGCCGGCACCGCCGCCACCCAGCCGCTGCTGGCCAAGGCGCTCGAACTGCTGCTCGACAAGGGCTTCGGCCCCAACAAGGTCGAGTTCAGCCTGTGGCTGGTGCCCGGCATCCTGATCTCGATCTTCGCGCTGCGCGGCGTCTTCACCTTCTCGACCGCCTACCTGAACAACTGGGTCCTCAGCCGCGTGCTCAACGACCTGCGCCGGATGGCCTTCTCGCGCGTGCTGCGCCTGCCGGTGGCGCGTTTCCACGAAGAGTCGACCGGCAAGATCATCAACACCGTGATCGGCGACGTGCGCCAGGTGGTCGACATGATCAACTCGGTCTTCGTCGCCTACGTGCGCGACGTGCTGGTGGTGCTCGGCCTGCTCGGCGCGCTGCTCTACCTGAACTGGCGCCTGACCCTGATCGCCATGGTCGTGGTGCCGCTCACCGCCGTCATCGTGCGCACCACCACCGGCCGCCTGCGCCGCCTGAACCGCGAGAACCAGCGCGTCACCGCCGAGATGACCCAGGTGGTCGAGGAAGCCACGCGCGGCCACCAGGTGATCCGCGTGTTCGCCGGCGAAAGCTACGAACGGCGCCGCTTCGAACGCCGCAGCGAAGCCATGCGCGGCTTCTCGCAGCGCATGACGGTGGCCTTCGCCGCCACCACCCCGATCACCCAGGTCGCCACCGCGGTCGCGGTGTCGGTCGTGATCGTGATGGCGATCCAGTCCGACATGACGGTCGGCGAATTCACCAACTTCACCACCATGATGCTGATGCTGCTCACGCCGCTGAAGTCCCTGGCCGAGGTGAACGGCCCGATGCAGCGCGGCATTGCCGCGGCAGAGACCGTGTTCTCGATCATCGACGCGCCGGTCGAGCACGACCCGGGCACCCGCACCATCGAGCGCGCCCAGGGCCACCTGCGCTTCGAGCACGTCAGCTTCACGTATCCGGGCGCGCAGGCGCCGGCCCTGTCCGACATCACGCTCGACGTGCAGCCGGGCCAGACCGTGGCCCTGGTGGGCGTCTCGGGCGGCGGCAAGTCTACGTTTGTCAACCTGGTGACGCGCTTCTACGACCCCCAGGGCGGGCGCATCCTGCTCGACGGCATCCCGTACGAAGATCTCACCATGGCCAGCCTGCGCCAGCAACTGGCGATGGTGAGCCAGAACGTGGTGCTGTTCGACGACACGCTGGCGGCCAACATCGCCTACGGGACCGAACAGGTCGACTACGAGCGCCTGGCGGCGGCGGTCAAGGCCGCGCACCTGACGGATGTCGTGGCCAAGCTGCCGGAAGGCGTCGAGACGAAGATCGGCGAGAACGGCATGCGCCTGTCGGGCGGCCAGCGCCAGCGCGTGGCGATCGCGCGCGCGATCTACAAGGATGCGCCGGTGCTGATCCTGGACGAGGCGACCTCCGCGCTCGACAACGAATCCGAGCGCGCGGTCCAGGCCGCGCTCGACACGCTGATGGCGGGCCGCACGACCCTCGTTATCGCGCACCGCCTGTCGACCATCGAACGGGCCGACCGCATCGTCGTCATGGAAGCGGGCCGCATCGTCGAGCAGGGCACGCACGAGGCGCTGCTGGCGGCGAACGGCATGTATGCGAATCTGTACCGCCTGCAGTTCGCGGCGGCGACCAGCGCCTGATGGATACCGGGAGCGGCTGATCTCGTAGGGTGGGCACGGCGTGCCCACACGGCGATCGTTATCGGCGCCGATGTCGTGCTCGATGAATCATGCTTCACCTATCACCGCGTGGGCACAGGGTGCCTACCCTACGAAGACCACCTGTAAGGCTAGAACCTGCGCAGCCCGTTCGCCAGGTTGGTAAACAGGTTCGCAAAGCGATAAAACGTTTTATACGCAAACCGCTTCAGCCCCAGCATGAAGCCTTTCTCCCTCTGGTTGCGCACCTCGATCCCGATCACGGAATCGGCATGGGTGGGATAGACGCCATGCGGCACCACCGCGTGGATCAGTTCCCCGTGGTCGAAGGTGTATTTCAGGAACAGGTCGATCGGCGCGCGGATCGTGCGCGCGTGCGCCAGCAGCCGCTTCGCGCCGTGCGGCGTGATCACGTAGCCGGTCATGCACATGCCGACGTCGAGCTGCTTGACCAGGCTGAAGCGCTCGCCCTTGTTCGAGGTGAGCACCGTGTGCTTTTCCAGCGGTTCCAGGCGCACGAAGGAGACCTGGTCGGCGAACTGCCCGACGTAGTCCACGCCGCCTTCGAAGTCGGGCGTGAGCTCGAAGTCGTCTTCCAGCACCACCACCGGTTCGTTCAGGGCAATGCAGCGCTCCCATGCCAGCAGGTGGCTGACGTAGCAGCCCAGTTCGCCCGGCGCGGCGCGGCGGCGGCGGTGCACCAGGAAGCTCGCTTCGTCGTAGTGCCGGAGGTAGGGATGCTGGTCGACCCTGCCGTCGACGGCGTCGATGAACTCGAACGCGAGCTGGCGCTCGCCGAGCTTCTGCGCCGCGCGGGCGCGCCGCTCGACGCTCTTGGGGAGACTGATGACTAGTATTTTCAAGGTAAGCCTGTAGTGATGCCGTACTGAAGGACCGGACGAGCCGGCACAGGCAGAATGTTACCTGATCGGCCGGGCGCCGTGCACGGCGCCGCGGCCTCCGAACGGTCAAAACGGTCAGAACGAACATCCCGCCCGGCGCGTCGTCGCGGCGGGCGGGAGTGGGGGCATCACAGCCGCGTCAAGCCGCGTCGGGCGCTTCAGCTCGCGTAGTGCGCGGCTTCGCCGGCCATTTCGCCGTCGTCGCTCGCGTGCTCCTCGATCGCCTTGATGTAGCGCGCCAGGGCGTCGTCGAGCGAGGGCAGCAGCAGGCCGCGCTCGCTGCCCAGGGCGGAGTAGCCCGGACGCACGGCCACGTAGCCCAGTTCGGCCGCCGGACGCTCGACCAGGCGGCCGGCGTCGACGCCGGCCAGCGCGCAGGCCTTGCGCGCCAGCTCGGCCCAGGACACCGCTTCGCCATTGCTCAGGTGCCAGATGCCGCGTTCGCGGTCGATCAGCAGGTCGAGGCTGGCGTTGACCAGGTCGGGAACGTAGGTCGGCGAGACCACCAGGTCGTTCGACGCGGTAAAGGCCTGGCCGCGGCGCAGCGTGTTCAGCGCCTGGGTGACGAAGTTGTGGCGGTCCCAAGGGCCGAAGAAGGAGCTGGTACGGATCACCAGCGCCTGCGGGTCGGCTTCCAGCACGCGGCGCTCGGCCTCGGCCTTGCTGCGCCCGTAGACGCCCAGCGGGGCGACCGGGTCGGATTCCACGTAGGGCCTGTCCTTGCCGCCGTCGAACACCAGGTCGCTCGAGAAGGTCATGAAGCGGATCGCGTGGCGGATGCAGGCCAGGGCCAGCACCGTCGGACCGAGCGTATTGGCCAGCATGCAGCCTTCGCTGTCGGTCTCGGCCTCGTCGACGCGCACGTAGCCGCCGGCGTTGATGATGGCCCAGGGCTTGAAGCGCTGGATCGCCGCCTCGACCGAGGCCGGGTCGGTGATGTCCATCTCCTGGCGCGTCAGCACGTGGCAGGCCAGGTTGCGCTTCTCGCAGATGCGGGCGAAGGCCGAGCCCAGGGTGCCGGTGGCGCCGGTGATCAGGATCGGCTGCACGTGCTGCGACTTGAACTGGTTGCGCACCGCGATGTCGGCCACCGCGGTGCGGGTGGCGACCGGCTTGCACAGGAAGCGGCCCGGGCGGCGCCACCAGCCCTGGCCCTGCAGCACCGGGTTGGTCAAGGGGCGCCCGGACGCCAGTTCCCGCATCAGGGTGGCCACCGCGGTCGGACGCGGTTCGGGGCCGCGCACGTCGAACGGGCCCGGCTCGTAGTAGCCGCGGCATTCGGTCACCAGGCAGTTCCAGTCATAGGAGCCGAGCAGGGCCCAGACCGTGACCGCGCGCACGTCGGCGCCGCCGGCCCTGACCTTCCTGGCCGCATTCCAGATCTCGAGCAGCCAGCGCATCTGGTCTTCGCGGTTGGCGTCGATGTGGGCTTCGGTGATCGCGATCGGCAGGCCGTAGCGCTCCCAGGTTTCCTGCAGCAGCGGGCCGATGCCCGGGGTCGGAGTGGCCAGCGCGCGCGGGGTCTCGATGTCGGCATGCGGGACGCCGTCGTATTCGTGGCAGCGGTCCTTCGGATAGCGCTCGGTGCGGTGGTCGAGCCAGCGCTCGCTGGTGGCGTAGTAATTGACGCCGATGATGTCGGGCGGGCAGGGGTTCTCGCGGAACCACTGCAGTTCCTCGGGCGTCGCGCCGGACTTGAGCAGATAGTCCCACAGCGCGTGTTCCTGGTCGACCATGCCGCACAGCAGGTCCCAGCCCAGCCAGCGCCGTTCGTTGAAGAAGTCGGCCAGCCACTGCATCTCGGGCGTGCCGTAGGTTTTCGACAGGTCGTCGGTCTGGACCAGCTTGGCCTCGGGGTTGACGGCGCGGATCGCGCGCATCGACAGCACCGTGGCGCGGGTTTCGATCAGGAGTGCCCGCACGAAGGTCTCATGGCTTTTCCCGTGGGGGTACCAGACGCCTGCCAGGCCCGAGAAGCGCGCCGTGGTCAGGGGTTCGTTGACCGGGGTGTAGTACGCGGCCCAGGGGTAGCGTGCCGCTACCGCGCCGGCGTACTCGGCGAGCTTTTCGGGAAAGGCTGGATCGACCAGGCTGGTGTGTTCGGGACCGCTGCCGTGGTGGACCAGGCCGACGATCGGGGTGACGCCCAGGCGCTGCAGGGCGGGAAGGCGGGCGTCGGACCAGGACCAGTCCGCGCTCTCGATGCCGTTCGGCGCCGTGCGTTCCCACAGCACCGGATAGCGGATGGCCGAGATGCCGAGGGAAGCGAAGCGTTCGATGTCTTGCAAACGGTCGGCATGGCCATTGCGGTCCATCTGGCTGAAGTACTGGTCGCGCACGCGGTTGACGGTGCACTCTAGTCCGCCCCAAAGCGCCAGTTCGGATGCGGAATCTGGCTGGATGTTCTTGTCAATGTTCATGAGGAATGCCTGCTTTAGTGAAGACAGGCTTAAGCCTAACGGCCTCGTAGCCTCGGTTATGTGAAATGGCGAACATAATGGGGAAATTTCGGACTAGTCCTACTTTTTGTCTTCGTATCCGTTTCCTCTGCTAAATAACATTGATCTGTCTCTAAATCGTGCGACATTGCCAGATCATGAAATGCAAAATTGTGGCATAATTGCCTGTTCGGCAAGACATTCTGGGCCGCTAAAAGGAGTCAGCCGATGTACATGGTCTACTGGACAATGGTCGAGGAAACAGAACGCACCCCGCACGCGCAGGCCTTCGGTACGGACGAGATGGTCAAGGCCATGCAGTTCATGGAAGAGCTGCGCCGCCGCCAGCGCGGCGGCGAGGGCATACGTTTCGTGACCATGTGCTCCGAGCACCCGGACGCCGTCGGCCACCCGGGAGTGGATGTCACCGGACCGGATTACAACTGGAAGAAGCGGCGGCGCTAGGTTCGGCGCCGGCCGCCGGCGGGATGCGGCATGCGTTGAACTGACGGGAAAACTGGCATATGCTTGAAGTATAAGCATCATGACAAGGCAGCCGGCCGCGCCAGGCTGCCGTCCTGGAGACGACAATGAGCCATCCCATCATCCCGATCGCGCCGGCCGGCCCGAGCCGGCAGCGCAAGCGCGAGGCGCCCAAGGGCCGCCGCGCCGATCCGCAGGCCCTGGACGAGATACGCGCGCTGCTGGGCGAGGCTTCGCGCCAGCCCGACCTCCTGATCGAGCACCTGCACGCCATCCAGGACCGCTACGGCTGCCTGGCCAGCCGCCACCTCGCCGCGCTGGCCCAGGAGATGCGGCTGGCCCAGGCCGAAGTCTTCGAAGTCGCCACCTTCTATCACCATTTCGACGTCGTGCGCGAGGGCGAGGAGGCGCCCGCCGCGCTGACGGTGCGCGTCTGCGCCGGCCTGTCCTGCGAACTGGCGGGCGCCGCGCATCTGCTGGCGAAACTGCCGGCCATCCTCGGGCGCGAGGTGAGGGTGCTGGCCGCGCCCTGCATCGGACGCTGCGAGGAGGCGCCGGCCGTCGTGGTCGGCCAGCATCCGGTGCCGCGCGCCAGCGTCGAGGCGGTGCTGGCCAAGGTGAGCGCCGGCGTCGTCACCGATGCGCCGGAAGGCTATATCGATTACGCGGCCTACCGCGCCGGCGGCGGCTACCGCCTGCTGCGCGCCTGCGTGGCGGGCGAGCGCGACATGGACACCGTGATCGCCAGCCTCGAGGACTCCGGCCTGCGCGGCCTGGGCGGCGCCGGCTTTCCGCTGGGGCGCAAGTGGCGCATCGTGCGCGCCGCGCCGGGGCCGCGCCTGATGGCGATCAACATCGACGAGGGCGAGCCCGGCACCTTCAAGGACCGGGTCCACCTCGAACGCGACCCGCACCGCTTCCTGGAAGGCGCACTGATCGCCGCCTGGGCGGTCGGCGTCGAGGCCATCTATATCTACCTGCGCGACGAATACCACGGCTGCCGCGCGCTGCTGGAAGCGGAGCTGGACAAGCTGCGGCTCGACCCGCCGGTGCGGGGCATGCCGCCGATTCACTTGCGGCGCGGCGCCGGCGCCTACATCTGCGGCGAAGAGTCGGCGATGATCGAGTCGATCGAAGGCAAGCGCGGCATGCCGCGCCTGCGCCCGCCCTATGTGGCGCAAATCGGCCTGTTCGGCCGCCCGACGCTGCAGCACAACCTCGAGTCCCTGCACTGGGTGCGCGAGATCCTCGAGCGCGGCGCCGCCTGGTTCGCCGGCCACGGGCGCCACGGCCGGCGGGGCCTGCGCTCGTTCTCGGTCTCGGGCCGGGTGCGCGAGCCCGGCGTCAAGCTGGCCCCGGCCGGCATCACGGTGCGCGAGCTGGTCGACGAGTATTGCGGCGGCATGCAGGACGGGCACGACTTCTATGCCTACCTGCCGGGCGGCGCCTCGGGCGGCATCCTGCCGGCGCACATGGGCGACATCCCGCTCGACTTCGATACCCTGCAGCCTTACGGCTGCTTCATCGGCTCGGCCGCCGTCGTGGTCCTGTCGCAGCACGACAGCGCGGTGGCGGCGGCGCGCAACACGATGCGCTTCTTCAAGGACGAGTCCTGCGGCCAGTGCACGCCCTGCCGCGCCGGCACCGCGAAGGCGCTGGCGCTGATCGAGCGGCCCGCATGGGACACCGCGCTGCTGGCCGAACTGTCGCAGGTGATGCGCGACGCCTCGATCTGCGGCCTGGGCCAGGCCGCGCCGAACCCGGTCGATTGCGTCATCAAGTACTTCCCACACGAACTGGGGGCAGCATGAACGCCGAACTTCAGCGCATTGCATTCGAGCTCGATGGGCGCAGCGTGGAAGCGCTGCCCGGCGAGACCCTGATCGAGGTCGCGCGCCGCGCAGGCGTCGAGATCCCGCACCTGTGCTACAAGCCCGGCATGGCGGCGGCCGGCAACTGCCGCTCCTGCATGGTCGAGATCGAGGGCGAGCGCGTGCTGGCGCCTTCGTGCTGCCGCCACCCGGCGGCCGGCATGAAGGTGAGTACGGGCAGCCCGCGCGCGCTTGCGGCGCAGAAGATGGTGCTCGAGCTGTTGCAGTCGGACATGCCGCAAACCACCTACACGCGCCACAACGAACTGGACGAATGGAGCGCGCGCCTTGGCGTAGACAAGCCGCGCTTCCCCGCCACCCGCGCCCAGCCCGCGCGCGACGCCACCCATGCGGCGATCACCGTCAACCTCGACGCCTGCATCCAGTGCACGCGCTGCCTGCGCGCCTGCCGCGACGAACAGGTCAACGACGTCATCGGCCTGGCCGGCCGCGGGCAGGATGCGAAGATCGTGTTCGACCAGGACGACCCGATGGGCGCCTCCACCTGCGTGGCCTGCGGCGAGTGCGTGCAGGCCTGCCCGACCGGGGCGCTGGCGCCGGCGCGCGGCGTGGCGCTGCAAGTGCCCGATAAAGAGGTCGATTCGGTCTGCCCCTATTGCGGCGTCGGCTGCCAGCTGACCTACAAGGTGAAGGACAATCGCATCCTCGAGGTGGCGGGGCGCGACGGCCCGGCGAATCACGGCCGCCTGTGCGTCAAGGGCCGCTACGGCTTCGACTATGCCCACCATCCGCACCGCCTGACGCGGCCGTTGATCCGCAGGGAAGGCGTGGCGAAGACGGGCGAGTTCACGATGGATCCGGCGGGCGTGCTCGAGGTCTTCCGCGAGGCCAGCTGGGAAGAGGCGTTGGCCCTGGCCGGCGGCCGCCTGGCGCACATCCGCGACCAGCATGGCGGCGCGGCGCTGGCCGGCTTCGGCTCGGCCAAGGGCAGCAACGAGGAAGCCTATTTGTTCCAGAAGCTGGTGCGCACCGGCTTCGGCACCAACAACGTCGACCACTGCACGCGCCTGTGCCACGCCTCCTCGGTGGCGGCGCTGCTAGAAGGGATCGGCTCGGGCGCGGTGTCGAACCCGGTGATGGACGTGATGCGCGCCGAGGTCATCGTCCTGATCGGGGCCAACCCCACCGTCAACCACCCGGTGGCGGCCACCTGGATCAAGAATGCCGTGAAGGAGGGCGCGAAACTCGTCGTGCTCGATCCGCGCCGCTCCGAGCTGGCGCGCCACGCGCACCGCTACCTGCAGTTCAAGCCCGACACCGACGTCGCCCTGCTCAACGCGATGATGCACGTAATCGTCGGCGAGCGGCTGGTCGACGCCGACTTCATCGCCGAACGTACCCTCGGCTACGAGGAACTGGAAAAGAACGTCGCCGGCTACAGCCCCGAGCTGATGGCGCCGATCTGCGGCATCGACGCCGACACCATCCGCTACGTGGCGCGCCTGTACGCCACGGCGAAGGGCGCGATGATCCTGTGGGGCATGGGCGTGTCGCAGCACGTGCACGGCACCGACAACGCGCGCTGCCTGATCGCCCTGAGCCTGATGACCGGCCAGGTCGGCCGTCCCGGCACCGGCCTGCATCCGCTGCGCGGCCAGAACAACGTGCAGGGGGCGTCGGATGCCGGCCTGATCCCGATGATGCTGCCCGACTACGGACGCGTCGACAACCCGGAAGTGCGGGCGCGTTTCGAGCAAGCCTGGGGCGCCACGCTGGACCCGCGGCCGGGCCTGACCGTGGTCGAGATCATGGATGCGATTCAAAGCGGGCAAATCCGCGGCATGTACATCATGGGCGAGAACCCGGCCATGTCCGACCCCGACGCCAACCACGCGCGCGCCGCCCTGGCCGCGCTCGAACACCTGGTGGTGCAGGACATCTTCCTGACCGAGACCGCGTATCTCGCCGACGTGATCCTGCCGGCCTCGGGATTTCCCGAGAAGACCGGCAGCTTCACCAACACCGACCGCCTGGTGCAGCTGGGCCGCCAGGCGATCGACCCGCCGGGCGAGGCGAAGCAGGACCTGTGGATCATTCAGCAGATGGCGAACCGGCTCGGGCTGCCGTGGCATTACGGCCACGTCTCCGAGGTGTTCGACGAGATGCGGCGCCTGATGCCGAGCATCGCCGGCATCAGCTGGGAGCGCCTGGAGCGCGAGGGCGCCGTGGTCTATCCCTGCCGCGGCGAGGACGACCCCGGCCAGCCGGTGGTGTTCACCGACAGCTTCCCGCGCGAGGGCGGCAAGGCGCGCTTCGTCCCGGCCGACATCATCCCGGCCGACGAGCGGCCTGACGTCGACTACCCGATGGTCCTGATCACCGGCCGCCAGCTCGAACACTGGCATACCGGCAGCATGACCCGCCGCGCCGGCGTGCTCGACGCGATCGAACCCGATCCGGTGGCGCTGGTGCACCCGCTCGACCTGCAACGGCTGGGCGTCGCGCCGGGTGCGCCGATCACGATCGCTTCGCGCCGCGGGGAAGTGGTGCTGTGGGCGCGCGCCGACGACAGCTCGCCGCTGGGTGCGATCTTCGTCCCGTTCTGCTACTACGAAGCGGCGATCAACCGCCTGACCAATGCGGCGCTCGACCCCTTCGGCAAGATCCCCGAGTTCAAGTATTGCGCGGTGCGCGTCACGCCGGGCGGCACGGTCGCACCGCAGGGCAGCTACGGTGGCGGCCAAATTCTGGCGAACGTGGCACAATTGGCAACATGAATTGCCCAGACTTGTCCCGATACCGCCCCCTGCTGTCCGATGCGCGCGCCCATCTCACCCATGAGGTGGAGGCCCTGGACGAGCGCGGCCGCCGCTCCACGATCTCGATTCCGGCCGAGCGGCCGCTCACGGTCTACGTCGACAAGCGCGAACTCGTCACCCTGATGACCCTGGGCGGCGCACCGGAGGCGCTCACGCTCGGCTACCTGCGCAACCAGCGCCTGGTGCGCGCCATCGAGGACGTGGTGTCGGTCCAGGTCGACTGGTCGGTCGACGCGGTGGCGGTCGTCACCCGCAACGGCATCCTCGACGTCGAGGAGCGCACCGCGAAGAAGGTCGTCACCACCGGCTGCGGCCAGGGCTCGGTGTTCGGCGGGCTGATGGACGAGGTCGACCGGATCGCGCTGCCGCCGGACGCGCGCCTGCCGCAATCGGTGGTCTACCGCATCGTCGAGACCATCCGCACCCAGCAGTCGATCTACAAGCAGGCCGGCTCGGTGCACGGCTGCGCGCTGTTCTCGAACACGGGCGAACTGCTGTATTTCGTCGAGGACGTCGGGCGGCACAACGCGGTCGACGCCATCGCCGGCCTGATGTGGCTGGAAGGGATGCGTGGCGAGGACAAGGTGTTCTACACCACCGGTCGGCTGACTTCCGAAATGGTGATCAAGGGCGCCCAGATGGGCATTCCCTTCCTGCTGTCGCGCTCCGGCACCACGCAAATGGGGCACATGGTGGCGGAGAAGGTCGGCATGTCGCTGCTGGCGCGCTGCACTGGGCGCCACTTCCTGCTGCTGGCCGGGCAGGAGCGGATCGTGTTCGAGCCCGAACTGCTCGAGCAGCCGCTGCCCCAGCCCTTGCACGCGCGTTCGTGACCCGGACCGCCGCATGACCCTGTTCGAAGCGACGCGGCACGCGTTCGCGCTGCTGTTCTCGGGCGACGCCGCGCTCTGGCACATCATCTGGGTTTCGATCAAGACCAGCGTGATCGGCCTGCTGCTGGCCACGCCGCCCGCCGTGCTGCTCGGCTATGCGATCGCCATGCACCGCTTCCCGGGCCGCCGCATCGCGGTCTGGCTGGCGCAGTGCGCGCTGTCGCTGCCCACGGTCCTGATCGGGCTGCTGCTGTATTTGCTGCTGTCGCGCCGCGGGCCGCTCGGTTCCCTGGAGTGGCTGTTTTCCCAATCGGGCATCATCGCGGGCCAGTTCGTGGTCGGGCTGCCGGTGCTGCTCGCCTTTACGCTGGCGGCGGTGCAGGCGCTCGACCCGCGCTATGCCGAGACCGCGCGCGCCCTCGGCGCCTCGCGCTGGCGCACCATGACCACCGTGCTGCACGAGGCGCGCTATGGCGTGATGGCGGCCGTGATCAGCGGCTTCGGCCGGGTGATCTCGGAAGTCGGCTGCGCCCTCATGGTGGGCGGGAATATCCAGGGCGAGACCCGCACCATCACCACTGCCATTGCGCTGGAAACCAGCAAGGGCGAGTTCGCGCAGGGGATCGCGCTGGGCATCGTGCTGGTGACCCTCGCCCTGGTGATGAACGGCGCGCTAATGCTGCTGCAGGGCGAAGCGCATACCGCCGGGGGGCGTGCATGAGAGCCTTGCTGACGGTGCGCGGCCTGCGCAAGCGCCACGGCGAGCGCCTGCTGTTCGACATCGCCGAGCTGACGCTGGACGCGGCCAGCGCCTACGTGCTGACCGGCGCCAACGGCGTCGGAAAAAGCACGCTGCTGCGCATACTCGGCGGGCTGGAGACCGCCGAGGCCGACGAGGTGTCCTTCGACGGGCAACGGGTCTGCCTGCATCCGTATCCGCAGGCGCTGCGCGCGGCCATCGTCTACGTGCACCAGCACCCGATCATGTTCTCGACCAGCGTCGCCGACAACATCGCCTACGGCCTGCGCGCGCGCGGCGCATCGAAGGCGGACGTGAAGAAGGCGGTGGACGAGGCGATGGCCTGGGCCGGCGTCGACTACCTGCAAGGTACCGATCCGGCGCGCCTGTCCGGCGGCGAGAAGCAGCGCGTGGCGCTGGCGCGGGCGCGCGTGTTGAAGCCGCGCCTGCTGCTGCTGGACGAGCCGACCGCGAACCTGGACGGCAACGCGCGCGAGCAGGTGATCGCCCTGATCCCGACCTTGCTGGAGCAGGGCAGCACCGTGGTCATGGCCTGCCACGACCGCGATCTGATCGGCTTGCCGGGTGTGCGCAGGTTGAAGCTGCGCGACGGGCGGCTGGAATACCGTACCGGGACAGCTTCTTAGCGGCCTGCGCCTTCGAGCACCTGGCGCAGCGCCGCTTCCATCGTTTCGTAGGGCACCGCGCCGCGCACCGCCAGCGCCCGGTCCCAGCCGGCGCCGGCCGGGCGGAAGACCATGATCGGCACCCCGGCCACACCGAGTGAATGGGCCAGCTTCTGGTCGTCCAGCACCTCGTTCGTATGGCGCGCGCTGCCGAGCGCTTCGCTCAGGCCGAGCCGGTCGACGCCGCATTCCACCGCGATGTCCTCCAGCACGGCCGGGTCGCCGATGTCGCGCCCGTCCACGAAAAAGGCGCGGAACAGCGCCTCGTGCATGCGGTCGAACTTGCCGTGCTCGCGCGCATAGGCAACGGCCTCGAAAGCCTTGCGGCTGCGCGGCTGCACCGGCGGCAGTTTCAGGGTCATGCCCCGTTCGGCAGCCATCGGGTACACCGAGCGGTTCCAGGTCGTGTGCAGGTATTCGCCGTCCGGGTCGAGCGTGGGTTTCGGGTCGGGGCGCAATTCGAAGGCGCGCCAGGCGACCTCGAGCTGGTCGCCCCAGGCCTGTTGCAGGCGCTGCACGGCGGGCAGTTCGAGGTAGCAGAAGGGGCAGACGTAGTCGCTCCAGATGTCGAGGCGGATGGTGGCTTGGCTGTTCATGGCGCGATCTTAGGACGATTCGCGCGATAAGAGCGCACCCGTGGCGGGCGCCGCGTCTTACATCAGGATCACGTCGTACTGCTCCTGGTGGTATCCCTTCTCCACCTGCAGCGAGATCTTCTTGCCGATGAAGTCGCCCAGCATGGCCAAGTGCTGCGATTCCTCCTCCAGGAACAGATCGACCACTTCCTGCGAGGCGAGGATGCGGAATTCGCGCGGGTTGAACTGCTTGGCTTCGCGCAGCAGTTCGCGCAGGATCTCGTAGCAGATGGTGCGCGAGGTTTTGACCTGCCCCTTGCCGCCGCAGGCGGGGCAGGGCTCGCACAGGATGTGGGCGAGCGACTCGCGGGTGCGCTTCCTCGTCATCTCGACCAGGCCCAGGGCCGAGAAGCCGCTGACCGAGACCTTGGTGCGGTCGCGCGCCAGGGTTTTCTTGAGTTCAAGCAGCACGGCGTTGCGGTGCTCGTTGTTCTCCATGTCGATGAAGTCGAGGATGATGATGCCGCCCAGGTTGCGCAGGCGTAGCTGGCGCGCGATGGCGTGGGCCGCTTCCAGGTTGGTCTTGAAGATCGTGTCCGCGAAGTTGCGGCCGCCGACGAAACCGCCGGTGTTGACGTCGATGGTCGTCATCGCCTCGGTCTGGTCGACGATCAGGTAGCCGCCGCTCTTGAGGTCGACGCGCCGGCCCAGCGCGCGCAGGATTTCCTCTTCCACGCCGTACAGGTCGAACAGGGGGCGCTCGCCGGTGTAGTGCTGCAGGCGCGACAGGACGCTCGGGGTGTAGACCTTGGCGAACTCGACCAGCATCAGGTAGTTCTCGCGCGAGTCGACCTGGATCGTCGCCGTTTCCTCGTGCACGAAGTCGCGCAGCACGCGCTGGGCCAGGTTCAGGTCCTGGTAGAGGAGGCTGGTGGCCGGGCGGGTGCGCGCGCCGTGCTGGATCGCGGCCCAGGTCTTGCGCAGGTAGTCGATGTCGGCGGCCAGGTCGGCGTCGCTGGCTTCCTCGGCCTGGGTGCGCACGATGTAGCCGCCTTTCTCTTCCGCCGGCAGCAGTTCCTGCATGCGGGTGCGCAGCAGTTCGCGGTCGCTTTCCTTCTCGATCTTCTGCGAGATGCCGATGTGCTTGTCCTGCGGCAGGTAGACCAGCATGCGGCCGGCGATCGAGATCTGGGTCGACAGGCGCGCGCCCTTGGTGCCGATCGGGTCCTTGATGACCTGCACGGTCAGCACCTGGCCGTCGTAGAGCAGCTTTTCGATGGGCGTGGGCGGCACGTTCGAATTGTCGTGCGGGCGCGCTTCCCAGATGTCGGCCACGTGCAGGAAGGCCGCGCGCTCCAGGCCGATGTCGATGAAGGCCGACTGCATCCCTGGCAAGACCCGCACTACCTTGCCCGAATACACGTTGCCGGCCAGGCCGCGTGTCAGCGTGCGCTCGATGTGCAACTCCTGCACCGCGCCCTGCAGGACCAGCGCCACGCGCGTTTCCTGCGGGGTGATATTGATGAGGATGTCTTCGTTCATGAGCGCTACGCGTAGGGATATTGTTCAGAGTGTCATGATACACGCTGGGATGGGGGAAGGTGGGGAAGAGGGCGAACGACATGGTGGCGTTCGCCAGGACGATTTGTCCCTGGATGGACGTAGGGTGGACGGGTTTCCCGTCCACGCGTCGATCGTTGACGGTGTCGATTACGCGACTCGATGATCTCGCCGCTGCGAATCACGAAAACCGGCATTGCGGCTGTTCGGTGGCTGGTTGAACGCGTGGACGGCGCCCACGCTGCGTGTCATTGCGGCGCTCGGGTGTAGCCGTCCACCCTACGGGTCTGCGCGACGCTTATACCTGCACGCCCACCTTGCGCAATAAGGCCGCCGTCTCGAACAGCGGCAAGCCCATGATGCCCGAATGGCTGCCCTCGATGTGCTCGATGAACAGCGCGGCCAGGCCCTGGATGCCGTAGCCGCCGGCCTTGTCGTAGGGTTCCAGGGTGGCGCAGTAGGCGGCGATCTGCCGCGGCGACAAGGGGGCGAAGCGCACGTCCGAGACCTGGGTGATGTGCTCG
This sequence comes from Massilia sp., assembly GCF_032106685.1. Lineage (GTDB taxonomy): Bacteria > Pseudomonadota > Gammaproteobacteria > Burkholderiales > Burkholderiaceae_D > Telluria. The sequence continues at coordinate 24,626 of NZ_DAMCPG010000007.1, forward strand.
GCAAAATCCGTGTAGTGCACCGCGACCGTGGTCAGGACCTGGTGGGTGCCGCCCGACAGGCGCTCGAGCATTGCCTTGGCCTCGGCCGGGTCGGCCGGCTTGCCGAGGATCTCGTCGTCGATGGTGACCGTGGTGTCGGCCGTCAGCACCGGACGCAGCGGCTGGCGGCGCTGCTGCAACACCTTCCAGGCAAAGGCGCCTTTTTCGCGCGCCACGCGCACCACGTACTCGTGCGCCGGCTCGCCCGGCAGCACGTCCTCGGGCACGTCGACGCCCCGCGCCGGGTCACTACGCAGGCTCAGCAGCTCGAAGTCGATGCCGACCTGGCGCAGCAGTTCGCGGCGCCGCGGGCTTTTCGAAGCGAGGTAGATTTTCTTGTCGTGCGCTTTCATGAGGGGCCGATTCAGACGCGGTGATACGGATGGTTCTGGGTAATGGACCAGGCGCGATAAAGCTGCTCCGCCAGCATCACGCGCACCATGCCGTGCGGCAGGGTCATGCTGGAGATGCGGATCATGCCTTCGGCACGCGCCTTCAGTTCGGGGTCGAGACCGTCGGCGCCGCCGATCAGGAAGGCGGTGTCACGCCCGTCTTGCAGCCAGCCCAACAATTGTTGAGAAAGTCCAACACTTGTCAGGTCCTTGCCGCGCTCGTCGAGCGCGATGATGCGCGCGCCTTTCGGCAGCACCGCTTCGATGCGCTCGCGTTCGAGCGCCATCGCGGTGGCCGCCGTCTTGCTGCCGGAACGCTCGACCGGCTTGATTTCCTTGAGCACGATGCGCAGCTCGGGCGGCATGCGCTTCGTGTATTCCGCAAAGCCGGTCTCGATCCAGGCCGGCATTTTATGGCCGACCGCGGCAATGATGAGTTGCATCGAAACTTACTCTGCGACCTTCTTGGCGACGCGCTTGATGACCTTCTTGACCGGCTCGGCGGCTGCCGGCGCGGCTTTCGGGGTGCGCTTCGGCGGCTTGGCCTTGGTCGCTTCGACGGCGGCGATCTCGCTCTTGCTCGGCGCCACTTTCACGACCTTGCCGACCGGAGCCTTCTTGGCGGCCGGCTTCTTCGCGGCGACGGTCTTGGCGGCGGTGGCCTTGGTCGCGGTCTTGCGCTCGCGCACCGGCTTGGCTTCCGGCTGATCCTGGTTGGCGGCCAGGTGCTTCGACTTGGTCTTCGGTTCCGCTGCCTCGGCCGCTTCCGGCGTCGACTTGCGCTTGGCCGCGCCCAGCTTGACCGGCTTTTCGCCCCAGATTTCTTCCAGACGGTAGTACTGGCGGATGGCCGGCTGCATGATGTGGACGATCATGTCGCCCAGGTCGACCAGCACCCATTCGCCGGTGTCCTCGCCTTCCAGGCCGACCACGTCGCCGCCCGCTTCCTTGACCTTGTCGCGCACCGAGGCGGCCAGCGCCTTGGTCTGGCGATTCGACGTACCCGAGACCACGGCGATGCGGTCGAACAGGCTGGTCAGGTGGGTCGTGTCGAACAGCATGATGTCCTGGCCCTTGACGTCTTCGAGGGCGTCGACGACGAGGGTTTGCAGTTTTTTGATATCCATTAGTTTCTGTATAAATTATGTTGTTGAATATAGTCTAGCACTACCCGCGCGAGGTACGCGGTCGCGCCATTCACCGGGGCAGCCCCGGATGCGGCGCCGTCCTGTAGTGCTGCGCGCACCTGTGTGGCGGAAATATCCACCGCCAGCGTGTGCGCCAGGCAGACCAGCCCGGAGGGCGTCGTCCTTACCTGTTGCGGCGGCGCCAGGCGCCCCGCGATTTCCTGCGCCACCGCGGGCGGCATGGCGTCCTGCTCCAGCCTGTAGCCCGGCCGGGCGGCGACGCCGATATTCGCAAGGTCGAACAGCTCGCGCCAGTCGCGCCAGCTATCGAGCCTTTGTAATTGGTCGGCTCCCATCAGGAACACGATCGAGACCTCCGGTCCCAGCTCGGCGCGCAGGCCGCGCAGGGTGTCCACCGTATAGGTCGGCTTGCCGCTGTCGATTTCGCGGCGGTCGACGATGGCTGCCAGGCCGGCCTCGCGAAACGCCAGTTCCAGCATGTTGATGCGGTCTTCGTCGCTCGCCTGCAGCGCGGCCTTCTGCCAGGGACGGGCCGGCAGCACCCGCAGCTCGGTCGGCTGAAGCAGCTCGGCGAACAGGCGCGCCAGCGCGACGTGGCCGTGGTGCACGGGATCGAAACTGCCCCCCAGCAGGGCGACGCAGGGAATCACGAAGCGAGCCAGTCCCGATGCGGCAGGAAGTCGGTGTACAGCGCCGCTTCCGCGCTGCCCGGTTCGGGGTGCCAGTCGTAGCGCCACTTGACGATCGGCGGCAGCGACATCAGGATCGCCTCGGTCCGGCCGCCCGACTGCAGGCCGAAATGGGTGCCGCGGTCCCACACCAGGTTGAACTCGACGTAGCGCCCGCGGCGGTAGGCCTGGAAGTCGCGTTCGCGTTCGCCGTAGGGCGTGTCCTTGCGGTTCTTGAGGATCGGCAGGTAGGCGTCGAGGAAACCGTCGCCGACGCTTTGCACCATGGCGAAAGCGTCGTCGAACGGCAGCTCGTTGAAGTCGTCGAAGAAGATGCCGCCGACGCCGCGCGCCTCCTTGCGGTGCTTCAGGTAGAAATACTCGTCGCACCACTTCTTGAAGCGCGGATGCAGGGCTTCGCCGTAGGGCGCCAGCGCGTCGTGGCAGACGCGGTGGAAGTGGCGCGCGTCGTCGGCATTGCCGTAATAGGGCGTCAGGTCCATGCCGCCGCCGAACCACCAGACCGGGTCCTTGCCCTCGGCCGTCGCCTCGAAGAAGCGCACGTTCATGTGCACCGTCGGCGCATGGGGGTTACGCGGGTGCAGCACCAGCGACACGCCCATCGCTTCCCAGGCGCGGCCCGCCAGTTCCGGCCGCGCGGCGGCCGCCGACGGCGGCAGGTTGGCGCCCATCACGTGCGAGAAATTCACGCCGCCGCGCTCAAGGACATGGCCTTCCTCGATCAGGCGCGAGATCCCGCCGCCACCCTCGGGGCGCTCCCAGCTGTCACGCAGGAAAGGCTTGCCGTCCACGTCTTCCAGGGCCGCAACGATGCGCGACTGGAGGTCGAGCAGCCACGCTTTGATGGCGGAAGGGGAGGGGGTGGACATGGAGAATGGTACGGGAGTCAAAATTGATGGCGATTGTACACTGTGTGCGGTGTGTGTACGGAATTCGCTGCTTTGGGTGCTAAGGAAGGTGGGGCTGATCGGAGGGGGCAACCGCGTGGACACAGGTGTCCACCCTACGAACCCCACATTTGTAGGGTGGACACCTGTGTCCACGCGGTACAACGTATGCGAGCAGCAAACTTTACCGGAGACCAGCGGCTACGATAATTCGCTCGTCGACAACGAAATTACTTGATCCCGCGCCACCCGATATCGCGGCGGAACTGCGCGCCGTCGAAGCGGATCTGGTCGACCACCTCATAGGCCTGCTTCTGCGCCATCTTGACGCTGTCGCCCAGGCCGACCACGCACAGCACGCGGCCGCCGTTGGTCTTCAGGACGCCGTCCGTCAGCGTGGTGCCGGCGTGGAAGGTGATGCATTCCGCCGTTTCCGCCGGGATGCCGCCGATGACGTCGCCCTTGCGCGGGTTGTCCGGGTAGCCGCTTGCCGCCATCACCACGCCCACCGCCGTGCGGCGGTCCCATTCGAGTTCGACCGCGTCGAGCGTGCCGTTGCAGGCGTGTTCGAGCACGGTGACGTAGTCGCTTTTGAGGCGCGACATGATCGGCTGGGTTTCCGGGTCGCCCATGCGGCAGTTGAATTCCAGCGTGCGCGGATTGCCTTCGGCGTCGATCATCAGGCCGGCGTAGAGGAAGCCGGTAAACTGGATGCCGTCCTTGGCCATGCCCTGGATGGTCGGGTTGATGATCTCGCGCATTACGCGCGCGTGCATCGCCGGGGTGACGATCGGTGCCGGCGAATACGCGCCCATGCCGCCCGTGTTCGGGCCCTGGTCGGCGTCCTTCAGGCGCTTGTGGTCCTGGGAGGTGGCCATCGGCAGCACGTTCTTGCCGTCGCACATGACGATGAAGCTGGCTTCCTCGCCGGCGAGGAATTCCTCGATGACGATGCGGGCGCCAGCGTCGCCGAAGGCGTTATCGGACAGCATGTGGTCGACGGCAGAATGGGCTTCTTCCAGCGTCATGGCGACGACCACGCCCTTGCCGGCCGCCAGGCCGTCGGCCTTGATGACGATCGGCGCGCCGTTCGCGTCGACGTAGGCGTGGGCCTGGGCCGCATCCGAGAAGCTCTGGTACCTGGCGGTCGGGATGCCGTGGCGCTGCATGAAGGCCTTGGCGAAGTCCTTCGAGCTCTCCAGCTGCGCCGCCTCGCGCGTCGGTCCGAAGATCTTCAGCCCACGCGAGCGGAACAAATTGACGATGCCGGCAGCCAGCGGCGCTTCCGGGCCGACCAGGGTCAGCGCGACGTGTTCGGCCACGACGAAGTCGGCCAGCGCCGCCGGGTCGGTGATCTCGACGTTCACCAGGCGCGTATCGAGCGCGGTGCCGCCGTTGCCGGGCGCGACGTAGACCGTCTGGACGCGTTCGGATTGGGCCAGTTTCCAGGCCAGGGCATGTTCACGGCCGCCAGAGCCGACTACCAGGATCTTCATAGGGCTCTCGATCTTATTCTTCGATGACGGCGTTGGTGTAGACGTCCTGCACGTCGTCCAGGTTTTCCAGCGCGTCGAGGATCTTCTGCATCTTGACCGCATCGTCGCCGACCAGCACGGTCTCGCTGTCCGGCTTCATGATGACTTCCGAGACCTCGGCCTTGAAGCCGGCCTTTTCCAGCGCTTCCTTCACGCCGGCGTAGGAGAACGGGGCGCACAGCACTTCGAAGCCGCCTTCCTCGTCCTGCACCACGTCGTCGGCGCCGGCTTCGAGCGCCGCTTCCATCAGCTTGTCCTCGTCCACGCCCGGCGCGAACTGGAACTGGCCGACGTGCTTGAACATGAAGGCGACCGAACCCTCGGTGCCCATGTTGCCGCCGTATTTGTTGAAGGCGTGGCGCACTTCGGCCACGGTACGCACGCGGTTGTCGGTCAGGCAGTCGACGATGATGGCCGCGCCGCCGATGCCGTAGCCTTCGTAACGGACCTCTTCGTAGTTGACGCCCTCGAGCTCGCCGGCGCCGCGCTGGATCGCGCGGTTGACGTTGTCCTTCGGCATGTTGGCGTCGGCCGCTTTTTCGACCGCCAGGCGCAGGCGCGGGTTGGCGTTGACGTCGCTGCCGCCCATGCGTGCAGCGACCGTGATTTCCTTGATCAGTCGGGTCCAGATCTTGCCGCGCTTGGCATCAGTCGCGGCTTTCTTGTGCTTGATGTTGGCCCATTTGCTGTGTCCAGCCATGTTCGAGAATTCCTTAGACGGTTTGGGGGCCCTCGCGCCGCCGTTCGCGGCGGTTTTCCTGGGCTTCCCGTATGCAAGAGTGGGCGACATTTTAGCATGCGCCCGCCCGCGAACCGTCGGCTCTCGTGTTATGGAAATAGTAACAGTGTCCCCCATGCGACAAGCCCCAGGCCGCCCACGCAGGCCACCACCGTGCCGCCCGGCAGCAGCTTCTCGGCCAGGATCAGCGCCGCCAGTGCGACCAGGGCCGCCAGGTTGGTGACGCCGGCCGCGAACAGCAGCAGCATCAGCAGCCAGCACGAGCCGCAACAGTAGAGGCCGTGCGTGAAGCCCATCCGCCAGGCCCCGATCAGGCCGGGACGCCAGCCGGTCAGCACGAAGGCAAGCGGATTGCGGCACATCTGCAGGCAGGCATGCTTGGCTGGGGTCCACTGGTAGAGGCCGGCGGCGACCAGCGCCAGGCCGCAGGCGCTGGCGTTCGTGACGGCCATGTTGGGGTCGAGCGCGCCGGCGTCGTGCAGCGCCCACTGGGCCAGGGTGGCGAGGGCGCCGAAGCCGCCCCACACCACCAGGTAGCCGACCACGAACAGCAAGGTGGCGAGATTCGGGTAACGCACGGTGTGCGCCAGCCGGTTGATGCGGGCGAACAGCAGGATCGCCGGGGTGGCGGCCGGCAGCACCATGGCCCAGAGCATCGCGCCCCACATCCCCAGCACCAGGCCGAGTTCGTGCGCGCGGTAGGGCGAGGGCTGGGGCGTGGCCGCCAGGATCGTGCCGGGGAGGGCGGCGGGCAGGGCGAAGTCGACCGTCGAGATGCGCAGCGCCCGGAATACCAGGCAGGCCCAGCATAGCGCGACGAGCGCGGTCAGCCAGGCGATGACGAGCGGCCGGTCGCGCCCGGCCGAGGGGTCGACACGGATCAGCGCGGTCATCGGGCCGCCCTCCTGTTGGCGGGCGCGGCAGGAGGCCGCGCGTCCGATAGGGTCGGCGGCCGTATCAAGCTCCAGTTCGGCATTGTGGTTCCTCATGAGTAGTGATTGTGGAGCTTTGACTTGGCGCATGGGCTTGCGTTCAGGGTCCTGCCGAGCTTGATTCGATGCTTCGCCGTACAATCGACGAATGACCCAGGACTCGATAAGCACATCTGCTGCTTCCGTACCACGGGCCGGCCTCGTTGCCGGCCTCGCCATCGCCATCGGTGGCGCCGTTTTGTTTTCCACAAAGGCCGTGGTCGCCAAACTGCTGTATCGCTACCACATCGATGCGGTTACTTTGATCGCTTTCAGAATGTTGTTCTCGCTTCCGGTGTTTGCCGCCGTGGCGCTCTGGAAGATGCGTACCGAAGCGCCCTTGCGCTGGCCCGACCGCTGGCGCCTCGTCGGGCTGGGGCTGGTCGGCTACTACCTGTCGAGCTACCTCGATTTCCTGGGCCTGCAGTACATCTCGGTCGGGCTCGAGCGCCTGATCCTGTTCCTGACCCCGACCTTCGTGCTGGCGATCACGACCGTGTTTTTCAAGCGCCGCATCGCCGCCGTCGAGTGGTGCGCGCTGGCGCTGTCCTACTGCGGCATCGTGCTGGTGTTCGTGCACGACCTGGCCGGCGGCGCCGGCAGCAAGGTGGTCGGCGCGCTGTTCGTGCTGGGCTCCGCCGTGACCTACGCCTTCTACCTGCTCGGCTCGGGCGAGATGGTGCGCCGCATCGGCTCGCTGCGCCTGGTGGCGTATGCGATGTGCGTGTCGAGCGTCGCCTGCATCGCCCAGTTCTTCCTGCTGCGTCCAGCCTCGCTGCTGGTGCAGCCGCTGCCGGTATACGGGCTCTCGCTCGTGAATGGACTTTTCTGTACTATCTTCCCGGTGTTCATGACGATGGCCGCGGTGCAGCGCATCGGCGCCGCCACCGCTTCGCAGGCCGGCATGATCGGCCCGGTGTCCACGCTCTTCCTCGGCGCCCTGGTGCTGGGCGAGCCGGTCACCGCGGTGCAGTTGGCTGGCACCGCCCTCGTCCTGGCGGGTATCTACATGCTGTCCCTGAAAAAATAGGAAAGAGACGACGAATGAAGCCACGCATCGCGCTCATCGCGCACGACAAGAAGAAGGACGACATGATCACGCTCGCCGCCGAGTACCGGGAGTTCCTGGCCGGCTGCACGCTGTCGGCCACCGGCACCACGGGCGGACGCCTGATCAACGAACTCGGGCTGGAGGTCGCGTGCAAGCACTCGGGGCCGTTCGGCGGCGACCTGCAGATCGGCGCCCAGCTGGTGATGGGGGAGATCGACTGCGTGATCTTCTTGCGCGACCCGATGACGCCGCAGCCGCACGAACCCGACATCAACGCCCTGGTGCGCGCCTGCGACGTGCACGACGTCGCCTGCGCGACCAACGTGTCGACGGCGCGCCTGGTGCTGACCCAACTCATGCAAGCCAACGACAAGGAGAAGACACAATGATGGCCAAGGCAATCCGATTGACCCGGACCGGCGGACCGGAGGTGCTGGACTACGTCGATGTCGCGGTCGGCGAGCCGGGACCGGGCGAGGCGCGCGTGCGCCAGCATGCGATCGGCCTGAACTTCATCGACGTCTACTTCCGCACCGGCCTGTATCCGATGCCCTTGCCCTCGGGCCTGGGCCAGGAAGGCGCCGGCGTGGTCGAGGCGGTGGGCGAGGGCGTGACCCACGTGCGGCCGGGCGACCGCGTCGCCTATGCCGGGCGCCCGAACGGCGCCTACAGCGAAGTGCGCGTCATGCCGGCCGACATCCTGGTGAAACTGCCGGACACGATCGACTTCGAGACCGCCGCCGCCATGATGCTGCAGGGCCTGACGGTCCAGTACCTGTTCAACGGCACGTACAAGCTGCAGCCGGGCCAGACCATCCTGTTCCACGCGGCGGCCGGCGGCGTCGGCCTGATCGCCTGCCAGTGGGCGCGCGCGCTCGGCGTACACCTGATCGGCACGGTCGGCTCCAAAGAGAAGGGGGAACTCGCCCTGGCGCACGGCGCCGCGCACGTCATCAACTACAACGAGGAAGACATCGTGGCGCGCGTGCTGGAGATCACGGGCGGCGCCAGGGTGCCGGTGGTCTACGATTCGGTCGGCAAGGACACCTTCATCCGCTCGCTCGACTGCCTGCAGCCGCGCGGCCTGATGGTCAGCTTCGGCAATTCCTCGGGCGCGGTGCCGCCGTTCTCGCTGAACGAACTAGCCTCGCGCGGTTCGCTCTACATCACCCGGCCCTCGCTGGGCGCCTACGCGGCCACGCGTCCGGAACTGGAAGCGATGGCGGCCGACCTGTTCCAGATGGTCGCCAGCGGCAAGGTCAAGGTCGACATCCGCCAGCGCTTCCCGCTGGCCGACGCCGCCCAGGCCCACATCGCCCTCGAGTCGCGCCGCACCACCGGCTCGACCATCCTGCTGCCATGAGGGAGTTTTCCGACGACCGCGAGCCGCAGGAGCCCGAGGCCGGGCCACCGAAGTTCGGGCGCCTGCTGCTGCTGCTGCTGGTGCTGGTGGCGGCGGTGCTGCTGGTGATCGTGATCACCTTCGCCTCGGAGGCGTATTTTTCCTGAGCGGGCGGGACCGGCTGCGCGACTATCTCGTCGGCGCATGAGGAGCGCCGTAGGGTGGACGGGTTCCCCGTCCACGCGTCGATCGCTGGCGGTAGCGTCTTAGGCTGGTGCTGGCGGATGCTCACAATTTTTCGTACGCTTACCGGCAAGATCGGCGACAACGGCGCCTTGGCGCAACTATCGACGCGTGGACGGCAAAGCCGTCCACCCTACGTCCTGCTAATCGCTTTAAGGTAATGACGCAAGCAAAAAAAAAGCCGGGGCGCGCCCCGGCTCTTCGTTTCCGTCACCGGTCATCCCGGCCGTGCGGATCAACCATGCTGCTGCTTCATCTCCACGCGCCGCACGCCGCCGTTCGGCCCCGGGAAGTCCGCGAAGGCGCTCTGCACCAGCGCCGGCATCACGCTCGGGGTCGACAGTTCGCGGCTCATGTTGTGCACGGTCACGTCGAACAGGCGCTTGCCGCCGGCGTCCTTGATCGAGACCTGCAGCTCGCGGCGGTACTGGTTCTGGATCGACACCTCATACGCGGGGAAGGGGCTCCAGAACGGATCGTAGAACGGGTGATACCAGCCGGCCCAGCGGCCGCGCGGACCGAAACGCGGGCCGTAGCGGTAGCCGAAGCCGTTGTACAGCGGCGGCACCGGTTCGACCACGCGCACCGGCACTTCGGTCGTGGTGAAACGCATGGCCACCTTCAGGGCCGCCGGGCCGGCGGACGCCTCGCGAAAGCCCAGCTGCGCCAGTTGTCCGCGCACCAGGTTCTGGTAGCTCTGGTATTCCAGCGTGTCGTCCATCGCCGGCGGCGCCTCGAAGACGTAGCTCTTGTCCTCGATCTGCGCCGGCCACTGGTGGAAGGTCGTGACGTTGCTGCGGATGGTCGTCGCGCACCCGCCCAGCAGCAGGGCCATGGCCGCCGCGGCTGTCATCATGATCAAGCGTTTCATGTTGTTCTCTCCAAAATTTTGACGGTCTTTCCCGATGCTCAGATTGCGCCGCTGCCCGCATTTTCGCAGATAAATTTACACCTGGTTACTCATGGCACATAGCGATACATGGGAGCGAAAGAATCAAGGCGCGCCGGGGGCAAACCTTGTTGGTAGAATAAGACCTTCTTCTTCGACCGTATTTTTCGGAACAATCCCATGCGCACTGATACGCCCCAGACGATCTACCGGAAAGACTACACGCCGCCCAGCTACCTCGTCGACACTGTCGAGCTCGGTTTCGACCTCGATCCCGCCCGCACCATCGTTGCCAACCGCCTGACGATGCGCCGCAATCCCGACAGCGCCCAGCGCGAAATCGAGCTGTACGGGGAAAACCTGGAACTGGTGGCGCTGCGCATGAACGGCAACACGCTCGGCGAGAACGACTACCGCATCGAGGGCAGCCTGCTCACCATCCCGAACACGCCGGAGGAAGTGACGCTCGAGATCGAAACGATCTGCGCGCCGGAACTGAACACCACCCTGAACGGCCTGTACACCTCGAACGGCAGCTTCTATACCCAGTGCGAGGCCGAAGGCTTCCGCGCCATTACGTATTTCCCGGACCGTCCGGACGTGATGGCCAAATACACGGTGATGCTGCGCGCCGACAAGGAAAAATACCCAGTGCTGCTGTCGAACGGTAACCTGGTCGAAGAGGGCGACCTGGGTGACGGCCGTCACTACGCCAAGTGGGAAGACCCGTTCAAGAAGCCTTCCTACCTGTTCGCCCTGGTCGCCGCACGCCTGGTGTGCCAGGAGGAAAAGTTCAAGCTGGCCGATGGGCGCGAGGCGCTGCTGCAGGTCTGGGTCGAGGAGGGCAACCTCGACAAGACCGACTACGCCATGCAGTCGCTCAAGAACAGCATCCGCTGGGACGAGGAGCGCTGGGGCCTGGAGCTGGACCTCGACCGCTTCATGATCGTCGCCGTCGGCGACTTCAACATGGGCGCGATGGAGAACAAGGGCCTGAACATCTTCAACACGAAGTTCGTGCTGGCCAATCCGCGCGTCGCGACCGACATCGACTTCCAGGGCATCGAGGCCGTGGTCGGCCACGAATACTTCCACAACTGGACCGGCAACCGCGTCACCTGCCGCGACTGGTTCCAGCTGTCGCTGAAGGAAGGCCTGACCGTGTTCCGCGACCAGGAATTCTCGGCCGACATGGTCGGCACCGAGACCGGCCGCGCCGTCGGCCGCATCGACCAGGTGCGTACCCTGCGCCAGGCCCAGTTCCCGGAAGACGCCGGCCCGATGGCCCACCCGGTGCGCCCCGACTCCTTCGTCGAGATCAACAATTTCTATACCGTCACGGTGTACGAGAAGGGCGCCGAAGTGGTGCGCATGTACCAGACCCTGCTGGGCCGCGAGGGCTTCCGCAAGGGCATGGACCTGTATTTCGAGCGCCATGACGAACAGGCTGTGACCTGCGACGATTTCCGTCGCGCCATGGCTGACGCAAACGGCCGCGACCTGAGCCAGTTCGAGCACTGGTACAGCCAGGCCGGCACCCCGGTGGTGCGCGCCGAGACCCGCTACGACGAGATCGCGAAAACCTACACGCTGACCCTGTTCCAGTCCTGCCCGGCCACCCCTGGTCAGTCGAGCAAGTTCCCCTTCCACATCCCGGTGGCCGTGGGCCTGCTGGGCGCGGATGGACGCGACATGCCGCTGACCATCGGCGGAAAGGACGTCGGTACCACCGCCGTGCTGGAACTGACCGAACTGGAGCAGACGTTCGTCTTCGAGAACGTGCAGGAGCAGCCGACGCCGTCGATCCTGCGCGACTTCTCGGCCCCGATCGTGCTTGACTACAACTACGGCGACGCCGACCTGCTGCACCTGTTCAGCCACGACAGCGACCCGGTGAACCGCTGGGAAGCCGGCCAGCGCCTGGCGATGGGCCGCCTGCTCAAGCTGACCGGCGAAGTCGGCGTCGGCGCCCCCTTGCTGCTGGACGACACCTTCCTGCTGGCCATGGGCAAGATGCTGGGCGACGACAGCCTGGATCCGGCCTTCCGCGAGCAATGCCTGCTGCTGCCCTCGGAAACCATGGTGGCCGAGCAGATCGAGGTGGTGAACCCGCTGTCGATCCACCTGGCGCGCCAGTTCGTGCGCGCCAACATCGGCACACGCCTGCGCGAGCAATTGCTGGCGCAATACCACGCCAACCAGACCCCTGGCGAGTACAGCCCGGATGCGCTCTCGATCGGCAAGCGCGCCCTGAAGAACCTGTGCCTGGCCTATCTCACCGCGGCCCAGGACGAGGAGGGCCTGCGCCTGGCCCAGGAGCAGTTCGACAACGCCGGCAACATGACCGACCGCGTCGCTGCCCTGAGCGCCTTGCTGCACGCCCGCGCACCAAACGTCGACCAGGCCCTGCAACGCTTCTACGACGAGTTCGAGGATGAGGCCCTGGTGGTCGACAAGTGGTTCGCGCTGCAGGCCTCGAGCGCCACCACCGACGTGGCCGGCGTGCGCGAACTGATGCGCCACCCGGCCTTCAACCTGCGCAACCCGAACCGCGCGCGCAGCCTGGTCGCGAGCTTCTGCGCGAGCAACCCGGTGCAGTTCCACGCGCCGGACGGCAGCGGCTACGCCTTCTGGGCCGAACAGGTGATCGCGCTCGACGCCCTGAACCCGCAGGTGGCCAGCCGCCTGGCGCGCGCGATGGACCGCTGGCGCCGCTACACGCCCGCCCTGCAGGAGCACATGAAGAAGGCCCTGCAACAGGTGGCCGGCCAGCAGCGCCTGTCGAACGACGTGCGCGAAGTGGTCGGCAAGGCCCTGGCCAACTGATCGCTCTACAAGTATTCAATCCCAAGTAAAGGAAGTCATGAAACGCGTCAGTCTCACGCAATACCTGGTGGAGGAGCAGCGCCTCCACAACACCATCCCGGCCGAGCTGCGCCTCCTGATCGAGGTCGTGGCCCGCGCCTGCAAGCGCATCAGCTACTCGGTCAGCAAGGGCGCGCTGGGCGAAGTGCTCGGCACCGCCGACACCGAGAACATCCAGGGCGAAGTGCAGAAGAAGCTCGACGTGATCTCGAACGAAATGCTGCTCGAGGCGAACGAGTGGGGCGGCCACCTGGCGGCCATGGCCTCGGAAGAGATGGAAACCATCCACCCGATCCCGAACCGCTACCCGAAGGGCGAATACCTGCTGCTGTTCGATCCGCTCGACGGCTCCTCGAACATCGACGTCAACGTCTCGATCGGCACCATCTTCTCGGTCCTGAAGGCGCCGGAAGGCATGGGCGAGCCGACCGAGCAGGCTTTCCTGCAGCCGGGCGCGTCCCAGGTCGCGGCCGGCTATGCCGTGTACGGCCCCCAGACCATGCTGGTGCTGACCACCGGCAACGGCGTGCACTGCTTCACCCTGGACCGCGAGATGGGTTCCTGGGTACTTACCGATAGCAACATGCGCATTCCGGAAAGCACCAAGGAATTCGCGATCAACATGTCGAACAAGCGCCACTGGCACGCGCCGGTGCAGCGCTACGTCGACGAAATGCTGGCCGGCAAAACCGGTACGCGCGGCAAGGATTTCAACATGCGCTGGATCGCCTCGATGGTGGCCGACGTGCACCGCATCCTGAACCGCGGCGGCATCTTCATGTACCCGGCCGACATGCGCGACCCGTCCCAGCCGGGCAAGCTGCGCCTGATGTACGAAGCGAACCCGATGGCGATGATCGTCGAGCAGGCCGGCGGCGCCGCCACCGACGGCCGCCAGCGCATCATGGACATCGCGCCGTCCAAGCTGCACCAGCGGGTGCCGGTCTTCCTCGGTTCGAAGGAAGAAGTCGAGCTGGTGACCCGTTATCACAATGAACACACCGGCGAGCAGTAATTTTTTGGCAAAACCCGTGCGAAATTGCCGAGTCGGACTAGCACGTTTCGCACGTTGTTGCTAGAATACGGCTCTTCGCCGGGATTGCCTGGCGTAGAGCCGCTGTAGCTCAGTCGGTAGAGCAGCGCATTCGTAATGCGAAGGTCACCAGTTCGATTCCGGTCAGCGGCACCAAGAATTCAGTATTCAGATCAAAGGGTTACATTGCTTCGGCGTGTAACCCTTTTTTCGTTCGTCTTGTCGAACGGATGCGCTTGGCGCATTTCGCTCGCCTGTTCTTGTGGGGAGGGCGGCCTGTCTCAGGGTTCCCGCGGCGACGCGGCGTGCAGGTCGCGCACGGCGCGCGCCAGGCCGGACGGTTCCGGCGCCTCCCCCTTCCCGGCAGGCCAGCCTTCGCGCTGGCGCCGCCGGTCCCCGTCGCTTGCTTCGGTCTGGTCGTGCAGCAGCACCTGGCAGGTCGGGAAGGGCAGGTCGATGCCGTGCGCCGTCAGGGCCGCCTTGACCGCTTCCAGTACCTTGTCTTGCAGGTCGAGGGCGTCGGCCCGGCGCGGTGGCTTGATCCACCAGCGCAGGCGCAGCTTGACGCCGGCATCGACGAAGTCCACGACTAGGACATCGGGATCGGGGGTAGTTTCGATATCCGGCAGGGCATGTACCGCGTCGAGTATCACTCGCTTGGCCAGCGCGATGTCGTCGCCGTTGCCGATCACCAGGTCGTATTGCAAACGGCGTTCCGAATAGGCTGTGTTGACGATGAAGGAGCCTTTGTAGAGATCGGAGTTCGGGATCACCACCAGCCGGCCGTCGTACGTACGTATCTTGGTGGCGCGCGTTTCGATCTCTTCGATGGTGCCTTCGAAGCCGCCGAATACGATCTGGTCGCCGATCCGGAAGGGTTCTGTCACCAGGATCAGGATTCCAGCCAGGAAATTCTCGAAGATGTCCTTGAAAGCGAAACCGATGGCGATGCCCGTGATCCCGAGCGCACTGATGAGGTTACCCGGAGTAAAGGTTGGAAACGCGATCGTGACTGCCAGCAGCAGCCCGAGCAGCCGGATGCTCCACTGCGTGAGGCGGCCCAACACCAGCACCAGGTTTGCATGCTTGCGGGCATTCAGGCGTTGTACCAGCCGGCGCGTCCAGGTGGCGATGAAGAGGAAGAGAACGAAGACAAGCAGCGCAATGACGAGGTTGGGCAGCATGCGCATGGCGCTCATGGCCAGGCTGTTCAGGCGCTGCATCAGGATGGCAAGTTCTGCGGACATGGGGGCCGGACTGGCGTCTCGAGTGTCGAGCACCCATGATGATGGATTTGCCATATCGATGGCGCAGCCTTGCCGGGCGTGGCAGGCACAGGAAGGCGGCGATCCATCAGGCTGCCGGTTCTGGCGTGCGCGCCGTGAGCCTGTTTGTCCGGATACTGACAAGCTCAGTGTGACTCGCTTAGGAGGAGATGATGGGAAGTTATCGCCGTTTCGGCCTCATGATCCTGGTTTCCACGCTCGTCATGTACGGACTGATGTACCTGAACACCTACGAGCTGGCCCATGTCCACTTCAGCCAGACGCGGGCCTGGATGGCGCTGGTCATGGGCGCCGCCATGGCAATCGTCATGCTCGCGTTCATGCGCGGCATGTACAAAGACAAGCGGACCAATGGCGCCATCTTCGCCGGGGCCGCCCTGCTGTTCGTGGCCGCGCTGTGGCTGGTGCGCAGCCAGAGCACGGTCGACGACGTCTCCTACATGCGCGCCATGATTCCCCATCATTCGATTGCGATCATGACCAGCGAACGCGCGCGCATCAGCGATCCACGGGTGCGCAAGCTGGCCGACGGGATTGCCGCAACCCAGCGCAAGGAAATCGCCGAGATGGAGGCCCTGATTGCCGACATCGAGCGACAGGAGGCGCAGCGATGAAGGCATGCGGCCCGTCTGCGCCGGCAATTGCATGGCATCGTGCCGGGAGGCGCCATGTTCTTCGATAGCTGGGACAATATCTACCGTGTCCTCGTCGTCGGCATCCTCGCGTATGCCGGACTGGTGGCGCTGCTGCGCCTCAGCGGCAACCGGACCTTGTCGAAGATGAATTCCTTCGACCTGGTCGTTACCGTCGCCTTCGGTTCGACCCTGTCGACCATCCTGGTGAACAAGAGTGTCAGCCTGGCGGTCGGCCTTACGGCGCTGGCCTTGCTGATCGTCCTGCAACTGCTCATTACCTGGTGTTCCGTGCGCTCATCGTTCGTCAACGGCAGCGTGAAAACCACGCCGACCGTGCTGTTGCTGGACGGCCAGATGCGCCACGACGCATTGAAGCGCGCGCGCGTTACCGAGGACGAGGTGCTTGCCGCGGTACGCAAGAAAGGCCAGGGGACGCTCGAGGACATCGATGCCGTCTTTCTGGAATCCGATGGCAGCCTGTCGGTCATTCCTTCCAGCCAGGCAGGCAGCCGTTCGGCCTATGGCACTTTGCTCCGAGACAACCAATGAGCGCCGGTTCGGACCGCGTTCACCGGCTGCCGGGCACGGGCTTGTCGTCCTTGTGCCCATGATCGCGGCGCGCCGCTCGGACGACCAGCCACAGCGTGAGCTTCTGCAAGCCCAGCAGTACGGCGGTGATGCCAAGCGCAAGGCAGAACAGGGCCAGGTTGCTGGTGTCGCCCGCCTTCAGTCCGAAGCTCAGCGCCGTCGCGACTGCCGGCGGATGCACGGCATCGCACAGGATCATCGCCACGATCGCCAGCACCATGGCCGTTCCCGCGGATACATAGCCGGGCCCTAGGGCGAGAAAGGACAGCATGCCGATGACGGCGGCGCCGAGCTGCGACAGCAGCAGGGTGCGCGCCTGGTTCACACTGTGTTGCGGATCGAGGTAGATCAAAAAGGCGCTCGAGGCCAGGGAGGCGAACAGCAGGCGTTGCTGGCTTACCGCTTCGACTAGCGCGAGCACCAGCAGCACGGTCACCGTCGGCGCCACCGCCAGCAGCAGTTCCCTGTGCAAGCCAAGGCGACGCCGGCGCGATGGAAGTTCGTGCATGACGCTTCCCTCAGTTCCGGCCCTGGGCCGGGCGGCGGGCAGGCTGCTCGGCCTGCGCATCGGCGCTCTCGGACTGCAATTCCTTGTTGAGGAAATAGTTCAGCGCAGTCCTGATCACGGCAATGGCGGCCAGCTTTCCGATCCGGCCCCAGGTTGGCGCGACAGACGTCGACAGGATGTCAGCCGCCAGCTGCAGTTCCAGCGCCAGCGTCAGATAGCGCGCAAAGGCCAGCCTGATGGGAATGAAGCTGTTGCCGCGCTGGGAAAAAAGGTGGCGCACCAGCCCCACGATCACCAGCACAACGCCGGCGGCAATCACCAGGGCGCCCAGCGCCTCCACCAGCAGCCGCAGCCACTCCACATAATCGCGTACCTGCCGTTCCACCTGTTCGAACATGGAAATCCTCCTTTATCGACTGTCCTTCAGCCGGTGCAAGGCACGACCTTGCGCACCAGCTTCTCGACGCTG
Organism: Massilia sp.; assembly: GCF_032106685.1. Classification (GTDB taxonomy): domain Bacteria; phylum Pseudomonadota; class Gammaproteobacteria; order Burkholderiales; family Burkholderiaceae_D; genus Telluria. The sequence goes on from NZ_DAMCPG010000007.1 coordinate 41,935, forward strand.
AGGCCTTGCACCAGCACGGAAAACACGACGACGATGTAGGTGATCGTCACCAGCGTGCCGCGTTCGGGGCTGGCCGGCAGGGACAGCGCCAGCGCGACCGAAATACCACCCCGCAAGCCACCCCAGGTCAGCACCTGCCATGCGCCCTCCGGCAAGCCGGACCGCCTGCCGAGCATGGCTACAGGGAGGCCCGCCGTCAGCAGCCGGGCCGCCAGCGTCACGCAGATCGCCACCAGGCCGGCGGCGAACAGGGGGCCGGAGAACGGCAGCACCAGGGCCTCGAAGCCGATCAGCACGAACAGGACCGCGTTGAGCATGGAATCGAGCAGTTCCCAGAAGTGGTCGAGCTGCTCGCGCGTCAGGTCCGACATGCCCTTGCGGCGGCCGCGGTTGCCGATCAGGATGCCGGCCGCCACCATCGCCAGCGGGGCCGATACGCCCAGGTGGTGGGCGAGGCTGTAGCCGCCGAGTACCGCGGCCACCGTCAGCAGCACCTCTTCCTGGTAGCTGTCGATACTCTTGAGCATGCGGTACGTCAGATAGCCCAGCACCAGGCCGAAGGCGATCCCGCCAACGGCCTCGCGCAGCAGCAGCAACGAGATCTCGGCGCCGCCGGGGGCATGGTGCTCGGCCGCGACCGCCGCCAATACCGTGAACACGACGATCCCGACGCCGTCGTTGAACAGCGACTCGCCGGAAATCACGGTTTCGAGATTCGGCGGCGCCCCCACCTTGCGCAGCAGGCCGGTGACGGAAATCGGATCGGTCGGCGCGATCAGGGCGCCGAACACCAGGCAGAAGGGGAGCGGCAGCTGCAGTCCCGTCAGCGGCAGCAGGTAGAAGAGGCCGAAGCCGACCGCGAGCGCGGCCGCGACGGTGCCGAATACGGCCAGCAGGCCGACCTGCCAACGGTATTTCGCCAGATGCCGCAGGTTCACCTGCAAAGCGCCGGCGAACAACAGGATGCTCAACATTCCCTCCATGAGAACTTCGGAGAAGTCGATGGCGCCGAACAGCTCGGCGGCGTAGTCGCGTGGCTTGCCATGTCCCGTGTAGTCCAGCAGCAGGGTGGCTGCCGACAGGATGAGCGCCGCGGCCATGACGCCGATGGTCGAGGGCAGTTTCAGGTAGCGTGCATTGAACCAGGCGATCACGGCGGTGATCGCCAGGAAGACGGGGACGACTTCAGGCATGGTTCATCCTTCCACGCAAAGTGTTGAGGGCAGCCTCGTCGTTCCAGTAGTCCGCATGTCGCAGCCGCAGTTGCTCCAGGTCGGGAGGGAAGTCGAGTGCGCGCTCGGCGCGCGCCATGGCCAGCAGCGCCTGACGGGATGCCACCGACGCCAGGCGCGGATCGCCACAGCGTGCTAGCTCGCCGAGTACCCGCTGGATGCGCATCGCCACCTCGATCAGGCCGGCGCCGTCGCGGGCGAGGGCGGGAAAGACATCGTCGAACATGTCGTCGAGCGACAGCGGCGGCACTTCGATCCGGTCGTACTCGGGCGCATCCGGCTCGGCGGGGCTGGCCCAGTCGGCGAACAGGCGCTGCAAGGAACCGAGGATGCCGATGGCGGTGCCAGGATCGTTAACGCCGGGAGACAAGGCGCGGCAACCGATCTCGGCCAGTACTACCAGGCCGAAACGCGGATCCTCGTCGAAGTGGCGCAGTGGACCGATGATGAAGGCCTTGCGCAGCAGCGCGGCCTCGACCGGCCCACTGTTCTCGGAATCCGGCAACACATAGCCAAGCGGGCGCGACGGGACGATGACGCCGCCGGGAAGGACGGCCAGCGTGATGCGCAGTCCGTTTGTGACGGCAAGACGTTGCAGGGTCGCCATGTCGACCCGTTGCAGGTAGCCGCTGCTGTCGCTGTGGAAGGCCAGCCCGCGCGCCGGACCGCCGGCGGCCAGGCCGCCGAGACAGGGATGCTGCTTGCGCCTGGCCAGTGCCTGGGCCGTGGCCTGCTCGACCTTGGCGATGACGGCGCCCAGCCGCCCGAGCCGGGCGATGCTGTCCACCCATCGCACGAATACCAGTACGACGATGACGAGCGTCAGCAGGGTCAATACGAACAGGGTGAACCGCCCAGCCTTGCCGAAATAATCGTTGGTCGTCGCGCTCAGCGCCACGATGGAAAAGATGAAGGCGCCGACGAAGATCGACAGCGCGTTCTGGGACACGTCGTCCGCAACCACCAGCGGGAAGGCGCGCGCGGTCGCCGACTGGCCGGTCGAGGCATACGCCGCAACCATCGAGGCCACGGCGAAGGTGGCCACGCCCAGCATGCTGGCGGCGATGATCTTCAGCAGGTCGACGACCGAACCCTGGGCAATTTCGGGTACTTCCCAGGCAGCCGGGATGCTGTCGGCGACATGCGCCAGCGCCACACCGCCTATCGATAGCACGCAAGCGATCAGGGGCTTCACCCACAAGTGCTCGCGCAAGCGATTCAACAGAAACTGGAGTTGATCAGGTATATGCATGGGAGTGGCTATCTTCGTTTGCTTGCGCTGCCGCCCTTGGCGAGGGCCCGGCTGTGCCGCGCAAGACAACCCGAGACTACTACCCCGCGAGGACGCCGTCGGTTCGCTGGGAAACGCTGTCGCGGTATCGCCATGCTTGTAATGGAACTCGCTTCCCTGGCTCCGGAAGCAGGCATGCCGCCTTGAGGGTACTCAGGCGTGCGCTGGATACGCCGAGTTGGCAACATCCCCGGCCCGGATCGCGGCCACCATATCCTCGCAGGTCATCGGCATGGCGAACAGCATGCCTTGGGCGAACTGCACGCCGCGGTTGGCCAAGTAATCGCGCTGGGCCTCGTTTTCCACGCCTTCGGCAATGATCTTCATCGACAGGGTATGCGCGATCTCGATGATGTGCGGCACCACCAGGCTGATCGGGGCGCCGCTGCCGATCGATTCGATGAAGGAACGGTCGATTTTCAAAAAGTCCAGGCGCAGGGATTCGAGATAGGACAGGCTGGAATAGCCGGTGCCGAAATCGTCGATGGCGATCTCGATGCCGCGGCCCTGCAGCCGCTGCGTGATCTCGCGCGCGCGATGCACGTCCAGCAGGCCGCGCTCGGTAATCTCGACAATGAGGTTGACCGGGCGCAGCCCGCTCGCCTCCAGCGACGCCAGGATTTTCTCGGCCAAATGGGGCGAATTGAAATCCGACGCGCTCAGGTTGATGGCGATGTGGAAATGCGGATGGGAATGCAGGAAACGGGTGGTATCGTGCAGGATCAGTTCCAGCACTTTCTGCGACAGCTTGTTGATCAGGCCATTCTTTTCCGCGATCGGGATGAAAAAATCCGGCCTGATCATTTCCCCCGTCGCGCGGCGCCAGCGCACCAGGGCTTCCGCGCCCACCCAGGTCCCGGTCTGCATGTCGATGACCGGCTGGTACACCATGAACAGCTCGTTGGACTTGAGGGCATTGCGCAGTGCGCCGACCAGCGAGAGTTGCTGCCGCGCCAGATAGAGGATCGCGGCGGTCGCCAGGATCCCGGCCAGCAGGCCGGCGGGAATCAGGCGCCATGCCAGGTCGGCACTGCGGTTGTTGAGGTAGGTGACCGGTATCGCCGCGATGGCGGCCGACTGGAAGCGATTCGATCGTGCGACCGCGACCACGTAGCCCTGGTCGACGAAGCCGGTCTCGTGCTGGCCCGCGAGCCGGTCGACCCAGCGCGGATCGACGAAGCCGCGTGCGGCGATCAGGGCCCTGCTTCCCTGTTGTATCACGGCCAGGGCAACGTCGGGTTCATTGGTCGTGGTGTCAATCGGCAAGTCGCGGTGGATGATGGCCGCGAGGTCGCCGAACTGGAGCACGATCAGCTTGCCGAGTTGCCCGCCGGGCAGATCCGGCGCCTCGCGGATGGCGGCGCCGTTGACGGTATGTGCCAATGTCGGCCCCAGCGGTATCGGCCGGGTATTGCCCATCGACGAGCAGACGAGCTTGTCGCCCTCCACATGTCCCACCGCCTGGACATAGCTCGACGTCAGGTCGAAGCGGCGCATGAGGTCGATGGATGCCGGCGAGCAAGGCGGGGCGCCGGACTTGCGCAGTGTGTCGGCGGCGAACATGACCTGCAGCGTCGTTTCGTCGGTACGGTTGATGACGTCGCGGGCATAGGAGAGCGCACGCATGGACTCGATGCGATAGCTCTGCTCATGCGCCTCCCTGATGGCGACGGCGATGGGCGCGCCGATGGCGACAACCGAGATTGCCAGTGCCAGCAGCAGCGACTTCACGTTGTTCATGCCAAGCTCCCGCCGCGCGGCGGTCCGGACACCGAAGCGCCGGCGCGGAGTTCTAAGATAACCGGGGCCGGTAGCCAGGGCAACCGGAACATGCGCGCGCCCGCAGGGCGGTGGGAGGGCGGGGCGCCGTTTGTCCGCATCGTCGGCTATTTTCGATAAATTCGCCCCGATCCTACGGCTCTGTTAGTCAGCGCACTGTCCCGCCTCCCCATCCGTTATATTTTTTGTATCGCGACGCGGTTTTCCCGACGGCCGCAATCGTGCAGTACGCCGGATCGGCGTACGCTTGCAGACGGGATGCGAAAGTGACGTGCTATGAACGGAACTTTTGAGTTCTCCGGAGGTCATTGATACGAATCCTTGACCGAAGGCAAAAGCCGAATGATCCATTGATGTAGCGCAGCTCATTCTCGCGCCTCCGTTTTGTTTCGAGCGGAATCGAGGAAGAATGTGGTGATGGTCGAGTATCGGTCTACTCCGCGTTGGTCTTAATCTTTAAGAGGACAAAGTCATGGATAATCAAAAGTCGAGCGAGGGAAAAGGCGTTGACGCCGGCCGTCAAGGCAACGGCAGCAGCATGGGCAAGGACCAGCAATCGAGCCTGGGCAAGGACCAGCAAATCGGTTCCAGCAGCCAGAAGGGCGCTTCGGGTTCGTCGGGCAGCACCGGCTCCTCGTCGGGCAGCCTGAGCGGCACCTCGTCGTCGAGCGCCAGCCCGGCAACGAGCACCAGCACCGGCGCCGTCGGCGGCACCAGCAATGCCGGCAGCGCGGCCGGTTCCTCGGGCAGCATGGGTTCGTCGTCGAGCGGCATGGGTTCGTCCACCCCGGGTTCGTCGAGCGGCATGGGCTCGTCCACCTCGGGCTCGTCGGGTGCGATGGGCAGCTCGTCCACCTCGGGTTCGGGTTCCTCGGGCGCCATGGGCAGCTCGTCGACCTCGGGTTCGGGCAGCTCCTCGGGCGCCATGGGCGGTTCGAGCGGCTCGAGCAGCATGGGTTCCAGCAGCGATTCGTCGTCGAAAGACGCCGGCATGATGGCTTCGATGAAGCCGGAAGAAATGCACAAGTCGATCGACAAGGCCGCCGAGGCAGCCCAGCCGATGGTCGAGCGTGTCGTCAGCAGCGCCCACGCCGGCGTCGACAAGCTGAGCGGCATGCTCAGCAGCGCCTCGGAAACCTTTGGCAACCGCAAAGTGCAGATGAACGACACCTACCAGCAACTGGCTGACTCCGGCCGCGAGTACATCCGCAACAAGCCGGGCACCGCCGTCGCCATCGCACTGGGCGCAGGCTACATCCTGGCCAAGCTGCTGGGCAGCAACCGCCGCGATTACTGATCCGGCGCCTGCCTGACCGACATCCCGGCCGAGCTCTTGTTCGGCCGGGATGCGGTATTTCTTTACTCGAATTCATCCGGAATTAGTCATGCAAGCTCAATCGGCGAGCGGGGCGACGCACGCCCCTGTTGGCGCTTCCGGCACGCCGAGCGTGGCGCTTCCCGGTGCCGCCCCTGAGACTGGCCCTGAGGTTGCCGCTGAGGTTGCCTCTGAGGTTACCCCTGAGGTTCCCCTTGAGCTTGCCTCTGGCCTTGCTCCTGAATCATTGCGTTCCGGCGTATCCTGGGGCGCGGTCTTTGCGGGCGCGACCAGCGCCGCCGCATTGTCCCTCGTCCTCTACCTGCTCGGCTCGGGGCTGGGCTTAGTCGCGCGCGCGCCGTGGACGGAACCCGGCGGCATTGCCGCCGGCGTGTCCGCCATTCCCTGGATCTCGTTCACCCAGCTTGCCGCCGCCGCGCTCGGCGGCTTCCTGGCCGGACGCCTGCGCCCGACGTGGCACGGCATTCGCGCCGACGAAGGCTATTTCCGGGACACCGCGCACGGGCTCCTGAGCTGGGCCGTATCGATGCTGGCGGCCGCCGCCTTCTTCGGCGGCGTCATCGGCACAACGGCCGGCGCCGCCGCGCCTGCGGCGACGGCGCCGAACGGCGACGCCAACCATGCGCCCGACTACCTGATCGACGTGATGCTGCGCAGCGACAGGGCAGGACCCGCGGACCCCGCCTTGCGCCAGGAGGCCAAACGCATCCTTGCCAGCGCCGTGGCCAAGGGCCGCCTGGCCGTCGCCGACGACGCCTGGCTGACCCGGCGCATTGCCGACCGCACCGGACTGAACCGGGAGGACGCCGGGAAGCGCGTCGACGACGCCTTTGCCAGCAGCGCCGCGGCCGCCGCGAAAGCCAGGGCGGCCGCGCGGGAGGCGGCCGAGAGTGCGCGCACGGCCGCCGCCACCACCGCGCTGTGGCTGGCTGCCGCGCTGCTCCTCGGCGCCGTCGCCGCCATCTGGTGCGCGACGATCGGCGGCAGGTTGCGCGATGGCCTGGCGATCGCTTCCCGCCCGCGGAACAGGAAGGGCATGCGCATGCGTTCGATTCTGCTGTGGCTGCTAGGTGTGCCGGTCCCGATCATCGCCCTGGTCGCGATGCTGAGCTGAGTTGCCGCTCGCGCGCCGGCTTGGTACCTAGGCGCATCCACACTTTTTCCCCAAGGCTCGCTGGTCCGCCTTGGCTGATGCCTGTTGGGGAAATGCCGCCCATTGCACCCAAAGTAATTTCCTTAGGATCAAGCTTGCGCCAAGCATTTCGCATAATCGATAGTATTTAAACAATCCTCACCCTCATCAAGGACAAGCCAATGTCTTCCATCGCAACGCCCAGCCCGGCATATCGACACCCGCCGGGCACACTGCATACGATCCTGCTGGCCGGGACCGTTCCCCTGTTCCTCGGCGCTTTCCTGAGCGATATCGCCTATTACCAGAGCTACCAGATCCAGTGGAGCAACTTTGCCTCCTGGCTGATCGCGGGCGCCGAGCTGTTCTGCGGACTGGCGCTGCTGTGCGCGCTGCTCAACCTGATCCGGGCAAGGCAGAAAGGGGGCCAACCCCTGATGTATTTCCTGCTGCTGCTGGCGACCTTCGTGCTCGGGCTGGTGAATGCCTTCCAGCATGCAAAGGATGCCTGGGCTGTCATGCCGGCCGGTCTGGTCCTGTCGGGTATCGTGTTTCTTCTGAGCTGCCTGGCGACCTGGGTCGGACTGAGCGGCCGTGCGGGAGGTGTGAAATGAAACGATCCAGCACACTGGCATTGTTGGGCATGGGTCTGCTGTTGGGCGCATGCAGTAACGACGGCGCAAGCACGCAGGCGCATGGACCGGATCCGAAGCTGCCCGACCCGCAACGCGGCCTGTTGCCCAACATGAAGATCGCCGAGCCCACGCCCTGGGGCGACCAGAAGCCGACCGTACCCGAAGGCTTCACGGTCACGGCGATCGCGACCGGCCTGGCGATTCCGCGCCAGACCCTGGTGCTCCCGAACGGCGACATCCTGGTGGCGGAAGGCCGCGGCGGCAGCGCGGCCAAGCTCAAGCCGAAAGACGTGATCGCCGGCTACATCAAGGCCAAGGGCAATACCAAGGTCAAGGGCGGCAACCGCCTGACCCTGCTGCGCGATGCCGACGGCGACGGCCAGTACGAACTGAAAACGGTGTTCGCGGAAAACCTGAACGCCCCCTACGGCCTGGCGTTTGCGAACAACAAGATCTACGTGGCGAACCAGGACGAGCTGGTCAGCTTCGACTACCAGCAAGGCCAGACCAAGGCCGGCGGCGCGCCGGCGAGCATCGCGAAGCTGCCTGCGGAAATCAACCACCACTGGACCAAGGCGCTGACCGTCAGTCCGGACGGACGCTTCCTGTACGTCGGCATCGGCTCGAACAGCAACATCACCGAGCGTGGCATGGAAGCCGAGCTCGACCGGGCCATGGTGTGGCAGATCGACGCCACCAGCGGCGCCCACAAGCCGTACGCGACCGGCCTGCGCAACCCGACGGCGCTGGCGATGCATCCGGAAACCGGACAATTGTGGTCGGTGGTCAACGAACGCGACGAGCTGGGCCCGGACCTGGTGCCGGACTACCTGACCTCGGTGCGCGAAGGCGGCTTCTACGGCTGGCCGTACAGCTACTGGGGCCAGAACGTCGACCCGCGCGTCAAGCCGCAGGACCCGAAAAAGGTCGCCGCCGCCATCAAGCCGGACTACAGCCTGGGCTCGCACGTCGCCGCGCTGGGCCTGAGCTTCTCCGGGCCGGCGATGGGCGCCAAGTTCGCCAACGGCGCCTTCGTCGGCGAGCACGGCAGCTGGAACCGCACGCCGCCGGTGGGCTACAAGGTGATCTTCGTGCCCTTCGCCAATGGCCGTCCCGCCGGCGAACCGGTCGACTTCGTGACCGGTTTCCGTGGCGACGACGGCAAGACGCGCGGCCGGCCGGTCGGCGTGACGGTCGATCCGCGCGGGGCGCTGATCGTCGCGGACGACCTGGCGAACACGGTATGGCGGGTGACGCCGAAGCGCTGATGACGCCTGGTGTGGAAGGTTGCTGGCAAAGACATCACGACGTCATTGCCGGCAGCCTTGTCCAAGCCGGTATCCACCAGGCCGGGGCAAGGTTGCCCTAGCGCGCGTCACGGTCCTTGCACGGCTGCATGGAAGCACCATCGATTACGGAACGCGGACGAGCCGGGCACCGCGCAAGACGATCTCGGTGTCGGAACGGCGTAGCAAGGGATTCAACTGCCCAGCCGTGTCTTCAGGGACGAAACCATACAGCCCATCCGAGATTTTTTCGCCAGTGACATCCGCATAGACTGCGCACCGGTAACTGGCGTCGGCTTGCCGAGCGCAATCGAACCAGTTGCCTCCGTCTTCACCCCCGCTCCATGTGGCTGAAGCAGGAACGCTCAATGGGCGGGCTGAAGGCGTCAATGCGTAGCTTGACCTCATCCATTCGCTCACCGCGATCCCGATGACGACGCCGATCGTCAGCACCAGTAAAAAATATACAATTTTTCTCGACGTCATTTTCAATATATTGCGCCCATCAGCGTCCGCTTCCGGCGGGTGCAAAAGCAGCCACTGTACGGACCCGGTCGATCCGGTGGCAAGCAATCACGCCGCCGATACGCTAGGCAAAAACGCCGGTCCAGCCGCAACCGGCGCTCTCGTTGACGGGGCCTTTGCGCTCACTTCATCGCACTGGGCTCTTCCCGCTTCGCGGCCACATCGTGCGGATGCCGCTGCACCTTGCGCACGGCGCGCCACATCAGGTTCTTGAGGTCGTCGACATACGTGAACACGGCCGGCACCACCAACAGGCTGAGCAGGGTCGAGGTGATCAGGCCGCCGATCACGGCGATCGCCATCGGTGCGCGGAAGCTCGGGTCGCCCGACAGGCCCAGGGCCAGCGGCAGCATGCCGGCGCCCATTGCGATGGTGGTCATGATGATCGGGCGGCTACGCTTGTGGCAGGCGTCGACCAGGGCGTCGAAACGGTTCATGCCGGCGTTGCGCGCCAGGATCGCGTAGTCGACCAGCAGGATCGAGTTCTTGGTCACGATCCCCATCAGCATGATCAGGCCGATCATGGTCGGCATCGACAGCGCGCTGCCCGTGATCAGCAGGGCGACGAAGGCGCCGCCGATCGACAGCGGCAGCGCGGCCAAAATCGTCAGCGGCTGCATGAAGTCGGCGAACAGCAGCACCAGCACGCCGTAGATGCAGAGCACGCCGATGGTCATGGCGATGCCGAAGCTGGCGAACAGGGCCTGCATCTCCTGGGCGTCGCCCAGTTCCGCGATCGTCACCGAGGGCGGCAGGTTCTGGAAGGCGGGCAGGGCGCGCGCCTCGGCGTTCACTTCGCCCAGCGAGCGGCCCGACAGCTCGACGTCGAGCGTCACGTTGCGGCTGCGGTTCAGGCGGTCGATCTGGGCCGGGCCGCTTTCCATCGTGATGTCGGCCACGCTCGCCAGCAGCACCGGACCGTTCTTGCCGGGCACCGTCAGGCGGCCGATGGCGTCGAGGTCGGCGCGCACCGCGTCCGGCAGCTTGACGCGGATCGGCACCTGGCGCTCGGACAGGTTCATTTTGGGGAGCGCCTGGTCGTAGTCGCCGGCGGTGGCCACGCGCACCGTCTCGCCGATGGACGCGGCGGTCACGCCCAGGTCGGCCGCGCGCGCGAAGTCGGGCCGCACGATGATTTCCGGGCGCACCAGCGAGGCGCTCGAGCTGACGTTGCCGATGCCCTGCAGCGTGCGCAGGTCGCGCTCGGCGCGCTGGGCGGCGGCGCTCAGGGCGGCCGGGTCCTCGCTGCGCAGGACCAGCTGCAGCTTGCTGCCGGTGTCGGGCTGGCCGACGGTGAAGCGCGCGCCGGGGATGCCTGCCAATTGGGTGCGCATCTGGCGTTCCAGGTCGGACAGCTTCTCGTCGCGGTCGCTGCGGTGCACCGTGGTCACGGTCAGCACCGCGCGGCGCGCTTCGGCCGCCGCGCCGGGAGCGAAGGCGTCGCCGCTGGAGCCGCCGCCGATCGAGCTGAAGATGCCGGTCACGCCGGGGATGCGCATGGTCGCCTGGCGCGCCTGCTCCGCCACGGCGTGGGTCTGGGCCAGGGTCGCGCCGGGCGGCAGCTCGACGTTGATCAGGGTCTGGCCGCGGTCGGCCGCCGGCACGAAGCCGGTCGGCAGCAGCGGCACCAGGGCGATCGAGGCGGCGAAGAACACGCCCGCCGCAATCGCCGTCAGCAGGCGGTTACGCAGGCACCACTGCATCGTGCGCATGTAGCGGCGCATCAGCGGGCCGTCCTTCTGCTCGTGCGGCTTGGCGGGTTTCAGGATGTAGGCCGCCATCATCGGCGTCAGCAGGCGCGCCACGACCAGCGAGGCCAGGATCGCCAGCACCGCGGTCCAGCCGAACTGCTTGAAGAAGCGCCCCGGGATGCCGCCCATGAAGGCGGTCGGCAGGAACACCGCCACCAGCGAGAAGGTGGTGGCGATCACCGCCATGCCGATCTCGTCGGCCGCTTCCAGCGCCGCCTGCATCGGCGTCTTCCCCATCTGCAGGTGGCGCGCGATGTTCTCGATCTCGACGATGGCGTCGTCCACCAGCACGCCGACCACTAGCGCCAGCGAAAGCAGCGTGACCATGTTCAAGGTGTAGCCGAACAGGTACTGGCCGAGGAAGGCCGGAATCACCGACAAGGGCAGGGCGGCGGCGGCGACGAAGGTGGCGCGCCAGTCGCGCAGGAAAAACCAGACCACCACCACCGCCAGCACCGCGCCTTCGTACAGCATCTCCATCGAGGCGTCGAAATTCTCCTGCACCGGCTCGGCGTTGTCGACCACTTCGCGCAGCACCACGTTCGGGTGCGCCTTCTGCAGCTCGGCCACCGCCGCGCGCGCGCCTGCGGCCACTTCGGTCTCGCTGGCGCCGCGGGTGCGGAAGATCTCGAAGGCCACCACGCGGCGCCCGTCCTGCTCGGCCAGCGCGCGCGGCTCGGCCACGGTGTCGATCACCTTCGCCACTTCGTCCAGGCGCACGCGGCGTCCGTCAGGCAGCGGAATGTCCATGCGCGCCAGCTCCTGGGCGCTGCCCACCGTCGCCAGCGTGCGCACCGACTGCTCGGCGCCGCTGACGTCGCCGCGTCCGCCGGGGGCTTCCCTTTGCACATTGCGCAGCTGGCGCGAGACGTCCAGCGCCGACACGCGCAGCGCGGCCATGCGGGCGTCGTCGAGCTCGACGCGGATCTCGCGGTCGACGCCGCCGACGCGCTTGACCGCGCCCATGCCGGGCACGCTCAGCAGGCGCTTGGAGACGGCGTTGTCGACGAACCAGCTCAGCTCCTGCTCGTCCAGGCCATTCGCACCGGGCTTCGCCGTGGCGGTGAAGGTCAGCACCGCGCGGCCGGCGGTGGCGGTCTTGGTCACGCTCGGCTCGCGCAGCTCGGCCGGCATGTCGGAGCGTACCTGGGAAACCGCGTCGCGCACGTCGTTGACGGCGTCCGACAAGTCCTTGTCGAGGATGAATTCGACGGTGACGGTGGCCACGCCGTCCAGCACGCGGGTATAGATGTTCTTCACGCCCTGCAGCGTGGCGACGGAATCCTCGATCTTGCGCGCGACCTCGGTCTCGAGCTGGGCAGGCGCGGCGCCGTCGAGCGTGGCGGTGACGGTGACGATCGGCAGTTCGATATCGGGGAAGAACTGGACCTTGTTGGCCTTGAAGGCCAGGATGCCCGCGAAGGTGAGCAGGGCGAACAGCAGGATCGCCGGGATCGGGTTGCGGATCGAGAGGGCGGAGAAATTCATCTGGGGTTCCTCAGCGCGCCGCGACCTTGGCAGGCGCCGTCGCTTGGGCAGGGACGTTCTTCACCAGATCCCCGTCGTTCAGGAAGCCGGCGCCGCTGACGACGATCCGCGCGTCCGGCGCCAGGCCTTTCACTACCTCGATGCGTTCGCCCAGGCGGCGGCCGGTATCGATCTTCAGCTGGCTGACGCGGTTGTCCGGGTTCAGGCGGAACACGTAGTTGAACCCGTCGCGCACGGCGATGGCCTGCTGGGGCACGGTGAGGGCGCTGGACTCGCCGAGCTCGAACTGGCCGCCGGCGAACATGCCGGCCTTCAGCGGCGCGTCGGCGCGCATCGCCGGCGGCAGGTCGACGTAGACCAGGGCGGTGCGGGTCTGCGGGTCGACGGTGGGCGCGACCATGCGCACCTTGCCGCTGACTTCCGCGCCGTTGGCCGCCTTGACCACGGCGCGCGTGCCCGGCTTGATGCGGCCGATGTCGGCGGCGGTCACTTCGGCGCGCCATTCGAGGCGGCCCTGGCGGATCAGGCGGAACAGTTCGGTGCCGACGCCGACCACGGCGCCGACGGTGGCGCTGCGCGCCGAGATCACGCCGCTGTCGGGCGCGACCACCTTGGTGTACTTCAGGCGCAACTGCTGCTGGGTGAGCGTGGCGCGCGCCGCGGCGACGCGCGCCGCCGCGGTGTTCGCAGCCGTGACGTACTGCGCCACCTGCTGCTCGCTCATCGCGCCGGATGCGCGCAGCGCTTCGCCGCGTTTCGCGTTGGCGGCCGCTTCCGCCGCATTCGCCTGGGCTTCCTCCAGCGCCGCGCGCGCCTGCGCCACGTCGGCATCGACCGTGTCGGCCGAGAACACGGCCAGCACGTCGCCCTTCTCGACCACGTCGCCGACGTTGACCTTTACTTCAGTCAGGCGCAGCCCGCCCGACTCGCTGCCGATGATCGCTTCCTGCCAGGCGGCGACGTTGCCGTTGGCGCCCAGGCGCAGCGGCAGCGTGGCCGTGCTGGGCTGCGCCGTGGTGACGGTCAACGCGGGCGTGGCTGGCGCGTTCTTCTTCTCGTCGGCGTCGCGCCCGCAGGCGCTCAGGACCAGAACGAGCAGGGCGGCCGGGGCGGCGCGCAGGAACAGGCGGGAATTCGGTGAGGACATAGTGGTTTCCGTAGGCGGACGATGCAATCGGTCTATAGCATCAAGTAGTTTACCAAAAGGCATAAAAAGTTGATGCGAATTCAAGTACGACCCGATTGCCCGCACCTCGCTACAATGGTTTTTTGAACTGGAGATGACGATGAAGCGAGCTTGGTTGACTGTCGCACTGGCTGCCGTGCAGCCCCTGTATGTCGCTGCCCAGGAGCCGGCGAAGCCCGATGCGCCCTGCCGGGTCGAGGAGAAGGCGGACGAGCGCGCCTCGGCCGCGCTGCCCGCGCGCGCCGGTACCCATCCGATGCCGGAACGCGGCACGATCGCGCCGGCCACCCACGTGCCCTCGCACGTGGTCAGCGCCTCGTCGCGGGCGATGGCGGCCGCCAGGGCGCGTGAGGAACAGGCGCAGGGTGCAAAAAAAGAGACGCAGGACGGATGCCAGCCGGCGGCCCGGCAGGCCGCCCCGGTTCAGGGCGCGAAGAAGGAATGAACAAGGATCGGGCGGCTGGCTTGCACCGGAACTGTGCATTACTGGCCGCCTGCGCACCCGGATGATGCGCTGCGGCATAATGGTCCAGCTGGGTGGCGGGAGGATTGGGAGGCGCGAAAGAGTACGTAGGAGAGGGCCGACGCGATCATGGTAGTTTTACCGTATTGCAGTGCACAAAAAATCAGGTTATATTAGAACCGTCTCCTCCAGTTTTTCTCCGAAATACTGGATTGCCGCCCGCTACCGCCAGGTACGCGGGCGTTTTTTTTGCCTGCGTAGGCGGCGCGGACCCGTAGGGTGGGCACTCCGTGCCCACGCGTTACGGTCAGGTCCGTAGGGTGGGCGCCCCGTGCCCACGCGTTACGGTCAGGTCCGTTAGTCGATAACGGTAAGGTGCCGCCCGCAAAACATCGAGCATCGGATTTGAGGCTGCGCTCGGCGCACGCGGGCGACATGCCGCGGCCAGCCGGCCAAGGATGCGCCCGTCACGCGTGGGCACGGCGTGCCCACCCTATGTCAGCTTGATTAAGCGTCTTCGCCCTGGAAAGCGCCGGCGCGCCAGGTCAGCACCAGCGTATCGCGGTGCCCGTGCTCTTCCAGCGGCTGGATCGGCGTCGATTCGTGGATGACGGCGGCGTCGTCGAGCAGCAGCATGGTCCATGGTTCGGTCATGGTGAAGCGCTGGCCGCGCGGGCCGTTCGCTTCGAACACGCGGGTCTCGCCGCCCTTGATGCCGGCGCGGCCGATCAGGATCACGGCGACGAAGTCGACGCCGTCGCGGTGCGCGCCTTCCGGCGTCGGGCGGCCGATGCCGTCGGCGGTGTCGATGCGGAACTGGTGGGCTTCCACGTACCAGGGCTGCGCGCCCTTGACCCTGGAGCAGACCGCGCCGAGCGCGCGCAGCAGCCGCTGCCATGCTGCTTGCGCGATGGTCGCGTCCTCGACCGGTTCGAACAGGCGATGCATGCCGCCGTGCAGGGCGTTGTACTCGACCGGCTGCCAGTGGGCGCGGTGCGGAGTCTGCGTCAGCGCTTCGCCGCTGTCGACGAAGCAGGAATGGCGGCGGCGCCGGTAGCGGCCGCCGTCCTTCAGGTAGTTGTCGAGTTCGAGATGGTCCCAGCTCGGCGCCAGCGCCTGCAGTTCATCCAGCGTGCAGCCGGACAGGGCGGCAACGTCGCGCGGACGCAGCAGCGCATAGCCTTCGATGCGCAGGGCGTCGACGAGGCGGGAAGGATCGGTATAGGGTGGTTCGGATGTGATCATCCCGGTAGCGTAGCACTTTTCCCATGGGGCGGTGGAAGAGGCGGCCGGCCGCCTCTTACGCTACGTCAACGCGTTTCGTCAGCTTTCACCAGGTCTTGGTGAGCGTGACGCGCAGCGAGCGCGGCTCGATCGGGTGGAAGTGGATGTCCTCGCGCGCGTCAGTCTCGCCGGCCAGCTGCGAGGCATAGTAGTAGTCGATCGCCGAGTCGCGCCGGTTGGCCAGGTTGAAGCCCTCGAGTTCGAGCTGCATGTCCTTGCCGATGCGGTAGCCGATCCGCCCGTTGAGCGTGGTGCTGGCGTGCGAGCGCACGCTGTTGTCCTCGACCAGCGGACGCGGACCAAAGTAGCGCAGGCGCAGCGCGCCCGACCACGGCCCGACCTTGTCGACGGTCAGGGCCAGCTGGCCCACGCCTTCGACCGCGCCGGGAATCCGATCGCCGTCCGGATTGCCGCCGCGCGAGCGCGCGCGCGCAAAGGCGGCGTCGAAGTCGACCGCCAGCCACTTCAATGGCCGCCAGTAGTTCGAGAACTCGATACCAATACGGCGGCTGGCGTCGCCCGCTTCCGTCATGCCGGCGTCGCCGATGTAGGTCAGCTCGGAATCGAAGTCGAGCCGGTACAGCGAGACGGCGGTCTGCATCTTGGGAATCGCTTCCGTGCGCAAGCCCAGCTCCATGCCGCGCGAACGCACCAGGCCCGGCGTGCGCTCGACGGCCTCGAAAGTCGCCGGGTCGATGCCGGCCACCGTGCCGCGTGCGTCGTTGCTGTGGAAGCCGTGGCCGTAGTTCAGGTAGAACTCGGTCGAATCGAGCGGCGCCAGGATCAGGCTCAGGGAAGGGCTGAGCTGGGTGTCGCTGGCGCGGCCGCTGTTCTCGGACCGGTCGCTGCGCACGTCGAAGCGGTAGCGGTCGGCGCGCACGCCGGCCACCGTGCGCACCACCTCGTTCCAGCGCGTGGCGCTCTCGACGAACAGGCCGCCGCTGGTCTCGACGATGTGGTCCTCGCGCGTGGTGGAGAGCACCTGGCGCGCGCGCGTGTTGTAGAGCCCATTGAAGATGTTGTCGTTCTGCAGGCGCGCGCCGATCGTCAGGTCCGAGGCCATGGTCGCGCCGCGGTGCACGTGCCAGGTCTGGGCGGCGTCCAGGCCGCTGGTGACGCGCCGGTCCGGCTGGGCGAACTGGTCGCCGTTGACCGGGTCGTTGAGAAAATAGGTGAAGTTCGAGAACAGGTCGAGCTGGTTGCGGATCACG
The DNA here is from genome assembly GCF_032106685.1 of Massilia sp. Taxonomy (GTDB): domain Bacteria; phylum Pseudomonadota; class Gammaproteobacteria; order Burkholderiales; family Burkholderiaceae_D; genus Telluria. The sequence continues at coordinate 58,534 of NZ_DAMCPG010000007.1, forward strand.
TAGGCGCTCAGCTTCGAGGCCGAATCGGCGTCCGTCCGGCGCCAGATGCCCGACAGGCTGTAGCGGCGCGCATTGCCGCCGTCGGTGTCGTCGATGGCGTCGAAGCGGCCCAGCGTGCCGTTGTCGACCGCGCGCAGCGGGATCTGGTCGGTGGCGTTCCAGCGGCCGCGGTAGGCCATCGCCGTGACGCTCCAGCCGTTGTTGGCGAAGCCGCGGCTGTAGCGCAGCACGGCGTTGGTCTTGCGGTAGTCGTCCGGGCGCGTCCACGGGCCGTCGTTCTTCATCCCCTCGATCGCATACAGCAGCACGCCGCCGGCCACTTCCGGCGCGCCGGCCAGCACGCCGCGCGCGAAGCCGTCCTGGCCCAGGGTCACGCTGGCGAGGTCCTTCACCAGGCGGTTGGCGTAGCTGATCTCGGCGCTGCCGGCCGAGGAAAAGTCGCCGCTGCGCGCCGAGTACGGGCCCTTGCGGTAGTCGAGACGGCCGACCAGTTCCGGGATCAGGAAGTTGACGTCGGTCCAGCCCTGGCCGTGGGCGTGGCTGCGCTGGTTGACCGGCATGCCGTCGACCCAGGTCGCGAGATCGGTGCCGTGATCGAGGTTGAAGCCGCGCAGGTAGAACTGGTTGGCCTTGCCTTCGCCGCTGTGCTGGCTGGCGATCAGGCCCGGCATGGCTTCCAGCATTTCGCCGGGACGGTAAGCGGTGCGCGCGGCCAGGTCCTTCTGGCCGACGGTGCCGGCGTTGGCGGAATCGGCGATGCCGAGCTGGCTCATGCGCGAGCCTTCGACCAGCACGCGCTGCAGCACGAGGTCGTCGGCCTGCGCGGCGTGATGGATGAATAATGCAGGCAAGGCGCAGAGCAGTGCGCGGGGCAGGGGGCGAAGCTGGATCATGGTGTTTCCGGGCGGGTCGGCTGTTCTGTTTTGTCGCGGTCGAAGGTGAGGGTGCGCACGGCGTTGCCCTCGTTGAGGTTGACGGTGTTGACCTGGTCGGGCAGGAAGTCGGTCAGCACCTCGTGGTGCACGGCGCCGGCCTTCCACAGCGGGGTCTGCTCGACTTCCTGGTAGATGGTCACGTAGTCGGCATTCACCGAGACGCCGACCCAGCGCACGGGGAGGCGCGTCCTGTCCTGGCCGTACAGCCAGAAGCGCCCGTCGACGTACTTGCGCAGTACCTCCTGGTCGTCCGGCTCGGACAGGTCGAACTGGCGCCCGTACATGTTGGCCAGCAAGCCGTCGATGTCGTGCGCCATGTAGGTGTGGACGATCTCGGTGCTGCCGGTGCGGGCATTGAAGGAGATGTCCGTCATCCCCGCATGGAAGCGGTGCGCCCATGCCGCCGTGCTCGCGCACAGCAGCAGGCCGGCCGCCAGCAGTGTCAGCAACTGCCGCACCTTCGACCACGTCGGCCAGCGCATCATTGCGCCGCCTTCGGCGTTGCGCCGTCCGTCGCCTTCGCTTCAGGCGTCTTCAGCTTGGTATTGAAGTCCTTCATCATGTCGTTCTGCCCGCTCTGGGTCTTGAACAGCTCCAGGCGCGACGGCGTCAGCTTCCTCGGCCACGCGTTGTTGCTGGTGTCGATGTCGGCGGTTTCCCAGTACGGGTCCTGGACCAGCGACACCATCGGCTCGTCGGTGACGATCAGCTTGGTGATCTTCTTCGGCGAGTAACGCCACACTTCGGCCGGGATGCGCTCGATATACTTCTTGCCGCTCTTGAGTTCGATCTCCAGCACCAGCGGCGTCACCAGCCCGCCGAGGTTCGAGAAGTCGACCAGGTACAGGTGCTTGCCTTCGTTCAGCAGCGCCTTTTCCCAGTCTTCCAGCTTGCCCTGGGTTTCGTTGTACTTGTTGCGGTCGGCGTTGGTGACGGTGAAGTCGTCGTGCTCGTTGTAGAAGTCCTTCAGCTCGGGATGCGCGTCGACGCGGCGCGCCATGCCCTTGTTGCGCTGGTCGGACAGCGAGACCGGCTCGGCTTCCTTCAGCTTGCGGCGCAGGGTCTTCTCCGTTTCCGGATTCTGCGAGCTGATGGTGTACTCGCTGATGCCGTCCACGCTGACGTCGACCGCGTCGGTGGTGTAGAACCAGCCGCGCCAGAACCAGTCGAGGTCGGTGCCGGAAGCGTCTTCCATCGTGCGGAAGAAGTCGGCCGGGGTCGGGCGCTTGAACTTCCAGCGCTGCGCGTATTCGCGGAAGGCGAAGTCGAACAGCTCGCGGCCGAGCACGGTCTCGCGCAGGATGTTCAGGGCGGTCGCCGGCTTCGCATAGGCGTTGGCGCCGCGCTGGAGCGTCGACTCCGCGTTGGTCATGATCGGCACCTGGTTCTTGCTGCGCATGTAGTCGACGATGTTGCGCGGTTCGCCGCGCTTGGCCGGGTAGCCCTCTTCCCAGGCCTGCTCGGCCAGGAACTGCACGAAGCTGTTCAGGCCCTCGTCCATCCAGGTCCACTGGCGCTCGTCCGAGTTGACGATCGTCGGATAGTAGTTGTGGCCGACCTCGTGGATGATCACGCTGATCAGGCCATACTTGGTCGCCTTCGAATACGTGACCTCGCCGGTCTTCTTGTCCTTGGTCGGACGCGGGCCGTTAAACGAGATCATCGGGTATTCCATGCCGCCCACCGGGCCGTTCACGGAAATCGCGGTCGGGTAGGGGTAGTCGAAGGAGTATTTGCTGTACTGCTCGATGGTGTGGATGATGGCCGGCGTCGAGTACTTCTCCCACAGCGGGTTGCCTTCCTTCGGGTAGTAGGACATCGCCATCACCTCGGTATCGCCGCTCTTGATCGCCTGCGCATCCCAGATGAACTTGCGGCTCGAGGCAAACGCGAAGTCGCGCACCTTGTCGGCCTTGAAGCGCCAGGTCTTCATGGTCTTCGCGCGGCCCTTCTCGGCAGCTTCCGCTTCCGCCTGGGTGACGACGATCACCGGCTTCTTCGCCTTCTTCGCCTGTGCCAGGCGCTCGCGCTGGGCGGGACTCAAGACCGCCCCCGGGTTCTGCAGCACGCCGGTCGAGGCCACGATGTGGTCCGACGGCACCGTGATCTCGACGTCGTAGTCGCCGAACTCCAGCGTGAACTCGCCGTCGCCGAGGTATTGCTTGTTCTGCCAGCCGGCGGCGTCGTAATAGGCGGCCATGCGCGGGAACCACTGGGCGATCTCGAAGATGTCGTTGCCGTCTTCCTTGAAGCGCTCGAAGCCCATGCGGCGGCCCAGCACGTTCATCTCGGGGATGTTGAAGCTCCATTCCAGCGCGAACGAGAAGCGCGAACCCGGCTTCATCGGCTGCGGCAGGTCGATGCGCATCATGGTCTTGTTGATGACGTGGTGCAGGGCGCGGCCGTCCGCCGTCTTCACGCTCTTCACGTCGAAGCCGCCCTCGAACTTGCGGCTCTCGAAGGCGAAGCGCATGGCGTCGAACTTCACGCCTTCGGCGCCGCCTTTCTGCCAGGCGTCGCGCGAGGGGATGGTCGCGATGTTGCGGTTGTCCGAATCGCCGCGGAACATGTTCTGGTCCAGCTGCACCCACAGGTAATTCAAGGTGTCGGGCGAGTTGTTGTAGTAGGTGACGGTGCCCGAACCCGTGATGGCGCGCTTGTCCTCGTCCAGCGTGGCGCGCAGCTTGTAGTCCGCGCGCTGCTGCCAGTAGGCGTGGCCCGGCGCGCCGGAGGCGGTGCGGGTGCTGGTCGGGGTCGGCAGCAGCTCGTCGAGCTGGCGGAACTTGTCGTCGAACTTGTCGGCGGCGTGGGCGCCGGAAGACAGGGCGAAGAGGAGGGCGGCGCCGCGCGCCAGGTGCTTCATGTTCATGGGCTTGTATTACGATGTAAAAATGGGGAAACCGGTGGCCGCGCAATGAGCGTAGCCACCGGTTCGTGTCGGAGGGCGTAGGGTGGGCACTTGTGCCCACGCGGTCTCACCGGTCGATCTGGGTTAACAACTACCGGAATCGCAATGTATGCATAACCGCCGTACCGCGTGGGCACGAGTGCCCACCCTACGTTAAGGCGCTTACTGCACGACCGGCACCGTCTCCTTCTTCGGTTCTTCCTGCGTCGCCGCCTTTTCCTCGGGCGTCTTCAGCTTGGTATTGAAGTCTTTCATCAGGTCGTTGCCGCCGCGTTCGGTCTTGAAAAGTTCCAGGCGCGACGGGGTCAGCCGGCGCGGCCAGGCGTTGTTCGACTGGTCGATGTCGGCGGTTTCCCAGTACGGGTCCTGGACCAGCGACACCATCGGCTCGTCGGTGACGATCAGCTTGGTGATCTTCTTCGGCGAGTAACGCCACACTTCGGCCGGGATGCGCTCGATATACTTCTTGCCGCTCTTGAGTTCGATCTCCAGCACCAGCGGCGTCACCAGCCCGCCGAGGTTCGAGAAGTCGACCAGGTACAGGTGCTTGCCTTCGTTCAGCAGCGCCTTTTCCCAGTCTTCCAGCTTGCCCTGGGTTTCGTTGTACTTGTTGCGGTCGGCGTTGGTGACGGTGAAGTCGTCGTGCTCGTTGTAGAAGTCCTTCAGCTCGGGATGCGCGTCGACGCGGCGCGCCATGCCCTTGTTGCGCTGGTCGGACAGCGAGACCGGCTCGGCTTCCTTCAGCTTGCGGCGCAGGGTCTTCTCCGTTTCCGGATTCTGCGAGCTGATGGTGTACTCGCTGATGCCGTCCACGCTGACGTCGACCGCGTCGGTGGTGTAGAACCAGCCGCGCCAGAACCAGTCGAGGTCGGTGCCGGAGGCGTCTTCCATGGTGCGGAAGAAGTCGGCCGGGGTTGGACGCTTGAACTTCCAGCGCTGGGCGTATTCGCGCAGGGCGAAGTCGAACAGCTCGCGGCCGAGCACGGTCTCGCGCAGGACGGTCAGCGCGGCGGCCGGCTTGGCGTAGGCGTTGTTACCGAACTGCAGCAGCGACTCCGAGTTGGTCATGATCGGCACCTGGTTGCGGCTCTTCATGTAGTCGGTGATCAGGCGCGGCTCGCCGCGCATCTCCGGCCATTGTTCTTCCCAGGCTTCCTGGGCCAGGGTCTGCACGAAGGAGTTCAGGCCCTCGTCCATCCAGGTCCACTGGCGCTCGTCGGAGTTGACGATCATCGGGAAGTAGTTGTGGCCCACTTCATGGATGATCACGCCGATCAGGCCGTACTTGGTGCGCTTCGAATAGGTGATCTCGCCGGTCTTCTTGTCCTTGGTCGGACGCGGGCCATTGAAGGTGATCATCGGGTATTCCATGCCGCCCACCGGGCCGTTCACGGAAATCGAAGTCGGGTAAGGGTAGTCGAAGGCGTACTTGTTGTACTGCTCGATGGTGTGGATGATCGCCTGGGTCGAGTACTTCTCCCACAGCGGGTTGCCTTCCTTCGGGTAGTAGGACATCGCCATCACGTCGGTGTCGCCGCTCTTGATGCCCTGCGCGTCCCAGATGAACTTGCGGCTCGAGGCGAACGCGAAGTCGCGCACGTTCTTCGCCTTGAAGCGCCAGGTCTTGGTACCGGTTGCACGCTGCTTCTCGGCGGCTTCGGCTTCGGCCTGGGTCACGATGATCACCGGCTTCTTCGCGGTCTTCGCCCTGGCCAGGCGCTCGCGCTGGGTGGGGCTCAAGACCGAACCCGGGTTCTGCAGCACGCCGGTCGAGGCCACGATGTGGTCCGACGGCACCGTGATCTCGACGTCGTAGTCGCCGAATTCGAGCGTGAACTCGCCGGCGCCCAGGAACTGCTTGTGCTGCCAGCCGACGGCATCGTAGTAGGCCGCCATGCGCGGGAACCACTGGGCGATCTCGAACAGGTCGTTCTTGTCGTCGAACTTTTCGTAGCCCGAGCGGCCGCCCAGGACCTTCTGCTCGTTGATCTTGTAGTTCCACTCGACGCCGAACGAGAAGCGCTGGCCGGGCTTGAGCGGCTGCGGCAGGTCGATGCGCATCATCGTGCGGTTGATGACGTAGGGGAGCTTGCGTCCGCCGGCGGTCACCGCGGTGATGTTGAAGCCGCCGTCGAAGCTCATGGCTTCGAGCGTGGTGCGCATGCTGTCGAACTTCATGCCTTCTTCCGGGCTGCGCGGCTTGGCCCAGGCCTCGCGCGAGACCGCCGTGGCCGAGGTGCGCGCGTCCGAGTTCGGCTTGTAGATATTCTGGTCCAGCTGCAGCCACAGATAGTTGAGCGTATCCGGGGAATTGTTGTGGTACGTGATCGTCTCGGCGCCGCGGATCGCGCGGTTGGCTTCGTCGAGGGTGGCGCGGATGGTGTAGTCCGCGCGTTGCTGCCAGTAGGCGTGGCCCGGCGCGCCGGACGCCGTGCGGATCGTGGTGGGCGTCGGCAGCAGCTCGTCGAGCTGGCGGAACTTGTCGTCGAAAGGTTCGGCCGCGAAAGCGGACGCGCCGAGGCACAGCGCCGCCAAGGCCAGTGGCAATCGGATCATGTTTCCCCTGTTTTTATGTTTAGTTTGGAGAAACTATTCTAATGGTATCTTTCGAGCAAGCCTCGGCTGATTTGTAAAAAAGCTGATACATGAGGCTGGGCGGCCATATGGCGGGCTCGTGGTGTTGCGGCAAGGCCGCCCGAGGAGCGTCACGGCGCGCTGCCGAGGCGCCTGGCTTCCAGTATTTCGCGGATCGCCGCGGCGACGATCTCGGGATGCGTAACCTGCATCTGGTGCGAGGCGTCGGCCACCACGGTCTTCGCCTTCGGGTACAGGGCGCGCACGTAGGCGCGCGTGCCCTCGTCGACGTTGAACGCGCCGAAGTCGACCGGGATCGCGGTCGAGGACAGCGGCCGGTTCACCAGGCGGATGATCGGCTTGTCGTCGATGCCCGGGAGCGCGGCGACCATCTCGCCGGTCTCGTGGATGCGATCGATCTCCTCGCGCACGGTGTTCGAGAAGAACAGCCACTTGCCGGCGCGGGTGAGGAAGGGGAAGTCGCCGGGTTTCTTGACCACGCGCGGATACAGCGCGTCGACCAGCACCAGGCCTTTCACCTCCTCCGGATAGCGCCGCGCGAACAGCTGCATGTACAGGCCGCCCAGCGAATGCCCGACCAGCACGTAGGGCGGCGCCAGTCCCTTGCGCCTCAGGCTGGCGCGCAGCTCCTCGACGATGGTGGCGCCGTCGCGCGGCGCATCGGTCGCTTCGCTGTTGGCGTAACCGGGGCGGTTGTAGGCGAACACGGTGGCGTGCGGGCTGACGGCGTCGAGTACCTTGCCCCAGCCGTCCAGGGTGGCGCGCGAGCCGTTCTCGAAGACGACGGTCGCCTGCGCCGCGGGGTTGCGGATGACGAGCGACTCGCGCTTGCGGCCGTCGACGGTCTCGACGCTGGCCTGTTCGGCGGCCGGCGCGGCCGACGCGCAGAGCAGGAGCAGCGAGCAGAAGGCCGCGCGCAGCGGCAGGGCGCGGGCCTGCGGGAGCAGGGGCTGGAGGGTGGACAAGGGCTTGTGGGTGGGCGACAGGGTCATGGTGCGATGAAGGTGAGCCGAAAACCCTAGTGTCGCGCTCCAGGTGGCATGGCGCACGGCGCTTGCGACGAACGGCAATCCCAGCCGACGGATCGCCGTCGGCTGGGGCTGACCGGCATGCCTGCCGGGCCGCACGTGTCGCCTTTTTAGCCCTGGGGCAAGGTAGCGCTGGCGAGCGCGGCCCTGTGCGAGGATGGCGCTCGACTTCCCGAGCCCGACCTTGCCGAAAGGATTCAACCGATGAAGCACGACGACGCGCCGCGCAGGGACTTCCTGCGCTATGTGGGTACCCTGGCCGCCCTGTCCGCGCCCGCGCTGCAGGCCGGCGCCGCCGAGAAGGAGCGTGTTACTTTTCCGCCGATCGAGGCGAAAAGCGAAAAGCCCGAGAAGACCGAGCCGCCGGGCGACCCGTGGAACGAGCGCGTCGGGATCGCGATCGTCGGCGTCGGGCGCATCTCGGTGAACGAAGTGCTGCCGGCTTTCGCGCAGAGCAAGCACGCGAAACCGGTGGCGCTGGTGAGCGGCGACCGCGCCAAGGCCCTCAAGATCGCGCACCAGTACAACATTCCCGAGAGCGCCGTGCTCGACTACCGCGACTACGAGAAGCTGGCCGCCATGCCCGAGGTGCAGGGCGTCTACATCGCGCTGCCGAACAGCATGCACGCCGAGTACACGATCCGCGCCGCGCGCGCCGGCAAGCACGTGCTGTGCGAAAAGCCGATGGCCAATTCCGTGGCCGAGTGCCAGGGCATGATCGACGCCTGCAAGCAGGCCAAACGCAAGCTGATGATCGCCTACCGCCGCCAGTACGCGCCGATGGAGCGGGGGCTGGTCAAGATGATCCGCGAGAACAAGCTCGGCGAGCTGCGCGAGTTCGTGTCGGTGAATTCGCAGAACATGGGCGACCCGCAGCATTGGCGCCTGAAGCGCGCCCTGGCCGGCGGCGGCCCGCTGCCGGACGTCGGCCTGTACTGCATCAACGAGGCGCGCTTCCTGAGCGGTGAGGAGCCCGTCGAAGTGATCGGCCACACCTGGTCGACACCGGGCGACGCGCGCTTTCGCGAAGTCGAGGAATCCTGCCAGTTTGTCCTGCGCTTCCCCAGCGGCTTCACGGCCAGCTGCTCGACGGGCTACAGCAGCCATAAATCGCAGATGTTCCGCCTGAACGGCTCGAGCGCCTGGGCCGAAATGGATCCGGCCTACGCCTACAACGGCAACCGCCTGCGCATCTCGCGCGTCGAACAGGGCAAGGCGCAGACGAGCGAGATCCAGGCCGAGGAGGAGAACCAGTTCGCGAAGGAGCTAGACCACTTCGCCCTGTGCGTGCGCCAGGACAGGCAGCCGCACACCCCGGGCGAGGAGGGACTGCAGGACCAGCGCATCATCGAGGCGATCTATGCCTCGGCGCGCAGCGGGCGGCCGGTGAAGCTGGCGCCGCCGCCGGCCAAGACGCGCGGGCCGGAGCCGGAGGAGAAGGATTGAAGCGCACAGTATAGTCAGGAGGAGTTCAATGTCCGTCATTTCCAAATGGCGGACATCGTATGCGCGCCTTCCCGCGCTTGCACCCCTTCGTCTATTTTTGCGACGGAAGATTGCGGGCCAAATCGTTCAGCTCATCCAACGCTTTGGAAGTTTGCAGCATGATTTGCTGTCGGGCCGCTTCAATCATTTTAACGACGTCCGATGTGGATAGCTTCTGGTTCAATTGCTCTTCATTCGGTAGAGCACGCTTAACGGGAACAAACCCGACTTCGAGTCCAAAGAACTGGCCAATCTGATTCAACGTTGTCATCGTCGGATTTGCCTGCTCAAGTTCGATCCCTTTGATGACCCGCGCGCTGACGCCGCGGTGGCGGGCGAACTCCTCCTGCGTCATGCCGGCAATCGCGCGCATTTCGCGCACGCCTTCGGTAATCGACAGCCCGGCCGCGGCAGCCGTTTCCAGCAGCCGGTTGCGCCGTTCGCGGGCCTGATCCTTGTCCATCGGCTTTTTTTTGCTCATGACTACCTCAGTACCAGAAGCTGGGTGCGTTGCGTTTCAATGCTGGGCGTGACGAACGCAACGATATCCTCGTCGACGCCGGCTTCGCGCATGCAGTCCGCCAGCGTCGCCAGCCTTTCGCCAAACCCGACCAGTGCGTCGACCAGTTGCCGGTGCTCGGGCGCGGGCAAGGCCAGGTGTGCCAGCACGTCTTCCCAGCGCAGCAATTCCTTTCCTGTTTCGAGGTGGTACCAGCGCGCCGCACGCGTGATGCCTTCAGGGTCCAGGTACATCGGCGCGAAATCGAACAGAGGCGTGATGCGGGTGACGCCGTCGACGGTATGCACGGCGGTATTGCGCGCGTGATTGTCGGGATTACGCATTGCCAGGTTCAGCACGTCGCGGCGGATGAACTCGATGGTCTCTTCGAGCGGTTCATCGACGACGCGCCGGATCGCCGCCAGCAGGTCGAACTGGTTGGCCTGGATGCCGAAGCCGCCCAGGCCGGCGATCGAGGCGGCGCTCTCCTGGTGGAAACGCAGCACACGGCCGTCCTGCGCGCGCCGGTCGAAACGCGGTATGAACAGCATGTCTTCGCGCAGGAAGGGTAGGTCGGCACTGCGGATGCCGAAGCGCTGCGCGACTTCCATGTAGCGCGCTTCATTGCGCAGCACCTTGCGGTCCGCTTCCGAGGGGCCGCGCGGACGCTTGACGATGTAGTGGCGCTGCGCCCGGTCGTCGGACAGCGCCGCGTCCGGATACCATTTCCCGTCCAGCGCCTGGGTCAGCAGATACTTTGGCGCGACGCCCTGGATGCCGGTGCCGCCTGCGGCCAGCATGCCATGTGCCATCATCGCTTCATGAAAATCGGGAGCGCGCGCAAGCAGTTCGTTGAACTCCGTTGCGTACCTGGTCGGAGAAGCTGGCCTGGGCGGCCTCCAGCCACTGGCCTTCGTGAAAGATCTCGATGTGACAATCCATGGTTGGCTCTCGCACACGCCAGTGGGCCTGGCAAACACTAAAAGTGCAGTAAAAGATACTGGAGCCTACATCAAATCCATCACGACGTCACTTGGCCAGCACAGTTTTTTCGGAAACCAAAAGGATCGGCACTATTTCTGGGCGCTGTAGCCAGCGATAGATGGAGCGCGCCGGACGAGCGCGCTCCACAGGAACTCACATCGTCACGGCTTACTTCATCCAGACCGCGTAGTTGTTGCCCGAGGTCTGGAGCGTCCAGCCGGCGCCCGGGCTCCAGCTGTTCGGGCCGATCTTCATGGCCAGCTGGCGCGTGCTGCCGGTGATAATTGCCGCGTACAGGCCCTGCGTGGCCTGCTGGATCGCGACCGGCGAGGTCGAGTGCACGCCCGCCGCCTTGCGCGCCTTGATCAGCGCCGCGATTTCCGTCTTCAAATTCCAGTTGTAGATGTGCGGATAGAAGACGGTCGGGATGCCGGGATGGCTCAGGATGTAGGCATAGCCCTGCATCACCGCGCCGCAGGGCACGGGCCAGTGGTTCTGACCGGTTCCGCAGCTTTCGGCCGGGCCGGTGTCGTGGTTGTCGACGAAGGTGACCGCCATCGCCGGCCACCAGCCGACGGCGCCCTGCGGCTTGCCGGACGAGTCCTTCAGGCGCCAGTAATTCCCGTTCGCCAGCGCGTCGTTCAGCAGGCCCTTGGTCGTGAAGTCGAAGGCGCCGCAGCTGTTGCCGGTGCCGTTGATCCAGTCCATGATGCCCTGGCGGTGGGCGTCGATGTTGTTCAGGTTCAGGTCGTTCCACAGCTCGCCCACGCAGAACTCGGCGTTGAAGGCGTTCGCGTACTGGCCGACGTAGCTGGCGCCGAAGCCCTTCACGTAGTCGAAGCGCAGGCCGGAAAAGCCCACCGGCTTGATCGTGTAGTTGAGCCAGTTGATGACGCCGTTCTGGACCTCGCCCACGTTCTTGTGGTCGAGGTCGCGGCCGCCATTGAAACCCGGCCCGGTGTCGGCATTGCCCAGGCCGCAATTGCACTCGTCGTTGTTGACGATCGAGTGGGTGGTCCAGTTCGGATTGGTGAAGTCGGACCAGCCGGTGGTGCCGACCCGGTGGTTTACCACCACGTCGGCGATCGCCTTGATGCCGTTGTTGGTAAAGGCGCGCACCACGTTGGTCAGTTCGGCCGAGCTGCCGTAGCGCGAATTCAGGGAGTTGAGCTGGCGCGGCAGGTAGCCTTCGCTGGCAGCCGAGTCCGACGGCGGCGGGAACCAGACGTGGGTCACGCCCAGCGCCTTCAGGTCGGCGACGTTGTTGAGGACGGTGTTGTACCAGTTCGGGCTGGCGTAGCTGGATGACTTCCAGTGGAAGCCCTGCAGCAGGATGGCCTGGCTATTGCCGGACTGGGCCGGCGGCGTGGCAGCGTAAGCGTAGGACGTTGCGAGAAAGGCGCTTGCGAGCATGGTCGCCAGCATTGTTTTGTTTCTCATGTCTCCTCCTTGGGTGCTAGGGGTTGGCTGTTGTGTGTTTCCTCAAGAAATAGAAGTGCGGTGCCCGAGCGGTAAGCGTACAGGGAAAAGTATTAAAACTACGGATGTGGCCGCTGAGCCGTTCTGATTCTCGGAGCAGCTCAAGGGCATGTCAATCGAATTCGGGTAATGTGCGTAGTTTTGCTACATGCCCCGTGAGGTGGAATCAGTCGAAGCCGCGCACCGGCAGGCGCTCATCGCGCTGGATCCAGTTACGCGGCGAGTAGACGGTCCCCGCATCGGTCGCATGCAGCGTGAAGGCATGGCGCGATACCGGCGAGCGGTTCGGCGCGCTGTAGTGCGGCAGCAGGCCGTGGAAGCAGACCAGGGTGCCGGCCGCGGCCTCGATCGGCACGGCAGTGCTGTTGTCGGGCCAGGGCGTGGCGTCGAGCTTTTCCATCGTGATGTGGTCGCCGTCGCGCAGGAAACGCTCGCGCAACGGCCCGCGGTGGCCGCCCGGTTCGGCCCACAGGCAACCGTTCTCGACGGTGGCGTCTTCCAGCGCGAACCAGAAGGTGGTCACGCTGATTGGCGTCGAGTCGAAGAAGGTCGCGTCCTGGTGCCAGCGCACTTCGCCGCCGATGCCGGGCTGCTTGAAGATGTACATCGACTGCCACACCTGGGGCTGGGCCAACCCGAGGTCGCGCGCCACGGCCGCCAGTGTCGGATCGCGCGTGAAGCGCTCGAATACGGGGTCGAGGTCGTGCATGGCGTGGCCGATCTTGTTGATCGACAGGGCTTTCGGCTGGCGCAGCTGGCCGTTTGCGTCGAACGCTTCTTCCTCGAAAAAGCAGCGCACCGTGTTGTCCGAGCCGAGGAACCAGTCGTCGCTGGCGCGGGCCTGGTCGCGCGTGGTGAAGATGGCGCGCGATTTGGCCGGGTCGAAGGCGTCGACGATCTCCTCGGCGCGGCGGCGCAGCGCGGCGATCTCCTCCGGCGACTTGAAATTGGGGAGGACGATGAAGCCGTCGCGGTCGTATTGGGCGCGTTGTTCGGAAGTGAGCATGCTGTTGCGGGTGGAAGTGGGAGCAAAAAGGGACGGTTCAGGCTTGGCCGTCGAGCACGAAGGTGAACGCGGTGCGGCCGGCGCTCGAGACCGCGTCGATCCTGCCGCCATGCGCGCGGGCGATCTGGTCGACGATGTACAGGCCCAGGCCGAGGCCTTCGCTGCCCGGGCGGGAGGCGGCGCGCCAGTAAGGCTTGAACAGCTGCCCGAGCACGTCTTTCGGCAGCTCCCGTCCTTCGTTCGACACCGTCAGCACGAATCGGCCATCCTCGCTGCGTGCTTCCACCTGGACCGGCGCCTCTGCGCTGCCGTGCACCAATGCATTCTTGAGCAGGTTCGACAGGAGTTGCGCCAGGCGTTCGAGGTCGCAGTGCAGGCAGTGCAGGGGCGCGAACGCCGCGCGGATCTCGCGCTGCGGATGCAGGCCGCGCAGTTCGTCGACAACCTGTTCCAGTGTCTCGTGGATGTTGTCGTGCCGGCGCATATTCAGGCTGATGCCGCTGCCCATGCGTCCGCGCGTGAAATCGACGACGTCGTCGACCAGGGCCGACATGCGTCGGGCGCTGCGGCGGATGCGTTCGACCACCGACAGCAGCTCGGGTTGCGCGACCTTCAGGGCGAGCAGGTCCGCGCCCATCGCGATCGCGCCCAGCGGCGTGCGCAGGTCGTGGCCGAGCACGGCAATGAACTGCTCGCGCAGTTCGGCTGTCTCGCGCTCGGACGACAGGTCGGTGCGCGTCGCCTCCAGGCGGACTTCGTCCTCGAGCTGCTTCGAGATGAGCTCGGCGAACAGGTGCAGGGTCGAGACGGTGACGGTGTCGGACAGCTTGATCGGCCTCGGGTCGAGCCCGCACAGGGTGCCGAAATAGCTGCCGTCGGTGCGGAAGATGGGAATCGAGAAGTAGCTCTGGAAGCCGTAGATGCGCGGCGTGTGATGCGCGCAGTACTGTTCGCTCTCGGCGACGTTGTCGATGATGACGGCGCGGCCGGTGTCGCGCACTTCCTCGCACAAGGTGGTGGTGACGTCGAGTTCGTCGCCGGGTTTCAGTCCGAACTCCAGCTGGTCGAGCACGGCGCAGGTGACCCAGGCATCGTTGGTGACGTGGGCAATGCAGACAAAACCGAGGCCGGTCATGGCCGCCACGGTCTCGAGAATCTTGGGTACTGCGCTGATCGCCTGGATCTCGTCCACGCGCTTACGGAGGTCCACCGCCATGCTCATCCCCAGCCGACAATATTTTTTAGGCTTGGATAGTACCACTCCCGGGGGACGGCGGTGCAGCCGCGGCGACGGTCCAGGCCCCATCCGCATACACCCGCTCCTCGCCCAGGTACACCGCATCCGTCACCGCGAACACGTCGATGTGGTACTTCGCATCCTTGCGCTTGAAGCCCGGTTTCGGGTACACCCCGTGCTTCGCCCCCAGCGACAGGTGGATGCCGCACATGCGCTCGTAGGTGCCGATGTCGGCCACGCGGCGCTCGCGGGTAAAGGCGCGGTTCATGCCGAAGCCCAGTTCGCGCACCCAGACCTCGCCCTCGTCGGCACGGATGATGTCGAGCATGTGCTGGAATTCCGGCGTTGCGTTTTCCACGCCGACCACGCGGCCCTTTTCGACGATGATCGTCACCGGCATGTCGGGCCGGTTCGAGCGGTAGCTGGTGTCGCCGAACACGTGGATGCGCGCGCGGCCGTTCACCGCTTCCAGGTCGAGCGCCTCGGTGAAGACTTCGCCGATCGGGAACTGGCCGCCGACGTTGTGCATCTCGCTGTAGTCGCCGATGTTCAGCTTGGCCGGCTCGAAGGGCGAGCCAAACACCAGCTCGGCGCCGTCGCCGACCACGCGTCCGTACGGCGCCGCGTCGATGCGGCTTTTGAGCGCCCGGCCGACCCCGCGGAAGTAGGCAGGATCGTAGGCCAGCGCCTCGATGTAGTGCTCGGCCTGCGGGCCCGGCATGCGCGACAGGTGCACGTGCTCGATCACCTTCAGCCCCAGCTTGAACAGCTCGACGCGGATGCGGAAGGCCTCCAGCCGGAAGTTGGTCGACTGCACCAGCACCACCAGGTCCTTCGCCGCCAGGGAACGGAAGCGCGCCAGCACCTCGTCGGGCTGCACGCTGTCGAAATCGACGAAGTCGGCGTCCGGCAAATTGCGCCGGTAGGCCTCGACCAGGGCGCGCGACAGGCCGGTGCGTTCGTCGTACACCACCAGCGCCCGGTGCGCGGGGCCGTGCTCGATGGCGATGCCGAGGATGGCGTGCAGGTAGCTGGCCGCGGCATCGATGGCGTGCGCGGGCAGGTCGGGGGAGTCGGGCAGGGCAGGGGAATTCATGGCGTGCAGCGTGGGGCATATCGGACCCGTCATTATACGGTTCTGCGCCGAAGTTCCCTTGAACAGCCCGTATCCTGATGCCTGAAGTGCCGCCTGGCGCTACCCGGCGAACGGCGCGCCATCGCGGCAATGGCGGCGTTATGATTTCGACAGCAAGGGCCGCTTTCGTGGCGGGCCGCTTGCGTCCATTTTCATTCGACGGCGGAGCGCAATGGCATACAGATGGGAAACGCCATCCAGCGTCTGGCTGGAAGACGACAGGAGCGGGCAGTTCGCGCTCGAGGCCACGGAAGGCCTCGGCCGCATCGACTGGCAGGCGCATGCGCGCGGCCGGCTGCTCGACGTCGCCCACCTGCTGGGCGCGTCCCTGCCCGCGTCCTGCGACTGCGCGCCGATCTATCCGGAAGGTTTCGCTTTCTGCCCGACCTGTGGCCAGGCCCTGCACAAGCTGGCCGGGCGCAGCCTGCGCCAGCCGGATTGGTGGGGAACGGCCGGCGACCAGGCCCTGCCGCGCCACGTGCCGCACGGCTTGCCGGTCACTTCGCTGCCGCTGGGCGACAGCCTGGAGGAGTGCCCGGCCATGCCGGTCATCGGCCGCGCGGAACTTTCCATGCCGGTGCCGCCCAACGCCCATTGCGTGTTCGCCGCCTCCACCTGGGGTTTTCCCGAGCCGCGCCTGCTGGCGCTGGCGCCCATGCGCGGCGTGCTGCAGTACTGGGACCCGCTGGCCCAGCTCTGGCACGTGATGACGGCCGAGGATACGGCCAGCGAGCTGCGCTTCACGTCCGGCCAGTACGGCTGGCTGCCCGCGCTTAATCCGGTGCGCGGCGAGGTCGGCATCGTGCCGACCGACAGCGGGTTGGCTCGCCTGTGGATCAATCCGGTCAACGAGAGCTACCGCCTCGAACCGCTGTTCGCCGGCGCGCTGGCGGCGGCGCCGGGCGCGATGCGGCGCCACGTCGGCTGCCCCTTCGTTGCCGACGGCGTGCTCAAGCTGCTCGCCACCAGCGCCGACCTCGACCAGGGTGAGATCCTGGACTGCACCGGTGCGCCCGCGCGCGCCTGGACGCGCCCGATCGGCTACGACAACCGCCTGTTCTGGCTGCACGAAGCGGGGCAACTGGTGTGGCGTCCGGGCGAATCGCCGCGCTGGCTGCCCTGGCCGGCTGGCTGGTCGCCGAAGCTCGACTTCGGTGGCCCGACCCAGAGCCGCGACGGGCGCCTGTGGCAGATCGGTCACGACGGCCAGGCCTATTCCTTCCTCGAGCTGGGCGTCGACAGTCCCCAGGTCGAACCGATCGACGGCGCGCGCCTGGGCTTCGCGAATTTGCTGTTCCGGCGCGGCCACGCCGTGCTGGACGAGCCCTGGTCGGCCGAGCACGTCGAGGACGTGATTGATGACGACACCCTGGTGCTGCCGCTGCTGCGCAGTTTTAACAACAACCGTAGCCAGCCGAGTGGCCTGGTGCTGCGCTTTCACAAGTACACGGGGCGCGCCGAGGAAGCATTGTCCACGCGTACCATCGCCCGCACCACGGTCGAGTGGATCGGCAAGCGCAACGTCATCCTCGACGAGATCGTGCGCCTGGCCCGGCCACTGGAATGCGTGCCCTTCGTGTATGCCGGCGCGCTCTGGCTGCACCACCCGGACTGGAACCAGATGCGCGGCTGGCGCCTGGAAGAGCTGTCGTGAGCGGCGTCCTGCTCCGTCTGATCGCCGCGTGCGCGCTGCTGTGCTGCGCCTGGCCGGCCTTCGCCACGCCGCAGGTCTTCCTAATCCAGAACTCGGGCTGGATGGAGCCCTTCTACGCCGACCCGCAATCGCGCTTCAAGCCGCTGGTGACGGAACTGGCGCTGGCGGTGGCGCAGCCGGGAGATGCGCTGGTGCTGGCCGCCTTCAACCAATCGCTGCCGGCGGCGCCCTCGCCGAAGGCGCTGTTGTCCGCCAAGGTCGGCGAGGGCACGCGCGCCCAGGTGACGCAGGCGCTGGCCGGCCTCGACACCGCGCGCAAGCCCGGCGGCGCCCTGGCCGACACCGACCTCGGCGAAGCGGTCAACGCCGCCATCACCCAGGCACTGGGCGGGAAGGACGGCATCGTCTGGCTGGTCACGAACAACCGCAACAGCCCGAACAACGACCAGGCCACGGCCCAGCGCAACCGCGAGTTCTACGAACTGATCCACCGCGGCGGCGCGATCCGCACGGCGCTGGCCTTCCCCTTGCGCATGCAGGTGCAGGGCCGGCATTACCGCGCGAACGGCTTGATGGTGTATGCCTTTGCCATCGGCGCGGGCGGGGCACAGGCGCTCGAACGCCTGCTGGCCGGCGGCAGCATCGCGAAGATCATCACCGAGCCGCCCGCGCGCCTCAAACCCCTGGACCGCAACACCGTGCGCCTGGTGCCGCGCAAGGTCGAGGATGCGCCGGGCGTGACGTTCTCGATGGGGCAGGGCGGCGTGCTGCGCGCCGATGTGGCGTCAAGCGCGGTGTCGCCCTCGGCGAAGATCCGCTGGAACCTGGAAAACACGATGTACCCCTACACCATCCTCAGCGCGAGCTTGAGCGCGCGCTCGAAGCTGGGCGGGGAGAACCGCCCGGTGACGCTGGCCAGCCGCCACGTCAGCGTGCTGGCGCCGGGCAAGCCGCAGCCGCTGGCTTCCACCCTGCAGCTGCCGGTGGCGCAGTTGCCGAGCAAATGGTCGATGGAAGCGATCAAGTCCGCCGGCTCGGCTTACGTGCTGCCGGGGACGATCGAGGTACATTTGGCCGACCAGAAGCTGGCGCTGTCGCAGGGCTTCCGCGAGCGCATGGCCACGCTGTTCCCGGGCGATCCGCTGCCTGACATTTTCGTCCCGCCGGCCCAGGTGCAGGCCTCGACCGCCACGTTGCCGATCGAGGTGCGCGTGCACTACGGGATGGCGCCGCTGCTGGCGGTGGGCGGCGGCCTGCTGGCGCTGCTGGCGGCTGCCGGCGCGGCGGCATACGCCTGGATGCGTCCGCGCCGCGCCTATGTGACGGTCGAGGACGAACTGCGCACCATGCATGCGCGCACCGGCACCGATCAACCGATCTACGACAAGGCGGGCAACGAAGTGGCCCGCCTGAAGACCACCCTGTTCGGCCACCAATTGACGGACCTGCGGGAAGGCGCGCAAGTGCGCCTTGGCCGCTGAAAGGAATAACACATGCAAGCAAGCCCAACCCCATCCAGCGGCCAGGCCGATCCCGGCTTCAAGCTGCCCGAGGAAAAGAACGCGCCCGACGCGGCGCTGCCGCAGACCACGCCCCACACCGCCGGCGGCCCGGTGGAAGTGGTGCCCGGTCCGCTGCCGCCGGCGGCCACCGACACTTCGGACCGCGACCTCGCCATCGGCGCGGGCGTGTTCCTGGTGCTGCTGGTCGTGTACTTCTTCGTGCGCAACGCCTACGTGCACCACATGGTCGTGCGCCGCGTCTCGCCGTCGTCGGCGGGCAGCGCCGGCTGGCTGCTGTTCGTCGGCCTGGCCTTCCTGTCGGCCGCGGCCGTGCTGGCGATCATCAACGCCAGCCGCTACCTCACCTGGGCGGTGACCGGGCCGCTGGTGGCGGTCGGTTTGGTGACGCTGGTGGCGGCCTTGTTCGTTGGCCGACGTTGAAACGAGAGAGATAAACGATGGCAGACATTCCTACCCCAGCAAGCGTCAACCGCAAGGCCGAACTGAAGGTCGACCTGCGCCCGACGCTGTTCATCGGCGCCGGCGGCACCGGCATGGAAGTCATGATGCGCATCCGGCGCCGCATCCTGTCGGCGGTCTGGAACCGCCAGCATCCGACCCGCGTCGAATCGATCGCCGACTTCCCGGTCGCGCGCTTCCTGCACTTCGACCTCGACAACAACGCCGTCATCGACGAAGGCAAGTCGCAGCGCACCGATCCCTGGTACGAACTGGTGCGCCTGACGGACGAAGAACGCCTGGTGGAGCCGCTCGACCTGCCGCAGTACCACGAGTCCGACGACAGCCTGGCGCGCTTTCCGCTGATCGAAAGCTGGATGCCGCTGCGTCCGAAAAAACTGCGCTCGCTCGGCATCGACCCTTCGAAAGGGGCGGGCCAGATCCGCGCGGTGGCGCGCTTGTACCTGTTCGACAAATACCCGAAGCTGCGTGGGCGCATCAAGGGCGCGCTGAACTTCCTGAGCAGTAACGCCGGCATCGAGCGCAAGGAGAATTACCAGCGCCTCGGGCTGCAAGTCGATACCTCGAAGTTCCGCATTGTCGTCATCGCCTCGAATGCGGGCGGCACCGGCGCCGGCAGCGCCATCGACCTGGGCTGGATGGCGAAAGCCATCGCGCGCCAGGAGGTATCGGACAGCCAGGTCGACCTGGTGATGTTCATGCCCTCGGGTTTCGCCAAGGCCAACAAGGAGCGCACCGAGGCCAATGCCTACGCCACCATGATGGAGCTGGAAACGACGATGCGCGACATGAATGCGCGCGTGTCGTGGATGGACCCGGACAGCATCCAGGGCCGCGGCGCGCCCTTCGACGACGTGTATTTCGTCGACACGGCGAACCTGGCGAACAAGGCGACCCAGGACGTGAAGGACGTCTACCAGATGGTGGCCGACACTCTGTTCGAGGATTTCGCCTCGGCCGACTTCGCCAACCGCAAGCGCTCGGTCGCGGTCAACCAGCAGCAGCACAAGCTCGGTCCCTACAATCCGCGCGTGCCGGAAGTGCGCTTCGGCGACATGCGTCTGTCCTACTCGAAGGTGTATTCGGCCTTCGGCCAGGCCGTGCTCGACACCCAGCAAAGCCTGCGCGAGGACATCCGCGCCTACGAACTGGCGGCGTTGATGGTGAAGGAGTTCTTCGGCCTGGTCGGCCGTGACGGCGCGCTCGCGCGGCGGGCCGGCGACGCCGAGCGCGACAGCTTCATGCGCGAGCAGATGGAGATGCGCGAGCGTCCCTTCAACGAATTCCCGGATTTTAAAAAGGGGACCGTCGACGTCACGCCCTTCCAGGAATACGCATTGACCGAGCAGCTCCTGATGGACAAGGACGGCCGCTCGCTGCTCGAACGGGTCGAGAGCAAGGTGCAGCTCGAGATCGATCGCATCATGGCCGGCTACGACATCAAGCTCTGGCGCGAGAAGGTGGCCGAGCTGCTGCCGCAACTCGAGCGCGACGCGATCCGCGAGGCCGGCGCCACCGCCGAGACCAGCGAGGACCGCATCAAGCGGCATACGGGTGAACTGACCGGACGCCTGAAGACGCGCGTGCGCGAGCGCCTGTACGCGCTGCTCGACGACCGCAAGCAGGGCGGGCTGGAATTCGTGCTCTCGCTGCTGGAGCAGGTGAAGGCGCGCCTGCTGCAGCGCGACCTGATCAACGCCGAGCGCAACGGCCGGCGCTACCGCGACGTGCGCGACGCGCTGCGCACGCGCCAGGTCGAGGAGTCGCTGAACAACCTCGGCCAGGCGGCCGGGCGCCTGTTCGGCAAGGATGCCCAGGGCCGCGAAGTGATGGCCCACCTGAAGCGCGACATCGCCGACTACCTGCGCTTCCATTTGCTGGCGGTCGCCGCCGGCCAGTCGATCGAGGTGATGCGCAATATGTCGGCCTGGCTGGGCGATCCGCAATCGACGGACGAGCAGGGCAATGCGCAGTGGAGCGGCATCGCCGGCGAATTCCAGGAAGGGCGGCGCCACGTGCAGGAGATCCTGCACGCGGTCGACCAGCGCATCAGCCAGCTGCGCGCCGATGCGCGCCACGAGCACGCTACCTACATCAAGCTGGCCAGCGACGTGGCGCCGGCGCCGGTTCGGTTGACCGGCGACGTGAGCGCGTGGAGCGAGGAAGTGCTGCTCGAATTCGGCGGCTCCGGAAAGCTGTTCCCGCAACTGGGCGACGAGCGCATGCGGGCGGATTTGCTGCTGAAACTGTTCCGCCGCGCCCAGACCCAGCTCTCGACCACCGAACTGGGCGCCGAACCCGTCGACCCGCTGCTCGAACGGCTGAACGCCATGAGTCCGCAGGAGCGCCAGCGCGTCTTCGCCGAATGGATCCGAAGCGCCATGCCCTGGGTGAACGCGCGCTTCTCGGCCGAGTTCACTCCGAATTCGGACCAATTCAAGTGTTTTATCGGAGTGGGTGACGTAGCCGCCTGGCGCCGCATGGAGCTTGAAATCCGCGCCGCCGTGCCGACCGGTTTCTTCCACGGCGACCTGGTCTCGATCGTCAACACGGGCATCCCGGGGCGGGCGGTCTGCTACATCGAACTGTCGGGCATCCCGATGACGGTGCTGCGCGGCCTGCCGACCTGGCGCGCCTCGTACCAGATCGAGAATCCGAAGATCCCGACCCACCTGCATTTCGATTCGACGCGCTTCCGGCACCCGATCTCGCCCTCGATGGACGAACTGAACCGACTGGCCGACGACTACGAGTGGTTCATGCAGGCGATCGCGCTGGGCGTCATCCGGCGAAAAGCCGACCTGGGCGACCGCGAAGCCAGCTTCCAGCCGCGCGGCCAGTACCTGTTCGAGGTGGAGCCGGGCTCCGGAGAATGGCTGCAGATCGGGAACGAATACGCGATCCGCTCGAACGGCTTGCCGCCGTATTACCGCGAGCAGGTGATCGCCGCCGTGCGCAGCCGCCAGGCCCAGCTCGGCGCGCACCAGTTGTTGCTGCTGGCCGCCTTGATGCGCCACTACCAGCTGCGCGTCTACGAGCCGCGCCTGGAAACCGACGAGACCGGCGCCCAGCTGCCTTCGCCCTCGCTGCCGAACATCACGGCGCGCCGGCTGTACGAGGCCTGGTTCCGGCGCGCCGCCGCGCTCGACCCGTCGCTGTCGAACGCTGCGGTCGATGCGGCCCTGGCGACGCTGCCCGACTGGACCGAGCCCGTACCCGACTCCGCATCGGACGCCTACAGCTGGGAAGTCGAGCGGCCGGTCGACAAGCGCGTGATCAAGCCCGAATTCCTGGCCAGCGAGGCGCGCGCGGCGCAGGCGATGGAGCGGCGCGCCCATGCCGCCGCGCCGATGACGGCGAGCGGAGCGCGCTACAAGCTGTTCGTGCAGGGCGCCCAGCGCGGCCCCTACGCCGTGGACGAGATCGCACGCCAGCTGGGGGCCGGCGAGATCGACCTGGCCACGCGTGCCTGGAACATGGCGCAGGACCCGAAGTTCGGCAAATGGGGCAGGGTAGCCGACATCCCGGGGCTGGACGCATTGCGCGGACCTGCCATTCCCGATCCGGACGACGGCATTCCGGATCCGCAGTAAAAGGGTCGGCCTGTGCAGAACGAAACGCTTTATCGCTGTATCCAACCCGGCTGCGCCCGCATCTGGCCGCGCCCCGTGAATTTCTGTCCGTACTGCGGCACGCAGCAGGCAGATGTGGCGCGCGGCGACGCGGCGGCGCATCGGGCGCCGCCGGCAGCGCAGGGGGCGGCTGCCGCGACGGTTCCAGCGGTGCCGACCGCTCCGGCAGCGCCGGGCACCTCCGGCATCCGGCTCGGCAAGGCAGGACGCGAGGATGCGCCCGCGCCGCCGCGCGCATCGGCGGCCACGACGGCCGCGCCGGCCGCTGCCGCCGCGCTCGCCCAGGCGCAGGGCGCGGTGAACGGGGCGGCTGCGGCCATGGGCAGGCCGTCCGGTCCGGCAGCGCCGGCGCCGCCAGCGCCGCCGGCAGCGCCCACCCCACCGCCGCGCCCCGGCGTACGCACCGGGCCGCGTCCCGCGCCCGCCCCGGACGCGCCGCCGCGGCGCCAGCCGGTGCGCCTGCGCTGGTGGCTGCTCGCGCTGGCCGTGCTGTGGGCGGTCTGGCTGGTCGCCAATCCGGCCAAGCGGCGCATCGAAAAGCAGATGGACAAGGCGGTCGCCCTGGCCGTCGCCTGCAAGCCGCGCGAGGCGCAGAGCGAGCTGATCGCCCTGCGCTCTACCCGAGCCACGCCCGAGCAGTTGCAGAAGGTGCAGCAGGCGCTCAACGAGGCGGCCGGCGACTGCACCCGCCAGCGCCAGCGCAACCAGGCCTGGCGCGAGGCGAAGGCGGCGGTCGACTCGGCGCTGGCGTCGTCCTCGGTGGAGCGGGCGCGCACGCGCCTGCGCGCCTTCACCAAACGCTGGGGCGAGGACGAGGCCACGCGCGCGTTGAAGGCGAAGATCGACGCGCGCCAGCCCGAGCATCCGCGCGCCGACCAGGTGCGATGATCCGCGTCACCCGTGAGCCGCGCGCAGCGCGCCGGGTGTATGCTGCCGGAAACAGCTTTTGACAGGAGCGACCATGAAGACGACGAACATGATCGGTGCGCCGCTGCTGGTGGCCGTGCTGGCGGTCCTGGCCGCCTGCTCGCCGCGCGACGAGGACGCGATGGGGCCGGCGCAAAAGGCCGGCAAGGCGATGGACGAGGCCGGCGACAAGGTGGCGCGCGAGCTGCGCGCGCCGCTCGAGAAGGCCGACGAGGCCGCGCAGCGCGCGGTCGAGCGCGCCGAAGAGGCGCGCGACCGGCTGGCCGAGCGTACCGAGGAAGCGCGCGAGAAGATCAAGGACGCGACCGCCGAGGCCGGGCGCGGGTTGGAAAAGGCCAGCGTGAAGGTGGGCGAGAAGGTCGAGCGGGCCGGCGAGAAGATGCAGGAAGCGGCGCGCTAGGGTTTGTAGGGTGGACACCCGTGTCCACGCGGTCTCACCGGGTGATCGGACGAGGCCTTCGAGAAACTCCTGGTGTTCGAGGGGCGGAGGCTACCGCTTCACGGAACGACATATCAAACGCCGTGCCGCATGGGTTCAAGAACCCACCCTACGAAAACCCGGGAAGTAGGGTGGGTTCTTGAACCCACGCGGTCTCATCGCCTGATGAGACGAGACCTCGAGAAAATCCGGGTGATCGAGCGGATCTGGGGCTAGCGCTTGACGATGCGATATCGCACGCGCCGTACCGCGTGGACACAGGTGTCCACCCTACGACCCGAAACCCGAACCCGGAAACCGGGCGACATCATCCCGCCGCCTTCAACTCCTGCCACCCCGCCGTCACGATCGACATGTCGACGAACCCGGCGCGCCAGGCCTGCTCCAGGTTCTGCTCGATCTCTTCCATCGAGGTCTGGTCGAAGCCGGCGAAGCCGCGCACGCCGTAGGCGCGGTTGCGGCCGTGGCCCTTGGCCATGTACAGCGCCATGTCGACCAGGTTGACGGCACGCTCCCACGGCAGCGGCTGGCCCGCGGGCGCGAGCGGGTAGGGCGCGAAGCCGATCGACACGTTCGCCGTCAGCGTGATGTCCTGGTGGACGATGTGGGTCTCGGCGATGCCGCTCAGGAGGCGGCGCGCGACCTCGTCCAGGCCGCTGCGCGGGATCGCCGGCAGGAAGGCCAGGAATTCCTCGCCGCCCCAGCGTACGATCATGTCGGTCTCGCGCAGGATCTCGCGCAGGCTGGCGGCGATCCTGATCAGGACCGCGTCGCCGGCCGCGTGGCCGTAAGTGTCGTTGATGTGCTTGAAGTGGTCGACGTCCATCAGGAACAGGGCGCTGACCATCTCCTCGCCCGAGGTGCCGGCGCCGCGCTTGTCCAGCAGCTGGTGGGTGCGCATGAAGTCCTGGAAGTGACGGCGGTTGTACAGCCCCGTCAGCGGGTCGCGCACGCTTTGCTGCTTCAGCTCCTGGTTCTTTTCGTGCAGCTGGGCGTTGGCGTGGCGTACCTTGCGGTACAGCAGGCCGACGATCACCGAGACCAGCGCGAACACCACGATCAGGAGCGCCCAGATGCGCTGCTGCAGGCGGCGGTTGTCGATCTCGGCCGACTTGACCTGGTTCTCGCGCTCCAGCAGTTCGATCTGGCGCTGCTTCTTGTCGGCGTCGTACTTCTCCTGCAGCTCGAGCATCGCCTTCTGGCGGCGCTTCTCGAACAGCTCGTTCGACAGGGTGCGCTCGCGGTGGTAGGCCTTGATGGCGGCGGCATAATCGCCGGCACGTTCGAGCGCCTCGCCGTATTCGAGCAGCACCCCCTGCAGTTCCGGCTTGTCGCCATTGCGTTCGTACTCCGCCAGGCCGGCCTCGAAGCTCGCCTTGCCTTCGGCCAGGCGCCCGGTGGCGAGGTAGGCCTGGCCGAGGTTAATGCGCGCCGTCGCCAGCGCCGCGTTGTCGTTCAACGCCTGCGCCGCCGCGATCGCCTGCTGCGCATATGCGCTCGCCTTGCGGTAGTCGCGCATCTTCAGGTAGCCATCCGCCAGGTTGATCAACGAATAGGTTACCAGCGAATGCGCGCCGATCTTGCGCTGCAGTTCGAGCGCGGCCATCTGCGCCGCCAGCGCGCGCCCCATCTGGCCGACATTCACCGCCAGGCGATACTCGGTTGACTTCAACTGGGCCATGCGGCCCGGCGAATCGGCCTTCTTCGCCACCTCGAAGGCCTCGGCCAGGGTCTCGAAACCCTTGTCGTACTCGCGCATATGGGAGTACAGGTTGGCCAGCGCATTCAGGACGATGGCCTGGTGGATCGCGCCGCCGTGCTCGCGGGCGTAGGCCAGGGTGGCCTGCATTTTTTCCAGCGCGCGCGGGAAATTGCCGTCCTCGGAGAAAGCCTGGGCCGCGTTCACGCCCACGCGCACGCGCAGCTCGATGTCGTTGGTGGTGTTGGCGAGGCGCTCGGCTTCCCAGGTCAGGTTGTGCGACAGCGCCAGCTCGTTCTGGGCGTACATGATGTAGCTCTTGCGCACCAGGCCCTTGGCCAGGGCGGCGTTATTGCCGCTGCCGCGGCCGAGCGCGATCAGTTCGTCGCAGGCCGCCAGCGCCTTGTCGATCTGGCTCAGGGCGTGGTAGGCGCCGCACAGCTGCGCCAGCATCTCGCCCTTGTCCTCGACCGATCCGGCGCGTGCTTCCTGCTCGATCTTCAGGAGCATCGGTAGCGCGCGCTCGGGAACGAAACGGTTGATCTCGCGGATCTCGGCCAACCGGGTCTGCAACGGGCCGTGGCCCTGGGCGCCGGCGACCGAGGATGCCAGCAATAGCGTTGCCAGCAGCACGGCGCGATGCTGTCGTGGTTGTCTCGTCGTTCTCGCTGCCGGCATAGCTATCCCGATGTAATTATGCGTTTCTCATAAGATCAACGCCATCGAGCATTATATGCGTGTTGCTTAATAGAAATTTCACTTTTTTTGCTTGAATATAGCAAAAAAGCCACGCTAAAACGGCAATATTGGCAACTGCTCATCCCACTCTCGCGCGGCCGGCGCGGGCCGCGCGGGCGGCCTTACACTGCCAGCTGCTGCAGCATGTACAAGCGCTGGTACAAGCCGTTCTCGATCCGCATCAGTTCCTCGTGCGGGCCGGATTCGGTGATGCGCCCGTGGTTCAGCACCACGATGCGGTCGGCGTCGCGGATGGTCGAGAGCCGGTGCGCGATCGCGATGATCGTCACCTTGCCGCGCAGCTCGACCAGGGCCTGCTGCACGATCTGCTCGGTGGCCGAATCGATGCGCGAAGTCGCCTCGTCGAGCAGCAGGATGCGCGGCTCGCCGGCCAGTGCGCGCGCGATCGCGATCAGCTGCTTCTGGCCCGAGGACAGGCGCGAGCCGCCTTCGCCGAGCGAGGTCTCGTAGCCATCTTCGAGCGCGGCGATGAAGCCGTGGGCATGCGCAGCGCGCGCCGCCGCCTCGATCCGCTCCTGGGGCAGGCCGCGTCCCATGTCGATGTTCTCGCGCGCCGAGGCCGCCAGGATGAAGGGATCCTGCGGCACCAGGCCGACCTCGTTGCGGAAGCGCTCGTTGTCGATGCCGGCGATCGGCTCGCCGCAGATCTCGATCTGCCCGTGTTCTGCGACGTAGTAGCGCAGCAGCAGCGACAGCAGGGTCGACTTGCCGCTGCCGGTGTGGCCGACGATGCCGTAGAAGGCGCCCTGCGGGATGTCGAGCGAGATATCGTGCAGCACGTTCTGGCCCGGCACGTAGGCGAAGTCCAGGTGCCGCACGCGCACCGCCGGCGCGTGCGGCGCTACCGCCGGCCGTGCACCCGTTGCCCGTCCCGCCGCATGCTCGTCGGCACTGGCCTCGTCCAGCAGGGCGGCCACGCGCGCGCTCGCCACCACCGCCTGCTGCAGGCCGCTGAACTGCATCGTGATCTGGATCAGCGGCTCGACCACGCGCGCGATGTAGCTGATGAAGGCGTACAGGATGCCGACTTCGACCGCGCCGATCTCGCGCCGGCCGAAGGCGAAGATGACGACCGCCAGCAGCGCCACGTTGAGCAGGTCGAGGGCGGGGCGCAGCAGCAGGGCGTTGACGCGGATCTCGGCGATGCGCGCCTGGTAGTGGCCGTCGTTGGTGTTGGCGAAGCGCTCGCCGAAGCGGCCCGCCGCATTGCTGGCCTGGAGCACGGTCATGCCGCCGATCGACTCGGCCATCTGGGCGTTGATGTCGCTGCGCAGGGCCCGCGCGCGCGTCACCGCCGGCGCCGACAGGCGCTGGTAGAGCCAGACGATCACCAGCACCGCCGGCAGCAGCGCCAGCACGATCGTCATCAGGCGCCAGTCGAGCCAGGCCATGGCGACCGTGGTGCCGAGCAGGACGATGGTGCTGTCGAGGATCGAGAACAGCACCTGGATGTAGAGCTTCTTTACGGCCTCGGTGTCGTTGGTCACGCGGCTGACCAGCTGGCCGGTGATCGCCCGGTCGAAGAAAGCCATCGGCAGGCGCAGCACGTGGCCGTAGACCCACTCGCGCAGGCGCTGCACCGAGCGCATGGCCAGGCCCGACAGGCGCACCAGCTGCAGGTAGCGCAGCCAGGTCGAGATCCAGCCGGTCAGCAGCACGCCGGCCAGCAGCAGGCCCATGCGCGTCCAGTCGGCATGGCGCGGCACCAGGTGGTCGTCGATCAGGGCCTTGCCGAGGATCGGGCCCATGACCTCCAGCGCGGCGGCGATGACCAGCCAGAAGGTGGCCCATTTCAAATGCCTGATGTCGGGCCAGGCGGCGCGGCGCAGCAGGTCCGCCGCGCGTTTCGCTTCGGCGCGCCCGGCCTTTTCCACGGTTTTCTGTTTTTCTTCAGCTGGCATCGATGCTGGCCTCCAGTTGTTGGTAGCGCCACTGGCTGGCATACCAGCCGTCGCGCAGCAGCAGGGTTTCGTGGTCGCCCGATTCGACCACGCGGCCGTCCTTCAGCACCACGATCAGGTCGGCGTTGACCACGGCCGACAGGCGGTGGCTGGCGATGATCGCGGTCAGTTCCGGGCGCGAGGCGCGCAGCTCGGCCAGGTGCTCGAGGATGCGCGTCTCGGTGCCGGTATCGACCGCCGACAGGGCGTCGTCGAGCAGCAGCAGCGCGCTGTCGGCCAGCAGCGAACGCGCGATCGCGACGCGCTGGCGCTGGCCGCCCGAGAGCGTGATGCCCTTTTCGCCGACCGGCGTGTCGTAGCCCTGCGGGAGACGCAGGATGTCGTCGTGGATCGCGGCCATCTTCGCGGCCTCTTCGACTTCGAGGCGGCTGGCGCCCGGGCGCGCGAGCGCGATGTTTTCGGCGATGCTGGCCGAGAACAGGAAGGATTCCTGCGGCACCCAGCTGGTCGCCGCGCGCAAGGCCGCCAGCTTGTAGTCTTCCAGCCGGTGACCACCCCAGGTGACCTCGCCCTGTTGCGGCTCGGCCTGGCGCAGCAGCACGCGCAGCAGGGTCGATTTGCCGGCGCCGGTGGCGCCGACCAGGCCCAGGGTCATGCCGGGGCGCAGCGCCACCGAGACCTTGTCCAGCGCCGGCTGGGCCGCGCCGGCATACGTGAAGCTGACCTCGCGCAGCACCAGCGGGCCGTCCTCGATCTGCTCGATGCGGCCCTCGTCGACCACGGTCAGCGGCGCGTCGAGCATCGGCTGCAGGCGCGCCAGGCCGGCGCGGCCGCGCTCGATCAGGGACAGCACCCAGCCGGCCGCGAACATCGGCCAGATCAGCTGGCCGAGGTACATGGTGAAGCTGGTCAGCGCGCCGATGGTGAGCTGGTCCTGCCAGACCAGGTAGCCGCCCAGGCCGAGCGTCAGGGTGCTGGCGGCGGTGAGCGTCAGGCCGACCGCCGGCTCGTAGGCCGCTTCCCATTTCTGGGCCGCGAGGCTGGCTTCGGAGGCCTTGCCGGCCAGTTCGCCGAACTGGCCGGCACTGCGCGCTTCCAGGCCCAGGGCGCGCAGCGTGCGCACGCCCGACAGCGATTCCTGCACGTGGTCGTTCAAGTCGGAAAAGCGCTTGAGCGAATCGGTCTCGGCGGTATGGATGTGGCGCGAGATGTACCAGAAGGCCAGGCCCATCAGGGGGAAGGGCAGCAGGGCGATCAGGGCCAGCCGGTAGTCGACGCCGAGCAGCATCACGCCCAGCACCATCACCAGGGTCAGGGTGCCGTCGAAGCCGGCCAGCATCGCTTCGCCGGCGGCCATCTCGATGGCGTCGATGTCGTTGGTGCCGAGCGCCATCAGGTCGCCGGTACGCTGCTTCTGGTAGAAGGCCGGTCCCTGGCTCGACAGCCTGGCGTACAAGCGCATGCGCAGCTCGACGCCGAGGCGGTAGGCGGCCGAATACAGGCGCACGCGCCAGCACACGCGCAGGACGTAGATCGCCACGCCCAGCGCCAGCAGCTGGGCGATTCCGACCATCAGGTCGTGCTGCGACAGGCGGTGCGCGGCCAGGCCGTCGATCATCGCGCCGACCTTGCGCGGCACCCACACGCTGCACACCGCGACCCCGATCAGCATCGCCGCGGAGGACGCGTATGCCTTCCAGTGGCGCAGCACGAAGCTGCCCACCAAGCTCGCTAGACTCATTGGAATTCCTTGCTTTGCGCCCGCAAAAAGAAAGCGGGCCGAAGCCCGCTAGTTTACTTTCTTTACCCGCAAGACGCAGCGCGGGTGCCCTTAGGCATTATTCCAGCATCAGCTTTGCTTCTTGCGGCCACGGCCGCTGCGGATTTCCGTGACCTTGGGCGCCCCGTGCGCGGGAGCGGCGACCGGCGGCGTGGCTTCGACCGGTTCGATCTTCGGGATTTCGATCTCGACCGCGACCTCGACCGGCACGCTGGCGGCGACCGGGTGCGGCGGCGCCAGCGGCACCTCGAGCGCTTCGCTGGCGGCCCTGGCGATCGCCGTCGGCGCGACCGGCGGGGCGACGTCCGAGGTCACGACGGGCGAGCTGTCGGGCGCGGTCTCCGCGGCCGATACCGATACGTGGGCGGCCTGCGCGGCCGGGACCGGCGCGGTAGCCGACGCGGTATCCGATGCGGTCTCGGACAGCACCGCGGCGGCGCTGGCAGCGACCGCCGCCGTGGCGTCGCCGACGATTTCCGCTTCCTTCAGCGGCGCGGCTTCGACCGCCGCCGGGGCGGCCAGTGCGCCTGGCGCCACCGGGTAGGTCTGCAGGCCGATGCCGCGCAAGCCGGTGGCGATGCTGAACAGCTCGCGGCCATAGTCGAACAGGGTGCGCAGCTGGTGCTGGCCCTGGGCGCCGATATTCAGGAGGTCGCGTGGATCGCGCATGGCCAGCAGCTGGCGCATGGCGCTCGAGGAATGTTCGACCGCGGCGCGCGAGGCGTCGAGGTTCAGGGCGAGGACGCGGCCGGTGCAGTCGAGGGCTTGGTCGCCCAGGACGCGCAGGAGCTGGAATTGCTTGTCGATCTGGGTCTGGCGTGCTGCGTGGAACTGTTCTGGAAGAGAAATCATCGGAATTCCTTATCGTTCGGTTATGGCGCACTGCAACATATCCTAGTGTAGCCCTGATGCAGAGTGTTGAAAAGAACAATTTGGTGGTGTCGCGTTCACGCAATCTTGCGCTGCAGCATTGTTACAAAGTGACACGCTAATCGGCTTTGCAGGTGACCGGAAATCGCTACAATGAAGCAACGACCTCAGGAGCGGCCATGGACCTTGTGATTCGCAACGCCAGTTTGCCGGACGGACGCACCGGCATCGATATTGCCGTGCGGGATGGACGCATTGCGGAGGTCGGCCCGGCGCTGGCGCTGTCGTTCCTGGGCCAGGCTGCGCGCGAGATCGATGCCGGCGGCGACCTCGTCACGCCGCCCTTCGTCGACGCCCATTTTCACATGGATTCCACGCTCAGTTATGGAATGCCGCGCGTCAACGCGTCTGGCACCTTGCTGGAGGGTATTGCGCTGTGGGGCGAGCTCAAGCCGCAACTGGTCCAGGAAGCGCTGGTCGAGCGGGCCCTGCAATATTGCGACTGGGCGGTGGCGCGCGGCCTGCTGGCGATCCGCACCCACGTCGACGTCTGCGACGACCGCCTGCTGGCGGTCGAGGCCCTGCTCGAGGTGCGGCGCCGCGTCGCGCCCTGGCTCGACCTGCAACTGGTGGCATTCCCCCAGGACGGCCTGCTGCGCAGCCCGGGAGCCTTCGACAACCTGAAGCGGGCGGTTGCGATGGGTGTGGACGTGGTGGGCGGCATTCCGCATTTCGAGCGCACCATGGCGCAAGGGGCCGAGTCGGTGCGCCTGCTGTGCGAGTTCGCGGCCGACCAGGGCCTGCGCGTGGACATGCATTGCGACGAGACCGACGATCCGCTGTCGCGCCACATCGAGACCCTGGCCTACGAGACCTGGCGCCTGGGCCTGCAGGGCAGGGTGGCCGGTTCCCACCTGACCTCGATGCATTCGATGGACAACTATTATGTGAGCAAGCTGCTGCCGCTGATGCGCGAGTCCGGCGTGGCGGCGATTGCCAACCCCCTCATCAACATCACCCTGCAGGGCCGCCACGACACCTACCCGAAGCGGCGCGGCATGACCCGCGTGCCCGAGCTGCTGGCCGCCGGCATCGACGTCGCCTTCGGCCACGACTGCGTGATGGATCCCTGGTATGGCCTGGGCTCGGGCGACATGCTGGAAGTGGCCCACATGGGCCTGCACGTGGCGCAGATGACCGGGCAAGAAGCGATGCGCCAGTGCTTCCTGGCCGTCACCGAGACCCCGGCCCGCATCCTCGGCCTGGAAGGCTATGGCCTGGCGCCGGGCTGCCATGCCGACTTCGTGCTGCTCGACGCCGCTACCCCGGTCGAGGCGATCCGCCTGCGCGCGGCGCGCCGGCTGGTGGTGCGGCGCGGCGCGGTCGTGGCCGAAGCGCCGGCCGCGCGCGCCACGCTGCGCCTGCCGGGCCGGCCCGCCACGGTCGACTTTCGTATCGGACGCTGAAGCGTGCCGAGCCGGTGCTAGAATCGCCAGCCCATGCAGTTTCGATAAGCATTATTTCACCCGTGAAAGATATTCAGATCCGCCCCGCCACCAGCGCCGATTTCGACGCGATGTGGACCATCTTCAGCGCCCACGTCGCCGCCGGCGAGACCTACCCCTTCGGCCCCGACATCACGCGCGAGAGCGCGTACGCCTATTGGCTGGGCCCGAACGTCACCGCGCGCGTGGCCGTGCTCGGCGAACGCGTGCTGGGCATGTACCGGATAGTGCCGAACCAGCTCGGGCGCGGGCACCACGTGGCGAACGCTTCCTACATGGTCAGCCCGAATGCCCAGGGCGTGGGCGTGGGCCGCATCCTCGGCGAGCACAGCCTGGACGAAGCGCGCAACCAGGGCTACCTGGCCATGCAGTTCAACTACGTGGTGAGCACCAACAGCGCCGCCGTGATGCTGTGGAAGAAGCTCGGCTTCTCCATCGTCGGCACCCTGCCCAAGGCCTTCCGCCACAAGCGCCTCGGCTACGTCGACGCCTACGTCATGTACCAGTTGCTGCAGGACCCGGACCACTGGCCTACCGCAGACGAATAGCGTCGCACCGTACGGTGGGTACTCGTACCCACCAGGCACAACCGATGACGATCGAAACACGGAAATCGCCACGGCGCACGCATTTTTGGCTGTGTGCGGTGCAGCACGGAAGCTGTCCAATCCGGTGGTAGGATAAGGGAGACCCTTAGTCACATTCGAAAGCCCTGCCGCGATGCCGATCAACGAGCCAGACCAGAACGCTGCCTTCTACGTGGTGCTCAACGCCGGCTCCGGCCATGCCGAGACCGAGCTGCGCTGCTCGACCATCCGCGACGTGCTGGCCGAGGCCGGCCGCACCTGCCATCTCCACGTCGTCGACGACGCCGCCGAGTTGGGCGACACCGCGCGCCGCCTGGCGGAAGAAGCCAGGCGTAACGGCGGCGTGCTGGTGGCCGCCGGCGGCGACGGCACCATCAATACCGTCGCCCACCAGGCCGTGCTGCAGGGCTGCGTGTTCGGCGTGCTGCCCCAGGGCACCTTCAATTACTTCGGCCGCACGCACGGCATTCCCGAGGACCTGGCCGAGGCGGTGCGCGCCCTCGTCACCTCGACCGTGCAGCCGGTGCAGATCGGGATGGTCAACGACCGCATCTTCCTGGTGAACGCCAGCGTCGGCCTGTATCCGGCCCTGCTCGAGGCGCGCGAGCACGACAAGCGCCAGTACGGGCGCAGCCGCGTGGTCGCGATCCTGTCGGCGCTGAAGACCGCGCTCGGCCGCCACCGGCCTTTGCGCATCGCGCTCGAGACCGAAGGGCAGGTGCGCAAACTCCGCACCGCGACCCTGTTCGTCGGGAACAACCGGCTGCAAATGGAGCAGGTCGGCATGGAACCGCTGACCACGGCGGTCGAGGACGGCGAGCTGGCCGCGATCGCGCCGCGCCGGGTCGGCAAGCTCGGCATGCTCGGGCTGCTGCTGCGCGGCGCCCTGGGACGCCTGGGAGAGGCGCCGAACGTGGTCGCGTTCTCGTTCAAGCGCCTGACGGTCAAGCATGCCCGCCTGTCGCCGCGGCGCACCGTGAAGGTCGCCACCGACGGCGAGGTGACGCGCATGCCGATGCCGCTGGAATTCCGGGTGCTGGAAGGGCGCCTGGCGCTGCTCAAGCCGTTGAAACCGGACAGCCAGAGCCAGCGCGCCGCGGCTTAATTCACCCGCTGCATCCGCACGCCGTAGACGTCGATGCGGTTCCACGGACCTTGCGTGCCGCCCGCGCCGCTGAAGCTGGCATTGCTCTCCAGGTAGCTCATGTTATAAAAATCGCTCATGCGCAGGCTGTAGGCGCCCGGCCGCAGGCGCGCCGCCAGCGGCGTCGACAGCACCGTCGGCGTGCCGGTCCTGTCGAACTTCGCCTGCGGCAGCTGGACCACGCCTTCGGCCACGGTCCTGCCTTGCGCGTCGCGCAGCGCCAGCCATTTGACGCCGTTGCTGATGCCCAGGTTGATCTGGTTGGCGCCGTTGTGATACCGGACCTGGATGCGGTAGTCGCCGGCCTCGGCGACCTTCAGGCCGCTCACCTCGAAACGGTCCGCCGGCTGGCCCCAGTCGGCCAGGCGCGGCGCGCCGAAGCGGCCCGCGGCCGGGGTGACCGTCAGGTTCGATGCCACGCGCGCATCCGTTACCGCGATCTCGTCCGCCGGCGCGGCGCAGCGCGGCACGCTGTGGTGGCTGCGGTTGCCCGATGCGCTGAACTGCGCTTCCACCGCATAGCAGGCGAAGGGCGCCGCGTCGCGGTCGGTCCAGGCGCCGGCCGGCAGCCCGGCAGCGACCAGCTTGCCGTCGCGGTAGACGTTGTAGACGGTGCCGGCGCTGCTTTCACTGCGGCCGCCGCTGCCGATGACCAGGCGCGCGCGCCTGTCCTTGCCCAGTTCCAGCGCGTCGATCGCCGGCTCGCGCGGCGCGAACACGGCTGGGGATTCGACGTAGGGATCGGCGTTCACGCGGCGGATGGCGCTGTCGCCTTCCACCAGCGCGCCCAGCTTCACGTCGATCATGTCGCCGTCGCGCAGCGTCGACCAGGGAATCGTGGCAGCCGCCGGTGCGCCGTTGTGCAGGATGGCCGCGACCCGGTAGTAGCCGTTGCCCTGGCTCGCGGCAGGCAGCAGCAGGCGCACGGCGATGCGCTGGCCGCGCAGGCGCAGGTTGTGCAGGGTGGCCTGGTCGGTCGAGCCGAAGGTCTCGCGCCGCAGCTTCGCCGTCACGAAGGGGCGCAGGGCGATGCCCTCGTCGCGCGCCGACACCCCGAACACGTTTTCGACCACCATGCCGAGGTAGGCGCCGACCGACCACAGTTGGCGCCGCGAATTGATCACCGGCCCGATCAGCTCCGGATGCCGCTCGTCGAGCAGCAGCGGCTGGCCCGAGAGCCATTCGAGGTTCTCCATGTTCGAGATGTTCAGCGCCGCGCCGCGCATCAGCGAGTCGTAGGCGGCATCGGCCACGCTGGCGTTGCCGCCGAGCGCGGCCGCCTTCAATCCATAGCCGGTGACGAAGGGCCACATGGCGCGGTTATGGTAGACCGGCGCGCCCTGCTGCTGGGGCCAGATCACGGGCGGCCCCATCGGGCCGTGCGGATAGCGCGCCAGGATGCTGCGCGCCTGGCCGGGGTCGGCGATGCCGGTGATGATCGCCAGCGACTGGCCCAGCCAGTCGAACTTGTGCAGCGGCGCGCCGTCGAAATGGGCGGCGGTGAGGCTGCTGTACATGCCGGCGTCCGGCAGCCACAACTTCTTGTTGATCGCCTGCTTCAGGTCCGCCGCCCAGGCGTCGTAGCGGGCGGCGCGCGCCGTGTCGCCCTGTTCGCGCGCCAGCTTCGCGGCCAGCGTCAGCGCCTGGTAGTGGGTGGCGTTGGTCGAGACCGCCTTGGCGCTGGACATCGAGGCCAGGTCGTCGACGATCCAGCTGGCATAGCTCTGGTCGCGCCAGTCGAGGAAGCTCTGCTCGCCCGTGTACAGGCCGTCCTGCGGATCGAAGGCGGCGACGCGGTCGATCTCGATCGTGTTCGCCAACGCCCGCAGCGCCCGCGCGGCAAAGGCGGCGCGCTCGGCCGGGGGCAGGGTGCGCAGCACCTCTTCGGCCGCGAAGGCCCAGGTGACGCGGTCGGTGCTGACCGGCCAGCTGCCGCCGCTGCCGGTGTCCTGCACGATCTGCACACCGTCCTTCGTGCCCGGCACCTGCGGCGCTTTCGTGACGCCCTGGCGGTAGGCGGCCAGCTTGAAATCGAGCGAGTTGCGCACCCGCGCCGGGTCGAGCAGGGCCAGGCCGAGGTCGGCCGCGTAGGACAGGTCGCGGGTCCAGACGTAATGCCACTTTTCGCCGGTCTCGAAGCAGTCGCAGGGAATCGCGGCGCCGCCGTTGTAGTTGCCGTCGCGGATGGCGCTGACGGCGTCCTGGGCCATCTCGCTGCCGGCCAGCGCGAACAGCGCGTCGAAGGCAAGGTTGCCGCTGCGGGTGTAGGGGCGGTCCGCTCTTTCCGAATACGTGGCGTGCTGGGGCACCGGATCGCGCAGCGCCAGCGTGGTCGAATGCGTGTAGCTGCGCAGCTCGGCTTCCGGGTCGACCAGCGAGAAGCGCGCCTGTTCCTGCTTGCCGTCCCAGGTGGGCCAGGCCAGGGTGGCGACGCGCGCGCGGCCGGCGCGCGGGTCTGCGTTCGAAGCCGCAGCAA
The DNA here is from genome assembly GCF_032106685.1 of Massilia sp. GTDB lineage: Bacteria > Pseudomonadota > Gammaproteobacteria > Burkholderiales > Burkholderiaceae_D > Telluria. The sequence continues at coordinate 95,180 of NZ_DAMCPG010000007.1, forward strand.
GAGGCGCCAGCCGCGTGACGCGCAGCAGCGGCGCGGCCGGGTTGCGGGCATCGACCGTGAAGCGGTAGGTCGCCGTGCTGCGCACGAACAGGTAGTCCTCGGGGCCGGCCTGGGTCTCCAGGCGCAGCGCCTGGTCGGGCTGCACGCGCACGCTCTTGCCGCTATCGAGCACCCATTCCTGGCTCCAGTCGCGGCTGCCGATCTTGAAGCCGTGGTTGCCGGGGCCGATCAGCACCTCGGCTGCATAGACGCCGTCGCCCTGGTACTGGAGCTGGTGCTCGGTGCCCCAGCCGTTGAAGCCGCCGCGCACGAAAAACTCCTGGCGCAGCGGGCCGGGATCGGCTGCGACGGCGGCCGCGGCGTTGGCGAAGAAGGCTGCACCGAGCAGCCAGTGCGAAGAGACCATGCGTGCTCCTGTCAGCGGTATTCGTTGCGTTCGACGATGCCGCGCAGGACATCCTGGCCGCGCAGCATCGGGAAGTCCTGGCTACGGTAGACCTTCGGCCGCGCGAAGTCCAGCTTGCCGATGGCCGCGGCATGCGAGGGACGGGCGGCTTGCGCTGCCAGCGCGCGGCCGTCGAGCTGGGCGCGTCCGCCGGCGATCGCCAGCGTCGCCGCCTTGCCCGGTTCCAGGGTGAAGGCGGCCTGCGAGCGGCTCTTGTCCGGGTTCAGGTAGATCATCCGCAGCGTGCGCGCCGTCTTGCCGCGCAGGGTGAAGGTCCAGTTTTCGCCGCCTTTGGCCCGCTTGAAGTCGACGTCCAGGGCTTCGTCCACGCCGAACGGCAGGACCGCGCCGAAATCGCGCCAGCCGGCCGGAATGGCCGGCTCGAACACCAGCGTATCGGCAAGCAGGTCGGGACGGAAGCCGACGTAGTCCTGGTAGGCGTTGCGCGCGTACTCGGCCACGCTCCAGGACTGGGCGAAGGTGCCGGTCGGGGTCAGGCTGCCGTCTTCGCGCGGCAGGGCGTCGAGGTTTTCGCTCATGCTGCCCAGGGTCCCCAGGCCCAGGATCTGGGCGCCCAGGTTCTGCGTGAGCGGCCAGCTCAGGTCCTGGTAGCCGAAGCGGTTCAGGGCGGTCACCGTAAAGCCGGCGTTCCAGCCCCAGATCGTGCCGTTGTGGTAGGCCGCGTCCTTGTGGTGGAAGGCCGGGTTCTCGTGGCGCGGGTGGAAGTAGACGTCGTCCTGGGCCAGCGAGGCGATGCCGTAGGGGTAGAGCAGGCCCGACACCGCATTCCTGGTCACCTTGGCCTGCACCTCGCCCGGCACGAAGTCGTCGAAGGGAATCGAGGCCAGCATCAGCTGGTTCGGGCGCAGCTTGGTGTCGCGGCTGCCATCCATGCGCAGGCGGTCGGCCATGGTCTTGCCGTCCCAGAAGCGGCGCAGGAAGCTGGCCTGCACCTTGGCCGCCAGCGCCGACCATGCGCGCGCGCGGGTGTCGTCGCCGGTCTGGCTGGCCAGCATGGCGCCGGACTGCAGCGCGGTGTACCACAGGGCCTGGATCTCGACCGCGTGCGGGCCGCGGTCCGACCAGGGTTGATGCGTCGGGTTCTCGACGCGCGCATCCATCCAGGTATCGGACGCGGCATGGCGCAGCAGGCCGTCCGGGTCCATGTAGTTGGCGATCGCGCCCTCGAAGTAGGGCACGGCCAGCTTGTACATCTCGGCGGCGAAGGCGCGGTCGCCGGTGTAGCGGATGGTCTCGATCGCCTCGCGCAGCATCCAGGGCGTGCCGTCCACCGTGTTGTAGATGATCTCGGAGGGTGAGACGCGGTTCGGGATGCGGCCGTAATCCTTGTCGCGCGGCGTGCGCAGGTTCTGGTAGCGCGCGAAGTTGGCCAGCACGGCCTTGGCGGCGGCGAAGTCGCCCGCCACCAGCAACGTGCCGGGCAGGGCGATGAAGGTGTCGCGGCCCCAGTTCTCGCGGAACCAGGGCAGGCCGGCCCACATGCCGGCGCCGTATTCCTCGACCACGAACATGCGCGCCGAGGCCTTGGCCCAGTTCAGGGCCTTGTTGTATTCAAGGTCGCTGGTGGTGAGGTAGCTGCGCGTCAGCGCCTCGTACGTCACCCGGCGCTCGGCGGCGATCGCGTCGCCCTTGACCAGCGTGCGCGCGCGTGCGGCCGCTTCGGCGGCGGTGGCGCCGAAGGCGGCGATCACGGTGAACGACGTCGCGGGCGCCTTCGTCGCCAGCGTCAGGTCTTCGCGCAGGACGAACGGCCGGTCGGCGGCGAGCGCCATGAACATGGCCGCGCCCTTGCCGGGCGCCACGGCGACGATGCCGTCGGCCTGGGTCACGCTGCCCGCGGTCTTGAGCAGGGGGCGCAGCGCCAGCGTCGCGTCCTTCGTGCTGCTCACGCGCAGCGCCAGCGCCTGCTGCTTCGAGAGCAGCGCCAGCTCCTCGCGCGCGCCGTTCGCGTAGCGCACGCGGTGCCCCCAGGGCAGCACTTCCTCGCTCCCGCCCGTGCGGTCGTTCTGCACGCCGTCGGCGAAGCTCATGTAGTTGTGGAAGACGGTGCCGCTCTTGAAGACGTAGCCTTCGCCCTTGTCGTAGCTGTGGGTGAAGGCCTCGAAGTAGCCGGCCAGGTTGTCGCCGGCGACGAAGCGCGCCTGTTGGCCGGGTTTGGCATGGATGGCCATGGCGTCGAAGAAGGCGTCGACGCCGGGCTTTTCCACTGCGCCGGCGCTGCCGAACGAGAAGGAGAGGGCAAGGGCGAGCGAGCGTGCGAGTACGGAAGTTTTCATCATGCCTCCGGCAGTCCTGGAAGTTCGATCACGACGACCGACTTCGGCGCCAGGCGCAGTTCGCGGCCCAGGCCGACCGTCTTCCCGCTCAGGAAATCGACGCCGGAAGGGGCGCCCTTGAGCATCTCCTGGAAGCGCGCGGTGGGCAGGGTCATCGGTTTATCGTTGTTGTTCATGGCGACCATGATGCGTTTGTCCTTGTTATATCGGAAGTAGACCCAGGTGTTCTCCTCGGGGCCGAAGTGCATCAGGCGCCCGTTGTGGATGACCGGCTGGTTCTTGCGCCAGTTGGCAAGCTTGCGCACCAGGTCCTGCGCCGCGCGCTGCTGGCTGGTGAGGCCGGCGCCGCTGAAGGCATTCGCCTTGTCGCCCGCCCAGCCGCCGGGAAAGTCGCGGCGGTAGCTGGCGTCGTCGCGGCCTTTCACCGTGCTGGTCATCAGGATCTCGTCGCCGCTGTAGAACTGCGGGATGCGCGGCATCGTCATCAGGAACACCAGGTTCATGCGCCAGCGGTCGAAGTCCTCGCCGGCGGCGCTGAACATGCGCGCCATGTCGTGGTTGCCGCCGAAGAGCACGAGGTTCTGCGGCTCCGGATACAGGTAGTCGAGCGAGAGCGTCTCGTAGACCTCGTTCAGGCCGTTTTCCTCGCCGGTCTTCGAGAGCGCATTGCGCATCGCATCGACCAATGGAAAATCCATCAGGCTGGGCAGGTGGCTGGTGTAGCCGTCGAAGTTGGCCTTTCCGCGCTGCCAGCGCGCCACGACGGGAACGCGCGTGCTCCATTCCTCGCCCACCATGTTCAGGCGCGGGTACTCGGCCATCAGGCGCCGGGTGTACTCGGTCAGGAAGGCGCCGTCGGAATAACCATAGGTGTCGATGCGCAGGCCGGACAGGCCGGCGTACTCGATCCACCAGATGTTGTTCTGGATGAGGTAGTTGGCGACCAGCGGATTGGTCTGGTTCAGGTCCGGCATGCCTTCGACGAACCAGCCCTTGGTGAAGTTCTCGCTGTCGGCCTGCGCGGCATACGGGTCCTGCACGGCGACGCGGTGGTGCTGGGTCGGAACGAACTTGCCGCCGTAGTTGATCCAGTCCGGCGTCGGCAAGTCCTTCATCCACCAGTGGTGCTTGCCGATGTGGGACAGCACCACGTCCTGGATCAGGCCCATGCCGCGCTTCCTGGCCTCGGTCGACAAGCGCACGAAGTCCTCGTTGCTGCCGTAGCGCGGGTCGATCCTGTAATGGTCGGTGGCGGCGTAGCCGTGATACGAGTACGCCGCGGCGTCGTTCTCGACCAGCGGCGTCGGCCACAACTGGGTAAAGCCCAGGCCGGCGATGTAGTCGAGGTGGTCGATGGTGCCCCGGATGTCGCCGCCGTGGCGCCCGCCGCCATGCCTGCGGTCGGCCTGCTCACGCATCCCGGCCACGTTGTCGTTCGACGGGTCACCGTTGGCGAAGCGGTCCGGCATGATCTGGTAGATGGCGTCGCCCGGCCCGAAGCCCTGGCGCTGCGCCGAGCCCTGTTCGCGCGCCAGCAGCCGGTAGCGATAGCGTTCGCTGCGGCCATCGCCCTTGAACACGATGTCGAAGCTGCCCGGCTGCGCCTCGGGGCCGATCTCGAGGTCGACGAACAGGTAGTTCGCATTCGGCACCCGGGTGGTCGAGACCAGGCGCACGCCCGGATAGTCGAGCGCCGCTTCCATGCGGCCGATGTCCCTGCCGTGGACCATCAGCTGCAGGCCCTTGTGCTGCATGCCGGCCCACCAGAAGGGCGGTTCCATGTGTTCGATGGCGGTCGGCGCAGCGGCAAAGGCGCCGGCGCAGCTGGCGGCAAGGAAAAGTGTTGCAAAAGAACGTCTCATGGCGGACTCGGCAAGAAATGGAGGGCTGCGTGGGGCGCAGGCGGCTGGAGAGGTAGTTTCGCTACATATTATTGGTCGGATACGCCGTTGGCGTCCGGTTGTCTCTCTATTATTGGGGGAGCATACTATAGCGCTGCCCATGGGACAATGCGGATGAGTTGCTAGTTTAAGTACATACTGACGGACTTGCGGTTGTCGGTAAGTACATCGGTGGGATTCGCGAGGCGGCCGCGGGCACAAGCGTCAAGACCATTCGGTTGACGTTTGGATCACAGAAAGATGCTGAGGGGCGCACCAAGCTGGTGCGTTCCTGCACTCATGTGGTGAAAAGTAAGCGGTTTGTAGTCCGACTACACCCGTGCATACGGTGTTCTGTAGCCCGAATACAACGTTCTTCTATTTTCATTCTATACAATAGAGAGAAAGCCTGCGGTTCGCCGTAGTGTCAAGCAACTCCCGTTGACAGTGCATCTAGTTTTAGTACAGAATCGTTGACAGAACGTCTAAAAAAGACGTTGGTTTGGATCCCGTGCCGTGGCTCTGAAGCTGTTTCCGGGAAATTATGTAGTTCTGACTGAGGGGACAAATGAAAATTTTCGCAAACAAGCGCGCTGCGAACACGGCAGGCCTTGTATTCCAGCTGAGCCCGGTTGCAACCGGCTGCGCCATCTTCGTGACCGCTATGGCGGGTAATGCCTACGCGCAAACCGCCGTCACCGAGCCGGCCGCCGAAGCGCCGATCCAGACCGTGCAGGTCACGGGCATTCGCCGCGCCATCGAGGACGCCATCACCGTCAAGCGCGATGCCACCGGCATCGTCGAAGCCATTTCCGCCGAAGACATCGGCAAGCTGCCGGACATCTCGATCGCCGAGTCGCTGGCCCGCCTGCCGGGCCTGTCGTCGCAGCGCGTGAATGGCCAGGCGCAGCAGATCAGCATCCGCGGCACCTCGGGCGACCTGTCGACCGCGCTGCTGAACGGCCGCGAGCAGGTCAGCACCAGCGCCAACCGTACCGTCGAATACGACCAGTACCCGTCGGAGCTGATCAACGGCGTCACCGTGTACAAGACCTCGGACGCCGGCGTCGTCGGCCAGGGCCTGTCGGGCACGGTCGACATGCAGACCATCAAGCCGCTGTCGCTGCGCGAGCGCGCGATCAGCGTCAACGTGCGCGGCGAAAAGAATTCCAAGGGTTCGGTCAGCGCCGGTTCGCCGGACACCGGCAGCCGCATCAGCGCGTCCTACGTCGACCAGTTCGCCAACCGCACCATCGGCGTGGCGATCGGCTACGCGCGCCAGGACAAGCCGAACGTCTCGGAAACCTTCGAGACCTGGGACTGGGTGGACGCCACCGTCAACGGCCAGACCGTCAAGGTACCGAAGGGCATCAAGGCCCTGGCCGTCACCGGCGACCAGGTGCGCGACGGCCTGATGGGCGTGCTCGAATACCGTCCGAACCGCAATTTCACCTCGACCATCGACGCCTACCACTCGCGCTTCGACCAGGAAGAGATCCGCCGCGGCATGGAAATCCCGATGAAGGATGACGGCACCGTCAGCTTCGCCAACCCGACCATCGTCAACGGCGTGATGCGCGCCGGCCTTGCCAACGACGTCAACCCGGTGGTGCGCAACAACCGCATGACCCGCGAGGACAAGCTGACCGCGATCGGCTGGAACAACCGCTTCACCTCGGGCGACTGGGTCGGCGTCATCGACCTGAGCCACTCGAAGGCCGACCACAAGGAAGAGCTGGTCGAGATCAACGCCGGCCGCCAGGCGCGCCAGACCCTGGGCTTCGACTACACGGGCGGCGGCGCCATTCCCGCGCTGAACCTGTCGGGCACCTACGATAACCCGAACGACATCCGCATCGGCGGCCAGTTCGGCGAAGGCTACGTCAATGCCCCGAACCTGACCGACAAGCTGAACTCGGCCCGCGCCAGCGTCGAGTACAAGTTCGCCGACGGTCCGTTCAACAGCGTCGAAGTCGGCTTCAACGTCTCCAAGCGCTCGAAGGAAAAAGAGCACCTGGAAACCGGTTTCAACAAGATCGGCGACGGCAGCTTCGCCGCCAACGTGATCAACGGCTCGCAAAGCCTGTACGCGCTGCCGAACACCCTGAGCTGGGACATCAACGGCGTGCTGGCCCAGAACTTCGGCCCGTACACCCCGTCGATCCTGGTGCCATGGGGCGCGACCAAGAACTGGAGCATCGACGAGAAGGTCAAGACCGGCTACGTCAAGCTGAACATCGACACCGAGCTGATGGCCATGCCGCTGCGCGGTAACGTCGGCGTGCAGGTCGTCAAGACCGACCAGAGCTCGACCGCCAACACGCTGCGCGCCTGGCCGTTCGCCGACCTGGTCCCGCTGACCGACGGCAAGTCGTACACCGACTACCTGCCGAGCCTGAACCTGGCCTGGACCCTGCCGAACGAGCAGGTGGTGCGCCTGGGCCTGGGCAAGACCCTGGCACGCGCCAAGCTCAACGAGCTGAACGCGGCGCTGGAAGTCGGCCTGACCCAGCAAAGCACCGGCACCCCATGGGGCAACGGCGGCAACGCCCAGCTCGATCCGTGGCGCGCCTCGCAGATCGACCTGTCGTACGAAAAGTACTTCGGCAACAAGGGTTATGTGTCGGCCGCAGGTTTCTACAAGGACCTGAAGTCGTACATCTACAACATCACCATGCCGCGTGACTTCTCCGAGTACCGCCTGGAAGGCGCGACCAGCGACATCGGCACCATGAGCCAGCCGCGCAACGGCGAAGGCGGCCGCCTGTCGGGCCTGGAGTTCGCGGTCTCGACCCCGCTGGACATGATCCACCCGATGCTCGACGGCTTCGGCATCACCGCCAACGCCTCGTTCACCAGCAGCCAGATCACCATCGAAGACCAGCGCTTCGGCGGCATGGACATCCCGCTGCCGGGCCTGTCCAAGCGTGTCTTCAACGTGACCGGCTACTACGAGAAGGATGGTTTCTCGGCCCGCGTCAGCCAGCGTTATCGCAGCGACTTCGTCGGCGAGATCGGCGGCATCGGCGGCGCCAACGAACTGACCTTCGTGAAGGCGGACAAGGTCGTCGACCTGCAGCTGGGCTACGACTTCCCGCAAGTCAAGGGTCTGTCGGTGCTGTTCCAGGTCAACAACCTGACCGACACCAACTTCGAGACCTATGCCGGCACGAAGGACCGTCCGCGCGGCTACACGAAATATGGCCGCCAGATGCTGCTCGGCCTGAACTACAAACTGTAAGAGTAAGTGCGATAAACCTACTGCGCGTCGGATTGCCGGCCTGCGATGCTCGCTGTACAGCCGTACAGCTGCGCTTCTCGGCCAGCACTCCTTCCGCTCGCTACGGTTTCTCGCACTTACTAAGCTGCCCCGGCAGCACTAGCGAGCCCTTGCAGGCAACCATGCCTGCAGGGGCTTTTTTCTATTGCAATATCGGCGACGCAAGCCAATCGGCCCACGTCTGCCTGGGCGACGGTGTAAACTATCGCTTTCGCATTAATTTAAGAGCAACTCATCCATGTCTGACACCCCCATCCCATCGTTTTCCGACCTGAACCTCCCGGCGCCCATCCTCAAGGCGCTGAAGGACGTCGGCTACGAAACGCCGTCGCCGATCCAGGCCGCCACCATTCCCCTGCTGATGGAAGGCCGCGACGTGCTGGGACAGGCGCAGACCGGCACCGGCAAGACCGCCGCCTTCGCGCTGCCGGTCCTGTCGCGCATCGACACCAAGCAGAGCGCGCCGCAGGCGCTGGTGCTGGCGCCCACGCGTGAACTCGCGATCCAGGTGGCCGAAGCCTTCCAGAGCTATGCCGCGCACATGAAGAGTTTCCACGTGCTGCCGATCTACGGCGGCCAGAGCTACGGCCCGCAATTGTCGGCCCTGCGCCGCGGCGTGCAGATCGTCGTCGGCACCCCGGGCCGCGTGATCGATCACATCGAAAAGGGTTCGCTCGACCTGTCGCAGCTGACCACCCTGGTGCTGGACGAGGCCGACGAGATGCTGCGCATGGGCTTCATCGACGACGTCGAGCACATCCTGCAGCAGACCCCGGAACAGCGCCAGATCGCGCTGTTCTCGGCCACCATGCCGCCGGCGATCAAGCGTATCGCCAAGACCTACCTGCGCGATCCGGCCGAAGTGACGGTCGCCGCGAAGACCGGCACCGCCGAGAACATCACCCAGCGCTACTGGCTGGTAGCCGGCATGCAGAAGCTCGACGCGCTGACCCGCATCCTTGAGGCCGAGCCCTTCGACGGCATGATCATCTTCGCCCGCACCAAGCTGGGCACCGAGGAACTGGCGACCAAGCTGCAGGCGCGCGGCTTCGCGGCGACCGCCATCAACGGCGACATGGCCCAGCAGCAGCGCGAGCGCACCATCGAGCAGCTCAAGAACGGCAAGATCGACATCCTGGTCGCCACCGACGTCGCCGCGCGCGGCCTGGACGTGGACCGCATCAGCCACGTCATCAACTACGACGTGCCGTCGGACCCGGAGAGCTACACCCACCGCATCGGCCGCACCGGCCGCGCGGGACGCAGTGGCGAGGCGATCCTGTTCATCACCCCGCGCGAGCGCGGCCTGCTGAAAGCCATCGAGCGCGCCACGCGCCAGCCGGTGTCGCCGCTGACGCTGCCGACCGTGAAGGCGGTCAACGACGTGCGCATCGCGAAATTCAAGGACCAGATCACCGAGACCCTGGCCGCGGGCGGTCTGGAGCAGTTCCGCTCCCTGATCGAGGAATACGAGCGCGAGCAGAACGTGCCGGCGGTCGACATCGCCGCCGCGCTGGCGAAACTCGGCCGCGGCGACGTGCCGCTGCTGCTGGAAAAGCCGGACCGCGAAGCGCGTCCGGCGCCCGCCTGGGAAGACCGTCCGGCGCGCGCCCCGCGCGAAGGCGGCTGGGAAGAGCGTCCCGCGCGTGCGCCGCGCGGCGATACCTGGGAAGAGCGTCCGGCGCGCGGCCAGCGCGAGTTCGGCGTGAAGAAGGAACGCGTGATGCGCGATCCGGAGCCGGGCATGGCGACCTACCGCATCGAAGTCGGCCACGCGAACGGCGTCAAGCCGGGCAACATCGTCGGGGCGATTGCCAACGAAGGCGGCATCGAGTCGAAGTACATCGGCCGCATCGAGATCTACGACGACTTCACCACGCTCGACCTGCCGGACGATTTGCCGAAGGACCTGGTCGACCACCTGAAGACCGTATGGGTCGCCGGCCAGCAGCTCAACATCACGCGCGACGGCGAGGAAGCACCGCCGCCGAAAAAGGCCGGCGCACCGAAGAAGTCCTTCGGCGCCGAGCGCCGCATGGCGGAGAAGCCGGGTTTCAAGAAGCCGCGCAAGGGCTGATTGGACTGCGGCTTGCGCCGCAGGGTGGACCGGGCCGCGCGATGCGCCTGTGTCCACGCGGTGTCGCCACATGAAAGCCGGCGCCCCGACCGCGAGTCCGGGGCGCCCACCCTACATTACATGCGTGGCCCGGTTCATCCTGCGTTACTGCGCAAACATCCACAACAACGCCTCGCGCAGTTCCCCGCTCCAGAACGCCTCGTTGTGTTCCGCCCCCGGCACGATCTTCAGCACCGTATTCGCCGCCGGATGCCCGCTCTTCTTGACCACGGCCGCCATGCGCTCGACGTCCGGCACCATGGTCCCGCCTTCCTTTTCTCCCATCAGCATGAACAGCCGCGCATCCTTCGGCACCGGGTGTTGCGTCATGAAGTCGAACGCGGGTTGCGCCGTCCAGTAGGCGGGCGAGAACACGCCGGCCTTGCCGAACACTTGCGGATACCGGGCGATCGCGTAGTGCGAGGCCAGGCCGCCCATCGAGCTGCCCATGACGGCCGTGTGGGCGCGGTCGGGCAGGGTGCGGTACTTGCCGTCGATGAGGGGCTTGAGCACCTTGACGATGAAGTCGGTGTATTCCCGCCCCTCGCCTGCGCCGAATTGCGCGTGCGGCCAGGCGTTCAGCTCCGTCATGCGCTTTTCCAGGCCGTTGTCGATGCCGACCACGATCAGTTCCAGCCTGCCTTCCTTCGCCAGCGCGTCGAGCGTCTCGTCGACTTTCCATTCGCCGGCGTAGGCGGTCGCTTCGTCGAACAGGTTCTGGCCGTCGTGCATGTAGAGCACCGGGTAGCGCTTGTTCGAGGTGGCGTAGCCCGGCGGCAGATACAGGCGGACCTGGCGCTTGCGGTCCAGGCCCGGCATGTCCAGCAGCTCGGGCAGAAGGCTCACGCCGGGCAGGGCGGTCGAGGCCTTGCGCGGCGCCGTGTCGGCGGCCGCGGCGAGGACAGGGGCGGCCAGCAACATGGCCAGGCACAGCGGCGAGAGCAGGCGGCGCAGTGGGTGCATGTGTGATTCCTTCTCTTAGTGCGAATTGGCGAGCGCGGGCTCGAGCGCCTCTGCGGCCCTGGCGTCGCTGACGAAGGTCCACAACACGGCCGATACCGCGAGGCAGCCGCCGCAGATCAGGAACAGCAGGCTCTTGTCGGCCGCGTCCCTGAGCACGTAGCCGACGCCCGTCGTCGCCAGCTGCGGCAGCACCACCGACAGGTTGAACAGGCCCATGAAGAAGCCCATGCGGCGCTTGTCGACCTTTTCGCTCATGATCGCGAAGGGCAGGCTGACCACGGCCGCCCAGCCGATGCCGACCACCGCCATCAGCACGTACAGGCTCGCTGGCGAGCGCGCGAACAGGGCGATCGCAAAATAAGCCAGCGCCATGATGCCGATGCAGATCGCCTGGGTGCGCACACGCCCGATGCGCGCGCCCAGGGGCGCCAGCACCAGCGCGGGCAGCAGGAAGCCGACCACGTTCATCACCGCGAACGAGATCGCGATCACGTGGCCCGACTGCGCCGCCGCCTGTTCGGCCGTGGCGCCGGCGGCGACCACGTGCTGCTGGATGAAGGCGATGATGTAGACGAACATGGCCTGCACGCCGAACCAGCTGAAGGCGTGCGCCGTCCACAGGCGCCACAACTGGCCCCAGTCGGTGCTGGTCGCGGCGGCGGGCGTGGCGGAGGCTGCGGTCTCCGGCGCCAGTTCGCGCGGCTCCTGGACCAGGAACACCGGCAGCACCGAGAAGGCCAGCACGACGATCACGCCGATCGCAATCAGCGCATAGTTGTCGATGAAGGCGCCGATCAGGTAGGCCATCACGCCCCAGAAGCCGGAGATCGTCTGCATCCAGGTGTAGCCGCGCGTGCGCGCCTGGCCTTCCGGCGTGACGTCGGCGATCAGCGAGCGGGTCGGGTTGAAGCTGATGTTGATCGACAAATCGAGCGTCAGCGCGATGATCACGGCCACCACCAGCAGGTTGGTCACGCCCAGCAGGTCGGCCACGACCTCGATGCGCGGCAGCAGGAACACCGAGAGGGCGGCCAGGGTGCCGCCGATCAGGATGAAGGGCCGGCGGCGTCCGCCCCAGAACCAGGTCTTGTCGCTGATGAAGCCGATGATCACCTGCCCCAGGATGCCGGCCAGCGGCCCGGCGGCCCAGACGATGCCGATCTCGTGGATGTCGAGGTAGTACTTGGTGCTCAGTAGCCAGCTGAGGGCGGAAATCTGGATGCACAGCGCAAAACCCATCGCCGTGGCCGGCAAGCTGGTCAACGCGTAGAAAGAATTGCTCAGCCGGCGCTGCATGTCGAGCATGGTGTCTCCGTATCGTTATGTTATTTGACTACAAAAACTACTGTCGAGCCTGTAGACATGCCGATTTTACACCGCGAATGCTGGATTGACACTCGGAAAACGCCATGTTATTTTGCTACAAATTACCCTGCAACCAGCCCGTCCTCCTGGCCTTCCGGACGGGGACGCTTCCCACCGACATCCGCCGCCCCTGCCCAACAGCCGGCCGATGCGCGCATGTGGGGCGTTCGCCACATACAGAGAGTCCGGTTGATGCCGGGCCGCTTGGGGACAAAGATGGAAATGCATACCAACGCGCTCAAGCCGCGCCTGTCGTTCTGGCAGCTGTGGAACATGAGCTTCGGCTTCTTCGGCATCCAGTTCGGCTTCGCGCTGCAGAACGCCAACACCAGCCGCATCTTCTCGACCCTCGGCGCGAATCCGGACGACCTGGCGCTGTTCTGGCTCGCCGCGCCCGTCACGGGCCTCCTGGTGCAGCCGGTGATCGGCTACATGAGCGACAACACCTGGCACCCGAAGTGGGGCCGGCGCCGCCCCTTCTTCTTCATCGGCGCGCTGCTGGCCGCGATCGCGCTGTTCCTGATGCCGAACTCCTCGGCGCTGTGGATGGCGGTGGCCGTGCTGTGGATGATGGACGCCGCGATCAACGTCTCGATGGAGCCCTTCCGCGCCTTCGTGGGCGACAAGCTCGACCCCTCGCAGCAGACCGCCGGTTACGCGATGCAGACCTTCTTCATCGGTTGCGGCGCCGTGATCGCCTCGCTGCTACCGACCATCTTCACCCACCTGGGCGTGTCGAACGTGCCGGTCGACGGCACGATCCCCGACAGCGTGCGCTACTCCTTCTATGCCGGCGCGCTGGTGTTCATGGTCGCCGTCAGCTGGACCGTGTTCACCGCCGACGAACTGCCGCCGCCCGACCTCGACAGCTTCCAGCACGAGCGCAAGCAGGCGCGCAACATCGGCGTGGCGCTGGCCGAGATCGTCGGCGGCTTCGGCAAGATGCCCAAGACCATGGTGCAGCTGGCCTTCGTGCAGTTCTTCACCTGGATCGCGCTGTTCGCGATGTGGATCTACACCGGCAGCGCCATCGCCGACTCGGTCTGGGGCACGCGCGACGCGCAGTCGGCAGCCTTCCAGGAAGCCGGCAACCAGGTCGGCATCATGTTCGCGGTGTACAGCGGCGTGTCGGCGCTGGCCGCCTTCATCCTGCCCGTGTTCGCCCGCGCCACCAGCCGCAAGACCGTGCACTTCACCTGCCTGGCCATCGGCGGCCTGAGCCTGGCGAGCATCGCCCTGATCGATTCCAAGGACATGCTGATGCTGCCGATGATCGGCGTCGGCGTCGCCTGGGCCAGTATTCTCACCATGCCTTACGCGATCCTGGCGGGCTCGCTGCCGGCCAAGCGCATGGGCTACTTCATGGGCCTGTTCAACTTCTTCGTCGTGATCCCGCAGATCGTCAGCGGCCTGCTGCTCGGTTTCGTGACCCGCGAATTCTTCGGCGGCCACACCGTGCAGACCCTGGTGCTGGGCGGAGCGAGCATGCTGCTGGCGGCGCTGCTGACGCTGGCGGTGACGGACAAGGCGCCGAACCAGGATTGAGGTTTCAGCGTAGGGTGGGCACTCCGTGCCCACGCGCTGCGTGCGTCTCTGGCATACATGGCGCCGAATGTTCGCTCGCACGGCTTCCGGCGGCCACGGCTTCCCGGCTTCGGAAAGGTTTCGAGCGAATTCTCTCCGCCGCGGGGGAAGGATACGCAAGTACCGCGTGGGCACGGAGTGCCCACCCTACGAATACCCTGCGCCGCGATTTTTGCTCCTGTCGTATCGTAACGTTTTGCTAACAAACGAGTCCATACACAGGAGCGGAGCATGACGATCAACACCGTGGCGACCACGCCGTTCGCCGGGCAGCGTCCCGGCACCTCGGGCCTGCGCAAGAAGGTCACCGAATTCCAGCAGCCGGGCTACCTCGAGAACTTCGTCGAAGCCATCTTCCTGACCCTCGGCGACCTGTCCGGCCAGACCCTGGTGCTGGGCGGCGACGGGCGCTACTTCAACCGCAGCGCGATCCAGACCATCCTGCACATGGCCGCCGCCCACGGCGTGGCGCGCATCCTGGTCGGGCGCGGCGGCATCCTGTCCACGCCGGCCGTGAGCTGCGTGATCCGCAAGCATGCGGCCTTCGGCGGCATCGTGCTGTCGGCCAGCCACAATCCGGGCGGCCCGGACGGCGACTTCGGCATCAAGTACAACATCGCCAACGGCGGCCCGGCGCCGGAGAAGATCACCGAGGCGATCTTCGCGCAAACGCAAGCCTTGAGCTCCTACCGCATCAGCGACGCGCCGCCCGTGAACCTCGACCAGGTCGGCAAGACCGAACTCGAAGGCATGCGGGTCGAGGTGATCGATCCGGTGGCGGATTACGCCGAACTGATGGGGCGCCTGTTCGACTTCGACGCCATTCGCGCCCTGTTCGCGCGCGGCTTCACGATGCGTTTCGACGGCATGAGCGCCGTCTCCGGACCCTATGCCAGGGCGATCATCGAGGGCATCCTCGGCGCGCCCGCCGGCACCGTGATCAACGCCGAGCCTTTGGCCGACTTCGGCGGCCACCATCCCGACCCGAACCCGGTCAACGCGGCCGAGCTGATCGCCCTGATGAACGGCCCCGACGCGCCCGAGTTCGGCGCCGCGTCCGACGGCGACGGCGACCGCAACATGATCGTCGGGCGCGGCATCGCGGTCACGCCCTCGGACAGCCTGGCCATCATCGCCGCGAATGCCAAGCTGGCGCCGGGCTACGCCGCCGGCATCAAGGGCATCGCGCGCTCGATGCCGACCTCGGCCGCGGCCGACCGCGTGGCCGCGGCGCTGGGCGTGTCCTGTTTCGAGACCCCGACCGGCTGGAAGTACTTCGGCAACCTGATGGACGCCGGCATGGTCACCTTGTGCGGCGAGGAGAGCTACGGCACCGGTTCCGATCACGTGCGCGAAAAGGACGGCCTGTGGGCCGTGCTGTTCTGGCTGAACATCATCGCCGCCACCGGCAAGTCGGTGCCGCAACTGGTGACCGAGCATTGGGCCCGCTTCGGCCGCAACTATTATTCGCGCCACGACTACGAAGCCGTGGACGCCCTTGCTGCCGACGGCATGATGGCCGCGCTGCGCGAAAAACTGCCGACGCTGGCCGGCCAGGCGCTGGGCGGCTACCGCGTCTCGCTGGCCGACGACTTCGTCTACACCGACCCGGTGGACAAGGCGGTCGCCTCGCGCCAGGGCGTGCGCATCGTCATGACCGACGGTTCGCGCATCGTGTTCCGCCTGTCCGGCACCGGCACCGAAGGCGCCACCATCCGCGTCTACCTCGAGCGCTACGAGGCCGATCCGGGCCGCCACGACCTGGAAACGCAACAGGCGCTGTCCGGCCTGATCGCGATCGCCGACGATGTCTCGGCACTGCGCGCCCGTACCGGCCGCGCGCAGCCGAGCGTGATTACCTGATTTCGACCCACCACCACAGGAACCCTGCATGAAACCACCCGCACTTGCCGTCTCGCTGATGATCGCGTTTGCCGCATTCGGCCAGGCCCCGGCCAACGCCCAGGTCCAGGGCCAGCCGGCGCCCTGGTCGGCGCCCGCCAAGCCCTTCGTCTGGGAGAACGCGACCGTCTACTTCCTGCTGACCGACCGTTTCAACAACGGCGACCCCGGCAACGACCTGGCCTACGGCCGGGCGAAGGATGCGGCCAAGCTGCGCGGTTACATGGGCGGGGACCTGGCGGGCATCACGGCCAAGATCAAGGAGGGTTATTTCAACGAGCTGGGCGTGAGCGCGATCTGGATCACACCGCCGGTCGAGCAGATCCACGGCAGCACCGACGAGGGCACCGGCAGGAGCTATGGCTTCCACGGCTACTGGGCGCGCGACTTCACGGCGGTCGACGCCAACCTCGGCACCGAGGAAGACGTGCGCGCCCTGGTCGACACCGCGCACGCGCACGGCATCCGCGTGCTGCTCGACGTGGTGATGAACCACACCGGTCCGGTGACCGACAAGGACCCGGTATGGCCGGCCGACTGGGTGCGGACCGGCCCGGCCTGCACCTACAAGGATGCGCGCACGACCATCGACTGCACCCTGGTGAAGAACCTGCCCGATATCCGTACCGACAGCAACAAGGCCGTGGTCCTGCCGCCGATGCTGGTCGAGAAGTGGAAGAAGGAAGGGCGCTACGAGCGCGAGGTGAAGGAGCTGGACGACTTCTTCAAGCGCACCGGCTACCCGCGCGCGCCGCGCTACTACCTGATGAAATGGCACGCCGACTGGGTGCGCAAGTACGGCTTCGACGGCTTCCGCGCCGACACCGTCAAGCACACCGAGCCGGGCGTGTGGAAAGACCTCAAGAAGGTCGCGAGCGCGGCCTACGAGGACTGGAAGCGCGCCAATCCTTCGAAGAAGCTGGGCGACACGCCGTTCTACATGACGGCCGAAGTCTACAACTATGCAATCGGGCATGGCCACGCGTTCGACCTGGGCGGCATGAAGGTCGACTACCCGGCCCAGGGTTTCGACAGCATGATCAACTTCGCGATGAAGGAGGATGCGACGCAGAGCTACGAGGCCCTGTTCAGCGCCTACTCGAAGGCCCTCAACGGCCCGATGAAGGGGTCCTCGGTGTTGAACTACCTCAGCTCGCACGACGATGGCGCGCCCTATGACCCGATGCGCGAGCGCCCCTACGAGAGCGCCACCAAGCTGCTGCTGGCGCCGGGCGCCGCCCAGATCTACTACGGCGACGAGACCGCGCGCCTGTTGAAAGTGGAGGGCGCCGAGGGCGACGCCACGCTGCGCTCCTTCATGAACTGGGACGAGCTGGCCTCGAACGCCCAGCGCGGCCTGAACCGCGTGCGCGACGTGCGCGAGCACTGGCTGAAACTGGGCCGCTTCCGCCAGGCCCACCCGGCCGTCGGCGCGGGCGTGCACCAGATGATCCAGCACTACCCCTACACCTTCAAGCGCACCTGGGAAACCAAGGACGCGAACGACCGCGTGGTGGTCGCCCTCGACCTGCCGCTCGATAAGCCGACCGCCGTGCCGGTGGCCGGCGTGTTCATGGACGGCCAGACCGTGCGCGACTGGTACACGGGGACGACGGCCGTGGTCAAGGGCGGCAAGGTGCAGTTCCCGGTGACGGCCAAGCTGGCGTTGATCGGGCTGAACTGACCCGGTGGGGCACGTGCACGTCGCACCGCCGGCGTAGGGTGGTCGGCTACACCGGGCGGTGTGCACATCGTTGGCGTGTGCGCCGCCCACGCGTTCAACGCACGTATGACCCATCGCGCTATCGAGCGGAGCCGCTGCCCACGCGCGACTTGAACGCGTGGGCGGCGTCACAGTCCCGGGCATGCACACGCCCGGGTGTAGCCGTCCACCCTACGTCCCTCCGATAGCGGCCCGGTGCATCATGGCTTTCGGTTATCGGCTAGACTTTGTAGCTCCGATAACCCGATCGCCGCTCCCATGACGCTCAACCGACCTTACCGCATCGCCTCGGCCATCGTCCTCGCGCTGGGCGCCGTCACGACCATCCACGCCGCCGACGCATCTACCAAAGAACCCGCCTACGGCCCCGAACTCGAAGGCTTCGACTACCCGGCGCCGGTCAAGCAATTCGACTTCACCTCCCAGGGCGTGAAGCTGCACATGGCCTACATGGACATCGCGCCGATCGGCAAGGCCAACGGCCGCACCGTCGTCCTCATGCACGGCAAGAACTTCTGCGGCGCGACCTGGGAAGGCAGCATGAAGGCGCTGGCAAGCGCCGGCTACCGCGTGGTGGTGCCGGACCAGGTCGGCTTCTGCAAGTCCAGCAAACCCCGGCACTACCAGTACACCTTCCAGCAACTGGCCGAGAACACGCGCGCGCTGCTCGAATCGGTCGGCGTCAAGCAGGCGACCATCATGGGCCACTCCACCGGCGGCATGCTGGCGGTGCGCTACGGCCTGATGTTCCCGCAGCAGACCGAACAGCTGGTGCTGGTCAACCCGATCGGCCTGGAAGACTGGAAGGCGCTGGGCGTGCCTTCGCTGGGCGTCGACAAGTGGTACCAGCGCGAGCTGCAGACCACGGCCGAGCGCGTCCGCAACTACGAGAAGGCGACCTATTACGTCAACCAGTGGAAGCCGGAATACGAGCCCTGGGTGCAGATGCTGGCCGGGATGTACCGCGGTCCGGGCAAGGAGATCGTCGCCTGGAACTCGGCCCTGCTGTACGACATGATCTATACCCAGCCGGTGGTCTACGAGTTTCCGCTGTTGACGATGCCGACCCTGCTCCTGATCGGCCTGAAGGACACGACCGCGATCGGCAAGGACGCCGCGCCCGAAGCGCTGCGCCCGCAACTCGGGAATTATCCGGAGCTGGCGCAGAAGACGGCCAAGGCGATTCCGAAATCGACCCTGGTGACCTTCCCGGACATGGGCCATGCGCCGCAGATGCAGGACCCGAAGGCCTTCCATGAGGCGCTGCTGAAGGGCCTGGCGGCGCCCAGGTAAGCAAGGCGGCAGGGGCGGCTTGCTGTATCATCCCGCCCCTGCAAACGAAAGCCCCACATGCTCATCATCACCATCAGACAGGGCAAGGAAAAATCCATCCTTGCCGGCGATCCCTGGATCTACCTGTCCGCCATCGAGAAGGTCGACGGCAAGCCGCAGGAACGCAACAAGCCGGGCGCCACGGCGATCGTGCAGTCCTCGTCGCGCCGCTTCCTGGCGCGCGCCGCCTATAACGCGAAATCGCAGATCGCTGCCCGCGTCTGGACCCTGCGCGAGGACGAACCGGTCGACCACGCGCTGATCAAGCGGCGCGTGCAGGCCGCCGTGGAGCGCCGCGCTGCTGCGCTGCGCGATGCCGATCCGCAGGCGCTGGTGCAGCTGGTCGACGGCGAACAGGATGGCTTGCCGGGCCTGCTGGTGCACGGCTACGGCGGCGCCGCCGGCTACCTGGTCTGCCAATTCAACGCCGCCGGCGTCGACCTGTGGAAGGTCGCTGTCGTGCAGGCGCTGCTCAAGGCCACGGGCTGCAACAACGTGTTCGAACGCACCGACGAGTTGCTGCGCAAGGGCGAAGGCCTGCCCGTCTTCTGGCGCGCACTGGCGGGCGAGGAGCCGCCGCAGCGGCTGATGGTGCGCGAGGGCGGCAAGCTGGTGCCGATGGATATCCGGACGGGATTCGTGTATCCGCGCTGAAGAGACTGCCGCCGATGGAACGATTATCCGCGTCGCATTGAAAAAAATACAACTAGTATGCTAGCGTGAGGGCTCTCATTCATTGGAGCCACTCATGATCCGCCGTACCGCATTGCTGTCCGCCCTCATGCTTTCCCTCCTGCTGGCAGCCTGCAGCAAGGACAAGGACGAATCCGCTGACGCAGACGAAACCCAGGCGCAGGCGCAGGCGCAGGCGCAGGCGCAGGCAGAGGGCGGCGAACAAGCCGAGACCGACATCCAGGCCGAGGAGCCGCCGCCACCGAAAGCGGATTACTGGAAGGTGGTCGGTCCGCTGGTGGCCGGCGATTACAGCGGCGCCTGCATGCGCAAGCCGGACATGCGCAAGATGGATGCCACGATCACGGTCGGCGCCGACGGCAAGGCCTCTTCCAGCGGCATGGAGCTCGATTTCCGCGAGGCCAGGAAAGTCATGCTGACGCGCCAACGCCAGAAGGACGGCGGCTACGGCGCGATGTTCATGTTTTCCGTCGACGAAGGCAAGGGCGGCGACCTGTTGCTGCAGTCCGCCGAAGGCGGCAAGGGCAGTGCCATCATCAATCGCGATGACATCGGCCTCATGTGCAGCGAAGTCGGCGGCATCGACAAGCTGAGCGCCAGGCCGCTGCGTGCCGTGTTCTCGGGCCTCCTGGACGCGAAGCGGCAGACGGTCAGCTGCCTCGACAACAAAAACCTCCTGGTGCGCCGCGACACCGACGTCGAGATCGACGGCGACGTGCTGCAGATCGGCGGCACGAAGTTCGACATCGCGGGCGCGGAGACCGAGATGTTCACCTTCGACGATGCCGGCCGTACGATGGCGCTGAGCCTGCTCATGCCGGACAAGCAGACGATTGCCCTCGGCTACGACGGCGCCGGCAAGCTCACCAGCGTGACTGTGCTCAACGAACTGGAACGTTCCTACTCCTGCGAGCCGAAAAGGGAGGGCTAGCGCGCCTGCCGGGCAGCGATGCAGGGCCTGGCCGCAGATACCCATCTGGTAGCAATCAAACAATGCTATCCTGTATGGCTCCAGAGGTATCCCAGCAGTCATGAAATGAGCACCGTACCAGACACCGAACACAAGAACAGCCGTGCTTCCTACGCCGACGGCCCGCGCCTGCTGGCCGACATCGGCGCCACCCATGCCCGCTTTGCGCTCGAGACGGCGCCCGGCGTGCTGCGCCAGACCGCGGTCCTGCGCTGCGACGACTACGGCGGCATCGTCCCGCTCTTGACCGCCTATCTCGGCGAGCATGGCGGCGAGCGCATCGCGCACGCGGCCTTTGCGATGGCCAACCCGATCAGCGGCGACCTGGTGCGCATGACCAACCGCGACTGGCAGTTCTCCACCGACGAGGTGCGCAGGACCATGGGCTGGTCGACCCTCCTGATCGTCAACGACTTCACCGCGCTGGCGATGGCGCTGCCTGGCCTCGGCGCCGGCGACGTGCTGCAGGTCGGCGGCGGCAAGCCGGCGCCGCATGCGGTGGCCGGCGTGCTCGGCGCCGGCACTGGCCTGGGCGTGTCGGGCGTGATCCCGACCGCGGACGGCTTCATCACCCTCGGCAGCGAGGGCGGCCACGTGAACTTCGCGCCAAGCGACGAGCGCGAGTTCGCGATCCTGCAGTACGCCTGGCGCGAGTGGCCGCACGTCTCGAACGAGCGCATCCTGTCCGGTCCCGGCATGGAGCTGGTCTACCGGGCGCTGGCCGAACGCAACGGCATCGATGCACCGGCGCGCACGGCGGCGGAAATCGTCGCCTGCGCGCTCGAGGACAAGGATGCGCTCTGCCTGGAAGTGCTCGAATGCTTCGCCGGCATGCTCGGCGGCGCGGCGGCCAACCTGGCGGTGACGCTGGGCGCTTTCGGCGGCATCTTCATCGGCGGCGGCATCGTGCCGCGCATCGCGCAGTGGTTCGCCACGTCCCCGTTCCGCGCGCGCTTCGAGGCGAAAGGGCGCTTCAGCGATTACCTGGCCGCGATTCCGACCTACGTCATCATGACGCCGAACCCGTCACTGCGCGGCGTGTCGACGATCCTGTCCGAACACCTGCGCGGGCGCAGCGGCGCGAACACGCTGATGGAGCGCGTCCAGCACCTGCAGCACGAGCTGTCGCCGGCCGAGCAGCGGGTGGCCAGCCTGGTGCTGGAGCATCCGAGGAAGGTCTTGTCCGAGCCGATCGCCGAGATCGCGCGCCTGGCGGACGTCAGCCAGCCGACCGTGATCCGGTTCTGCCGCTCGCTCGGCTTCCAGGGCCTGGCCGAATTCAAGCTGAAGTTCGCCGGCAGCCTGACCGGCTCGATCCCGGTGCGCCACAGCCAGGTGCGCATGAGCGACAGCACCCACGATTTGTCGGCCAAGGTGATCGACAACACGGTCTCGGCCATCCTGAAATTCCGCGACGGGCTCGACGTGCACGCGATCGACCGCGCCATCGAGATGCTGCGCCGCGCGAACAAGGTCGAGTTCTACGCCATGGGCAATGCGCGCGTGGTGGCGCTGGACGGCCAGCATAAATTCTTCCGCTTCCGCATCCCGACCACGGCCCACGGCGACGCCCACCTGTTCCAGCTGGCGGCCGAACTGCTCAAACCGAACGACGTGGTGGTCGCGATCTCGACGGCGGGCCAGGCGCCCGAGCTGCTGGCGGCGGTCGACGCCGCGCGCCATGCCGGCGCCAGCGTGATCGCCATCACCAGCAGCAAGTCGGCGCTGGCGAAGAAGGCCAACGTCTGCCTCGCGGTCGACCATACCGAGGACAGCACCACCTTCCTGTCGATGATCTCGCGCATCCTGCAACTGCTCCTCATCGACATCATGGCGGTCGGGATCTCGCTCGGCGCCCAGGCGGAGCAGGATGGCGATATCGAGAAGCGCAAGCTGCTCATTTCGCACCTGGACGTGTGACGCCGTGACGATCACCCTGCGCGACGTCACCGAAGAAAACTTCGAGACGCTGATGGACATGGAGCTGCCCGCGCACCAGCGCGACCTGCTGCACACGAACGCCTATTCGATCGCGCAGGCGAAGTTCTACGACTGCCTGGTGCCGCGCGCGATCTACCAGGGCGAGCGTGCGGTCGGCTTCGCGATGTACAACCGCGCCGACGACGGCCGGCCCGGCCACTACGGCATCTACCGCTTCATGGTCGACTTCGCGCTGCAATCGCAGGGCATCGGCCGGCGCGCGATGGAACTCCTGCTCGAGGAAATCAAGGCGGCGCCGGACGTCGAGGTCATCAACATCTGCTACCACCCGCACAACGCGCGCGCGGGCGTCTTCTACCGGAGCTTCGGCTTCGTGGAGATCGGCATCGACTGCAACCAGGAGATGGTGGCGGAGATCCGGCTGCGTTAGCCGCAGTTCATATTCACGGCTCCAGCAGCACCTTCAGCATGCGCTGCGGGTTGGCGATGAAGTCGTGCATGACGCGGTAGTGCTCGGTGTCCTCGTACCCCACCTTGCGGATGCCCTGCGCACCGCATTCGTAGATCGATGCGTGCGGGTAGGCCATCAGGATCGGCGAGTGGGTCGCGATCAGGAACTGGCTGCCGTCCTGGACCAGGTCGTGCAGGCGGCTGAGCATGGCGAGCTGGCGCTGCGGGGAAAGGGCGGCTTCCGGTTCGTCGAGGACGTAGAAGCTGTTGCCTCCGAATCGCTCCATGAACAGGCTCAGGAAGGCTTCGCCGTGCGACTGCTCGTGCAGAGACTTGCCGCCGTAAGCAGCGAGGAGGCCGCCTCCCGTGCCTTCATGGTCCAGCCGCTCGATCTCGGTACTGACGTTGAATAAGCTTTCCGCGCGCAGGAAGAAGCCGTCGCGCGGCAGCGCGATGCCCCGCACCAGGCGCAGGTGCGCGTGCAATCCGGAATGCGATTCGCGCGTCGCGAAACGGAAGTTGCGGCTGCCGCCTTCCGCATTGAAGCCCATCGCCACGGCGATCGCTTCGAGCAGGGTGGACTTGCCCGAGCCGTTCTCGCCGACGAAGAAGGTCACTTGCGGATGCAGGGGCAACCGGCCCAGCGCGCGCACCACCGGCAGGGAAAACGGAAAGCTGCCCGCATGCGCCTCGGCCGAGGGCTTGAGGCTGACTTCCGACAGGTAGGGGCGCGTTCTCATCGTGTATTCCGAAGCCTTGGAAGCTGTCCCGGCGGGCGCCGGCGCGAAGGCGTATTGTAGCGGCAGTCCGACCCTCGATGGTCAGGAACACCGGCGCCGGGCATGGCCGGAGGGCGCGCGCGGGCGCGGCCGCGAGAGCTTGTTGTCGCATTCCTTTGTTAGTCAAATAACAATCAATGCCGCCTGCATGAAATAGAATGTCTTGGACATCCGCTGGTCGTCGGCTGCGGCGATCCTTCATTTTATGCAAAGGCAGCCATGAATCCCGATATTGAACGTGTTCCCACCGGCATCCCGGAGCTGGATGCCATCCTGCGCGGCGGCCTGATCCGCCAGCGGGTCCACCTGATCGAAGGCCGGCCCGGCACCGGGAAAACCACTTTGGGCCTGCGTTACCTGATCCATGCCGCATCATTGGACCAGCGCTGCCTGTATGTCACCTTGTCCGAAAGCCGGGAAGAGCTGCTGGCCACCGCGAACAGCCACGGCTGGTCCCTGGACGGCATCGCCATCGAGGAAATCATGCCCCTGCCGCCGGACACGGCGTCCGCGCAGACCATCCTGCTGCCGACCGATACCGAACTGTCGGCCCTGGTGAGCCGCATCGCCGACACGATCGGCGCCAGCGGCGCCGTGCACGTCGTCATCGACTCGATGGTCGAGGTGCGCCTGCTGGCGCGCGACAGCGCGCACTACCGGCGCCAGATCATCGACCTGCGCCAACGGCTCTCCGCGCTCGGGGCCACGGTCATGATGCTCGACGACCTCACGGCCGATGGCCGCGAATACGAACTGCAGAGCGCCGTGCATGGCGTGGTGACGCTCGAGCAGCTCGAGCGCAGCTTCGGGGCCGCGCGCCGGCGCATGCGCGTCGTCAAGCTGCGCGGCGGCGACTTCCAGAGCGGCTGGCACGACTACGCGATCAAGAAGAGCGAGATCCTGGTCTTCCCGAGCCTGATCGCCCAGGAACACCGGCGCGACGACGATGCCCTCGACATCGCCAGCAACGTCGCCAATCTCGACCGCCTGGTCGGCGGCGCGCTCACCGCCGGCAGCTCGACGATGATCGTCGGCCCGTCGGGCGTCGGCAAATCCACGGTGGCCCTGCAATATGCCTTGTCCGCGGTGCAGAGCGGCTGCCACGTGGGCTACTTCAGCTTCGACGAATCCGAGAGCACGCTGCGCTCGCGCATGGTCGAGCACATGCACCAGGATAGCGCTTCCGACGAGCAGCGCCGCTTCCATCTTCGCCGCATCAATCCCTCGCGCATCTCCCCGGGTGAATTCATCTGGAACGTCAGGCGCATCGTCGAAGACCGCGGCGCGCGCCTCATCATCATCGACTGCATCAATTCCTACCTCGACGTGATCCGGGAAGAGAAGTCGCTGCTGTTGCAGATGAACGAGCTGTTCTCGTATCTGAGCAACATGAACGTGACGTCGATTATCATCGGCGCCCATTCGGCCCGCCTCGATACCTCGAAGGAGCCGGACGCGCTGAGCATCATCACCGACAACATCGTCTCCCTTCGCTACTACGAGCACGACAACGTGGTCTACAAGGCCATCTGCGCCCTGAAGCGGCGCGACGGCCGCCACGAGCACGACGTGCGCGAACTGCGCCTGACCGATGCCGGCATCGAGATCGGCGAACGCATCGGCGTTCCGGTGGACGAGGTGGGAGTGGCGAACCTTGAGACCTGAGGCCCGATTGGCCCGCGTCGTCGTCTTCGCGCCGGTCGAAGGCGACGCGGCTGCGCTCGGCCGCATGCTCGAGGAAGAGGGCGTCGAGGTGCGCACGTGCGCCGACGCTGCCGGTTTCTATGCCTGCCTGGACGAGCAGGCCTGGTGCGCCATCGTCACCGAGGAAGGGCTGGACCGGTGCTCGCTGGAGGGACTGGACGCCAGCCTGCGGCGCCAGCCGCCATGGTCCGACCTGCCGCTGCTGACCCTGGCCGGGCAGCCGGGCGTGCAGGTCGACAGCAACCGCTTCGCGCGCCTGGCGCGCTTCGGCAACGTCACGCTGATCGAACGTCCGACCTCGCGCGACGTCCTGCTGATGTCGATCCGCTCGGCCCTGCGTGCACGCCGGCTGCAATTCGCCGTGCGCGACCAGTGGCGGGCCCTGGAGCGGCATGCCAGCACGCTCGAGGCCGCGGTCAAGGAACGCACCGCCTCGCTGGAGCGCGAGATCGGCGAGCGGCGCCGGGTGGAGACGGCCTTGGCCGAGGCGCGCCGCCTGGAGTCGCTGGGCCGGCTGACGGGCGGCGTCGCCCATGACTTCAACAATATCCTGCAGGTGATCTCGGGTTCGGAAACGCTGTTGCGCATGCTGCTGGCAAAGGACGCGAACGAGCGCCTCGTGCGCGCGCTGGACAGCATCCGCCGCGCGGCCAGCCACGGCGCATCGCTGACCCAGCAGCTGCTGGCGTATGCGCGGCGCCAGCCCCTGAACAACGTCGTCCTCGACCTGCCGCTGTACCTGCACGCATCGGCCGAGATGCTGGCCGGCGCGATCGGTCCCCGGGTGCGCTTCAGCCTGCGCATGGCGCATGACCTGTGGCCGGTCTCCGTCGATCCGGCGCAGCTCGACGCGGCGCTCCTGAACATGGCCGGCAACGCGCGCGATGCGATGCCCGGCGGCGGCAGCCTGGTCCTTGCCGCGGACAACCTGGCATTGCCGGACCCCGGCCTGCCGGAAGCGGCGAGCCTGGCCGGCGAGTATGTCCGCATCACCCTCACCGACGACGGCGAAGGCATGTCCGAAAAAACGGCGCGCCAGGCATTCGAACCCTTCTTCACGACCAAGTCGGTCGGGAAGGGCACCGGCCTCGGGCTGTCGCAGGTCTACGGCTTTGCCAGCCAGAGCCACGGCATCGCGTTCATCCGCCGCGAGCAGGTCGGCACCACGGTCGGCATCCTGCTGCCGCGTAGTGCCGAGGCGGCCGAGGCGGCGGGCGGGGCGCAGGCGGCCGCGCCCGAAGTGCCGGCGCACGCGCTGGCGGGTACACGCATCCTGTGCGTCGAGGACGACCCGGTGGTGGCGGAGACCATGTCGTCGCTGCTGTCCGCGCTCGACGCCGAGATCACGGTGGTCGACAGCGCCGACGCGGCGCTCGAGGCCGACTACAGCGGGATCGACCTGGTGCTGTCGGATGTGATGATGCCGGGCAGTATGGATGGGATCGGCCTGGTCAACTGGCTCGCCAGCCGCCACCCCGGCCTGCCGGTGGTGCTTACCAGCGGCTACATGGTCGACCCGGGGCGGCTGGACACGCTGCACGTCCAGTTCCTGCGCAAGCCCTACACCCTGACGGCGCTGGCGCATGCCATTGCGCTGGCCCTGGAGCGCGGCGGCGCACAGGACTGAGCGCGGCCGGCCGGCTGGCGCCGCGCCCGCTCGTCAATCCTCGACGAAGACGACGGCAGTGCGCGGCGGGATGCTGTAGGTGCCGCTGTCGCTGTTGTAGCCGGCGCTGGCGGCGCGCTTGTCGCCCGCCGTCTTTGCCGTGTGCACCGGATGCAGCCGCATGCGGCGGCCAACGGCCTGCGGGTCGACCACGACGTGGGCCACCTTGTCGACGTTGACCAGGTAAGTGATGCCGGCGAAGCGCGCGCCCGCGTAGCCGCGGCCGTCGATGTGGGCCGCGATCACGGTCGGCTCCTGCTTCGGCCCGGTGTTGAAGAAGCGCAGGCGCTGGACGACGTCGTCGGACGAGCGCATGCGCAGCAAGGTCGAGCTGGCGCGGATCGCCAGCAGGTCGCGGAAGGCGTCGCGCGCAAAGGCGATATCGGCCGGCTCCGGACCCAGCGCCGGGTTGGCCAGCAGCGGCTTGAACAGCGGCCAGTCTTTCGCGTTGTCGTCGGCCGGGGGCAGGCCGGTGCCGAAGTGGTTCGTCCGGTAGGTCCAGTCGAGGCGGTTGAACCAGTCGCCCGAATTGAAGCTGTTGCGGTCCAGGGACTTCGAACGCAGGATGTCCGAGCCGGCGTGGAAATAGGCCACGCCCTGGCTGAAGGCGGTCAGGGCCAGGCCCAGCACCTGCACGCGGGCGCGGTCGGCGGTGCTGGTCGCCAGCGGCAGCTTGAGCGCGTTGCTGTCGTAGAGGGTCTGGTTGTCGTGGTTCTCGACGTAGTTGACGGTCTCGCCGGGCTGGCTGGCATAGCCGGCCGGCTGGTCGCCGTAGCGGATGTCCTCCAGCTTGCGGGTGCTGCCGTCGTAGGTCGTGAGCGGGTAGCCGCGCAGGGTGCCGGCGAGACCGATGCGCACCATGTCGGCGCTGCGCAGCAGGTCGCTGGCCGGGCGCTCGCCGGCGCGGGCGTTGGCGTCGTAGACCAGGCCGTTGATCCAGCCCTGCTGCTTGACCACGGCGTCGCCCGCATCGCCCGCGCCGCCGCCGCGCGCCGCGTCGCGCCCGCGGTCGCTGAAGGTGCCGATGCCGCTGCCGTTCAGCGACAATTGGGAGGCCTGCACGAAGCGCGCGCCGTTCGCCACTTCGCCGAAATTCCAGCCTTCGCCGATCAGCTGCACCTTGCGGCCGGTCGCCTTGTTCACCGCCGCTTCCAGGCGCTCCATCGTGTCGCGCGGCTGGTGGCCCATCAGGTCGAAGCGGAAGGAATCGATCTTGTAGTGCTTCGCCCACAACACTGCCGAGTCGATCATGAGTTTACCCATCATGCGGTTCTCGGTGGCGGTGTTGTCGCAGCAGGTCGAGCGCTCGACGCCGCCCTTCGCATCGAGGCGGTGGTAGTAGCCGGGCACGATGCGGTCGAGCACCGACTTTTCGTCCTGGCCGGCGACGAAGGTGTGGTTGTAGACCACGTCGAGCCCGACGCGCAGGCCGGCGCGGTGCAGGTTCATCACCAATTCGCGGAACTCGACGATGCGGCGCGCGCCGTCTTGCGGGTCGCTGGCGTAGCTGCCTTCCGGCGCGTTGTAGTGCCAGGGGTCGTAGCCCCAGTTGTAGCAGTCGGTATGCGCGGTCTTGCGGATCAGGGCCTGCTGGGCTTCGTCGTCCGGCGCACCCGATGGCCGCGGCAGCGCGCAGCCCTGTTCGGGGATGGTCGCGATGTCGTACACCGGCAGCAGGTGGATGTCGGTCATGCCGGCCTTCGCCAGCGCCTTCAGGTGGCGCATGCCGTTCGAGTCGGCTTCCCCAAAGGCCGTGTACTTGCCGCGCTTCGCCGGCGGCACGGTCTCGTCGTCGCGCGAGAAGTCGCGCACGTGCAGCTCGTAGACGGCCATGTCGGTGGCGGCCTTCACGGTCCTGGGCGCGGTGTCCTTGTCCCAGCCTGCTGGCTTCAGCGCCGGCGCGTCGAGGTCGGCGACGTAGCTGCGCCGCGAGTCCGTGGTCAGGCTGACCGAATACGGGTCGGTGACCAGGTTGCGCACCAGGCCGGCGTCATTGGCGACCACGTCGACGGCGTACTTGTAGTAGCGGCCCGACAGGTCGCCCGGGACTTGCGCGCTCCAGACGCCGGTGGCGGCGTCGAGGTTCATCTGGTGCACGGCGCCGGCGCGGCCGCTGCCGGTCTCGAACACGCAGACGGCCGCCTGCTGCGCGGTCGGCGCCCACAGCTTGAAGCCGGTGCGCTTCTTCGCCGGCGTGGCGCCGAGCCCAGGCACCTGTTCGGCTTCGGCATACAGGTCGTCGAGCGCGCCGGCGGCTTGCAGGCGGGTCGCGGCCAGGACCGTGCCGTCGCCCGCTTCGCGCACCAGCACCAGTTGTTCGCGGTGCAGGGCGGGGAGGCGTTCGAGGTCGGCTGCGCGCACCGCCAGCACGGCGCCGTCGCGAACGTACTTGAAGCGTGCGGCGGCTTCCGGCGGGACGGCTTCGACGACGTCGAGCTGGAGTGCGCCCGCCGCGCCGTCGACTCTGGCGCCGACCTTCGCCTCGATGCCGGCCTTGGGCGAGTGATACAGCCGGTAACGGCCACCGGCCGGCGCGCCGGGCCACTTCGCCAGCCGGCGGTCGAGCCAGACGGCGTGCGCCTCGAAGGCCTGCGGCGCCGCGGCCAGCGTCTGCGCGAAGGCGGGGCTGTCGCAGGTCTCCAGCGGAATGGCGGCGTGGGCGGAGGCGCTGAAGGCGGCGGCGAGGAGGGCGGGGAGGGGAGCGTATCGAATCATGTTCGGCTGAGGTTACGGTTGACGTAATTTTGCTACAGCTTACTCAGATCATACCTAGGAGATCAGCTGAGCCGGCGGCGACTGCTGATGTAATTTTACTAGGTTTGCTGAAGGCCCCGGTTTGTAGGGTGGGCGGCCGTGCCGCCCACGCGGTGGACGTTGGCAGGGAGATCATCAGGCGCGTTATCGGAGCCGGTAGCGATCACCGCGTGGGCGGGAGCCCCGCCCACCCTACGTGGTGCGGCGGGCACTCCCGCCGCAGGAGACGAGTCAGACCTTGGCCGCCGCCGGCGCCTTGGCGCCTTCGGTGCTGCGGTAGTGGTCCACCATCTTGTAGCGCTTGGCGTACAACCCGAACGCGATCGCGGCGAGGGCCGCGAAGCCGGCGAAGAAGAACATCTGGAAAGCGATCACGGACAGGCCCGAGTCGGCGATCGAGTTGACCACGGCGTCGTTCTTGACCGCCGCGTTCACCACCAGCACCCACAGGTTGCCGACCGTGACGGCCAGGCTCCACAGCGCCATGATCGCGCCCTTCATCGAGGCCGGGGCCTGGCTGTAGGCGAATTCCAGGCCGGTGGCCGAGACCAGGACTTCGCCCATCGTCAGCAGCGCGTAGGGCAGGATCTGCCAGGCCATCGAGGTCGGGGTGCCGGCGTCCATCGAGACCTGGATCGCGCCGATCACCAGCCAGGACAGGGCCGAGAAGGCGATGCCGGCCGTCATGCGGCGCAGCGCCGTGGGCCGCAGGCCGAACTTTTCCAGCATCGGGAACAGCACCAGGTTGTTGAAGGGGATGAGCAGCATCACCAGCAGCGGATTCAGGGCCTGCATCTGGGCCGGCAGCAGGGTGAACTCGTTGCCGAACACCGAGAACTGGGTGGTCATCGAATTGGCCTGCACGATCCAGGTCGAGGCTTTCTGGTCGAACAGCGACCAGAACGGCGTGACCAGCGCGAACACGACCAGGATGCGCAGCACGGCGCGCACGCCGTCGACCGCTTCGTCCGGATGGTGGCCGCGCGCGCGTTCGAGCTGCATCGAGATGCCGGCGCCGACAAAGGCCAGCAGCAGCACCAGGGCGGTACAGGCCGCGATCACGAAGCCCCACTGCGGCGACATCAGCAGCGACGCGATCGCGCCGAACACGCCGACCATGGCCACGGTGCGGCCCGGGCCGTTGGTCGACAGGGCGGTGCGCGAGACGCGCGAGAACGAGTGCGGGTTCGGCGCGGCCGGCGGCACGTGCACGTACTTCTTCTTCCCGCTCCAGAACACCATGGTCGCGATGAACATCATGATGCCCGGGATGCCGAAGGCGACCGAGGGGCCGTAGTTCTTCAGGAACAGCGGCATCAGGAGCGAAGCGAAGAAGGAGCCGAAGTTGATGATCCAGTAGAAGGCGTCGAACACGATCTTCGCCTTGTCCTTGTTGGTCTGGTCGAACTGGTCGCCCACAAAACTCGACACCAGCGGCTTGATCCCGCCCGAGCCGAGCGCGATCAGGGCCAGGCCGAGATAGAAGCCCTTGACGTTGTCTTCGAAAATGGCGAGGCAGGCGTGGCCCGCGCAGTACACGAGGCTGAGCCAGAACACGGTGTTGTACTTGCCGAAGTAGCGGTCGGCCAGCCAGCCGCCCAGCAGCGGGAAGAAGTAGACGCCGATGACGAAGGTGTGGAAGACGTGCTTGGCCTCGCCGGTGCGCTCGGACTCCGGCAGGAACAGCAGCAGGGTCGAGATCAGGAAGGGCGTCAGGATGTTGCGCATCCCGTAGAAGCTGAAGCGCTCGCAACCTTCGTTGGCGATGATGTACGGGATCTGGCGGGGCATGCGCCCGCTGGATGAGGGCGTGGTCGGCTGGTTCATGGACTCGTCCTGGAAGTGAAGTAACCCGGGATGCTATGACGCCAGCAGGGTCTTTGCAACAGGAAAATAATGCTCCATCAACTGAACCGTAGTTTAGCTACTTTTGTTGAGCTAGTTGCAAATACTATTTGAATACAAGCCATTGAATGCAAAGGAAATTTGCATAAATACGGGCATTCGGGCCAGATTGTAAAGTTGAAAAAGCTGCTGTATATTGCGTAAAAAGCAGCTGTCGACTTACTCATCGAAACTTACCGGATCTCCCGTCATGACCCAGACTCCCACGCAACAGAACGACTGGTGGCGCGAAGCCATCATCTACCAGGTCTACCCGCGCAGCTACCTCGACACCAACGGCGACGGCGTCGGCGACATCCCCGGCATCACCGCCAAGCTCGACTACATCGCCAGCCTGGGCGTGAACATCGTCTGGCTGTCTCCCTTCTTCAAGTCGCCGATGAAGGACTTCGGCTACGACATCTCGGATTACTGCGACGTCGATCCGCTGTTCGGCACCCTGGCCGACTTCGACGCCATGGTCGCCAAGGCGCACAGCCTGGGCCTGAAGATCATGATCGACCAGGTGATGGCGCACACCGCCGACGCCCACCCCTGGTTCGTCGAAAGCCGCTCCAGCCGCGACAACGCCAAGGCCGACTGGTACGTCTGGGCCGACGCCGCACCGGACGGCAATCCGCCGAACAACTGGATGTCGGTCTTCGGCGGCTCCGCCTGGCAGTGGGACACGCGCCGCAAGCAGTACTACATGCACAACTTCCTGGTCAGCCAGCCGCAACTGAACTTCCATAACCCAGACGTGCAGCAGGCCCACCTGGACGCGCTGCGCTTCTGGCTCGAACGCGGCGTCGACGGCGTGCGCATGGACGCCTGCAACTACCACTTCCACGACACCGAGCTGCGCAGCAACCCGCCGGCGACCAAGCGCGATACGGCGTCCGTCACCGACGTCAACCCCTACGGCATGCAGTCGCACATCTACGACAAGACGCGCCCGGAGAACATCGCCTTCCTGCAGAAGATCCGCGCGCTGCTGAACGAATACGGCGCGGTGTCGATCGGCGAAGTCGGCGCCGACGACGCCCTGGCCTGCATGGCCGAGTACACGGCGGACGGCGACAAGCTGCACATGGCCTACAGCTTCAACCTCCTGACCCCGGAATTCACGGCGAAGCACATCCGCACCCAGGTCGAGGAATTCGAGGCGCGCGTGCAGGGCGGCTGGGCTTCCTGGTCGGTCGGCAACCACGACGCCATCCGCGTCGTCACGCGCTGGAAGGGCGAGGACGCACCGAGCGCGTTCGCGGCCATGGTGCTGGCGATGCAGCTGTCGCTGAAGGGCACGCCTTGCCTGTACCAGGGCGACGAGCTGGCGCTGCCGGAAGCGGACGTGCCGTTCGAACTGCTGCAGGACCCCTACGGCATCACCTTCTGGCCGGAGTTCAAGGGCCGCGACGGCTGCCGCACGCCGATGCCGTGGACGAACGAGACCCCGAACGCCGGCTTCACCACCGGCAAACCGTGGCTGCCGGCAGCCGCGCCGCACATCGCCGCGGCCGCCTCGGTGCAGGAAGCCGACAAGGATTCGGCCCTGAACGCCGCGCGCCGCATCATCCATTGGCGCCAGGCGCTGCCGCAGCTGACCCGCGGCGGCATCTCCTTCTTCGATGCGCCGGAACCGGTGCTGGCGCTGCGCCGCACGCTGGACGGCGAGCCGACCATTCTCGCCGCCTTCAACCTGTCGAACGCGCCGGTGTCGTTCGACTGGCCGGAGAGCACCGCTGCGCAGGTCCTCGAAGGCCACGGCCTGCCGGGCGAGGCCGCCAACGGCCGCGTCACGCTGCCGGCCTACGGCGCCTGGTTCGGTCGGGCCCCGCAAGGCAAGGTCGCCTGATGGAGAGCGGGCAGGAGCCCGAGAAGTTCGCGCGCACCGCGTTCGCCGACGGCCCGCGCCTGCTGGCCCACATCGGCGCGACGCATGCGCGCTTCGCGCTGCAGAGCGCGCCCGGCGTGTTCCGCTCGGTCGCGGTGCTCGAATGCGAACGCTTCGACGGCATCGTGCCGCTGCTGCGTCACTACCTGGCCGAGCATGCCGACCCGGGCCTGCACCACGCCGCCTTCGCGGTGGCCAATCCGGTGCATGGCGACCAGGTGCGCATGACCAACCGCGCCTGGGAGTTCTCGACCGAGGCGCTGCGGCGCGAACTGGGCCTGTCGACGCTGCTGGTGGTGAACGACTTCACGGCGCTGGCGATGGCGATCCCGGTGCTGCGGCCCGAGGACCTGCTGCAGGTCGGCGAGGGCAAGCCGGCCGCCGGTTCCGTGATCGGCGTGCTCGGGCCGGGTACGGGCCTGGGCGTGTCGGGCCTGATCCCGACCGCCGACGGCTTCGTCACCCTGGGCAGCGAGGGCGGCCACGTGAACTTCGCGCCGGGCGACGAGCGCGAGTTCGCGATCTTGCAGTACGCCTGGCGCGAGTGGCAGCACGTCTCGAACGAGCGCCTGATCTCGGGGCCGGGCATGGAGTTGATGTACCTGGCGCTGGCCCAGCGTAACGAGCTAGCCGAGACGCTGCCGCGCACGGCGGCGCAGATCGTCGCCGGCGCGCTCGACGACGCCGACCCGCTGTGCCTGGAGGTGCTGGAAGTCTTTTGCGGCATGCTGGGCGGCGCCGCGGCCAACCTGGCGGTGACGCTGGGCGCCTTCGGCGGCGTCTACATCGGCGGCGGCATCGTGCCGCGCATGACCGAGTACTTCGCGCGCTCGCCGTTCCGGGCCCGCTTCGAAGCAAAAGGCAGGTTCTCGAGCTACCTGTCGAGCATTCCGACCTACGTCATCACCACGCCGCACCCGGCCTTCCACGGCGTGGCGACCATCCTGTCCGAGCACCTGCGCGGACGCAGCGGCGCCAACACGCTGATGGAGCGCATCAAGCACCTGCAGCCGGAACTGACGCCCGCCGAGCAGCGCGTGGCCAGCCTGGTGCTGGAGCAGCCGCGCCTGGTGCTGAACGAGCCGATCGCCGACATCGCGCGCCTGGCGGAAGTGAGCCAGCCGACCGTGATCCGCTTCTGCCGCTCGCTCGGCTTCCTCGGCCTGGCCGACTTCAAGCTGAAGTTCGCGAGCAGCCTGACCGGCGCCATCCCGGTGCGCCACAGCCAGGTGCGCAACAACGACAGCACCCACGATTTGTCGGCCAAGGTGATCGACAACACCGTGTCGGCGATCCTGAAGTTCCGCGACGGCCTGGACGTGCGCTCGCTCGACCGCGCGATCGACCTGGTGAGCCGCGCGCGGCGCGTCGAGTTCTACGCGATGGGCAACGCGCGCGTGGTGGCGCTCGATGGCCAGCATAAATTCTTCCGTTTCCGGATTCCGACGGCGCTGTACGGCGACGCCCACCTGTTCGCGCTGGCGGCCGATCTGCTGGGGCCGGGCGACGTGGTGATCGCCATCTCGAATTCGGGCCGCCTGCCCGAGCTGCTGCAGGCGGTCGACATCGCCCGCGCCGCCGGCGCCGACGTCATCGCCATCGGCAACAGCCAGTCGCCGCTGGCGCGCAAGGCCAGTGTCTGCCTGGCGGTCGACCACGCAGAGGACAGCACCAGCTTCCTGTCGATGATCTCGCGGATCTTGCAGCTGCTGCTCATCGATATCATGGCGGTGGGCTTGTCGGTGGACGCGCACAATGGGCGCGAGGAGGAAGCCGGCGAGGTCGAGCAGCGCAGGATGCTGATTTCGCATCTGGGCGGGTGATTTTTCGGACTGCCGTGCGCCGGCTGCGGCATGCAAGCGGTGAGACGGCGTGGGTACAAGTACCCACCCTACGAAACTACCGTGTACCGCAGGTGGTGTTCACGGGTTGTACCGCGTGGACTCGGGAGTCCACCCTACGAAAAGCCGGGTTGCCGTAGGGTGGGTACTTGTACCCACGCGGTACGGCACACGCAAGTCGAAAAAACGCCGGTAGCCCGGGTTTTCGTAGGGTGGGCACCTGTGCCCACGCGGTACGACGCATGCGAATCGAAAAAACGCCGGCAGTCCGGGTTTTCGTAGGGTGGGCACTCGTGCCCACGCGCTACGGCGCGTGAAGATCGAAACAGCGCCGCGAGTCGAAAAGCGCGAAATGATCAGGCGGCAGGTGCCGCCAACCGAGGGAGGAGTGGGCCACGCGTCTACCGCGAAACGGTGGCGATCGGTCAGCGGCCCGATCACGATACCGGGCGCTCCAAGGTCGAGCTTGATGCCGCTCAATCGTGCCCGGCAGGCATCGTCAGTCCGCCGACTTCAACTGGATCCGGTGGATCCCGCGCCGCCAGTCGTCCAGCGACATCACCGCATCGTTCTCGAAGTCTTCGACCAGGATCTGGTTGCCGGTCTGCGCCACCAGGAAGCTTTCGCACCGCTGTACCTTGTCGGCGCGGTTCTCGACGAAACTGAGTTGCCAGTACTGGCGCCCGTTGATGGTGCGCGGCTGCTGGTCGTCCTCGATGATGGCGCCGTGCGCCTTGCCCTTCGAGCGCCTTTCGATCTCGGCCGACCAGGTCTTCACTTCCGGCAGCGCCATCAGCGTCGCCATCGCCTGTTCCCTGGTCACCATCGGCTCGGCCTTCTGCTGCGCCACCGGCTTGGGCGGCGGCGCGGGCTTCGGCTCTTGCTTGCAGCCCGCCAGGGCGATGCCGAGCACGGCGGGAACGATGAGCAGGCGAAGGAAGGCGGTAGGGGCGGTGCGGGTGCCG
This sequence comes from Massilia sp., assembly GCF_032106685.1. Classification (GTDB taxonomy): domain Bacteria; phylum Pseudomonadota; class Gammaproteobacteria; order Burkholderiales; family Burkholderiaceae_D; genus Telluria. Next base: position 131,608 of record NZ_DAMCPG010000007.1, read on the forward strand.
CGTGTTGTCATGATGAAACCTCGTGGAAACGAACGGCCATACTAAACGAAGGCCGGGCAGGGGGCAAATCGGCCCTGCAGGCAGATCAAGGTGGCGCCATCGATCACACTGCCGGGCGCGCGCCTGGCCGGCTGCCCGGTCAGGGGTTCGGCGAGGACGAGGCGACGGCCGCGATGGCGCCCAGGCGCGCGTAGCGGTGCGACAGGTACAAATAGACCAGGTACAGCAAGGAGCGGCCGATCGCGTACATCAGCAGGCTCTGGTGCAGCGTTAACGGGGCGATGAACACGCTGAAGGTCATCAGGAACAGCGCGACCTGCCACAGCAGTTCCATCTTCTGCTTGCCGGCGACGAAGAACACGTAGCTCAAGGGACTGGCGATGAAGCCCAGGAAGCACAGCGGGGCCAGGATACGCGCCAGCTCGCCGGCCGGCCGCCAGGCCGGGCCGAATACCCAGCCGAACAATTCGGGAGAAAACAGGAACAGGACCAGCGAGGGCGCCAGGGCGAGCAGCACCAGGGCCTTGAACGTGGCGTGGTAGGCGTCGCGGCAATGGCCGAGCGACTGGAACTGGTGCACCGCCTCGCGCTTGAAGACGTCGCGGATCGAGGCGGCGATCAGCGCGATGGGCGCGGCCAGCACGCGCTGGGTCAGGGCGAACAGGCCGGCGGCCAGGGCGCCGTGGTGGATGCCGATCATGAACAGCGGCAGGTAGCCGACCAGGCTGTTGAGCAGGCTCGAGGGCAGGGAATAGCGCCAGAAGGCCTGGTGCTTGATGAAATAGGCGCGCTGGCCGCGGTCGAGTGTCAGCCCGAAACTCGCCGCGGGCGGCGCCAGCAGGCGCCGCGCGGCCCAAAGTCCAGCGACGAGCCCGATCAATTGTCCCGTCAGCAGACCGGTGCTGTTCCATCCGGCATACAGCAGCGCAAGCTGGCTCACGGCGATGGTCGCGGATTGCAGCACCTTCGCCTTCGCGGCCTTGGCGAACAGGTTGTGCGAGGCGGCGTACGCCAGCGTGGTCTGCATGGTGGCGGTGAGCCAGGTGCCGGCGCCGACGCTGAGCAGTTCGAACCAGGACATGGCGCGCAGCACGGGCAGGCCGAGCGCGTGCCCGGCCAGCATGACGAGCGTGAGCGCGAGGGCCAGCACGGTCGCGCAATAGGCGACCACGCCGAAGCAGATGCCTTGCTGGGCGTTGTCGTGGTCGAGGACCATGGCCGCCTCGAGACGCAGGGTGGCGGCGCTCGAGCTCACGACGATCACACCCAGCCAGACGCTGAAGGCGCCCATCTCGGCCGGCGTGCACATGCGGGTGAGCAGCGGCGCGGCCAGCAGCGGCAAGACCTGGGCGCCAGTCGCTCCTGCCAGCACGGTGAGCACGTTCTTCCAGAAGTCGGACCGCGGCCTGCTCATGGGGCGACCGTTGCGTTCGATGGGCCGCGACAGGGGCCAGCGTCGATCATGACCATAATCTGCTCAGTTTGCTAGATGTTGAGCAGATGGTACGTGGGCGTGCGACGCGGTCTTTCATCCGCATCGCGTGCGCCATGTAAATCCATGTAAAACGGTGTTAAGAAGCCTGTCCGTCCTGGCGACGCGGGTCTTGCAGGCGTAGCCCGTTGTCGCCGCACCAGTCGGCCAGGGCGGCGTCGATGGCAGTGTCCTTGCAGCGATACCAGTCTTCGAGCACGCCGCGCTCGGCCAGCAGCGCGCGCAGCGCGCGGTAGGCGCCTTTCTTGGTGAACATGGCGCGCACCAGGCGCTCGTCGGCCGGCAGGCGCCCGGCAACGAAGTCGAAGGCCAGCTCGCGCTCGGCGTACAGATCGTGGGAAGGGGGCAGGGCGAGAAAGTGTTCCGGGTCGCCGAGGTCGTCCGGCAGGGCCAGTTCGTCGGGATCGAGGCCCTCGGCCACGATGTGCACGGCGCCGCTGCGGCGGTCGACCCAGGCTTCGGCGCCGCCGTCCATGTCGTCGATGAAGAGCAGGGCGTTGCGCAGGGCGTCCAGGCTGATGGCGGGGAGGGGCGGCATGATCATGTTACCGATCAAAAAATTCGATAAAGAAAAAGCCCGCAGGCGCGAACCTGCGGGCTTTTGTGTGGGGCTGGCAGTCCGGTACCGAAAGGCGCCGGACCGTCGGGCCGACGACAATTACATCATGCCGTCCATGCCGCCCATGCCACCCATGCCGCCCATGCCGCCCATGCCGCCGGCCGGCTTGTCCTCGGCGATTTCCGAGACCATGCAGTCGGTGGTCAGCATCAGGCCGGCGATCGACGCTGCATTTTGCAGGGCCGAACGGGTGACCTTGGCCGGATCCAGCACGCCCATTTCGACCATGTCGCCGTAGGTGCCGTTGGCGGCGTTGTAGCCATAGTTGCCCTGGCCAGCCAGCACGCCCGAGACGACGACCGACGCTTCTTCGCCGGCGTTCTGGACGATCATGCGCAGCGGCTCTTCCATGGCGCGCAGGACGATCTTGATGCCTGCGTCCTGGTCCGGGTTATCGCCCTGGATGTTCAGGTTGGCGCGCGCGCGCAGCAGGGCCACGCCGCCGCCCGGAACGATGCCTTCTTCGACGGCAGCGCGGGTTGCGTGCAGGGCGTCTTCGACGCGTGCTTTCTTTTCCTTCATTTCGACTTCGGTGGCAGCGCCAACCTTGATCACTGCGACGCCGCCGGCCAGCTTGGCCACGCGTTCCTGCAGCTTCTCGCGGTCGTAGTCCGAGGTCGCTTCTTCGATCTGGACGCGCACTTGCTTGACGCGTGCCTCGATCGCTTCAGCCGAGCCGGCGCCGTCGATGATGATGGTGTTTTCCTTGCCGACTTCGATGCGCTTGGCCTGGCCCAGTTCCGCCAGCGTGACCTTTTCCAGGGTCAGGCCGACTTCTTCGGCGATCACCTGGCCGCCGGTCAGGATGGCGATGTCTTCCAGCATGGCCTTGCGACGGTCGCCGAAGCCAGGGGCTTTCACTGCAACGGTCTTCAGGATGCCGCGGATGTTGTTGACGACCAGGGTCGCCAGCGCTTCGCCTTCGATGTCTTCGGCGATGATCATCAACGGACGGCCAGCCTTGGCAACTTGCTCCAGCACCGGCAGCAGGTCACGGATGTTCGAGATCTTCTTGTCGCACAGCAGGACGAACGGGTTCTCGTGGATGGCGACTTGCTTGTCCGGGTTGTTGATGAAGTACGGCGACAGGTAGCCGCGGTCGAACTGCATGCCTTCGACGATGTCCAGCTCGTCGTTCAGCGACTTGCCGTCTTCGACGGTGATGACGCCTTCCTTGCCGACTTTTTCCATCGCTTCAGCGATGCGCTCGCCGATCGATGCGTCCGAGTTGGCCGAGATCGCGCCGACCTGGGCGATTTCCTTCGAGGTGGTGCACGGCTTGGCGATCTTCTTCAGTTCTTCGACGGTCGCGGTGACGGCCTTGTCGATGCCGCGCTTCAGGTCCATCGGGTTCATGCCGGCGGCAACGAACTTCATGCCTTCGCGCACGATGGCTTGTGCCAGCACGGTCGCGGTGGTGGTGCCGTCGCCGGCGTTGTCGCTGGTCTTCGAAGCGACTTCCTTGACCATCTGCGCGCCCATGTTCATGAGCTTGTCTTTCAGTTCGATCTCTTTCGCGACCGAGACGCCGTCCTTGGTGACGGTCGGTGCGCCGAATGCGCGGTCGAGCACGACGTTGCGGCCTTTCGGGCCCAGGGTGACCTTGACTGCGTTGGCGAGGATGTTGACGCCTTCGACCATCTTGGCGCGCGCTGCGTCGCCGAACACTACTTCTTTAGCTGCCATGTGTATTTCTCCAGTTATTCGTGAACTGTTTTATTCAGGGAGGATTACGAGACCAGAACGGCCATGATGTCTTCTTCGCGCATCACCAGCAGCTCCTGGCCATCGACCTTGACGGCCTGGCCCGAGTACTTGCCGAACAGGACGCGGTCGCCGACTTTGACTTCCAGCGCGCGCACCTGGCCGTTGTCCTGCACCTTGCCGTTGCCGATGGCCAGGACTTCACCCTGGTCTGGCTTTTCCGCCGCTGCATCAGGGATGATCAGGCCCGAGGCAGTCTTGGTTTCCTGGTCGAGACGCTTCACGATAACGCGATCGTGCAGAGGGCGAAGGTTCATGCAAAACTCCTTTATTCAGTGGTTTGGACTAGCTATTTATCTGCGTTGTATGCCGCAGCGCCCGGGTTTTCCGTATCTGCGCTGCGGCTCGAAAGAGTTGTTAGCACTCTCTACTAACGAGTGCTAATTATAGGGACGATAATGGGGCATTTCAAGCGCACCCGTTGTGAAATTCACCCGGCCGTTTGTGCATACGCAAACCGTCGAGGTGACGCGGCCGTTGTCCCGAAGGGCTCATCCCGCGGACACAAGGCGGCAAGGTTAGCACTGAAACATTCTGCGTTGACGCACTGTTGCCGGGGTACTTGAGTGAAATCAAGGGAGGTCAGAATGCATTTGTAGGGTGGACACCTGTGTCCACGCTGTCTCATCGCTTGCGTGGCGGCGCCTCCGCCGTCATCGATCCGCAAAGGGACCGGCTGGCGGATGCCGAGTGGTTCGCATGAGTTCAATCCGCGTGGACACAGGTGTCCACCCTACGAAGGCCCGCACAACACGCTATCCTGTTGACTGTCAAACCTTATCAGACCTATAGTTACGAATGATTTCCGAATTCCAAGACCTATCTGACAAGATCGAGCGGCTCGCCGAGCTCGTCGGGGCGTTGCGCAGCGAGAATGCGCATCTGCAGCAGACCAACGTCCTGCTCAACGAAGTGAACGCGGCGCTCCTCGAGCGTCTGGTCGAGGCCCAGCGCCGGCTGGAAGCCGTGATCGAGCAATTGCCCGCGCCGGCCGAGGAAGAAGACGCCGAACCGACCGACACCGAGGCCACCCGATGATTTACCTGGATGTGACGATCATGGGCCAGCCCTACCGCCTGGCCTGCAAGGAAGGCGAGCAGGCGACGCTGCGCGACGCCGTGCGCTATCTCGACGGCAAGATGATCGCGCTGCGCGACTCCGGCAAGGTGAAGGGCACCGACCGCATCGCCGTCATGGCGGCGCTGAGCGTGGCTGCCGAATTCCTGTCGGTCAAGTCGCCGCAGGGGCCGCTGTCGGACATGACGATGCTGGAAGTGAAACAAAAGCTCGCCGCCATGCATAGCGTGCTCGACCAGGCCCTGGCGCCGCAAGAAAATTTGCCCTGACAGTCCAAATTCGTTTGACATGCCCGTTCAAGCGAGTAAACTGCGAGGCACCCTGCGGTGTTCGAGATTGCCATATATTCCTTGAACCATTTTTGTGCATCGGTTGCGGGATTATGTTCGATGGGCGTGAGCGTCGCTAGTCCGACGAACCCGAAATTGAGCTAACTGCGACCACCTTGAACCGTCAGGTTCTGGGATGCCGGCATAAACGGCACAGGCGGGGCATTATTCCGAAAACGGTTGCGCGCATCTGCACGCAGCCGTTTTTTTATGTCCGCGCGCTTTTGGAAAAGCGTGTCTTTTCGTGGAGTGAAGCAGCGATGCGCTATTGGTTGATGAAATCGGAACCGGACGAAGTGAGTTTCGACGATGTGCTGGCCGCACCCGGGCAAACGGTCGCCTGGTTCGGCGTTCGCAATTACCAGGCCCGCAATTTCATGCGCGATGCGATGCAACCCGGCGACGGGGTCCTGTTTTACCACTCCAGTTGCCCGGTGCCCGGCGTCGCCGGAATCGCGCAGGTCGCAAGCGGCCCGTATCCCGACGCATCGCAATTCGACAGCAAGGGAAAATACTTCGACCCGAAAGCCACGCGCGAACAGCCGCGCTGGATTTCCGTCGACGTTAAGGCGGTGGAGCAGGGCCGCTACCTGCCGCTGTCCGAGATGCGCGCCATTCCCGAACTCGAAGACATGGTCCTGCTGCAGAAAGGCAGCCGCCTGTCCATTTCGCCGGTGACGCCCGGCCAGTGGAACAGGATCCTCGAATTGATCCGCAACTGATTTCGCCGCCTGATCCGTAGGGTGGGCAGCTTCGCTGCCCACGCGTTCAGGAGCCGCGCGCATCGACGCGACGCCAGCCAAGAACCCGTCGGGCGACCGCGCTACTCCCCGTTTCGCTTCCAGTCCAGCCGCCGTCCGCACCGTCAGATCGCCCATCGCCACCCGAATTTACTTGCTATTGTTAGATAATTGGCTAATAATCAAACCATGAGCACCGTCTTCAAAGCCCTGTCCGATCCGACCCGCCGCAAGGTCCTGCAACTGCTGCAGGAGCGCGGCCCGATCGGCGCGGGCGAACTCGCGGAGATGTTCGATGTCTCCAAGCCGACCATGTCGGCGCACTTCGCGGTGCTCGTGTCGGCCGGTCTCATCGACGCCGAGAAGCAGGGGCGCAACGTCACCTATCGCCTCAAGCTGTCGGTGCTCGAGGAGGCGCTGCTGGCGTTTGCCCGGACGTTTGGATTGCAGGTCACGCGGCCGGACGACGGCCATCCCGAAGCTCGATCGACACAGGAGAAACCATGAACGCTGCTCTACCGTATGGCCGTGCGCTGCTGGGCGCGGGACTCATCCTCGCCGTTGCCGGCGCGCTGCGCTGGGCCACGCCTGACTACCTCGACGCCGACGTGGCGCCGCGCTTCATGGGCGTGCTGCTCGGCGCCATCGTCGTCTTCTACGCGAACGTGATCCCGAAGTCGCTGACCAGCCTGGCCCGCCTGCGCTGCGCACCCGAACGCGAACAGGCCGCACGCCGCTTCGCCGGCTGGAGCCTGGTGCTGGGCGGCCTCGGCTACATGCTGGCAGCGCTGTTCGCGCCGCTGGCCTCGATGCACCTGATCGGCGGCAGCCTGCTCGGACTGTCCCTGCTGGCGGCGATCCTGCGCTGCGCCGGCCCGGCCCGGGCCTGAAGAGGCATCGTGATTGCGACATTGGCGGCCTCACCGGCGCACGGCAAAACGACTGGGCGCCCGTTTATCCGACCAGTACTTCGCTGATCTGGATCACCGGCTTCTGGTTGGTGTAGTTCGGAATGTCGGCCATGATTTCCCTGGTATGCGGACCGAAGCCGGCCTGGAAGGCATCGACCGAATCGCAGAACAGGTGGCCCATGGCGATGTAGGGCGCGTTCGCGTCCGGCGAGCCGGCCGATATCGCCTTGTCGACCGTGTAGTACTTGCAGTAGTCACCCATCAGTCTTTTTACCATGGGCATGTGCTGATCCCGGTAATAGACTTCGTCGAATCGGGCTTCCGGGCCGTTCGGGTACATCACGCTTACCTTGATCATCGCCTGCCTCCTGGTGGTGGGTAACTCAAGTATGGGAAGACATCGTGCACCGATGGCGGGCGCTTTGCAAGCGGCGCGTCGGGCGCGGGGGCATGCGTACTTGCCCGTACAATGGCTGCATGACAGAAGACCATGCATCGTTCCGGCGAATGGGACCGCGCGCGCTCGACGCCGCCCTGCGCGATGCGCGCCGGCGCACGCTGGCCCTGTTCGACGCGCTGGCGGCGGCCGGCTACGACAGTGTGGCGCGGGTGCCGCGCCTTGCCATCCTGAATCCACCACTGTGGGAACTGGGGCACGTCGCCTGGTTCGCGGAATGGTACGTCCTGCGCGCAGCCACCGGCAGCGCGCCGGGCGAAGCCATCGGCCAGTCCTTGCTACCGCACGGCGACGACTGGTTCGACTCGAACGCGGTGGCCCACGACACGCGCTGGGCGCTGGGCCTGCCCGCGCCAGGCGCGATCCAATCGTATTGCCGCGAGGTGCTGGACCGGATGCTGGAGCGCCTGGCGCGCATGCAGGACGACGCGCCGGACGACGCGCCGGACGACGACGCTGCGCTGTATCCCTGGCGCCTGGCCCTCGCGCACGAGGACATGCATGGCGAAGCCCTGCTGTACACCTTGCAGACGCTGGGCGCGCCGGCCCCCGCCGGATTCGCGGATGCCGCCGCGCGCGGCGGGGAAGCCCGCTCAGCCGGCGACATCGCATTCGATGCTGCCAGCTTCCTGCGCGGCGGGGAGCAGGCCCGCGGCTTCGTGTTCGACAACGAACGGCAGGTGGCGCCTTGCCAGGTCGCGCCGTTCGCGATCGACGCCGGGCTGGTGTCGAACGCGGCCTACCTCGCCTTCGTCGAGGATGGCGGCTACCGGCAGGAAGGGCACTGGAGCGAGGCCGGACGCGCCTGGCTGAGGACGCAGCAGCGCGCGGCGCCACGTTATTGGCAGCCGGAAGGAGCGGGCTGGAGCACCGTGCGCTTCGGCGCCCGGATGGCGCTCGATCCGGCCGAGCCGGTGCGTCACGTCAGCCTGCACGAGGCCGAGGCCTATTGCCGCTGGGCGGGGCGGCGCCTGCCGCTGGAAGAAGAGTGGGAGTATGCGGCGCAGGCCGGCCGGCCCGGCTTTGCCTGGGGCGGCCTGTGGGAATGGACGGCATCGCGCTTCCAACCGTATGCGGGTTTCGTCCCGGACCGCTACCGCGAGTATTCGGCGCCGTCGTTCGGCGCTTGCCAGTCCGTGCGCGGCGCGTCCTTCGCCACGCCGGCGCGCCTGCATTCTGCGCACTTCCGCAACTTCTACCTGCCCGGCCGCGACGACATCTTCGTCGGCTTTCGCACCTGTGCCGCCTGAGCCGGCCGCTTCGACAATTCGCGGGCCATCGACTAGTATGCATTTCTTGCATGTTCGAAAGGCCATGATGTTGTCGATGCCAGTCCTCTCTTCGCCGTCCCCCGCTGCGCCGCGCAGCGGCGCGCACCCGTCCACCCGCACCGGCAGGGAGGCGGCATGGACCCGCTGCTGATCCTGGCCCTGCTGGCCATGGGCTGCTTCGGCGGATTCGCCGCCGGCCTGCTCGGCATCGGCGGCGGCATGATCCTGGTGCCCTTCATCACCATGATCCTCGACGCGCGCCAGGTGCCGCACGAACTGGTGGTGCACATGGCGATCGCGACCTCGCTCGGCACCATCATGTTCACCTCGCTGTCCTCGGTGCGCGCGCACCACAAGCATGGCGCGGTGCGCTGGGACATCGTGAAATTGCTGGCGCCCGGCATCCTGGTCGGCTCGACCATCGGGCCCTGGATCGGCAAGCAGATGAATACGTCGATGCTGTCCTTCTTCTTCGGCGCCTTCGTCGCTTTCTCGGCCACGCAAATGCTGGTGAACAAGAAGCCGGCGGCGGCGCGCGATTTACCGAAGGCGCCCGGCATGTTCGCGGCGGGCGGCGTGATCGGCATCCTGGCGGGGCTGGTGGGGGCGGGCGGTGGCTTCGTCTCGGTGCCCTTCATGACCTGGTGTAACGTGCGCATCCACAACGCGGTCGCCACCAGCGCCGCGCTCGGGTTCCCGATCGCCTTTGCCGGCACGCTGGCGAACGTGTTCTATGGCTGGGGCGAACCGGGCCTGCCCGACTATTCGCTGGGCTTCATCTACGTACCGGCGCTGTTGATTATCGTCGCTGCCAGCGTGGCGATGGCGCCGGTCGGCGCGCGGACCGCGCACCGGATGCCGGTGCGGCGTTTGCAGAAAGTGTTCGCGGTGATCCTGTACGCGCTGGCGGCCTACATGTTCTGGAAGGCGGCCTCGTAGGGTGGACGGCTGCGCCCGTGCGTATGAACGGCTTGTGGCTGCGCCGCCGTCCACGCGTTCAACGCACGCTTGAATGCTCGTGCAGCTGCTCATCCGCTGGTTGAACGCGTGGGCGGCGCGCAAGCCGCAGTCTGCTCACGCGATCAGGTGGAGCCGACCACCCTACGTCCATCCTTCGACGAATACGCCCAGGCCAGCATGACCAGCGCCGCGACGATCATCGGCAGCGACAGCACCTGGCCCGAGGTGATCGGCAGTCCCATCACCGTGGTTTCCCAGTCCGGCACGCGGAACCATTCGGTGAAGAAGCGCGCGCAGCCGTAGAGCAGGGTGAACATGGCGCCGACGGCCAGGCGCGGGCGCGCCTTGCGCGCGTAGGGCCACAGGATCAGGAACACCAGGATGCCGTCGATTAGCATCTGGTAGAGCGGCGACGGGTGGCGCAGGGTGTCGAGATAGCCGATGCCGTCGGGATTCGGCCAGCGCATCGCCCACGGCAGGCTGGCGTCGGCAACCCGGCCCGGCAGTTCGTGGTTGATGAAGTTGCCCAGGCGGCCGGCGGCGTAGCCGAGCGGGACCATCGGGGCGATGAAGTCGTAGACGTCGAGGATGTTGCGTTTCGATTTGCGGGCCCACAGGGCCATGGCGATCAGCACGCCCAGGAAGCCGCCGTGGAAGGACATGCCGCCCTTCCAGACCTTGAAGATTTCGAGCGGGTTGGCGAAGAAATAGCCCGGCTGGTAGAACAGCACTTCGCCCAGGCGGCCGCCGAGCACGACGCCGAGCATGCCGTAGAACAGCATGTCGTCCAGGTCCTCGTTCTTCCAGCCTTGCGCGGCGATGTGCGGCTGCTTGATGCGCACGCGTCCCAGGATGATGAACATCGCGAACGCGAGCACGTACATCAGGCCGTACCAGTGGATGTCCACGGGGCCGATCGAGAACGCGATCGGGTCCGGATTCGGGTGTACCAGCATATTATGTCTTCCTCAGTAATTCCAAAAAGCCCCGCAGCACCGGAGAAGCGTTGTCGCGCCGCCAGGCCAAGCCGAGTTCGACCAGCGGTGTCGGGTTGGCAAGGGCACGGTATTCTACGCCGGGGCGCAACAGGTTCGACACGGATTGTGGCACAAGTGCCAAGCCCATGCCCGCGGACACGAGGCTGACGATGGTCTGCATCTGGATCGCTTCCTGGCCGATGGCCGGCGTCAGGCCGGCGTCGCGGAAGCAGCCGAGGATGGCGTCGTACAGGCTGGGCGCGCTCTTGCGCGGGAAGACGATCAGCGGCAGCGGAGGAAGCGTGCGCAGGTCGACCGGCTTGCCGTCGTCCGGCAGCACCCCGCCTGGGGCGCACAGCACCAGCGGTTCCTCGAGCACGCTGGCGTAGTCGAGCAGGTCGCGGGCCTTGTCCGGCAGCGGCGGGATCAGGAGGCCGGCATCGATGCGTCCGTGCAGCAAGTCATCGACCTGGACGTCGGTCGTCGCTTCCCGCAGCACCAGCTCGACCTTCGGAAAGGCCGCGCTGTAGTCGCGCAGCAGCGGCGGCAGCACGCTGTAGTCGGCCGGCGTGACGAAGGACAAGGCCAGTCGTCCGGATTCCCCGGCGGCCGCGCGGCGCACCAGTTCCGGAATGCCTGCGGCCTGATCGAGCAGGCGCCGCGCCTCGGGCAGCAGGGCGGCGCCGGCCGGCGTCAACGCGACCTGGCGCCGGGTGCGCAGGAACAGCGGCGCGCCCAGGTTGTCCTCCAGCGCCGCGATCGCCTGCGACAGCGGCGGCTGGGTCATGTGCAGGCGCGTGGCGGCGCGGCCGAAATGCAGCTCTTCGGCCACCGTCACGAAGTAGCGCAGCTGGCGCAGTTCAAGATTCATCGATATGCGTTTCCATGGATTTAGTCATCATTGATATGCCTGTCATATCACAGCCCGGCAAATCTTACATTTGACGCCGCGTGGCGCGCAAGGCATGCTCGCAAGACGTGTTCAAGGAGGCCACCATGCCCGAGAAGCCACGCTACAACCGCCGCTCCCGCAACGTCACCGAAGGTGTCGCCCGCGCCCCGAATCGCTCGATGTACTACGCGATGGGTTACCAGAAGGAAGATTTCGACAAGCCGATGATCGGCGTGGCCAATGGTCACTCGACGATCACGCCCTGCAATGCCGGCCTGCAGAAGCTGGCCGACGTCGCCATCGCCGCCATCAAGGAAGCCGGCGCCAACCCGCAGGTGTTCGGTACCCCGACCATTTCCGACGGCATGTCGATGGGCACCGAGGGCATGAAATTCTCGCTGATCTCGCGCGAAGTCATCGCCGACTGCATCGAGACCTGCGTCAACGGCCAATGGATGGACGGCGTGGTCGTCATCGGCGGCTGCGACAAGAACATGCCGGGCGGGATGATCGCCCTGGCGCGCGCGAACGTGCCGGGGATCTACGTCTACGGCGGCACCATCAAGCCGGGCCACTGGAAAGGCAAGGACCTGACGATTGTCTCGGCCTTCGAGGCGGTCGGCGAATTCACGGCCGGGCGCATGAGCCAGGAAGACTTCGACGGCATCGAGAGGAACGCCTGCCCATCGTCGGGCTCCTGCGGCGGCATGTACACGGCCAACACCATGTCGTCCTCGTTCGAGGCGCTCGGCATGTCGCTGCTGTATTCGTCGACGATGGCCAATCCCGACGACGAAAAGGTCGGTTCGGCGGCCGAGTCGGCGCGCGTGCTGGTCGAGGCGGTGAAGCGCGACCTGAAGCCGCGCGACATCATCACCCGCCGATCGATCGAGAACGCGGTGTCGTTGATCATGGCCACTGGCGGCTCGACCAACGCCGTGCTGCACTACCTGGCGATTGCCCACGCCGCCGAGGTCGAATGGACGCTCGACGACTTCGAGCGCGTGCGCCTGCGCGTGCCCGTCATCTGCAACCTGAAACCGTCCGGCCAGTACGTCGCGACCGACCTGCACCATGCCGGCGGCGTGCCGCAGGTGATGAAGATCCTGCTCGAGGCCGGCCTGCTGCACGGCGACTGCGTCACCATCACCGGGCGCACCCTGGCCGAGGAACTGGCCGACGTGCCTTCGACACCGCGCGCCGGCCAGGACGTGATCCGCCCCATCGACCAGGCCTTGTATGCCCAGGGCCACCTGGCGATCCTGAAGGGCAACCTGTCGCCGGAAGGGGCGGTGGCCAAGATCAGCGGCCTGAAGAATCCGGCCATCACGGGTCCTGCGCGCGTGTTCGACGACGAATACACGGCGATGGACGCGATCCTCGGCAACCGCATCCAGCCGGGCGACGTGCTGGTGCTGCGCTACCTGGGCCCGAAGGGCGGGCCGGGCATGCCGGAAATGCTGGCGCCGACCGGCGCGCTGATCGGCAAGGGCCTGGGCGAATCGGTGGGATTGATCACCGACGGCCGCTTCTCGGGCGGCACCTGGGGCATGGTGGTCGGCCACGTGGCGCCGGAAGCCTTCGAGGGCGGGACGATTGCGCTGGTGCGGGAAGGGGATTCGGTGACGATCGACGCCAACCAGCTGCTCATTCAACTGAACGTGCCGGAAGACGAAATCGCCCGCCGCCGCGCCGCCTGGACCCGTCCGGCGCCGTGTTATACGCGCGGGGTGCTGGCCAAGTTCGCGGCGCTGGCGTCGAGTGCAAGCAAGGGCGCCGTGACCGGTTGAGCGAAAGGAGCTTAGGGTGGACGGCTATGCCGTCCACGCGTTCAACGCACGGGCGCGTTGTGGCGAAGCCGGCTCCGGGCGAATGCATCGGGAAGGATAAAACGCTCCCCGGTGTTCATTTGCGCTGGTCGAACGACTTCTTCACCCGCGCCCGGCGCCGCTTCTCGTCCTCGTCATGGGCCTTCTTCTTGTCCCAGCCGAGCAGCTTTTCGACGTACTCGAACCAGACGAAGGCGAAGACCATCAGGCCGACGATCCACCACCAGGACAGTTCGGCGAAGCGCCACACTTCAAAAAAGCGCAAGCCCACCAGGGCGGCAATCAACAGGATCAGGGGCATGGTCATTTCTCCAGGATCCCAGCATCTTACAAAGATTTCGATGCTCTGTGGCAAAATGCTCATGTGTGGTGGAAATGCCTCGGCATCAAAACGTAAGCGTCGTTACAGAGTGTGACCACAGCATGTCCTTGCTGGGAAACGCGGTAGAATGCAATTAGTTAACCATGGAGAGTCTTAGATGAAACGGTCCTTGATGTTGTGCGTAGTGTTGTCGGCCCTCGCATCCTCGAGCGCATTCGCGCAAGCCGACCTGGCAAAGGCGAAAAACTGCATGGCTTGCCACGCCGCGGCGACCAAGCTGGTCGGCCCGGCCTACAAGGACGTTGCCGCCAAATACGCCGGCCAGAAGGGCGCCGAAGACAAACTGGTGCAGAAGGTCATGAAAGGCGGTTCGGGCGCCTGGGGTCCGGTCCCGATGCCGGCCAATCCGCAGGTGAGCGAAGCCGAAGCGCGCAGCCTGGTGAAATGGGTGCTGGCCACCAAGTAATCCGCGTCGAATCTCGCGAAAAGCGCGCCCTGGTGGCGCGCTTTTTTATTGTTGGCGCAGAACGTAGGGTGGGCAGCTCGACCCGGGCCGGGTGATATATCGTGGCGCCTGCGCTGCCCACGCGGTGATGGTTGGCGGCTCCGATACCGGACGCGGCGATCTTGCTGCTAACGATCACCGCGTGGGCACGGAGTGCCCACCCTACGTCGCGCCGGCAACAACTCAACGGATCACATCCAGTTTCGCCTTCTTCCCATCCTTGTAGGTGAACAGGGTCAGCGCGCCGTTCTCGATGTCGCCCTTGGCGTCGAAGCGGATGTCGCCGGTCACGCCGCGGTAGGCGATCTTCTTCAGTTCGGGCAGGTATTTCGACGGTTCGGCCGAGCCGGCCTTCTGCATCGCGCTGGCCATCACCATCACCGCGTCGTACACGTAGGGTGCGTAGAGCTGCACGTCCTTGCCGGTCTTTTGCCTGAAGCGGGCGCGGAAGTCGGCCATGGTTTTTTCCTGTTCCGCGCCAGTCACGCCCCCGGCCTCGGCGCAGATCACCTTGCCTTCGATACCGACGGCGTCGCCCGCGAGCCGGCCCAGCGCGTCGGTGCAGACGCCGTCGCCCCCCATGAAGCGGGCCGTGATGCCCAGGTTCTTCATCTGCTTGAGCATCGGCCCGCCGACCGCGTCCATGCCGCCGAAGAACACCAGGTCGGGCTTCTTCGCGCGGATCGAGGTCAGGATCGCGGTGTAGTCGGTCGCGGTGGCGCTGGTGAACTCCTTGCCGACGATCTTCACGCCCGGCCCCTTGGCGCCCTTGACGAACTCGGTCGCCACGCCCTGGCCATAGGTGGTGCGGTCGTCGATGACGGCGATGTTCTTCGCCTTCAGGGTGTCGACCGCATACCTGGCCAGCGTGCCGCCGAGCTTGCTGTCGTCGGCGACCACGCGGAACGTCCCGGGGAAGCGCTGGCGCGTGTACTGCGGCGCCGTGGTGGCCGGCGAGATCTGCGGGATGCCGGCCTCGTTGTAGATTTTCGACGCCGGAATCGAGGTGCCCGAGTTCAGGTGGCCGACCACGCCCTTGACCTTCGCGTCGACCAGTTTCTGGGCCACGGCCGTGCCCTGTTTCGGATCGGAGGCGTCGTCCTCGGCGACGAGCTGGAAGGTGACTTTCTGGCCGCCCAGGGTAAGGCCCTTGGCGTTGAGGTCGTCGATCGCCAGGCGCGCCGCGTTTTCCATGTCCTTGCCGAGGTGGGCGACCGGGCCCGAGGTCGGGCTGACGTGGCCGATCTTCACGACTTGCTGGGCGGCGGCGGTCCCGGCGGCGGCCAGCGCGGCGGCCAGGAGGATGAGCTTGGTGGTCATGTGTTCTCCAAAGTGGGGATGGCGCCATTGCGCTAGACCGCCAGCGTGCGCCGGTTACGGGTTAATGCAGAGAAAAAGGTACAACAAAAATCGGGCGGGGGAAAGCGGGAAAAGAGGGCCAATGGCGAGGCACCACGGCAGGAGCCGGTTTTCGGTAGGGTGGGGTCTCGACCCCACGCGGTTGTACGTTTGGGAGGTCGAATCGCGTGCAAAAGGCGTGGGACGCGGCGCGCCGGGCGGGAGCCGGCGCATCGAGTAGGCGTCGGCAGCGGTCGGTGGGGTCGAGACCCCACCCTACGCCACCTATTTCTGCCCGAACTGCACCGCCGCCACCTGCTGCGCCACGACCTGCTCGACCGCCTGGCGCACGCCTTGGCGGATCTGCTCGTTGGTCGCGGCCAGTGCGCCGCGCACGACGGCGTCGATCTGGGATTGCAGCTGCTGCACGACACGCTCGGCGATCCGGCGTTCGAGTTCGTCCCAGTCCGGCGCCGCTTCCTGCACGGGGGCGGGCTCGGCGGCCGGCGCCGCGGACTCGGCCGGCCCCGATCCCGGCACCGGTTCCAGCACCAGGGGGTCGAGCACAACCTCGGTCAACACGGGAATGCTGCTATCGAAGGCCGGGTTCTGGCTCATGATTGTCCTGCGACGAAGTGGGTCAACGGGTAGGACTGCTTTTTGTACGCGACGTAGCGCTGGCGGCCGGCGGCGGCATCCTGCTCGTCGGTGGAGATGATCTCGAACACGCGGGCGAACTGGGCAAACGTGCCGGGCGTGCGCCGCGTCAGGTTCACCAGCATCTCGTAGTGCGGCAATGCCACGTCCTCGCGGTCGGTGACGATGATCGGCGTCTGCTCCGCCAGCGGGTCGCCGGCCAGCACATGCGGGATGAAATCCGTTTCCGACAAGGTCCACAGGGCGTCGTTCAGGGCGGCGGCCTGGGCCGCGTCCTCGGCCAGCAGCACGAGCTTGGCGCGCGTCGACCAGGCCTTGCGCGCCAGGCGGCAGGCGTAGCTCAGTTTGTCGGGAATGTTGGTATGGAAGTCGATCCGGGTCATGGTTCAGGATTGTAATGCGAACGGCCCGCCAACGGTGTTCAACCGTGGGCGGGCCGTGGTTTATTGCTGACTAGGCCTGGCTCAGCCGTTCATGCCGTTATGGCGCAGCAGGGCGTCGATCGAAGGTTCGCGGCCGCGGAAGGCCTTGAACGATTCGAGCGCCGGACGCGAGCCGCCGACCGCCAGGATTTCGCGCTGGAAGCGGCGCCCGGTCTCGACCGAGATCTCGCCGCCACCGGCTTCGACCGCCTCTTCGAACGCCGCATACGCGTCGGCGGACAGTACCTCGGCCCACTTGTAGCTGTAGTAGCCGGCCGCATAGCCGCCCGCGAAGATGTGGCCGAAGGAGTGCTGGAAGCGGTTGAAGGACGGCGGGATCAGGACCGCGAACTTCTGGCGCACGTCGTCGATCAGTTCCTGCACGGTCTGCTGGCTGTTCGGGTCGAAGTCGTAGTGCAGATGCATGTCGATCAGCGAGAATTCCACCTGGCGCAGGGTCTGCATGCCCGACTGGAAGTTCTTCGCCGCCAACATCTTCTCGTAGAGCGCGCGCGGCAGCGGTTCGCCCGTCTTCACGTGGGCGGTCATGCCTTGCAGCACGTCCCACTCCCAGCAGAAGTTTTCCATGAACTGCGAAGGCAGCTCGACCGCATCCCACTCGACGCCCGAGATGCCCGACACCGACAGCTCTTCGACTTCGGTCAGCATGTGGTGCAGGCCGTGGCCGAATTCGTGGAACAGGGTCGTGACTTCGTCGTGCGTGAACAGCGAGGGCTGCAGCTTGCCGTCCACCGTGGCGGGCGGGGTGAAGTTGCAGGTCAGATAGGCGACCGGGGTCTGGATGATGCCACCGGTGGTGGTGCGGCGTCCGCGCGCGTCGTCCATCCACGCGCCCTGGCCCTTGCCGGCACGCGCGTACAGATCAAAATAGAACTGGCCGACCAGCTCGCCGTCGCGCTCGATGCGGTAGAAGCGCACGTCCGGGTGCCAGACCGGCGCATCGTCCGGCTGGATCTGCACCGAGAACAAATTTTGCACGACCTTGAACAGGCCTTCGATCACCTTGTGTTCGGGGAAGTATTCCTTCACTTCGTGGGCCGAGAAGGCATAGCGCTTCTCGCGCAGCTTTTCCGAGGCATAGGCCACGTCCCAGGCCTGCATGTCATCGATCCCGAGCTCGTCTTTCGCGAAAGCGCGCAGCTCAAGCAGGTCCTTTTCGGCGAAGGGACGGGCGCGGCGCGCCAGGTCTTCGAGGAAGCCGATCACGTGCTCCGGGCTTTCGGCCATCTTCGGCACCAGCGACACTTCCGCGAAGTTGCGGTAGTCGAGCAGCTTGGCTTCCTCGTCGCGCAGCTTGAGCAGGGTGGCAATGTTCCCGGTGTTGTCCCACTTTTCCAGTTCGCTGAACACGGTGCCGGCGTCCGACGCCTTGGTGGCGCTGGCGCGGTAGATCGTTTCGCGCAGGGCGCGGTTGTCGGCGAACTGCAGTACCGGGAAGTAGGACGGGAAATGCAGGGTGAATTGCCAGCCGGCCTTGCCTTCGCGTTCGGCCGCGGCGCGCGCGGCGGCCTTCACGTCGTCGGGGATGCCGGCCAGTTCGCTTTCGTTCTCGACGACCAGCTTGTAGTCGTTGGTGGCGTCGAGCACGTTTTCAGAGAAGCGGGTGGAAATGGCCGCGTGCTGTTCCTGGATCGCGGCGAAGCGTTCTTTCTTGTCGGCGGGCAGTTCGGCGCCGCCCAGGCGGAAGTCGCGCAGGGCGTTCTCGACGATGCGCTTCCTGGCCGGCGACAGGTTGACGAAGTCCGGATTCGCGCGGATCGCCTTGTACTTGTCGAAGAGAAGCTCGTTCTGACCCAGGATGGTCCAGAACTCGGTGACCTTCGGCTGGTTCTCGTTGTAGGCGGCGCGCAGCTCGGGCGTGTCGGCCACGTGGTTCAGGTGGTTGACGATGCCCCAGGCGCGGCCCAGGCGTTCGGTCGCTTCTTCCAGCGGCACCACGAAATTGTCCCAGGTCACGTTGTCGCTCGGCGCTTCGAGCTTGGCCACCACCTCGGTGGCTTCCTTGATCAGTTGCTCGATGGCTGGCGTGACGTGTTCCGGACGGAACAGGTCGAAGCGCGGCAGGCCCGAGAAATCGAGAAGGGGATTACTGGTGTCAATGCTCATGGTGTTCCTTCCTAGGGGTTCCGGAATCGCTCGCTGGAGCGATTCCGCTCGTTCGAGCTGATTTACATTATGCAACGCCCGGTTTCGGATCCATGCCCGTGGCCTGGGCCAACTGTTCCTGGCGCTTGCCGAGCACGCGCTCCGCGGACTCGACGGTATTCATCAGGAGCATGGTGATCGTCATCGGACCGACACCGCCCGGCACCGGCGTGATGTGGGCGGCCACTTCGCTGACGCCGGCAAAGTCGACGTCGCCGCACAGCTTGCCGGCGTCGTCGCGGTTCATGCCGACGTCGATCACGATCGCGCCCGGCTTGACCATGTCGGCGGTGACGGTGTTGCGGCGGCCGACGGCGGCGACGATCACGTCGGCCTGGCGGGTGTGGTAGCCCAGGTCCGGCGTTGCGCTATGGCAGATGGTGACGGTGGCGTTGGCTTGCAAGAGCAGCAGGGCCATTGGCTTGCCGACGGTGTTCGAGCGGCCGATGACGACCGCATGCTTGCCGCGCAGGTCGTAGCCGGTCGATTCGATCAGCTTCATGCAGCCGTAGGGCGTGCAGGGGCGGAAGCCCGGCAGGTTGGCGACCAGTTCGCCGGCCGACAGCACCGAGTAGCCGTCGACGTCCTTGCTTGTGGCGATCGCCTCGATGACCTTGCTCGGGTTGATGTGCTTGGGCAGGGGCATCTGCACCAGGATGCCGTGGATGCTCGGGTCCTCGTTCAGGGCGGCGATGCGCGCCAGCAGGGCAGCCTCGGTCAGGTCGGCGTCGTACTTTTCCAGCACCGAATGAAAACCGACGTCGCCGCAGGCCTTGACCTTGTTGCGCACGTAGACCTGGCTGGCCGGGTCTTCGCCGACCAGGATCACGGCCAGGCCCGGCTGCTGGCCGGCAGCGGCGAGTTTGGCCGCGCGCTCGGCGATATCGGCGCGCAGTTGTTGGGAAAGTTTGACTCCGTCGATCAGTTGGGCTGGCATGGTGGGGCTCATCACTGGACAAAGATGAAATTATAAGGCCGGCACGGGTATCGCGCGCCGCGCTGCGCGCTTCGTTGTCATATTTACCGATGGGAGAGCTGATGGCTTTCGTAGGGTGGACTTGGCCACGACAGGCATCTGTGTCCACGCCGTATAGGGTGTAGGGTGGGTCCTTGAACCCACGCGGTCGAAACGATGCGTTATCGCGTTACATGACAACGGCCTGATCGCATTCACGGGCCGGCGGTTGCGGCGCGATGATGCATGCGTTCATACCGCGTGGGTTCAAGAACCCACCCTACGAAACCCGTCTTGCATTGGTAATTCCATATTATGAAACGAAATATCGTAATTTGAAAAAGCCTAAGTGCACTGGTAGAATCGCACGGCTTAATTTCATGTTTACTGTTCATCAAATCCGCCGCCGGCGATCTGGGGATCGGGGTGGGGCACAAACCAAGGAGACGCACTGATATGTCAGCTCAACTCGATCAATTGACGGCCCAGGCCGCCAATGACCCGGACGCCCTCGAGACCAAGGAATGGCTCGACGCGCTCGAGGCGGTCATCGAAAACGAAGGTACCGAGCGCGCCCACTACCTGATGGAGCGCCTGGTCGACCTGGCGCGCCGCCGCGGCGCCCACATCCCGTTCTCGAGCAACACCGCCTACGTGAACACGATCCCGGCCCACCTGAACGTGAACTGCCCGGGCAACCTCGAATACGAAGAGCGCCTGCGCTCGTGGATGCGCTGGAACGCGATGGCGATGGTGGTCAAGGCCAACCGCGCCGACGGCGACCTGGGCGGCCACATCTCCTCCTTCGCCTCGCTGGCGAACATGCTGGGCATCGGCTTCAACCACTTCTGGCACGCTCCGACCGAAGAGCACGGCGGCGACCTGCTCTACATCCAGGGCCACAGCTCGCCCGGCATCTACGCGCGCGCCTTCCTGGAGGGCCGCCTGAGCGAAGACCAGCTGCTGAACTTCCGCCGCGAAGTCGACGGCAAGGGCCTGTCTTCGTATCCGCACCCGAAACTGATGCCGGACTTCTGGCAGTTCCCGACCGTGTCGATGGGCCTCGGCCCGCTGATGGCGATCTACCAGGCGCGCTTCCTGAAGTACCTGCACGCGCGCGGCATCGCCAAGACCGACAACCGCAAGGTCTGGGTCTT
The DNA here is from genome assembly GCF_032106685.1 of Massilia sp. Classification (GTDB taxonomy): domain Bacteria; phylum Pseudomonadota; class Gammaproteobacteria; order Burkholderiales; family Burkholderiaceae_D; genus Telluria. The sequence goes on from NZ_DAMCPG010000007.1 coordinate 152,448, forward strand.
CTGCGGCGACGGCGAGATGGACGAGCCGGAATCGATGGGCGCGATCGGCATGGCCGCGCGCGAGCGTCTCGACAACCTGGTCATGGTCGTCAACTGCAACCTGCAGCGCCTGGACGGCCCGGTGCGCGGCAACGGCAAGATCATCCAGGAACTGGAAGCGGACTTCCGCGGCGCCGGCTGGAACGTCGTCAAGGTCATCTGGGGCTCGCAGTGGGATGCCCTGCTGTCGAAAGACAAGGACGGCATCCTGCAGCGCGTGATGATGGAAACCGTCGACGGCGAATACCAGAACTACAAGGCCAAGGATGGCGCCTACGTGCGCAAGCACTTCTTCGGCAAGCACCCCGAGCTGCTGAAGATGGTCGCCAACATGAGCGACGACGACATCTGGCGCCTGACCCGCGGCGGCCACGACCCGCACAAGATCTACGCCGCCTTCAAGAACGCGCAGGAGAACAAGGGTTCGCCGACCGTGCTGCTGGTGAAGACCGTCAAGGGCTTCGGCATGGGCAAGTCGGGCGAGGCGCGCAACACCGCGCACCAGACCAAGAAGCTCGATGACGAAGCGATCCGCGAAATGCGCGACCGCTTCAACATCCCGATCCCGGACGACAAGCTGGCCGAGATCCCGTTCTTCAAGCCGTCCGACGACGCGCCTGAAATGAAGTACCTGCACGAGCGCCGCCAGGCCCTCGGCGGCTACCTGCCGCAGCGCCGCTCGAAGGCCGACGAAGCCCTGGTCGTGCCGCCGCTGGAGTCGTTCAAGGCCGTGCTCGAGCCGACCGCGCCGGGCCGCGAGATCTCGACCACCCAGTCCTACGTGCGCGTGCTGACCAGCCTCTTGAAGGACCAGAGCCTGGGCCAGCGCATCGTCCCGATCCTGGTCGACGAATCGCGTACCTTCGGCATGGAAGGCCTGTTCCGCCAGATCGGCATCTTCAACCAGCAGGGCCAGCTGTACGAACCGGTCGACAAGGACCAGGTCATGTACTACCGCGAAGACAAGGCCGGCCAGATCCTGCAGGAAGGCATCAACGAAGCGGGCGGCATGAGCTCGTGGATCGCCGCGGCGACCTCGTACTCGTCGAACAACCGCACCATGATCCCGTTCTACACGTTCTACTCGATGTTCGGCATGCAGCGCGTGGGCGACCTGGTCTGGCTGGCGGGCGACATCCGTGCGCGCGGCTTCCTGATGGGCGGCACCGCCGGCCGCACCACGCTGAACGGTGAAGGCCTGCAGCACGAGGACGGCCACAGCCACATCATCGCGGCGACCGTCCCGAACTGCCTGCCGTACGACCCGACCTTTGGCCACGAGGTGGCGGTGATCATCCGTGACGGCCTGCGCCGCATGGTCGAAGAACAGGAAGACGTGTTCTACTACATCACCATCATGAACGAGAACTACGAGCAGCCGGGCCTCAAGCCAGGCCAGGAAGAGGGCATCCTGAAGGGCATGTACCTGTTCCAGGAGGGCGACAAGAAAGCCTCGATGCGCGTCCAGCTGATCGGCTGCGGCACCATCCTGCGCGAATCGATCTTCGCCGCCGAGCTGCTGAAGAACGACTGGGGCGTCGCCGCCGACATCTGGTCCGCGCCGTCGCTGACGCTGCTGGCCCGTGACGGCCAGGATGCCGAGCGCTGGAACATGGTGAATCCGGATGCCGAGCAGCGCGTGCCTTACGTGACCTCGCTGATGCAAAACACCACCGGCCCGATCGTCGCGACCACCGACTACATGCGCATGTTCGCCGAGCAGATCCGCGCCTACATGCCGAAGGACCGCACCTATAAAGTGCTGGGCACCGACGGCTTCGGCCGCTCGGATTCGCGTGTCAAGCTGCGCGAGTTCTTCGAGGTGAACCGCTACTACGTCACCGTCGCCGCCCTGCGCGCGCTGGCCGACGAAGGCAAGATCGACAAGGCCGTCGTGGCCCAGGCGATCGCCAAGTACGGCATCGACGCCAACAAGCCGAATCCGGTGACCCAGTAATGCTCATGGTGTGCGCCAGTCCCTGTGGCTGGCGCATGCCGGTGCACCCATATCAAAAATAACGGAGCTAACACTATGAGCATTGTGGAAGTCAAAGTCCCTGACATCGGCGACTTCAAGGAAGTCGAGGTCATCGAGCTGATGGTCAAGCCGGGCGACACGATCAAGGTCGACCAGTCGCTCGTGACCGTCGAATCGGACAAGGCATCGATGGAAATCCCGTCGAGCCATGCCGGCGTGGTCAAGGAAGTCAAAGTCAAGGTCGGCGACAAGGTTGCCGAAGGTTCGCTCGTGCTGCTGCTCGAGGAAGCCGGCGACGCCGCCGCGCCTGCGCCGGCTGCTGCCGCAGCGCCGGCGCCAGCCGCAGCACCGGCCGCTGAAGCCGCCCCTGCGCCTGCCGCTGCCCCTGCGGCCGCTGGCGGCATCGTCGAAGTCACCGTGCCGGACATCGGCGACTTCAAGGAAGTCGAAGTCATCGAACTGATGGTCAAGCCGGGCGACCAGATCAAGGTCGACCAGTCCCTGATCACCGTCGAATCGGACAAGGCGAGCATGGAGATCCCGTCCAGCCACGCCGGCACCGTCAAGGAAGTGAAGGTCAAGGTCGGCGACAAGGTCGCCAAGGGTTCGCTGGTGCTGCTGGTCGAGTCGACTGGCGGCGCAGCCGCTGCACCTGCTGCTCCGGCTCCGGCGCCTGCCGCCGCCGCACCATCGGCCCCTGCTGCCGCACCTGCTGCTACCCCTGCCGCCGCGCCCGCGCCGGCAGCCGCGCCAGCCCAGGGCGTCACCGGCTCGAAAGCCCACGCCTCGCCGTCGATCCGCAAGTTCGCCCGCGAACTGGGCGTCGACCTGGCGCGCGTGCCGGGCACCGGCCCGAAAGGCCGCATCACCCAGCAGGACGTGCAGAACTTCGTCAAGGGCGTGATGGCCGCGCCGCAGGCCGCCGCGGCGCCTGCGAAAGGCGGTTCGGGCGTCGGCCTGGACGTGCTGCCATGGCCGTCGCTGGACTTCTCGAAGTTCGGTCCGACCGAAACCGTGGCCCTGCCGCGCATCAAGAAGATCTCCGGTCCGAACCTGCACCGCAACTGGGTCATGATCCCGCACGTGACCCACTTCGAGGACGCCGACGTCACCGACCTGGAGCAGTTCCGCGTCGATTCGAACGCGGCGCTGGCCAAGCAGAAATCAAGCGTCAAGCTGACCATGCTGGCCTTCGTCATCAAGGCGTCGGTCGCCGCGCTGAAGAAGTTCCCGCAATTTAACTCGTCGCTGTCGGAAGACGGCGCCAGCCTGATCGTCAAGCAGTACTACAACATCGGCTTCGCCGCCGACACCCCGAACGGCCTGGTGGTCCCGGTCGTGAAGGATGCCGACAAGAAGACCATCTCGCAGATCGCCGTCGAAATGGGCGAACTATCAAGCCAGGCGCGCGAAGGCAAGCTCTCGCCGGCGAACATGCAGGGCGCGACCTTCACCATCTCGTCGCTGGGCGGCATCGGCGGCACCGCCTTTACGCCGATCATCAACGCACCGGAAGTCGCGATCCTCGGCCTGTCGAAGTCGGCGATGAAGCCGGTCTGGGACGGCTCGGCCTTCCAGCCGCGCCTGATGCTGCCGCTGTCGCTGTCGTACGACCACCGCGTGATCGACGGCGCCGGCGCCGCGCGCTTCGCCGCCTACCTGGCCGACGTCCTGGCCGACCTGCGCAAGACCCTTCTGTAAGGAGCGCCGAGCATGAGTACTGTTGAAGTAAAGGTCCCGAACATCGGCGACTTCAAGGACGTCGAGATCATCGAACTGATGGTCAAGCCGGGCGACACGATCAAGGTCGACCAGTCGCTGGTCACCGTCGAGTCGGACAAGGCCTCGATGGAGATTCCGTCGACCCACGCCGGCGTGGTGCAGGAACTGAAGGTCAAGGTCGGCGACAAGGTGAACGAAGGTTCGCTGCTGCTGACCGTCGAGGAAAGCGGTGCGGGTGCTGCGGCTCCGGCTGCCGAAGCCAAGCCGGCCGCATCGGCTGCGCCTGCCGCCCAGATCGGCGCGCAAGCCGTGGCGCCGACCGCGGCCGCAGCCCCGACCGATTCCTACGCGCCGGCCCATAAAGCCGACGCCGCCGCACCGAACGCCGTGTCCGCCCCGAACGCGGCCAGCTACAGCGGCCAGGTCGACGTCGAATGCGACATGATGGTGCTGGGCGCCGGCCCCGGCGGCTACTCGGCCGCCTTCCGTTCGGCCGACCTCGGCATGAACACGGTGCTGGTCGAGAAGTACGCCACCCTCGGCGGCGTCTGCCTGAACGTGGGCTGCATCCCGTCGAAGGCGCTGCTGCACGTGGCGCACATCATGGACGAGACCGCGCACATGGCCGACCTTGGCGTCTCCTTCGCCAAGCCGGACGTGGACATCGACAAGCTGCGCGCCTACAAGGACAAGGTCATCAAGACCATGACCGGCGGCCTGGCCGGCATGGCCAAGGCGCGCAAGGTCAACGTGGTGCAGGGCGTGGGCCAGTTCCTCAGCCCGAACCACATCGAAGTTACCGGCCCGGACGGCGCGAAGAAGGTCGTGAAGTTCGCGAAAGCGATCATCGCCGCCGGTTCCGCGGTCGTGAAGCTGCCCTTCGTGCCGGAAGATCCGCGCATCGTCGACTCGACCGGCGCGCTGGAACTGCGCCAGGTGCCCAAGCGCATGCTGGTCATCGGCGGCGGCATCATCGGCCTGGAAATGGCGACCGTGTACTCGACCCTGGGTGCGCGCATCGACGTGGTCGAGATGATGGACGGCCTGATGCAGGGCGCGGACCGCGAGGCCGTCAAGGTCTGGCAGAAGTTCAACGCCCACCGCTTCGACAACATCATGTTGAAGACCAAGACGGTCGGCGTGGAAGCGCTGCCGGAAGGGATCAAGGTGACCTTCGAGTCGGCCGAGGCAGGCGTGGCAGCGCCCGCGCCGCAGGTCTACGACCTGGTGCTGGTGGCCGTGGGCCGCAGCCCGAACGGCAAGAAGATCGCCGCCGACAAGGCCGGCGTGGCGGTCACCGACCGCGGCTTCATCCCGGTCGACGGCCAGATGCGCACCAACGTGCCGCACATCTTCGCCATCGGCGACCTGGTGGGCCAGCCGATGCTGGCGCACAAGGCCGTGCATGAAGCCCACGTCGCGGCCGAAGCCGCCCACGGCGAGAAGGCATTCTTCGACGCCAAGGTGATCCCGTCGGTGGCCTACACCGATCCGGAAGTGGCATGGGTCGGCCTGACCGAGGACGAAGCCAAGCAGAAGGGCATCGCGGTCGAGAAGGGCCACTTCCCGTGGGCCGCCTCGGGCCGCGCGGTGGCCAACGGCCGCGCGGAAGGCTTCACCAAGCTGCTGTTCGACGCCGAAACCCACCGCATCATCGGCGGCACCATCGTCGGCACCAGCGCCGGCGACATGATCGGCGAGATCGCGCTGGCCATCGAGATGGGCGCGGACGGCGTGGACATCGGCAAGACCATCCACCCGCACCCGACCCTGGGCGAGTCGATCGGCATGGCGGCGGAGGTCTACAAGGGCGTCTGCACCGACTTGCCGCCGCCGCGCAAGCGCTGATCGGCAGCCAGGCGGCAACGTCGCACTGGCAAGGAAAACGGGACCGGATGGTCCCGTTTTTTTTCGTGGCGCTGTCACCGTTACCTGTTGGTTTGATTGAACTGCCGAGCTGCGGCGTGGTCTGAGTATGTATCCAGACCAGCGACGAGG
>NZ_DAMCPG010000008.1:0-9177 GCF_032106685.1 Massilia sp.
AGCTGGGGAGTGCATACCACATATATCGACGTATTAATAAGCTTGCGAAAGCTCCGTAGCTCCTTGGATATCGCTCACACAAGGAGAGCTCCAATCTCAACCGAGGCGCACGAGTCAATCGACGATTTTATTCCACTAGCTGAAGCTTGCGTTCGCGCCTTAGTTAATTTGGCCTTAGAAAAATTTTCCGTTGACCCATCAATCTACCCGGAGGAGCGAAATGAGATTGAGGATATTGCAGCTCTGAGATTTATACGCAAATATACCGGTCTTCCGTTGCCATCGGACATCCGAACCCTCCTTATCGCAAACCCTAGGCAAGAAGGAGGGAGCTAGACCCCCTTGACCTTCTCCACCGGAGCATGGAGCGGCGCGCAAAGGCGACGGAATAAATCGAATATCTAAGTGAGCCTTTCGAGCCGCGATTTCTGACGATTATATTCGATCAAAAGTGCGGCAAACAGTGGCTCCAACGACGAAACAAGAGCAGAGTTTATCGCCTTGAACTCTGCCTTTTTTCGGCCGGTAAATTGCCGAGATCGGTACGCGCGAAGCACAACCAGGCGTTCAAAAGTCAGCTTCTCGTCATTAGGCCATGTTTCTTTTGTGGGCAAATACATCAACTCGATCTTCCGCAATTCGTCGTCGATATGAGAGTGCCTGTGCACTAGTTGATGTCGGGCTTGCGAATGTTTTTCGAGAGTCTTTCTCACTGCTTTAAGTGCCTTTGGCACCTGTGTGCGTGCAACGTGTAGATTGCTAACAATAAGAGTATGTCCTACGTGCTCTTCGTTCATGCAAAGATGAAAGACATTATTCGTGAGTTGCAGACAGCGGTCATAGGTGGATTGCAGCCGTATAAGGTAATTTTCTATGTTGAATAGCAGGTGCGCCGCCCTGTCTATTCTCACATTTGACGATCTTTTCCCGTATCCGAAGTCGGTGAGAAAATGCACCGCTTGATGCAGTTGTTGGACCCAGCTAAATGTGTGCGAAAGTGCGAATCCCACTCGCTGAACATAAAACTGCAGCTCATTAAAATTCGTTGTTTCGTCTGGGCCATCAAAGTTCCTGTACCCCATTGACTTCATCAAGGCGTTGGTATCATGCATTACCAACTCGAAAAATGGGTTCTTATGTAGGTCATCGAACGTCACTTAGAACTCCTCACTAACCAGCGTCTCCCTGATTGGAGGCTGCCCGCCAGTCTACTCGTGATGTTTCCACGAGAGCAAGTTTATAGTCAAGGCTCTACTGTGCTATCCTTTTCTCCACGGCCCGAAAATTTTCCAACGGGTCTCTTGAAACCCGCATGGTTGCGTAAGGTTTTTCGGGAAGTCGTTGGAAAGTCAAAAATGCAAGGTCTTGAAGAGAAAGGGAAAATTCGCTTTTGACGGCTGGATTGTGATTCCTGTTGTCGTGGGTTCGAGTCCCATCAGCCACCCCAAGAATTCAGCAAAAAGGGTTACATGCTTCGGCTTGTAACCTTTTTTTGTTTTTCCTCCCGAGACATGGCCCGTCCCGCACCCGATATTCAGCGCCCGGCGTGCCACTCCTCCAGCTGCGCCGCCGGCAACGGCCGGCTGAAATAAAACCCCTGCCCCAGCTGGCAACCGCGCTCGCGCAGGTAATGCAGGGCCGCTTCGGTCTCGATGCCTTCGGCGACGAGTTCCAGGCCCAGGCTGTTGGCCAGGGCGATGACGGCGTCGATCACCGCGCGGCTGGCGTGGTCGGTGTCGATGCGGCGCACGAAGGATTGGTCGATCTTCAGTTTATCCAGCGGCAGGGTCGAGAGCATGCTCAGGCTCGAGTAGCCGGTGCCGAAATCGTCGAGGGCGACGCGTACGCCCAGCGAGCGCACCTCGTTCAGGATGCCGATGGCTTCGGCCAGGTTTTCCATGACGGCGGTTTCGGTCAGTTCGATGACCAGGCAATGCGGGGCGATGCCGGTGGCATCGATCACGTCGCGGATGCGCCCGACGAAGCCCGAGCGCCGGAACTGCAGGGCCGAGACGTTGACCGAGACGCTCAGCGGCAGGCCGGCCGCCTGCCACTGCCCCTGCTGGCGGCAGGCTTCCGCCGCCACCCACTCGCCCATCGGGGCGATCAGCCCGCAGCTTTCGGCGATCGGAACGAAGGTGGCGGGACCCACCGGCGGGCTGGCGCCATCGTCCAGGCGCACCAGCGCCTCGACGCCGTCGACCCTGCCCGATGCCAGGTGGACGACCGGCTGGTAGTGCAGCAGCAGCCCGCCGTGCTCGAGCGCGGCCTGCAGGCGGCGCTCCACGTTCAGCGTGAACTGGGCCTGGACACCCATCTCGGCCGAATACCAGGCGTAGCCGGCGCGGCCGCCCTGTTTCACCGCGAGCATGGCCATGTCGGCGGCATGGATCAGGGCGCTCGCGGTCTCGCCGTCCTGCGGGAAGCGGCTGATGCCGACCGAGGCCGACAGCATCACCTCGATGTTGCCGAGCCGGATGGGTCGGGCGACGGCATCGATGATGTCCTCGGCCCGGCGCGCCGCCTGGGCGGAATCGTCCGGGCAAGGCAGGACAATCAGGAACTCGTCGCCGCCGACGCGCGCCAGCAGGTCGTCATGACGCACGCAGCCGCGCAGCCGGCGCGCGACTTCCTGCAGGACGCGGTCGCCCGCGTCGTGGCCGTAGATGTCGTTGACCGGCTTGAAGCGGTCGAGGTCGACGAACAGCAGCGCGCCGCTGCCTCCCGCGCTGCGCGCCTGCACCAGCCCTTCCTCAAGGAACCTGGTCGCTTGCGCGCGGTTTGCCAGCTCGGTCAGGCCGTCGTGCGAGGCGGCCCAGCGGATCGCCTGTTCGGCCTGGCGCCGCTCGCGGATATCGCGCGGCACCACGTGCATCAGCCATTCGCCCTTGTGTTCGAGGACGGTGGCGGTGATCTCGACCGGAATATCCACCCCATCCTTGCAGCGGTAGACGCGTTCGAACGGCGGCTTCTGCGCGCTGCGGCACTCCGCGAACACTGCCTGCAAGCGTTCCGGCGTGGTCGGCAGGTCGATCTGGTACAGGGTCATCGACAGCAGTTCGGCATGGCTGTAGCCGAGGCGCTCGGAGGTCATCCGGTTCGCATAGCGGATGTTGCCGCGCTCGTCGAGCAGCAGCAGCATTTCGTTGGCATGCTCCGTGAAGAACTTGAACTGCTGCAGTTCGTCGCGCTGCGCGCGCAGCGCGGCATCGCGCTCCTGCAGCAGTACTGCGGCACGCTCGATCGCCGTGGCGACCTCGACCGCCTCGGAAACATGCACCGCCCTCACCAGAGGCGGCGCGCCCCGACCCAGCGCCGCGGCCGGCTCGGTCAAGGCGTGGATCGACCGGGAGATGCGCCGGCTCATGAAGCGGGCCAGCAGCAGTCCCAGGCCGAACAGCAGCGCCGCGGTCGCGCTCAGGTAGGCCATCCGGGTCAACAGCGGGCCGCTGAGCTGCGAACGCGGCACGCCGACGATGGCCGTGTAGCCGGTCTGCGGCGAGCGCGCGAACACGGTGAAGTTCGGCACGCCGTCGAGGCTCGTGGTCTCGATGCTGCCCTCGGGCTGCCGCGCGATGGCGGCGCGCAAGCTGGCGAACGCGAACTGCCCGACGAACTTTTCGGCGCCACGGTTGCGCGCGGCGACGACCCCTTCGGCGTCGAGCAGGGTCGAGAGCCAGCCGCCGGGCAGTGCGCGCTCGCGCAGCAGCGCCGTCAACTGGGAAGCCGGGAAGAACATGGCCAGCGCGTAGATGACCTTGCCCTCGCGCCGGACCGGCACGTGGATGCCGATCACCGGCGCGCCGCGCTGGTCGGTGCCGACGTTCGAGATCCATGCCGCATCGCGCGCAAATACCCGCTGCACCGCCTGCGCATCGTCGCGCGGCGCCACCTTGCCCGATGCCGCGCCGGGATAACTGATGAGGCGGCTACCGTCGTGGCGGTAGACCACGACCTGGCCCGTCGGCGACGCCACCGCCATCGCGCGCTTCGCATGCTGGACGAACGCGTCCAGGTCGCCGGACGCCAACTCGCCGGCATCGGCCAGGTATTGCGCCACGGACTGGGTATGCAGGAGCTGCTTGTCGGCCGACTGGCCGATCGAACGCGCGATCTGGACCGTGCCTTCGGTATAGCGCTGCCTTTCCTCGCGGTACTCGGCAAGCAGGAAGATCGCCATCCCGACCAGGCCCGGAAGCAGGCAGACCAGCACCAGGGCACTGAGCAGCTGGGCGACCGGGCGGGGTCGCCGCACGACTGATGGGGCAGTCTTTCTGGACATGACGGGAATGATCGGGAACAGGCGGGGCCTCCCGATCATAACGACTTATCATACAGAAAGCATAGTTGTAAGTGGACAAGTGTCCGTTTGACGCCACGCCAGGCGCCGTTTGCCGCCCAACCGTCGCCATCGCCCTGTAACAACCGGTCGCTTTTTGTACAGGCAGTTTCTCTGCCGGAAAGCAAAAGACCCGGCGGCGCCGGGTCTTGCGTGGATCGTCCGCCCGCTCCTGTCCGCGGGACGGCGCATCATCAGTAGCGATGCGGGTTGTTCGGGCGTGCGTCGAAGCGGTTCGGCACCCCGTCGCCGTCACGGTCGCGGCGCGGGCTGTTGAAACGATCGGCCCGGTCGCCGTGGCGCCAGCCGCCCTGCTCCAGGTACCAGCCGTTACGGTCGCGGCGCCATTCGGCACGCTGGTAGACATAGCCCGGACGCACTTTCTCGTAATGGCCCTTGACCCAGGTATAACGATGACCCGTCCAGTTCCAGTAACCCGGCACCCATTCGAAGCCGCGGCGCGCTGCCGGGATCACCTCGTGGCGCGGCGCGGGCGGCGCCTTCTTCACGATGATGACTTCGGTGCGGGGCTGTGCCTGGACCGGGCTGAAGGCGGCGGTGCTGATCAGGACGGCTGCTGCGGTGAAGAGGATTCGTTTCATGGTCGTGCTCCTTTTGGTTCGGTGTGAGATCACTATAGCCAGGCGTTCCTGGGCAAAGTAGTACTGATGCAAGTTCTTACACTCGAAACATTTCCCAAGGCAAAAGTAAGCAATCGGTAAGCATCAGGCAGGCGTTTGTAACAAAACCTGGCTGACACCCGACCCTGGAAACGAAAACAGCCGGCGCAAGGCCGGCTGTTTTCAATCGTCGGGGAAAACGGACAGATTAGTCCAGCTTCCACGCGTAGTCGACACGAGTTGTGGTCTGGGCCGGCGAACCGTCCTTGGTGCCCGGCTTGAACTTGCATGCCGACAGGCCTTTCAGGGCTGCCTTGTCGAGACCTTTGAAGCCGCTCGATTTTTCCAGTTTCGAATCGACGACGCTGCCGTCGGCGCCGACGACGAAGGACATCGAGGTGATGCCCTGCTCTTCGTTCATCAGCGACGCTTTCGGATATTCGACCTTGCACTTCGACGGGTCGAACGACGCCGGGACTTCGGCGGCGAATGCCGAGCCGGCGAAAGTGGCGAACACGAGGGTAACGATGGTGCTCAGGTAAGGCTTGTTCATGGTTCTCATCCCAGTAATGTTAATGTGCCGCTGACTGCTGCGGTCTTTCAGAGTGACCGGCAAATTCGCCGTAAATTAAAATTCTTCCCATTCGTCGTTGCCGGCGGCAACCGGCGCCTTCTTCGGCTTGGCCGGCGCGGCCTCCGCAGCCGGCTTCTTCAGTGCCGGACGCGCCTGGCGGGCAGGCGGCGTACGTACTGCCGGCACCGCCGGCACGCTGGCGGCCGGCGCGGCCGGAACCGCTGCCGGCGCCGGCGCGGCCAGGCTTTCCTCGCCTTCGACCAGCTTGAAAATGCTGACCACGCGCGCCAGTTCGCCGGCCTGGTCCTGCAGGCTCTGGGCGGCGGCGGCGGCTTCCTCGACCAGCGCGGCGTTCTGCTGGGTCATGCTGTCCATCTCGATGATCGACATGTTGACCTGCTCGATGCCGGCGCTCTGCTCGGCGCTGGCGTTGGCGATCTCGCTCATGATGTCGGTCACGCGCTTGACGCTCGCCACCACCTCGTCCATCGTCACGCCGGCCTGGCCGACCAGCTTGCTGCCGCGCTCGACCTTCTCGACCGAGTCGCCGATCAGGGTCTTGATTTCCTTGGCGGCGGCGGCCGAGCGCTGGGCCAGGTTGCGCACTTCGGAGGCAACGACCGCGAAGCCGCGGCCCTGCTCGCCGGCGCGCGCCGCTTCCACGGCCGCATTCAGCGCCAGGATGTTGGTCTGGAAGGCGATGCCGTCGATGACGCCGATGATGTCGGCGATCTTGCTGGCCGAGCTGTTGATCTCGCCCATCGTGCCCACGACCTGCGACACCACGTCGCCGCCCTTGCGCGCCACGTCCGAGGCGGTCGCGGCCAGCTGGTTCGCTTCGCGCGCATGGTCCGCGTTCTGCTTGACGGTGGTGGTCAGGGTTTCCATGGCCGAGGCGGTCTTCTCGAGCGAGCTGGCCTGCAGTTCGGTGCGCGAGGACAGGTCGATGTTGCCGGCGGCGATTTCGCGCGAGGCGGTGCCGATGGTCTCGGTGCCGCGGCGTACCTGGCCGACGATCTTGACCAGGCTGTTGCGCATTTCGCTCATTTCGGCCAGCAGGCTGCCGCGCTCGGCGGTGCTGGTGTCGATCGCGATCGCCAGGTCGCCATGGGCGATGCTGCCGGCGATCTTCGTGGTGTAGTCGGGCTCGCCGCCCAGTTGCTTGAGCAGGCCGCGGGTGATGATCCAGGCGGCGACCACGCCCATGACGACGGCAACGACCAGCATGATGACCATGAAGTTACGGGCGTTGACGAAGGCGTCGGCGGCGTCCTGCTGGCTCTGGGCGCTCTGCTTGTCTTCCAGGGCGACCAGCTTGTCCAGGGCTTCGGTCCACTTCTTCTGGACCGGACGCACTTCGCGCACCATCACGCGGGTGGCGTCCATGGCGTTGTTGGCCAGGTAGAGTTCCGAGGCCTTGGCGATGGCCGGCAGGGCGGCAGCCTCGTGCTGCTTGACCTCGACCAGCAGCGCCTTTTCGGCGTCGCTGCCGTCGGCCGCGAAGATCTGGCTCAGCTTGTTCTGGGCTTCGCTGTAGCGGGCGCTCTGGTCCTTGAACTTCTTGAGCTCGGGCTCCATGTCGGCCGGGTCGGCCATCAGGGTCAGCACGCGCAGCGAAGCGAGGCGGTCCTGCACGTTGTTGCGCATCTCGATGACCATGCGGCTCGACACGTTGTTCACGCTCACCACGTGATCGAGACGGTCCTGGATCTGGGCCATGCGCAGCACGCCGACCACGGTGACAGCCACCAGCAACACCAGCACCAGGGCAAAACCCAGCCCCAGTCGCATCCCGACCTTCATGTTCGATAAATTCATCTCGCCCTTCCCTCTCCTGTTGATCAGATTTGCTTTGGAATTGTTATGTCCGCGTGAAGTCCTGCTCGACAACAGTTTCCCTTGCGGAAATTGTGTTTTCCGAAAGGATAAAGCAAAGCCGACTGTCGAGTCAGAAAAAATCTGCATCTGGAAGGAAACGCCTCACGGGACGGGAACGTTTCTTCAGCAAATCTTCAGTGTTGCAAACGAAATTATGGATGGGGTCTTGCCTGAGAGCAAGCTCGGCCGGACCTTTCTACACAAATTCCGATGACCGTGTAGTAAATTTCCTACAGGAATAATAGTCACAAGACGCGGGATGTCCCGGTTTCGGGCGCGGGTGCACGGCGGTGGTGCACGGCGCACCACCGCGGCTCGGAGAGGAAAGGAAAGGAAGCGGAAGGCGCGGAAGATCAGAGGTCGCGGATATGCGCGGCCGCTTCCAGCACCAGGCGCGGATCGCCGCCGGCGAGTTTTTTCGGATCGGACAGCATCTGGCGGAAGGCGCGCGCGCCCGGCAGGCCGGCGGTCAGGCCCAGCATGTGGCGCGTGATGCTGTTCAGCTTCAAGCCGTGGTTACCGTAGCGCGCCAGCTGGTCGGCAATGTAGGGCACCATCGCGGCCAGCACCTCGGCGCGGCTCTTCGGGGCAGCCTCGCTGCCGTAGAAGCGCGCGTCCCAGTTCGCCATCAGGTAAGGGTTGTGATACGCCTCGCGCCCGAGCATGACGCCGTCGACGTGCGCCAGGTGGGCCGCGATCTCGTCGTCGGTCTTCACGCCGCCGTTGATGATGATTTCCAGTTCCGGAAAATCGCGCTTGAGCTGGTAGGCCACGTCGTAGCGCAGCGGCGGGATCTCGCGGTTCTCCTTCGGCGACAGGCCCTTCAGGATGGCGTTGCGGGCGTGGACGATGAAGGTGCTGCAGCCGGCCTCAGCGATCGTGCCGACGAAATCGCGCACGAAGTCATAGCTTTCGTTGTGGTCGATGCCGATGCGGTGCTTGACCGTCACGTCGATCGTCACCGCGTCGCGCATCGCCTTCACGCAGTCGGCCACTAGCTGCGGCTCGTTCATCAGGCAGGCGCCGAACGCGCCCTTCTGCACGCGCTCGGACGGGCAGCCGCAGTTCAGGTTGATCTCGTCGTAGCCCCAGTCCTGTCCCAGCTTCGCGCTTTTCGCCAGGTCGGCCGGCTCGCTGCCGCCCAGCTGCAGGGCGATCGGATGCTCGACCTCGTCATAGCGCAGGTGGCGCTCGACGTCGCCGTAGACCAGCGCGCCGGTGGTGACCATCTCGGTATACAGCCAGGTGTGACGGGTGATCTGGCGGTGGAACACGCGGCAGTGGCGGTCGGTCCAGTCCATCATCGGCGCGACCGACAGGCGGCGCGAGCTCGCCGCTGCGGGGTGCTGGTGCGCCGATGCGCTGCCGGGTGCGTTGTCTGCTGCGTTCATGTCTATCCGGAAAAGAGGCGAGGAAGGCGGCGTCCGCCTTGAAGGGGCCATATTCTACCTTAAGGCAGGCGCCGCGGCAGCCCGGCCGCCGGGCGCCGGGGCCGGTCGTTTGTTGCGTTGCCGATCCGGAAACCAGGCGTGGTAGTTGTTTGACAAGTACAACCCGACGCTAAAAAATTTCCTTGAATCATTTAATGGATGGAAGAAAACGGTCGTCTTGTCATTTTGAGGACGCGCACGGCGTCCATCCTTCCAACGATCCATCCTGTACAGGAATCCACATGCTGAGCCTTCACACCAACGCCGCCACCCTGTCGGCCCAAAACTCGATCGGTCGCACCCAGTCGAGCCTGTCGACCTCGATGACCCGCCTGT
>NZ_DAMCPG010000008.1:9277-147614 GCF_032106685.1 Massilia sp.
CCGCGATGCTCAAGCAGACCAACAGCATGTCCTCGATGGTCATGTCGCTGCTGCAATAATACCGACCCGTCCGGCGCAGCGCGCCGGAGCGTACCCGGGCCAGCCGTTCGCGGCTGGCCTTGTACGTTTACGGGGCGGGAACGACCGTCTCAAAAATTTCCTTTAGGAATTTAATGAACAGGCCGCCATGGTCGTCTTGTAGTAGTGAGAGCAGATTGACTGCTCCACGACCATTCAATACCTGGAGCTGAACATGCTGAGCCTTCACACCAACGCCGCCACCCTGTCGGCACAAAACTCGATCGGTCGCACCCAGTCGAGCCTGTCGACCTCGATGACCCGCCTGTCGACCGGTTTCCGTATCAACTCGGCCATGGACGACGCGGCCGGCCTGCAGATCGCCACCCGCCTGAAAGCGCAAACCAGCGGCATGGCCGTCGCCATGCGCAACACCCAGAATTCGACCTCGATGCTGCAGACCGCCGAAGGCGCGCTCGACGAAGTCACCAACATGCTGGTGCGCATGAAGGACCTGGCCACCCAGGCATTCGACGCCTCCTCGACCGACGCCGACAAGGATGCCATGCAGTCGGAATACTCGCAGCTCGGCGCCGAGATCAAGAACATCATGACCAAGACCACCTTCGGCGGCAAGGACCTGATGATCGGCGGCACCCTGGGCACCACCGGCGGCATGGTCTTCCAGATCGGCGCCAGCGCCGGCGAAACCATGAAGCTGAACCTGGAAGCGTCGATGAAGACCGCCGGTACGCTCGACAAGGCCCTCGAAGGCGTGTCGAAATCGTACAAGGACAGCGGCGCAGGCGCCGAGCTGAACACTGCCGGTGCGGCCAACACCATCATCACCACGATCGCCAGTGCGGTCGACAGCGTCGCCACCATCCGCTCGAGCCTGGGCGCCGCGGCCAACCGCCTCGACCACGTCTACAACAACCTGGCCAACATCAGCACCAACACCAAGAACGCCACCGGCCGCATCATGGACGTCGACTTCGCCACCGAATCGGCGAACATGACCTCCAAGCAGATGCTGATGCAAGCCGGCACCGCGATGCTGAAGCAGACCAACAGCATGTCCTCGATGGTCATGTCGCTGCTGCAGTAATACCGACTTGCTCTGGCCGACCGGCCGGGTTGTACCAGGGCCAGCCGCTTCACGGCTGGCCTTTTTTTTGAGCGCGCGCCATGGCCAGCATCCTTCCCATCCCTTCCCTCCCTCCCCCGGTCGTGCCGCCGTTGCAGGCCTCCGCCATCGCCGCCGTCGCGCCCGTTGCCTTCGCCGCGGCGGAAAGCCAGCTGCCGCTGCCGCAGTCGCAGCCGCTGGCGGCCAATCCCGCGGCGCCTGGCGCCGCCGAAACCCAGGCCGACGGCGCGGCGATGCGGCCGGACCAGGTGTTCATGTCGCGCCAGCTGGTGTTCCAGCAGGCCGACGCCCGCACGCTGGCCGCGAGCTGGCGCACCATGGTCGGCGGCTACGCCGCGGCCCTGATCGAGCGCCAGCTGCGCGCCCAGGGCGGCGCCATGGCGCCCGCGCTGCTCTTGGCCGGCCAGGACGGCCGCGCGGCCGGGCGCGGCGCCGACGCACCGGTGCTGCCGGCGGACGCCTGGCGCTTCACCGTGCACGCGGGCAGCGCCCAGGCCCAGCACCTGGAGGTGGTGCGCAAGGGCGCCGACCAGCCGCCGGGCCGCCGCCGCCGGCCGCGCGCCGCGCTGCGGCTGGAACTGGCGCTGCTCGATGGCAGCGTGGTCGCGGTGCAGGTCGAGCCGGTGCCGGGCGGCGTGGCGCTCGAGCTGGCCGCGGCCAGCGACGAGGCGCTCGAGCGCCTGCGCGGCCTGCAGCCGATGCTGGAGGAAGCGGTGCGGCGTGCCGGGCTGCGCGTGCTGCGCTGGAGTTTCCGGGGTCACCTGGCGCCGGCCGGCGCGGCGCATGCGGCGCTGGCGGCAGAGGATGTGGGTGAGGTGCTGAGCCTGCCGGTGTTCAGGGCGGTGGCGGAGCTGGCGCTGGTGTTGCCGGGACGGGGGTGAAATAAAATTTCATTCAGCATCGCTGAGTGAAAGAATATTTCAACCCAGTTTCATGCATCGTGCAGCGTGGGTTCAAGAACCCACCCTACAATGGCGGTGTTCGTAGGGTGGGTTCTTGAACCCACGCGGTACCACCTTCGAGCAGTCCAAAAAAAACGGCGCCGCGGCGCCGTTTTGCTTACCCCACCGTGCCGACGATCGACACTTCCCGGTTCTCGGGAATCTCGTTATACGACAGCACGTTCAGGCCTGGCGCGAACAGCTTGGCGTAGCGCGCCAGCAGCGGGCGCACCTGCGGCAGCACCAGCAGGAGCGGCGGCGTGTGCTGCTGCTTCATCTGCTCGCGCGCGACCGGCATGTTGATCTGCAGTTGCGACAGCAGTTGCGGGTCGATCGGGTAGTTGTCCAGCGCGACCTTGCCGCCGCCGTTCTGGCGCGCCTGGTTCAGGGAACCGAGCAGCATGTTTTCCAGTTCGGCCGACAGGTTAAAGGCCGGCATGTCCTTCTTCTTGCCGAACAGGCTGGAGACGATCTGGCGCCGCAGCGCGCAGCGCACCTCGGCCGCCAGCAGGATCGGGTCCTTGGTGGTCTCGGAGGCGTCGAGCAGCGTGGTGCCGATCACCACGATGTCCTTCAGCGACACGCCCTCGGCCAGCAGCACGCGGAACACGCGCAGCAGCTGGGTGTGGTTCAGCGCCTTGGACAGCGCGTCGGCCAGCTTCGGCGACAGGGCCGTCAGGCGTTCCATCAGCGCCGGCACGTCCTCATGGCGGAACAGCTCGTGCATGTGGTCGCGGATGACTTTCGACACGTGGGTCGCGATCACACTCGGCACCTCGACCACCTGGTAGCCCTGGCCCAGCGCCTCGCCCTTCTGCTGCGGCTCGATCCAGGTCACGGCCATGCCGAAGGCCGGCTCCAGGCCCGGGATGCCGTCGATCTCGCCGTAGACGTTCGGCGACGGGATCGCCATCAGGTGGTCCGGATGCACTTCGCCCTCGGCCACCACCACGCCCGACAGGCTGACCGAATATTGCGAGGGACGCAGGGCCAGGTCGTCGCGCACGCCGATGCTTGGCAGTACCATGCCCATCGACTCCGACAGGCTCTGGCGGATGCCTTTCACGCGCTTGGTCAGCTGCTCGCCCTGGGCCTTGTCGACCAGGCCGACCAGCTTGTAGCCGACCGCCACCGAGATCGGCTGCACCACCGGCAGCGCCTGCCAGTCGAGATCGGGCGCGCGCTCGTCGCGCAGCGCCGCCTCGATCGCGGCCACGCCGGCATCGTCGGCCGGCTGCACGCGGGTATGCAGGCGCCAGCCGGCATACCCGAGCACCGCGGCGAAGATCGCGAAGACGAGGAAGGGCATGCCCGGCACCAGGGCCAGGATCACCATCACGCCGGCGGCCGCGAACAGCACCGTGGGTTGGGCCAGCAGCTGGCCGCCGACCTGCTTCTCCAGGTCGCCGGATTCGCCGATGCGGGTCACCAGGATCGCGGCGGCGCTTGATAACAGCAGCGCCGGGATCTGGGCAACGAGGCCGTCGCCGATGGTCAGCAGCGCGTAGACACGGAACGACTCGCCGATCGGCAGGTCGTACATCAGGGCGCCGATCGCGACGCCGCCGATCAGGTTAATGATCAGGATCAGGATCGAGGCGATGGCGTCGCCGCGCACGAATTTCGAGGCGCCGTCCATGGCGCCGTAGAAGTCGGCCTCCGCCGCCACGTCCTTGCGGCGCTGGGTCGCCTTTTCCTGGTTGATCAGGCCGGCGTTCAGGTCGGCGTCGATCGCCATCTGCTTGCCCGGCAGCGCATCCAGGGTGAAGCGCGCCGACACTTCCGAGATACGTTCCGAGCCCTTGGTCACGACCACGAAGTTGATGATCATGAGGATCACGAACACCACCAGGCCGACCACGAAGTTACCGCCG
Source organism: Massilia sp. (assembly GCF_032106685.1). Taxonomy (GTDB): domain Bacteria; phylum Pseudomonadota; class Gammaproteobacteria; order Burkholderiales; family Burkholderiaceae_D; genus Telluria. The sequence goes on from NZ_DAMCPG010000008.1 coordinate 13,258, forward strand.
ATGACGACGTTGCCGAAGGATTCGATGACGTTACCGGCCGCGTGCGTGCCCTCGTGGCCGTGCAGCAGCACGACGCGGGTGGAGGCCACGTTCAGCGCCAGGCGCATCAGGGTGGTGCCGAGGATGACCGTCGGGAAGACCGAGAAGTCGAGCGGCCGCTTGGCCGACACCGCGACCAGGATCACGATCACGGCCAGCACGATGTTGAACGTGAACAGGACGTCGAGCAGCACCGGCGGCAGCGGCAGCATGATCATCCCGAGCAGCATCAGGAGGAAGGCCGGGGCGGCGTATTTCTGGCGCCGCAGTTCGGCGACGAAGGCGTTCAGCGAATTCATGATGGTGTTACCTCGCTCAAATGGTGTGGCACCGCCACATCAGTCGGAAACCGTGGGGGCGCCTGGCGCCGGCCTGCACGGAAAGCATTCAATTGCAGCACATAGTTCAGCACCTGCGACACCGCCTGGTAGAGCTGGGCGGGAATCTGCTGCTGCACCTGGCTGGTGTTGTAGATGGCGCGCGCCAGCGGCGGCAGCTCGAGCGTCTCGACCTTGTGCTCGCGCGCCACGCGCTTGATGTAGAGCGCCATCTCGTCCACGCCCTTGGCCACCACGAAAGGCGCCTCGGCGCGGTCGGTGTCGTACTTCAGCGCCACCGCATAGTGCTCCGGGTTGACGATCACCACGTCCGCCGTCGGCACGGTCTTGTTCACGCTGCGCCGCGCCAGCTGGTGCTGCAGCTGGCGGATGCGCTGCTTCACCTCGGGCTTGCCCTCGGTGCTCTTGTGTTCTTCCTTTATCTCCTGCTTGCTCATGCGCTGGTTGCGCGTGAACAGGAAGGACTGCACCGGCACGTCGATCAGCGCGAAGACGACGAACACGGCCACCATCGCCATCAGCGCATCGAACATCATCGAGACGCCGCGCACCATGGCGTCGCCCAGCGGCAGGTGCTGCAGGTCGACGTAGGCATGGATGCCCGATCGCGTGACGTGCACCAGCACCAGGCCCAGCACGACCGCCTTGGCCAGCGAAGTCGCGAACCCGACCGCGTGCTTCTGGGTGAACAGGTTCCCCAGGTTCTTCATGGGACTTAAGCGCCCGAACTGCGGCGTCATGTTCTTGCCCGACAGGACCCAGCCGCCGGGCACCAGGCCGCCGATCACGATCGCCACCGGCACCGCCGCCAGCGGCAGCACCATCTTGATCAGCAGCATCAGCGACGCCATGAACACCACCGACATCGCGTTCTCGATCGCTCCTGCCTCCCCCAGCGGCACATAGACCAGCCGGAACAGCGCGCGGAACGATTCCAGGTACGAGGGCAGCATCAGCGAGAACACTTTCAGGCTGACCAGGATGCCGATCGCGGTCGCCAGGTCGCGCGAGCGGACGACCTGGCCCTGCTCGCGCGCCTTCTTGAGCTTCTGCGCCGAGGGTTTTTCGGTCTTGTCGCCGCCGGTGCCGTTATCCGCCATGGGCCGCCCTCATCTGCTGCCCGATCATCTCGAGCACCTGGTTGGTGAGCTGGATGTAGTGCTCGGGAATGAAACGCACCAGTTGCACCAGCATCAGCAAGCCGAAGATCGTCACCAGCGAAAAGCCCAGCGAAAACAGGTTCAGCGAGGGCGCCACGCGGTTCAGGAAGCCGAAGCCGATCTGCACCACCATGGTCGAGAACACGATCGGCAGCGCCAGCAGCACCGCCGCGGCGAACACCCAGCCCAGGTTCAGCGCCACCGCCTGCAGCATCAGCGGCCCCAGGCCCTGCCCCACCGGCCAGGCGCGGAAGCTCTGTCCCAGCACGCTGGTCAGCACCAGGTGGCCGTCGATGGCGAAGAAGACAAAGATCGCCACCAGCGCCAGCAGGCTCGAGATCACGTCGGACTGCTGGCCGTTGACCGGGTCGTTCATCTGCGCCATGGCGAAGCCGATCTGGCTCGACACCAGGTAGCCGAGCATGGCGAGGGCCGCGGTGGCGAACTGCAGCGCGAAGCCGAGCACGCCCCCGACGATGGCCTGCTCCAGCATCGCCACCACGCCGTGCAGCGAGAACGGGTCGGGCATCGGCATGTCTTTTGTTATCGGCAGCATCAGGAACGACAGCACCAGCGCCAGCAGTGCGCGCACCGGCATCGGCACCAGGCCCTCGCCGATCACCGGCGCGGTCGAGAACAGCGCCATGATGCGGCAGAACGGCCACCACAGCGCGCCGATCAGGGGCAGCAGGAAGCTGACCAGCTCCATCGTCAGGTGGCGAGCGCGGCCGCGCGCTGGAACACCGACACGCAATAGTCCATCAGGTAGCCGGTCATCCAGTGACCGGCCAGGATCAGCGCCGCCAGCGTCACCAGCAGGCGCGGCAGGAAGCTGAGGGTCTGTTCGTTGATCTGGGTGGCGGCCTGGAACAGCGCGACCACCAGGCCCATGACCAGGCCCGGCACGACCAGCACCATGACCAACAGCATGACCACGCGCAGCGCTTCGGCCACCAGGTCGACGGCGACATCAGGATTCATCGATTGCTCCGGTTGCTAGTAGCCGTGGATACTGCCCACGAGGGTGTTGACGGTCAGGGTCCAGCCGTCGACCAGCACGAACAGCAGCAGCTTGAACGGCAGCGAGATCACCAGCGGCGAGAGCATCATCATGCCCATCGCCATCAGCACCGATGAGACCACCAGGTCGATGATGAGGAAGGGGATGAACAGCATGGCGCCGATCTGGAACGCGGTCTTCAGTTCGGACAGGACGAAAGCGGCCAGCTTGACGGTGAAGGCGCGGTCTTCCGGTTTCATGTTGGCCGGCTCGCCGGCCAGGTGCGCGACCTGGGCCAGCGCGGTCTTGCTGGTCTGGGCCAGCATGAAGCGCGACAGCGGCTTCTCGGCGGTCTTCAGGGCCTGCTCCAGGCCGATCTGGTCCTTGTCGTAGGGGACGAAGGCTTCGTTCCAGACCTGCACCCCGATCGGGCGCATCACCAGCAGCGTCAGGATCAGGGCGATGCCGGTGATGACGCGGCTCGGCAGGCCCTGCTGCAGGCCGAGGGCCTGGCGCAGCAGCGAGAGCACGATCACGAAGCGCGTGAAGCTCGTCATCATCATGACCAGCACGGGCAGCAGCCCGAGCAGGGTCATGAGGACCAGGATCTGCGATTTCACGCTCAATCCGGAGTTGGCGCCGGGGATGACCCCGGCCAGCACGTCGGCGGCTCCAGCGGGAGCGGCGCTCATCAACATTAGCGCCGCCACGCCGATCGGCGCGGCGGTACGGCGCAATGCGGCGCCGCTCGTGGTGAACATCATTGTGCGATCAGGTCCAGGTTCAGACCGTCGAGGTCGATCACTTTCAGGCCGTACTGCTCGCCCGCCACCACCACTTCGGCGCGGCCGATCGGGGCGCCGTTGACCTTGATGACCAGCGGTTCGCCGGCGATCGTATCGAGCGGCAGCACGCTGGCCGGGCCCAGGTCCATCAGGTCCTGCAGCGACACGCGGGCCGAGCCCACTTCCAGGGTCAGCGTGACCGGGATGCGGCGCATCATCTGCGGCAGGCGCGGGTTGCGCGGTGCGGGACCGGCGGTCAATTGCGCTTCCTCGTCGAGGAGAACGTCGACAGCCAGCTGCTCATTGAGGTTCATGTCCATTATTCGGCGTCTTCAAAAGAGGTTAAACAGAGCTTGCCCTTGTGCTCGGCGACGGCGGAGGTGAACAGGCGCGCTTCGTCGAGCAGGACGTCGGCGCGGCCGACGGTCACCGGAATCACGTCGCCCACCTGCAGGGCGAACAGCTTTTCGAGCGTGATCTCGTGGCTGACCAGGCGGCCGTCGAGTTTCACTTTCAGGTTGGCCGCCAGCGGTTCGGCCGGGCGCGCGGCGCGCAGGACCGGACGTTCCGGCTGCAGCGCCTGCAGGATCAGGCCCATCATCTTCTGGTCCGGCGCGATCCAGCAGCGCGCGCTGCCGCCGGCATGCGGTTCGCGCAGCGTGACCGCGATCGCCCAGGCGTTGCGGCCCGGTGCGCCGGCGGCGGCGGCCTTGCCCGCCGGCGCCGGCAATTCGATACCCGCCCGCGTGGCGGCGCCGCGCACGCAGCGCGCAAGCAGCTCGGCCAGTTGCGCGCTCAAGGTCTGGCCCAGGCGCTCCTCGGTCGCGCTGACGCGCTCGCCGGACGGGTCGCGCAGCGGCGCCGCGGCGCCCTTGCCGCCGTAGCGCGCTTCGAGCAGGCCCACCAGCAGGGTGCGCTCGAAGGCGACCGCCGCCTGGCCGCAGGGGCCAGCCACGCCCAGCCAGCGCAGCGCGGCGCCTTCCGGTGCGCGTGCGAACTCCACCTGGGCGACCGCGAAGCCGCCCCAGTAACGGCGCGAGGCGGGTGCGGCCAGCAGGAGCGCCAGGTCGTCGGCAAATGCGGCGGCAAAGGTCGGCAGCAAATGCACGGGGCGCCCGAGCAGGCAGGGATCGAGCACCTGGTGCGGACGCGTCTGTTCGGGAGAATTGTTAATCGGCATGAATGTCGAATTGATTATAGCTATCGGGACGTGCTTTTATTTCATTCCCTAAGGCAACAATTATACCCCCGAAATTGTTTCAGATCATTTGATATTCCTCTTTGAATTCCCCGTTGCCCTACGGTAAGATCGTATCTTGATTTACGCCGCCTCCCAGCAAAATCACCCGGCCCACGAGGGAAAACGTGAAATCAACAGCGCGTTTGACACACACTTTTGTGCAAGTTTGAAATGCGCAATATTTAACAATTGGCGTTAAAACGACAGTTATTCCCCGCTCTTCTGTCGCATAAACACCACTAGCTGTGTCACCGACACGCAACACAGAACCAATAGGATTTAACAAATGGGAACTGAACTTGCCGGTCTGATCAAAGCTGACCTTGCCGCACTGACAAACGAAGCACAACGCCTTGCCATCGCGCCATCGGTGCAAACGGCGGAAAGCAAGCCTTCCGGCTTTTCCTTTGCCCAGACCATGAAGGATGCGATTCGCAGCGTCGACGACCAGGACCAGGCGGCCGCCGCCAGGATGGCCGACGTCGACAGCGGCAAGAGCGACGACCTGGTCGGCGCCATGCTGGCCAGCCAGCAAGCCAGCCTGTCCTTCTCGATGTTGATGCAGGTTCGTAACAAAGTGATGGGCGCGGTCGACGAACTGATCAAGCTGCCTGTCTGATTAACAGCACACCACGATGATCTCGAAGCTCAAGAATGCCTTCGGCGAAGGCGGCCTGAAAAGCCTGCCCGCCTTCCCCGCCCTGCTGCGCAACAACCTGACACCGCTGCTGGTCCTCGCCATCGTCATCACGGCCGCCGTGATGATGTTCATGTGGCAGGACCAGGCCAGCTACAAGCCCGTGTTCGGCGCGCGCGAGAAAGTCGCCGTCAGCGACATGATGAGCGTGCTCGACGCCGAGGCGATTCCCTACCGCATCCACCCGGACAGCGGCCAGGTCATGGTGCCGTCCAGCCAGCTGGGCAAGGCGCGCATGCTGCTCGCGGCCAAGGGCGTGACCGCCCAGCTGCCGGCCGGCCTGGAACTGATGGACAAGAACGATCCGCTGGGCGTGTCGCAATTCGTGCAGGACGTGCGCTTCCGCCGCGGCCTGGAAGGCGAGCTGGCGCAGAGCATCCTGACGCTCGACGCCATCGCCTCGGCGCGCGTGCACCTGGCGATCGCCAAGAACAGCTCGTTTGTCGCCGGCAGCGCCGACCAGTCCTCGGCCTCGGTCGTGGTCGCGGTCAAGCCGGGCCGCACCCTGGGCAACGAGCAGATCGCCGCGATCGTCAACATGGTCTCGGGCAGCGTCGCCAGCCTGTCCCCGGCGCGCGTGTCGCTGGTCGACCAGGCCGGCAACTACCTGTCCTCGCGCGTCGACCTGAGCGAAGGTTTCGATGGCGCCGCCCAGGGCGACGCCGCGGCCCAGCGCGTGGCGCAGGAAGTGCGCGCCAACGTCGCCGAGCTGCTCGGCCCGGTGCTGGGCGCGAACAACTTCAAGGTCAGCGTCACCGCCGACATCGACAACGACAAGATCGAGGAAACCCAGGAAAAGTACGGCGAAGCGCCGAAGGTCACCAGCGAAGCGATGCGCGAAGAGATGGAGAAGAACCGCCTCGCGCTGGGCGTGCCGGGCACCCTGTCGAACCGTCCGCCGGTGCCGGCCGACCCGAACGCGCCTGCCGACGCCAACGCCCAGGCCGAAGCCGACAAGGGCGACAACAACAACTCGCGCAAGAACGCGACCACCCGCCAGTACGCCTACGACCGCGCGATCACCCAGATCAAGCGCTCGCGCGGCCGCCTGCGCAAGCTGTCGGTGGCGGTGGTGCTGAACAACGCCAGCGCGGCCGACGCCAAGACCGGCTTCAACCAGGCGGAACTGGCCAACATCGAGAAGATCCTGCGCGGCGGCCTGGGCATCGACACCGCGCGCGGCGACGTGCTGGCCGTCTCGAGCCTGAACTTCCCGGCCCCGGCCCCGGTGGAGCCGTGGTGGCAGGAGCGCGACACCGTGGTCGACGCCACCGGCTACGGCATCTGGATCGTCGGCGCCCTGCTCGGCTACCTGCTGCTGGCCCGTCCGCTGCTGCGCACGATCAACCAGCGCCTGGCGCCGCAACTGCCGGCGCCTGGCGCCGCCCCGGCCCTGCCGGGTAGCGCCGCCGGTGCCGCCGCCGTGGCTGCGCCGAACGCGCTGCCGGCCCTGGCCGGTACCGGCATGGCCGAGCCAGGCGCGGCCGGCGCCGGCGTCGGCACGATGCCGGTGGTGCCGCTGCTCGAAAACTACGATTTGCCCCCGGCCGGTTCGGCCGTGGACGTGATGGTCGACCATCTGAAGGTACTGGCCGGCAAGGAGCCGGAGCGCGTCGCCGAAGTGGTCAAACAATGGGTGCAGAAGAAACATGGCCGAACTGAACAATAACGACGGCGAAGCCGTCCTGAGCCCGGTCGAGCAAGCCGCCATCGTGCTGCTGTCGATCGGCGAGGAACCCGCCGCCGCGGTGCTGCGCTGCCTCGAGCGCGAAGAGCTGATCGAGCTGACCCAGGTCATGTCGCGCATGAGCGGCATCAAGGTCGACTCCGTGAAGTACGCTGTCCAGAACTTCTTCGACGACTACCGCCAGCAAAGCGGCCTGCACGGCGCCTCGCGCAGCTACCTGAAGCGCTCGCTCGACCTGGCGCTGGGCAGCGACATCGCCAACAGCGTCCTGAACACGATCTACGGCGACGCCATCCGTCCGATGATGGCGCGCCTGCAGTACGCCTCGCCGAAGTGGCTGGCCGAGTTCGTGGCGCACGAGCACGTGCAGATGCAGGCCGTGTTCCTGGCCTTCCTGCCCCCTGCCCTGGCCGGCCAGATCATCGAATCGCTGCCGGAAGAAGGCCGCGACCTGGTGCTGCTGAACCTGGCGCGCCTGGACGAGATCGACCGCGACCTGCTGCGCGAACTGGAAGAGCTGGCGACGCGCTGCCTGTCCGCGCTCGACACCCAAAGCGCCAGCGTCGAGGGCGTGCGCCAGGTCGCCGAGATCCTGAACCGCCTGCCGAACAACCGCGCCGGCATGGTCGAACTGCTGCGCGCGCACGACCCGGAAGTGGTGTCGCAGATCGAGATGTCGATGTACGACTTCTTCATCCTGTCGCGCCAGACCGAGCAGGTCATCACCCGCCTGCTCGACGAAGTGCCGCTCGAGCAGTGGGCGATCGCGCTCAAGGGCGCCGAACCGGCCCTGCGCGACGCCATCCTGTCGGCCATGCCGAAGCGCCAGGCGCAGTCCTTCGAGGACCTGATGCGCCGTTCGGGCCCGGTGCCGATGTCGCGCATCGAGCAGACCCGCAAGGACATCATGGCCGCCGTCAAGGCCCTCGCCGACGCCGGCGAGATCGACGTGCAGCTGTTCGCCGAGGCCACTGCCGAATGAAGCAGTTCCGGCCATTCCATTTCCCGCCGCTGGCCCAGGTGCGCGCGGCCGCGCGCGCCGCGGCCGATGCCGGCCACGACGCCCCGGACCAGGAGGACTGGGACGGCGCGCTGGCGGCGGGTTATCGCCAGGGCCAGCAGGACGGCTACGACGCCGGCTTCGAGCAGGCGCGCCTCGAGGGCTTCGAGGCCGGCCAGGCCGAGGGCCGCAGGCAGGGCCTGGAGGCAGGCCATGCCGAGGGTCTGGAGCGGGCGCTGGCCGGCTTCGAGGAGCTCGCCAAGCCGATCGACAACGCCCTCAAGTCCCTGAAAAAACTGAAGTCCGACTACCGCGCCGCCCAGCGCAAGGAAGTCGTGGACCTGGTCGGCAAGATCGCGCGCCAGGTGATCCGCGCCGAGCTGGCGCTGCAGCCGACCCAGCTGCTGGCCCTGGTCGACGAGGCCCTGGCCGCGATGCCGCCTTCGCGCGACACGGTCGAAGTGCTGATGAATCCGGAGGAACTGCGCCGCGTGAGCGAACTCGATCCGAAGCGCGCCAAGAAGTGGAACCTGCTGGCCGATCCCTCGCTCGAGCCGGGCGAATGCCGCGTCAAGTCGGGCGACCACGAAGTCGATGCCGGCTGCCAGGGCCGCCTGGCCGCCTGCATGGACCAGGTGCGCGACGCCCTCGAAATCGAAGGAGAAAAGGCATGACGGCGCTGGTCGACGCCCTGCGCTCGCTCGACATCGGCGCGGTGCCGGTGGCCACGCCCACCGGCCGCCTGGTCGGCGCGCAGGGCCTGCTGCTGGAAAGCGTCGGCTGCAAGCTGCACACCGGCCAGCGCGCCCGCATCGAACTGGTCGACGGCGGCTGGCTCGACGCCCAGGTCGTGGGTTTCCGCGACAAGGTGTCCTACCTGATGCCGTTCAAGAAGCCGCATGGCCTGGCCACCGGCGCGCGGGTGCTGCCCGAGAAAAACGCCAGCAAGCTGATGATCGGCCCGTCGTGGCTGGGACGCATGGTCAACGGCCTGGGCGAGGAAATCGACGGCCTTGGCCGGCTCGGTGGCGACCAGCCGCTCGAGACCACGCCGCCGAAGGTGAACCCGCTGCGCAAGACCCCGGTTGACGAGCCGCTCGACGTCGGCGTGCGCGCCATCAATGCCATGCTCACGCTGGGCAAGGGCCAGCGCGTCGGCCTGATGGCCGGCTCCGGCGTCGGCAAATCGGTGCTGCTGGGCCTGATCACGCGCCAGACCGTGGCCGACGTCGTCGTCGTCGGCCTGATCGGCGAACGTAACCGCGAGGTGCGCGAATTCGTCGAGAAGTCGCTCGGCCCGGATGGCCTGAAACGCGCCGTATTGGTGGTGGCGCCGGCCGACGAGTCGCCGATGATGCGCGTGATGGCCACCGAACTGTGCCACTCGATCGCCGCCCACTTCCGCGACCGCGGCCAGAACGTGCTGCTGCTGGTCGACTCGCTCACCCGCTACGCGATGGCGCTGCGCGAAGTGGCGCTGTCGCTGGGCGAGCCGCCGGCCACGCGCGGCTATCCGCCGTCGGTGTTCTCGAACCTGCCGCAGCTGGTCGAATCGGCCGGCAACGGCGAGAACCCGCAAGGCAGCATGAGCGCGATCTACACCGTGCTGGCCGAAGGCGACGACCAGCAGGACCCGGTGGTCGACACCGCGCGCGCAATCCTGGACGGCCACATCGTGCTCACGCGCGAACTGGCCGAACGCGGCCACTATCCGGCCATCGACGTGGCGCAATCGATCAGCCGCTGCATGGCCCAGGTCGTGAGCCCGGACCACGCGAACGCGGCGCGCAAGCTGAAGGCGGCGCTGGCGCGCCATGCGCGCGTGCGCGACCTGATTCCGCTGGGCGCCTATACGCCCGGCGCCGATCCGGAGACCGACCGCGCGGTCCGGCTGCAGCCGCACATCGAGGCCTTCCTGTGCCAGGGTACGCGCGAAGGCGCGCCGCTCGACACCTGCGTCACGCAACTGCAGGGGATGATGGCATGAAGAGGAACGATGCGATCCGCAGCCTCGATACCCTGGTGCAGCTGCGCAGTACCGAGGTCGACCGCCTGCAGACGGAACTGGCGCGCCAGGAAGCCACGCGCGCACGCTACCAGGCGAACCTGGAACGGCTGCATGCGCTGGCCGAAGGCAGCGGCGCCTCGGGCCGGCTGGCGCCGGCGCTGGCCCTGAACTGCGGCCAGTACAAGCAGGCCGTGTTCGCGCTGGCCGACAGCCACCGCACCGACCTGCATCTGCACGAAGCCAACATGGCGGTCGCGCAGCGCAACTTGACCGCGGCGTGGACGCGCCGCGAACTGCTCGGCAAGGTGCTCGAGCAGCAGCAGGACGCGCACGCGCGCGAACAGGAACGCGCCGCACGAAAGCGCGAGGACGACATCGCCACCCAATCGTGGCTGGCAGGACGGGCGTGAAGCCCCAATAAGGAGAATCCATGGCGATCAATACCACTTACGATCCGACAAGCACAGCACAGGCACTGGCCGAACAGTTCGTTTCGGGTCGTCAGACGATGCTGACGAACCAGACGAATGCCGCCGCCGCCGCCGCCAAGGGCCTGAGCACGCTTGGCTCGGCAATCAGCAGCTTCCAGTCCGCGCTGCTCGGCCTGACCGGCGCCAACAAGACCATCGCGGCCAACAGCGCCATCTTCAGCGACACGACCGCCGCGACCGCCACCGCCACGGCTGCCGCGGCGACCGGCAGCTACACGTTCTTCGTCGAACGGGTCGCCACCGCGCACAAGGTGTCCTACAGTGGCCTGACCGACTTCGCCGGCAGCGGTTCGCTCACGCTGGGCAGCGGCAGCAATTCGTTCACGCTCGACCTGAGCGGCAAGTCGAACTGGACGGTGCGTGACCTGGCCGCCGCCATCAATGGCGATACCAACAACACCAGCATCTCGGCCTCGGTGATCACGACCGGCAGCGGCGTGTCGGAACTGGTGCTGACCGCGAAAAATACCGGCGAAAGCAATGCGATCACGCTCAAGCCAAGCGACCCGGACAACGCCGCCGATGCCGCCCTGGCCGCGAAATTCGGCACCGCGAACGAATTGACCGAGGCGCTGGACGCCGTGCTGCGCGTCGGCTCGGAAGGCGGCACCCCGATCACCCAGCCAGGCAATACCTTCAACGTCATCGACGGCGTCACCATGACGCTGACGAAGGCGCAAGCGACCGGAAGCACGCCGCTCACGCTGACCGTCGCCGCCGACAGTTCGAAGACGACCGCCAACGCCCAGGCCTTCGTGGATGCGTACAACAAGCTGAAGGCGGCGCTCGACGCCCTGGTCAACCCGGCCGATCCGGCTAGCGGCTCGCAAGCCGGCGCCTTCGCCGGCGACAGCGGCGTGCGTGCGCTGCGCGACCGCCTGGTCAGCATCGTTCGCAATACCGGCAGCGCCACGCTGGCAGGCTTCGGCATCACCGGCGGCCGCGACGGCCTGCTCAGCCTGGACAGCACGCGCCTGACGAAAGCGCTGGCTGCCAATCCGAAGGGTCTCGACTCCCTGATCGGCAGCACCGCGACCGGCAGCGCCAGCGGCATCGCCGCCCAGCTCGATTCCTACCTGAAGACCTGGAGCAGCAGCGTCAACGGCCAGATCCAGAGCCGCAAGGCAGCCGTGAGCAAGTTGCAAGGCGAACTGGCCACCCGCCAGACCACGCTCGACCGGCAGTACGACAGCGCCTATGCGCGCTACCTCGCGCAGTTCACGCAGCTGCAATCCGTTCAGAGCAGCATGTCCTATAACACCTCGCTGTTCGACGCTTTGTTCAGCAGCAGCAAAGATTAAAGTACACCCATGTCCTATCAAGAAGCCTACGGCAGCTATCACGCTGCCAACCTGGACGCGCAGACTTCGCGCGCTTCCCCGGTGGAGCTGGTCCTCTTGCTCACCGACGGCCTGCTGGACGAACTGGCGCGCGCACGCGGCCACATCGTCGGCAAGCGCTACGAACTGAAAGCCAACAGCATCGACAAGTGCTGCGAAATCATCAACGGCCTGTCGAGCTCGCTCGACTTCGAGCAGGGCGGCGAGACGGTGGCCAACCTGGCGCGCCTGTACGACTTCTGCGCCGCGCGCCTGCAGGGCGCCGGCATCAAGATGGACCCGGCGATGATCGATGAAGTCGTGGAGATCCTGACCACGATCCGCCAGGGCTGGCAAGGCGTGCAGGCGCGCAATGGCTAGGAGCGCGGCGATCGGCATGCTTGCCGCCGGGTTCCGGGACGCCGCCGCGGGGCGCGACTGGGAGCGCCTCGGCGCCCTGGCCAAGGCGCTGGCGCCGCAGCTGGCGGCGCTGGCCGCGCGCGGGCCGTGGAGCGCGGCCGAACTGGCGGCGCTGGCGCGCCTGCGCGCGGCCCACGACGACGCCGCCGCGGCCTGCGCCGAGGCCCTGGAACACCTGGGCCAGCGCCTGGCCGAGATGCGCAACAACAAGGATGGCTGGATGGCGTATGCGCTGGCCAGCGAGACCGAATCAGCCTGACGACACGATGAACCTGAACCTGACCACCCCGAACCTGCCGGCCACCGGCAAGGGCGCACAGCCGGCCGAGCCGGTCGCGGCAAACACTGCCGGCATGCCCGCGGCAGCCGACCAGGGCGCGACCATGGCCGCTGGCCCGAGCGCGGCGGCCGCCGCGCTGCCGGGCGAGGCCGCGCAGGCGCCGGCGCAACCGGCGCTGGCGTTTGCCCAGTGGCTGGGCCTGGACCAGCCGCCCGGGCAGGCCGCGACCGATGGCGCCGACGTGGCCGTGGCAGAGGAAGCCGTGGACGAGCGGCAGCCGGCCGACGATGTCCTGCTGGGCGCCATGGCGATGCCGCTGATGCCGGTGGCGCAAGCCACCCTGGCCGCGGTCGTTGCCGCGCTGCCGGGCGTGCGCGCCCCTAAAGATCCTGCGGCTGCCGCCGATACCGGTATTTCGCCGGCGCCGGAAGCCGCCGTCCGCGTCGACCTGCGCCCGGCAAGCGTTCCCGCCGCAGCGCCGACGCTCGCCGACACCACGATGCCGGCAGCGGCAGCGACCGGCCAGCAGAAGAACACGGCGGCCCCTGCCCCGGCGGCCGACGCCTTCGCCGGCGTCGAGGCCGGCCAGGACCAGGCGAGCACCGGCGATCGCGGCCTGGCCCAGGCCTTCGGCGTGGCCGCTCCGGCAAACGGCGCGGCCCAGCGCGGCGCCGACACGGTGACGCTCTCGGGCCCGCCGACCGCCTGGCGCCAGACCCTGCACGAGGCGCTCGGCGAGCGCCTGCAGCTCCAGCTCGGCAAGAACGCCGAGCAGGCGGTGATCCGCCTCGAGCCGCCGATGCTGGGCCGCGTCGAGATCGCGATCCGCCACAGCGCCGGCGCGCTCGAGGTGCACATCTCGGCGACCCACGGCGAAGTGCTGCGCCAGCTGCAGACGGTCAGCGAGAACCTGCGCAACGACCTGGCCCAGCGCCAGTTCACCGATGTCGCGGTCAACGTGACCCAGGCGGCGCGCGGCGCGAACGCGGCGCCGCAGTTCGCCGGCGACGGCGGTAACCGCGGCCGCCAGCAGGACGGCCAGCAACAGGAACAGGCGCCCGGCAATGCCCTGGCCGAGGCCAACGACGGCGCCTCCGCGTTCTCGCTGAACGCCCGCGCCTGACCTACCCACTAAAGAATCAATCCAGGAACGATGAACAGCAAGCTGAAAATGATCATTGGCGTTGTCGCCGTCGCGGTGCTCAGCGCCGCCGCGGCGGGCGGCGCCATGTGGTGGCTGAAGCCGCAGGCCGCGCAGGCCGGCGACGCAGCGCATGCCGCCGAAACGCCGAAGAAAAAGGAAAAGTCGGACAAGCCGGTCAAGTACGTCACCCTCGACAAGGTGATCGTGATGCTGCGCCGCGCGCCGAACGAGGCCCAGGCGCACTACCTGTCGACCGACCTGGTGCTGGCCACCGACGAGAAACGCGAGAAGCTGACCAAGGACCACCTGCCGCTGCTGCGCGCCGTCGCCGTGCGCGCCCTGTCGGCGCACACGCTGGCCGAGGCCTCGGGCATGACGGTCGAGCAATACGCCGAGCAACTCAACAAAACCTTCGATGCCAATTATGCGAGCGAAGAACGGGAGAAGCCGTTCGACGAAGTCATGATCGGCAAGCTGATCGTCGAATGAACCTTCGGGGATAACGTGGCCTACCTAGCCGACTACGCCGACACGTCCTGCGCCAGCGAATACCACGAGGCCGCCGTTGCCTCGGGCATGAGCCCGCGCGAGGAACAGCGCCACCTGGTGGCGTACGCGCCGCTGGTCAAGCGCATCGTGCGCCAGCTCAATTCGCAGGTCTCGGGCACGATGTCGCGTGAGGACATGGAGCAGATCGGCCTGATGGGCCTGCTCGAAGCGCTGCGCCGCTACGGCACGCCCGACAATGGCTTCGGCAGCTTCGCCTCGCTGCGCATCCGCGGCGCCATCCTCGACGAGCTGCGCCGCCAGGACTGGCGTCCGCGCGCCGTGCGCCAGGACGCGCACCGCCTGCGCGACGGCCTGCGCGCCCTCACCCGCCAGCTCGGGCGCGAGCCGACGCCGCAGGAAGCGGCCGGGGCGCTGGGCATCACCCAGGAAGCCTATTTCCAGCATCTGCTCGACGACGGCGCCGAAGAGATGCTGTCGTTCGACGAAGTGCTGCAGGAAGCGACCGAACAAGCGCACAGCGCGCCCGGCCCGGAAGAGTCGCTGCTGGTGCGGCGCAGCCTGGAACAGGCCCTGGCGGCCTTGAGCGAGCGCGAACAGCGCGTGATCCAGATGATCTACGAGTTCGAGCTCAGCTACAAGGAAATCGCCGCCGTGCTCGACCTGTCCGACGCCCGCGTCTGCCAGCTCAACAAGAGCGCGCTGGCCAAGATGAAGGCTGCCCTCGAGGCGCGCTGATACAACAACAAGAGAACACCATGCAAACCATCCTGAAAGGCCCGTCATGCAGCAACTAATCGGTATCCTCATTGTGCTCGGCTGCGTTTTCGGCGGCTTCGCGCTGATGGGCGGGACCGTCACCGCCATCTGGCACCCGGTCGAGATCCTGATCATCGTCGGCGCCGCTTTCGGTGCGCTCGTGATCGGCAACGAAAAGCACGTGCTCGGCGAAATGGCGCACCAGCTCAAGAAGATCGCCTCGCGCAAGAAGCACGATTCGGAATTCCAGCGCCAGCTGCTGCTGCTGATGTACGAACTGCTGCAACTGGCCGCCGGCGGCCTGAAGGCCCTCGACGCCCACGTCGAGGCGCCGCGCGAAAGCGAGATCTTCCAGCGCTATCCGCGCATCCTGCAGGAGCCGAAGCTGCTGGCCTTCATCGTCGACAACTTCCGACTGATGGCGATGGGCAAGATCAACGCCCACGAGCTCGAAGGCGTGCTGGAACAGGAACTGGAAGCCATCCACGAGGAGCTGACCCAGCCCTCGAAGTCGCTGCACAAGATCGCCGAAGGCATGCCGGGCTTCGGCATCCTGGCGGCCGTGCTGGGCATCGTGATGGCGATGTATTCGGTCTCCGGCGGCGCCGACTCGGGCCTGATCGCCGAGAAGGTCGGCGCGGCGATGGTCGGCACCTTCATCGGCATCTTCTTCTGCTACGGCCTGCTCGACCCGCTGTCGAACATGATGAAGCAGCTGGTCAACTCGGAAGCGTCGACCATGGAAACCGTGAAGGTGGTGCTGTGCACCCACGTGGCCGGCAAGCCGGCGCTGCTGGCGATCGACGCCGGCCGCCGCCTGATCCAGCTGAACGCCAAGCCCAGCTTCGCGCAGCTCGAGCAGTGGATCAACGCGATGGGCGGCGAGGACGAGTCGCAGAACAAGCGCCGCCGTTCCGGCGACCGGATGACGGGGTAAGCGGTGTCGAAGCTGAACGACAAGCACGGCGAGACCATCGTCAAGCGTGGCGGCGGCAAGCACGACCACGACGAGCACGGCGGCGCCTGGAAAGTCGCCTTCGCCGACTTCTGCCTGGCGCTGCTGTCGCTGTTCCTGGTGCTATGGCTGATGGCCGCGCGCGAAAAGGAAGCCGTGCAGAACATGATGAAGGACGCCGCCGCCGGCCAGCTGGAAGGCCCGGGCCGCCGCCCTGAAATCTCGAGCAACCCGAGCGGCAGCCTGATCGAGCGCTTCCCGACCATGCACGACGGCACCGGCCCGGCGAATGCCGCCGGCGCCGACAGCGCCACGCGCGTGTCCTACGACTCGCCGGCCGACCTGGCCGCGCTGTCGAAGAAGCTGGAAAAGATGAGCGAGGAAGCGGGTCTGGCGTCGAACCTGGAAGCGACGGTGACGCCCTTCGGCCTGCGCGTGATGCTGCACGACACCGACAAGCAGGGCATGTTCATGCGCGGCAGCGCGCTGCCGACCGGCCGCTTCGCGCGCCTGCTGCAGAAAATGGGCCCGCTGTTCGCGCAGATGGAAAACCAGATGCTGATCGTCGGCCACACCGACTCGGTGCAGTACACGTTTGCCGAGAAGACCGGCATGTCGAACTGGGCGCTGTCGTCGAACCGCGCGATGGCCGCGCGCTCCCAGCTGCTCAGCGGCGGCATGCGCCCCGACAGCGTGCTGCAGGTGGTCGGCATGGCCGACCGCGCACCGCTCGACGCAAAGAACACCGACGCCGACGTCAACCGGCGTATCGAACTCATGATCCTGACGCGCGCGCAATCGCGCACGGTCGCGGCCATGTTCGGCGCCCCGGGCGCGACCCGCGAACTGGTCGACGGCGTCTCCGTCAGCGCCGCCGGCGCGAACGAGAACGCAGCCCCGGCCGGCGACGTGCAGGCACTGAGCGGCCAACTGGCGAAGTAACCATGACGATTCAATCGAAAACCCGAGGTACCCGCATGAAAATCACTGGAACCGGCGCACCGGTCATGACGCCTGCCGTTGGCGGCGCCGCAGCTGCCACCACCGCCGCCCCTGCCGCTGCCGCCAGCGCCGCCGCCCCGGCCGCCCTGGAATCGGAAGTGCTGCAGCCGGCGGCCCAGGCCCTGCGTGCCATGCCGGACTTCGACGCGGCCCGCGTGGCCGAACTGCGCGACGCGCTGGCCAAGGGCGAACTGCCCTTCGATCCGGCGCGCCTGGCCGGCATGATCCAGCGCTTCCACGGAGGCCGCTGATGACCCGCATGACGCGCCAGCAGGCCGTCGCCGCGCTCGCGGACGGCGTGCAGCGCGACCTGGACGCGGCGAAAGCCATCCTGGCCCTGCTCGAGCGTCAGTTCCAGGCCGCGCTGCGCCACCAGGGCGCCGAACTGGGCGCGCTGGCCGAAGAGCTGACGCCGGCGCTGGACGCGATGGACGCGCGCCGCCGCCAGCGCGTGGCCCTGGTGCGCGCCCTGCATGGCGTCGACGGCACGATGGCGCAGTTCATCGCGGCCCAGCCTGAGCCGGGCCGTGCGCGCCTGGCCGCCGCCTGGTCCGAGCTGGAGCGCCTGGTGGTCGCCTGCAAGGCCGCGACCACGCGCAACGGCAACCTGCTGGCCGACCAGTTCACCACCATGCAGCGCGTGCTGCATGGCGAGGAGCAGACCTATGCGCCACGCTGAGTTTTCGACCACGCCGCTGTCGGCCACGCTGCCGGCCGCCCCGACCCGCCCCACCGCCGCCATCGGCGGCGGCAGCGGTTTCGGGCGCGCCTTCGCCGAGGTGCAGGGCGAAGTCGCGGCCTTCATCCAGAACGGCGGCACGACGGCCACCGACCTGACGCCCGAAGGCGCGCTGTGGCGCCAGCGCAGCGCCGCCGAGGTGCTGGCCCCGGATGAAGTGGAGAACGGATCGAAGAGCGAGGAACAGCAGGCCTTCCTGGACAGTATCGCCCCCTGGGCGCGCGAAGCGGGCGCGAAGCTCGGCGTGGCGCCGGAACTGGTGGCGGCGCACGCGGCGCTCGAATCGGGCTGGGGCCAGCGCCCGATCCCGAACGCGAACGGCGCCAGCAGCCACAACCTGTTCGGCATCAAGGCCAGCGGCAACTGGAACGGCGCCGTGGCCGAAACGGCCACCACCGAATACGTCGGCGGCGCGGCGGTCAAGACCAACGCGCGCTTCCGTGCCTATCCGGACGCGGCCAGCGCCTTCCGCGACTACGCGCAGATGCTGCTCGATAACCCGCGCTACAAAGGCGCGATCGGCGCCGGCAGCGACGCCCACGCCTTCGCCCAGGGCCTGGCCCGGGGCGGCTACGCGACCGATCCGGCCTACGCCGCCAAGCTGGCGCGCCTGGCCGGCAAGCTGCAGGGCATCAACGGCTGATGGGTGGCCTGTCGGCGGGTTCGACCATGCCGGGCGCGGTCACGCGCATGCGCACGACCTGGCCGCTGGAGGCATTGCGCACCCGCACCAGCGCACCCTTGGCCCCGGTGTCGAGCGCTTCACCGGCCGTGCTGACCTCGATGCCGTCCTGGCGCGCAATCATGACGACGGCGTCGCCGCGCTTGACCAGGATGGGCGCGCTTAGCGAACTGTTACGTAAAACGTCGCCCGCGCGCAACGATCTGCGACTCGTTTGGCCTACCGCATCAATTGGGCTGACTACAGGGTCCGTAATGCTGGTAATGTCCCGTTGCCCTACGGTAACATTAGCGTCTGTGAGCACTTCGTTGGCGGCGACCGGGGTGGCGGTGATCGCCACCGACGCGGAAATGCGGGCCCGCACGATGTATTCCTGACGGCCGGCGCCGGCGCCCGGGCAGCGCACCGCGAAGCGCATGCGGGCCGGCTGGCGGGTGTCGAGCACGTCGACCTCGACCGGGCCCGAACAAGCCGGCGCCGCGCGCGGCGGCACCACGGTGAGCGCGAAACGGGCGTCGACGAGGCCGCTGGCCTCGGCCTGCTTCTCCAGCTCGGCGCGGGCGGTCTCCTCGACCTGGCCGGCGATGGTGGGTGCGGCGAACGCCGCTACGGGGATCAGCAAGGACGACAGCGGCAGCAGGAGCGGCGACAGGACATGGCGGGCGGTACGAAGAATCATTGCGACAGGCCTTGGCAATCAAAGATTCAAGCATTTTAACGAAACACACTGCAGTTCACGACGGAGGACAAGCGAATGACGATCAACTTTAAGGAAGCACTGGGCGTGCATGCCGACGCGCTGCACGTGCGCGCCGAGCGCACCAAGGTGCTGGCCGCGAACATCGCCAACGAAAGCACGCCGGGCTTCACCGCGCGCGACCTCGACTTCGGCGCGGTGCTGCAGGAGCGGATCGAGGCGGAAGCGGGCGAAGCAGGCATGGGCCTGCCCTCGTTCTCGGACGGCGACGCGCTCTACCGCGTGCCCTTCCACCCCAGCGCCGACGGCAACACCGTCGAAATCGGCGTCGAGCAGGCCGCGTTCTCGCAGAACGCCTCCGACTTCCAGACCAGCCTCACCTTCATCAACATGAAGCTGCGCGGCCTGGCCAAAGCCATCAACGGACAATAAGCATGAGTTTCAAGGACATCTCGAATATCGCCGGGTCGGCGATGGCGGCCCAGTCGGTGCGCCTGAACACGATCGCCTCCAACCTGGCCAACGCCGACACCGCGGCCGCTTCCGAAGCCGACGCCTACCGCGCGAGGAAGCCGGTATTCGCCGCCATCATGGAGAACGACAACGGCGCGCGCGTGCAGGTGCTCGACGTGGTCGAAAGCGCCGACCCGGTGCGCAAGGTCTACGAGCCCGGCAATCCGCTGGCCGACGCCGACGGCATGGTCGTCTACAGCAACGTCAACTCGGTCGCCGAGATGGCGGACATGATGTCGGCTTCGCGCGCCTTCGAGACCAACGTCGAGGTGCTGGGCCGCATCAAGTCGATGCAGGCCTCCCTCCTGAAGCTGGGCGAGGGCTGATCATGCTGACCAATTCCCTCGCTTCCTCGAACAACAGCACGACCGGCGCCGGCAGCGATGCGGTCTCGGCCAGCGCCGACGTCAGCGCCAACAAGGACATGTTCACCAAGCTGCTGGTGGCGCAGATCCGCAACCAGGATCCGCTCTCGCCGTCGGACCCGAGCCAGTTCGTGAACCAGCTCTCGCAGCTGTCGCAGACCGAGGCCCTGCAAAGCCTGTCGAAGACCACCAGCGCCAGCGCCAGCGTGCTGCAAAGCCTGCAAGTGCTGGCCATGGGCGGCCAGGTCGGCTCGTCGGTATCGGTGGCGACCGATCGCGTGCGCGTGGACGGCAACGTCATCGAAGGCAGCGTCGTCCTGCCGGCCGCCAGCAGCGCGACCCAACTCGTGCTGACCGGCGTCGACGGCCAGGAGCGCACGATCTCGCTGCCCTTCCATGCGGCAGGTTCGCAGCCCTTCACCATCGACCCGGCGGCGCTCGGCCTGGCGCCGGGCAGCTATGCGATCTCGGCCCAGGCCGCCGACGGCAGCCGCGTGCCGGTCGAAGTCACCGGCCGCGTCGACAGCGTGCGCCTGTCCGGTACCGGTGCGGTCGTATTGCAGGTGGCCGGCGTCGGCGAAGTCGATCCGTCCGCCATCACCAGTTTCAACGGCAAGACCGCCACCCAGGTCGCCTCCAACTAATTCAAGGATTCAGCCATGAGCTTCAACATCGCCCTCTCCGGTATCCAGGCCATCAATGAGCAGCTGGAAGCCGTCTCGAACAACATCGCCAACTCCAGCACCTACGGTTTCAAGAGCAGCCGCGCCAACTTCGCCTCGCTGTACGCGGGCGAACAGGCGAACGGCGTTACCGTCGGCTCGCTGACCCAGAACATCAGCCAGAACGGCTCGAACGAGTCGACCGGCCGCTCGCTCGACGCCGCCATCTCGGGCCGCGGCTTCTTCGTGAGCCGCGATGCACAGGGAGCGGTCGCTTACAGCCGCGTCGGCATCTTTGCCGCCGACAACGCCGGCTTCCTGGTCGACGCCGCCGGCCGCAAGGTCCAGGGCTACGGCCCGGCCGTGGGCGGCAACCTGGGCGTGATGGGCGACGTCAAGATCCCGACCGGCCAGATCGCCGCCTCGGCCTCGACCGGCGTTAACTTCGTCGGCAACCTGTCGGCCGACTGGACCGTGCCGATCACCGGCACCTTCAATAGCGCCGACGCCAACAGCTACAACATGGTCAAGCAGTCGGTCCTGTTCGATTCGCTCGGCACCCAGCACACCGTGTCGCAGTACTTCGTGAAGAACGCGACCCCGGCCAACACCGTGACCGTGTACTACGGCTTCGACGGCGCCGCCCCGGACACCACGACGTCGACCACCCTGTCCTTCTCCGAAACCGGCCAGCTGCCGCCGGTGATGAAGAGCGGCGGCCTGACCCTGACGCCGACCAACGGCGCGGCCCCGATCAACTTCACGATCGACTACAGCGGCACCACCCAGTTCGCCGGCGAAGCGACCACCACCACCAACAGCACGGACGGCTACGCCTCGGGCACCTACGTCGGCGTCGAGCTGGCCGCCGACGGCTCGGTGGTGGCGCGCTACAGCAACGACCAGAAGCAGGTCGTCGGCACCATCGCCCTGGCCACCTTCGCCAACGAAGGCGCCCTGACCCAGATCAGCGACACCAGCTGGGAAGCCAACGCCACCTCCGGCCTGGCGCTGTACGGCACCCCGGGCACCGGCCTGGCGGGCAAGCTGAACACCGGCTCGCTGGAAGGCTCGAACGTCGACATCACCTCGGAACTGGTGGGCCTGATGACCTCGCAGCGCAACTACCAGGCGAACTCGAAGGTCCTCACGACCGAGAACCAGATGATGCAGAGCCTGATGCAGGCCCTGAACTAAGGGCTGAGCCGGCATGGACAAACTGATCTACACCGCCGTCTCCGGCGCCGAGCACACGCTGCGCGCGCAGCAGGTGCATGCGAACAACCTGGCCAACATGGACACGCCGGGCTTTCGCGCCAACCTGGAACTGGTGACCAGCCAGCAGCTCGGCGGCTACGGTTACGACGACGTGCACATGGCGCGCACCCAGGCCGACGCGATCTCGACCAAGCCGGGCACGGTGCGCGAGACCGGCCGTGCGCTCGACGTGGCGATCAACGGCAACGGCTACTTCGCGGTCGAATTCGGCGGCAACGAGGCCTATACCCGCGCCGGCGCGATCGACATCGACGCCAACGGCGCGCTGTCGGTGAACGGCCGTCCGCTGCTGGGCGAAGGCGGCGCCATCGTGCTGCCGCCGCACTCGGCGGTGGAGATCGGCACCGACGGTACGATTTCCGTGATGGCCGAAGGCGCGACGACCATGCAGGTGATCGACAAGCTGCGCCTGGTGACGGCCGAAGGCCCGGAACTGACCAAGAACGAGGCCGGCCTGATCGTCTCGCGCAATGGCGACCAGCTGGCCGCCGACCCGAACATCACGGTGCGCTCGCGCGCCCTGGAAGGCAGCAACGTGTCGGCCATCGAAGAGATGGTCGCGACCATGGCCCTGAACCGCAGCTTCGAGCTGCAGATGAAGCTGTTCCAGGCCGGCGACAAGATGAACGAGGCGGGCAACCGCTTATTGGGCGCTTAAGCGGCGCGCCAACGGTAACCGACACTCAAGGAGAATTTCATGAATCCAGCAATGTGGATCAGCAAGACCGGCGTGCAGGCGCAAGACGCAAAACTGCAGGCCATCGCCAACAACCTGGCGAACGTGAACACCGTCGGCTTCAAGCGCGACCGCGTCGTGTTCGAGGACCTGTTCTACCAGGTCGACACCCAGCCGGGCGCGCAGAGCGCCGACAACACCGTCTCGAACGGCGTCCAGCTCGGTAACGGCACGCGCCTGGTCGGCACGCAGAAGGTATTCACCAACGGCTCGCTGCAGACCACCAGCCAGCAGCTCGACGTCGCCATTTCCGGCGCCGGCTTCCTGCAGGTGCGCCGCCCGAACGGCGAACCGGCCTTCACCCGCGCCGGCCAGCTGCAGATCGACGCCAACGGCACCCTGGTCAATGCCCAGGGCCTGCCGCTGGTGCCCCAGATCACCGTGCCGAACAACGCCACCGCGATCACCATCGCCGAAAACGGCACCGTCTCGGCCACCATTCCCGGCCAGGCCGCGCCGACCGAGATCGGCGCCCTGACCCTGACCTCGTTCGTCAACCCGGCCGGCCTCCTGGCCCTGGGCGAGAACCTGTTCCAGGAAACCGCCGCCAGCGGCGCGCCGAACGAAGGCCAGCCGGGCGAAGGCGCCCTCGGCAAGCTGAAGCAAGGCGCGCTCGAAGGCTCGAACGTGCAGGTGGTCGAAGAGATGGTCGACATGATCGCCGCCCAGCGCACCTACGAGATGAATACCAAGGTGCTGTCGGCCGCCGACAACATGCTGCAATACCTGGCACAGGCGGCGCGGTAATGAAGCGCTCCAGCATCGCCACGCTTGCCGCGGTACTGCTCCTGGCCGGCTGCGCCTCGCGCGCGCCGCTCGCGCCGGCGGACGACGACCTGCCGCTGCCGGTCGCACCGACCGCCCAGCGCGGCGTCTCGGGCGGCGTGTTCAGCGCCGAGTCGATCGCGCTGACCTCGGACGCCCGGGCCTATCGCGTCGGCGACGTCGTCACCGTGATCCTGCAGGAGACCACCCAGGCCAGCAAGCGCGCCGGCACCAGCTTCAACAAGGGCTCGTCGGTCGGCGTGGCCCCGCTCGGCCTGCTGGGCAAAACCTTCGGCAAGACCGGCGTCGACATCAGCGCCGACCGCAGCTTCGCCGGCGACTCGACCAGCACCCAGCAGAACGCCCTGTCCGGCGCACTGACCGTGATCGTGCAGGAAGTGCTGCCGAACGGCCTCTTGCGCGTGGCCGGCGAAAAGAATATGACCCTGAACCAGGGCGAGGAATTCCTGCGCCTGAAGGGTTACCTGCGCGCCGCCGACATCGACAGCGACAACCAGGTGTCCTCGCTGCGCGTGGCCAACGCCCGCATCGCCTACTCGGCCAAGGGCGTGCTGGCGGACGCGAATTCGGCCGGCTGGCTGACGCGTTTCTTCACCGGCCCGCTGATGCCGTTCTAAACGGGTAAAGCAAACCCCGCGATGGCGCCGCATCGTCTCGCCGCCGCGGGTGTTCCGTCTTCGACGATGCGCCTGCCCTAACCTGTCGTTAGGCGCTCCAGGGAACACAACATGATTCAGTTTCGCAGCATGAGCACCGTTTTCCGTATCATCTTTGCCGCCGCGCTCGCCCTTGGCGCGACCGCGCCCGCCAGCGCCGCCCAGGCGCTGCGCAACCTGGTCAGCGTCGAGGGCGTGCGCGAAAACCCGCTGGTCGGCTACGGCCTCGTCGTCGGCCTGAACGGCTCGGGCGACTCGACCCAGGTGAAGTTCGCCAGCCAGTCGGTGCTGAACATGCTCAAGCAGTTCGGCGTCAAGCTGCCGGAAGGCCAGGACGCGAAGAACAAGAACGTCGCCGCCGTGATGGTCTCGGCCGTCTTCCCGCCGGGCTACCGCCGCGGCCAGGCGATCGACGTCACCGTCTCGTCGCTGGGCGACGCCAAGAGCCTGCGCGGCGGCACCCTGCTGCTGACGCAACTGCGCGCAGCCGACAACGAAATCTACGCGCTGGCCCAGGGCAACCTGGTGGTCGGCGGCCTGAGCGCCTCGGGCAAGAGCGGCTCCTCGGTGACGGTGAACACCCCGACCACCGGCCGCATCCCGAACGGCGCCATGATCGAGCGCGAGATCGCGACCGACTTCGCGACCCGTCCGCAGGTGCTGCTGCGCCTGCGCCAGCCGCATTTCGAGACCGCGACCAACGTCGTGGAAGCGATCAACCGCCGCTTCGGCCAGGTCGCCACCACCGCCGACGGCACCAGCGTCGAGGTGCTGGCGCCGTCCGATCCGACCGAGCGCGTGGCCTTCGTCGCCAAGCTCAATGCCCTGCAGGTCGAAGCCGGCGTCGAGGTGCCGAAGGTGGTGTTCAACTCGCGCACCGGCACCGTGGTCATCGCCGACGGCCTGCGCGTCAAGGCGGCCGCCGTCACCCACGGTTCGCTCAAGGTGGTGATTTCGGAAAGCTCGCGCGTCAGCCAGCCGGGTCCCCTGTCGCGCGGCCAGACCGCGGTCACGCCGCAGTCGCAGCTGTCGGTCGACCAGGGCTCGGGCCAGATGTTCAAGTGGCCGGCCGGCGCCAAGCTGCAAACCATTATCGACGTCGTCAACAGCCTGGGCGCGTCCCCGGACGACATCATGGCGATCCTGCAGGCGCTGGACCAGGCCGGCGCGATCGAAGGCGAACTGGTGGTGATCTGATGCAAGCAAACAACAACATGAATCCCCTGCACGCGCAGGGCACGCTGAACGGCGACACGGTGGCGCCCGCGGCCGACGGCGCGGCGCCGGATCCGGCCTACGTTGCCAAGGCAACCAGGGCCGCTGTCGAGTTCGAGAGCTTCTTCATCTCGCACATGCTCAAGGAAATGCGCGCCACCACGCGCGAGATGGCCGACGAGGACAGCGTCTTCAAGGACCGCGTCAACCAGGACATGCAGGACATGGCCGACGGCATCCTGGCGAAACAGATGGCCGGCCAGCGCGCCTTCGGCGTCGCTGACGCCATCCTCCGACAATTATTGCCCGTAGGACTTAATATTCCCAAGTAACTGGTCGCCTATCTACTGGTAGAACCGTTTCAAGAAGAAGACCGCCATGACCATCATGACCAACGCGCTGTCGGGCGCGCTCGCATCGCAACTGGCGCTGTCGGCGACCAGCCAGAACATCGCCAACCTCCAGACCAAGGGCTACACCCGCCAGGCGGCGCTGCTGTCGGCCGTCGGTCCGGACGCCAGCGGCCGCTCGGTCGGCAATGGCGTGCAGGTCGGCGCCCTGCTGCGCTTCTCGGACGGCTACAAGAGCCAGCAGATGTGGCGCGCGGCTTCCGAAACCGGCGCGTTTTCGCAGACCCAGCCCTATCTGACCCAGCTCGAGCGCGTGATGGGCGACGACACCGCCAGCCTGTCGACCGCGATCGACGGCTTCTTCGCTTCGCTCAACGCGGTCGCCGGCGACAACGCCACCTCGACCCCGCTGCGCCAGCAAGTGCTGACCGCCTCGAACCTGCTGGCCCAGCGCTTCAACAGCCTGAACAACGTCTACAACGCCCAGCTGCAGTCGCTCAGCCAGCAGCGCAGCGCGATCGTCGACTCGGCCAACGCCAACATCGGCAAGATCGCCACGCTGAACACCCGCATTGCCGAAGCCAATGCGGTCGGCGCCTCGGCCTCGAGCCTGATCGACGAACGCGACCTGGCGATCGACGCCCTGGCCAGCCAGATGGCGCTGGAAGTGGCGGACCAGCCGGGCGGCGTGCGCGACATCTCGCTCAAGACCGGCCAGGCGCTGGTGATCGGCGGCGTCGCCGGCAAGCTGAAGGCCACCGGCGGCCCCGGCGACCAGCGCTTCGCGCTCGATTTCGCCAACACCACCTTCGCGCTCGACGCGGCCAGGCTCGGCGGCCAGCTCGGCGGCCTGACGACCTACGAACAGAACACCCTGCGCCCGATGCAGCAGGGGACGGCCGACGTCGCGCGCCAGCTCGCCGAGAAGGTCAATGCCCAGCTCACCAGCGGCTACGCGATGGACGGCAGCCAGGGCCGCCCGCTGTTCGTGTTCAACCCGGGCGCCACCAACATGCTGCAGGTGGCCGACGGCTTCGAGCCGACCGACCTCGCCTTCTCGAGCGACGGCACCCAGGGCGATACCGGCAACCTGCAAAAGCTGGTCGTCATCAACAGCCAGCCGATCACCGTCACCGGTCTCGGCACCGTGCTGCTCAGCGACGCCGACACCCAGCTGGTCGGCAAGCTCGGCGTGATCAGCCAGGGCAACCAGGCCGACCTGAAGACCGCCGAGACGATGCGCAAGCATGCCCAGGAAGACTGGCAGTCGACCAGCGGCGTCAACCAGGACGAGGAAGCGATCAACCTCGTCGAATACCAGAACATGTACCAGGCCAACATGAAAGTCATGACGGTCGCGAATGCCCTGTTCGACGCCACGCTGGCGATGATGGGCTAAGGAGTCAGCAATGCGTATAGCCACCGCCCAGTACCAGTCGAACATGAACGGCTCGCTCCAGCTGAACCAGGAGCGCATCAGCATCATCACCCAGCAGATGGCCACCGGCAAGCGCATCCTGGTCCCCTCGGACGACCCGGTCGACAACGTGCGCCTGTCGCGCCTGAAGCGCGAGGAAGCGGCCATCACCCAGTACCGCGACAACATCGGCTCGATCAAGATTCGCCTGTCGAAGAACGAAGGCTATCTCGGCAACATGGTCAACGACATCACGTCCGGCCGCGACCAGATCGTCTGGGCGCTGGACGGCAGCAACACGCCGGACGACCTGAAAGCGATGATCAATCCGCTCGAGGCGCTGCGCGACAGCCTGTTCTTCAGCGCGAACACGGTCGACCAGGAAGGCCGCTACGTTTTCTCCGGCACCATGACCTCGACCCCGGCCATGGCCTTCGACGCCGGCGCCGCCCCTGGCGCGCGCTACAGCTTCGCCGGCAACACCAACGAGCAGCGCGTGGTGGTCGGCAACGGCCTGACCCAGGTGGCCAACGACAACCTGAAGGGCCTCGAAAACCTGCTGAACCGCATCGACGCCACCATCGCCACCCTAAGCGGCGGCAAGCTCGACGCCAACGACCCGGCCACGCGCGCCGTGCTGACGGCGAACCTGAACGGCTTCGACGAGGCGCTCGACCTGGTGTCCGGCAAGATCGCGGTCCTCGGCGGCAAGCAGAACATCCTCGACACCCTGGACGCCAACCACGGCAACGTCAGCCTGTCGAACCAGATGGCGATCACCGACATCGGCCAGCTCGACATGGGCGTCGCCGCGACCGAGCTGAACGGTTACTCGACCGCCCTGCAGGCCACCTACAAGGCCTATAGCCGCATCGGATCGCTGTCCCTGTTCTCCGCGCTGTAATCGATGGAAACCAACCTTCGTCCTACCCTTGCCAAGCCGGCTGTCGCCGGAGTCTCGATTTCCAGCAACGCCGTCGCGGCGCCGTCCACCGGCGGCGCTGACGGCGCCGGCGCGCCCGAACGCACCGCATCCGCACGCGAGCAGGCGCTCGCCGCCCAACTGGCCGCGCAGGCGCGCCCGGCACCGGCGCCGTCGCGCCGCGGCCTGGCCAACTGGGACACGCGGCTGCAGGGCCACGTCGCCAGCGCCCAGCAGGCGCTCGACTACCTGGACCGGGTATCGAGCCAGCTCGAATCGGTGAAAGCGGCGCTGTCGGCCAAGCTGGCCAACCTCAAGAGCGGCGCGCGCGACCTCGAAGCCAGGGCGCGCCAGCTGAGCGCGACCATCGCCGCGCGCAGCAGCCAGGCCGGCGGCGCGGTCGACGCCGAGCTGCGCTTCTCCGACGGCGCACCGGCGCGCCAGCGCTTTCGCATCGGCGGCCTGGATCTCGACACCCTGCAGGCTTCCGCTCCCGTCAGCCTGGCATTCTCGGTCGGCGGCGCCGGCGGCCCGCAGCTGGCGGCCGCCATCGAAGCCGGCATGACGCCCGAGCAGATCGCCGCGCGCCTCGACCGCACGCTGGCGCCGGTGAAGGTCCGCGCCAACCTGGACGAGCGCGGCCGCCTGGAATTCTCGACCGAGGAAGCGAACTGGCCGGCGGTGCGCGACAGCATCGCGATCTCGGGCCGCGGCCGCGCCGGCACCGAAGCCGTCGCGCCGCAATCAAAGCTCGAGGGAATCGGCGACATCGTCGGCAACGACGGCGGCAACGCCGACGCCCTGCGCCAGAGCCTGCGCGAAGTGGTGCAGGCGCTCGAGCGCGTGCGCCGCTCGCAGGCCGCCGCCAGCGCCGCACTGAGCGCCGCCACCCAGCGCGCGGTGCAGCCGCGGATGTCGCCCGAGGACCTCGCCATCACCGCCCAGGATTTCGCTTCCACCGCCGCCAGCCACGACTACGAGTCGCTGCTGGCGATCACCTCGGCGCTGGTCGGCGTCAGCCGCGAACGCGTGCTGGCGCTGCTCGGCCTGCGCTGACCTTCATGAGAACCGCGCCCGCCGCCGCATGACCCCGGTCAGTCGGCGCCGGGCGGCACCGGCCGCTCCCCGATCTGCTGGCGCCACATCGCGTAGTACAGGCCGCGCGCTTCCAGCAGCGCCGCGTGCGCGCCGCTCTCGACCACCTTCCCCTTCTCCAGCACATAGATGGTATCGGCGTGCATCACGGTCGACAGCCGGTGCGCGATCAAGATCGTGATCTGCGTGGCGCGCGCCGAGATCTCGCGCACCGTGTTCGTGATCTGCTCCTCGGTCAGCGAATCGAGGGCCGAGGTCGCCTCGTCGAAGATCAGCAGCGCCGGCTGGCGCACCAGGGCGCGCGCGATCGACAGGCGCTGCTTCTCGCCGCCCGAGAGCTTCATGCCGCGCTCGCCGATCACGGTGTCCAGCCCCTCCTTCGAGCGCTCCAGCAGATAGGCGCAGGACGCCTGGCGCATCGCCGCCACGATCTCTTCGTCGCTGGCGTCCGGCTTCACGAAACGGATGTTGTCGCGGATGGGGCCGGCGAACAGGTAGGTTTCCTGGGTCACGAAACCGATCTGGCGCCGCACCCGGTTGTAGCGCAGGTCGGTGGTCGCCACGCCGTTATAGAACACTTGCCCCGCGGCCGGCGTGTAGAGGCCGACCAGCAGCTTCACCAAGGTCGACTTGCCCGAGCCCGAGGGACCGACGAAGGCGATCGTCTGTCCCAGTTTCGCCTCGAACGAAATGCCCGCCAGGGCGTCGTCTGGCGCGCCCTTGTGGCGAAAGCGCACGTCGGCGAAGCGCAGGTCGCGCAAGGCGCCGATCTCGATCGGATCGGGCGGGCGGCGCTCGACTGGCTTGTCGATCAGGTTCCTGAAGTTCAGCAGCGAGGCCTCGGCTTCGCGGTGCGCCAGGATGATGTTGCCCAGCTCCTGCAAGGGCGCGAAGATCGCCACCGAGATGAACTGCATCGCGATCAGTTCGCCCGTCGAGAGCACGTCGCGGAAGATCAGCCACAAGAGCGCGAACAGGATCGCCAGCTTCAACAGGCTTAGCGTCGAGCCTTGCAAGAAGGAGAGCAGGCGGATCCGCTTCACCTTTTCCATCTCGAGCGCGAAGATCGCATCGGTCTGGCTGCGCAGGCGCCGGATCTCCGGGAAAGTCAGGCCCAGGCTCTTGATCAGTTCGATGTTGCGCAGCGACTCGGTGATGAAGCCCGAATTGCGGTTGGTCTCGCGCACGATCGAGCGCTGCTGGGTCTTGATCTCGCGGCTGAGCAGGCCCGTCAGCCCGCCCAGCACCAGCACCCCGACCAGGAACACCGGCACCAGCAGCCAGTGCTTGGTCACCGCATACCAGGCGAGGAAACTGACCCCGACCAGCGAGGCGAACACGGTATTGATCGAGGTATTGATGAAGCGTTCGCTGTCCGCCCTCACCTTCTGCAGCAGGGCCAGCATCTCGCCGCTGCGCAGGTCCTCGAACTCCTGGAACTTCAGGCGCAGCAGGTGCCGCAAGCCGTCGTTGAAGATCGCCACCCCGAGCTTTTGCACCACCAGCCGGGTGACGTATTCCTGCAGGGCTTTCGCCAGGCGCGACAGCACCGCGACCAGCACCGCCAGGCCGAGCAGGCGCATCACCTGGGGCATCGGGTCGGCATCGCCCGGATGACGCTGCGTGACGTGGTCGATGATCCTGCCGAAGATGATCGGATCGACCAGGGCCAGCACCTGGGCGGTACCCGCCAGCAGCAGGGCCAGCAGACCCAGGCGCCAGTGCGGTTTCAGGTAAGTCCAGAGGATGCGCATGGACTCATCTTAGCAAGCCCAGGCGCGGCGGCGCGTCCCGTAGGGTGGGCACTCCGTGCCCACGCGTAAACGGTGAGCAGACGCAGCGCTTGTGAACGCCAACACGATGCAGGCTTTACGCGTGGGCACAGGGGCGCCCACCCTACGTCCCGTACACCCGCCAACGGCAAAAAAAAACCCGCTTACGCAGCGGGTTTTTTAGTCAGCACAGGGCTGCAGTGCAGGACGCGATTACGCGCCTTCACGGCTGGCCTTCTTACGCTCGTGCTCCTTCAGGTAGCGCTTGCGCAGGCGGATCGACTTCGGCGTGATCTCGACCAGTTCGTCGTCCTCGATGAACTCGACGGCGTATTCGAGCGACATCTGGATCGGCGGGACCAGGCGGACGGCTTCGTCGGTGCCCGAGGCACGCACGTTGGTCAGCTGCTTGCCCTTGATCGGGTTGACGACCAGGTCGTTGTCGCGCGAGTGGATACCGATGATCATGCCTTCGTACACCGGGGTGTTGTGCTCGACGAACATGCGGCCGCGGTCCTGCAGCTTCCACAGTGCGTAGGCGACGGCGGCGCCGTCATCCTGCGAGATCAGCACACCGTTGCGACGGCCCGCCAGTTCGCCCTTGCCGGTGTCGACCGGTGCATACTCGTGGAACACGTGGCTCATCAGGCCGGTGCCGCGGGTCAGGGTCATGAACTCGCTTTGGAAACCGATCAGGCCACGGGCCGGGATCAGGTATTCCAGGCGCACGCGGCCCTTGCCGTCCGATTCCATGTTCTGCAGGTCGCCACGGCGGCGGCCCAGTTCTTCCATCACGCCGCCCTGGTTCGCTTCCTCGACGTCGACGGTCAGGCTCTCGTACGGCTCGCACTTGACGCCGTCGATTTCCTTGAACACCACGCGCGGACGCGACACGGCGAGCTCAAAGCCTTCGCGGCGCATGTTTTCCAGCAGGATGGTCAGGTGCAGTTCGCCGCGGCCCGAGACTTCGAACACGGTGTCGTCGTCGGTCGGCAGCACGCGCAGCGCGACGTTCGACTTCAGTTCGCGGTCCAGGCGGTCGCGCAGCTGGCGGCTGGTGACAAACTTGCCTTCGCGGCCGGCCAGCGGCGAGTTGTTGACCATGAAGTTCATGGTCAGGGTCGGCTCGTCGACGGTCAGCATCGGCAGCGCTTCCGGGGTATCCACGGCGGTCACGGTCACGCCGATGCCGACTTCTTCGATACCGTTGATCAGGACGATGTCGCCGGCGACGGCTTCGTCGACCTGCACGCGCTCCAGGCCCTTGAAGTTCAGCACCTGGTTGATGCGGCCCTTGATCGGGCTCTTGTCGTCCTGGCCGTTCACGACCAGCACGTCCATGCCCGGCTTGATGCGGCCACGGTTGATGCGGCCGATGCCGATCTTGCCGACGTAGGACGAGTAGTCCAGCGAGGTGATCTGCATCTGCAGCGGGCCGTCCGGATTGTCGTCACGCACCGGCACGTACTTCAGGATGGCGTCGAACAGCGGCTTCATGTCGCCGCTGCGCACGTCTTCGGTCAGGCCGGCGTAGCCGTTCAGGCCCGAAGCGTAGACGATCGGGAAGTCGAGCTGCTCGTCGTTGGCGCCCAGCTTGTCGAACAGTTCGAAGGTCTGGTTGATCGCCCAGTCCGGACGCGCGCCCGGACGGTCGACCTTGTTGACGACGACGATCGGCTTCAGGCCCAGGGCCAGCGCCTTGCGGGTCACGAAGCGGGTCTGCGGCATCGGGCCTTCCTGGGCATCGACCAGCAGCAGCACCGAGTCGACCATCGACAGCACGCGCTCGACCTCGCCGCCGAAGTCGGCGTGGCCCGGGGTGTCGACGATGTTGATGTGGGTGCCTTCGTACTCGACGGCGCAGTTCTTCGACAGGATCGTGATGCCACGTTCCTTTTCGATGTCGCCTGAGTCCATCACGCGGGTGTCCACCGCCTGGTTGTCACGGAAGGTGCCCGACTGACGCAGCAGCTGGTCGACCAGGGTGGTCTTGCCGTGGTCAACGTGGGCGATGATTGCAATATTACGAATTGCGCGTTTGGTATTTGACATGTGAGATCAGGGGTGGATTTGCGTGGTGTACGGATGTGTACGGTGCTGCCAATTTCGGAAACCGACTAGTATAACACGCGAATATGACGTTTCTGGGGAAAAGCCTCGCATTTTCAACGGCTTGCCGGCTTTTCAACGGTTTTCTGGCGTTTCTCGATATAAGGTGCTGCATACGGCACGGCGTAGGGTGGGCGGCTGTACCCGTGAGCAGGCTGAAACGTGTCGGGTGCGCCGCCTACGCGTTCAAGCGGCGGTGAATTACCGGTCGGGCCGTGCTGGCCCGGGTTGAACGCGTGGGCGGCAAGCATGGCAGTGGGCCGGCTAGCGTTCAGGCGGAGCCGCCCACCCTAGGTCGCCGCAATCAGCCGTTCCGGCGCCAGGATGGCGTACTCCTGCAGGTTGGCGGTGCCGAGCAGCTTGCCGGCATGATAGACCCGCACCCTGCCCAAGGCTTGCGGCACCATCACCGATTCCTTGCCCAGCGCCAGGCGCTGGCCGTTCAGGAAGCGCTTCGCCAGCTCGTCCGTCAGCTCGACCGACGGGAAGCTCGACAGCAGCGCATCGACCGGATCGAGCAGCGAGCGCGGGTCCGGGTGCGCCTGCAACTCTTCCAGCGTGATCATGCGCGCCGCCGTGAGCGTCCCGACCTGGATCCGGCGCAGCGCGTTCAGGTGGGCGCCGCAGCCGAGGGCCGCGCCGATGTCCTCGCCGAGCACGCGCACATAGGTGCCCTTGCTGCAGGTGACGCGGATCTTCAGCATCGGCGCCGCGTAGTCGACCAGCTCGAGGCCATGGATGGTCACCGGACGCGCCTCGCGCTCGAGCGTGATGCCTTCGCGCGCATATTCGTACAAGGCCTTGCCGTCGCGCTTGAGGGCCGAGTACATCGGCGGCACCTGCAGGATGGGGCCGCGGAAACGCGCCAGCGCCGCCTCGATCTGTTCCAGCGTCACGTCGACCTCGCGCGTCTCGAGCGTCTCGCCCTCGGTATCGCCGGTGGTCGTCATGATGCCGAGGTGGACCGTCGCCTCGTAGGTCTTGTCGGCTTCCAGCAGGTCCTGCGAGAACTTG
The DNA here is from genome assembly GCF_032106685.1 of Massilia sp. Classification (GTDB taxonomy): domain Bacteria; phylum Pseudomonadota; class Gammaproteobacteria; order Burkholderiales; family Burkholderiaceae_D; genus Telluria. Next base: position 47,097 of record NZ_DAMCPG010000008.1, read on the forward strand.
GTCGCTTCGCCGAAGCACAGCGGCAGCAAACCCGTGGCGAAGGGATCGAGGGTGCCGGTGTGGCCCGCCTTCTTCGCGTTCATCACGCGCTTGGCCTTGATGAGGGCGTCGTTCGACGACAGGCCGACCGGCTTGTCGAGCAGCAGCACGCCGTCGACGGGGTCGCGCGGCTTCTTTTGCGGGCGAGCGTTCACTCTTTATCCGATGCCGAGTCCGCCTCGTCCTCGCCGAAGTCGGCGGCGCGCACGGCGTTGGCCTGGTCGATCAGGGCCGACATTTGCAGGCCGCGCGAGGTCGAGGTGTCGTGCAGGAAATGCAGTTGCGGCAGCGTGTGGATGTGCAGGCGCTTGCCGAGCTGGTTGCGCAGGTAGCCGGCCGCTTTGCTCAGGCCTTCGAGCGTCTGCTTGACCTCTTCCTTGCTGTCCTTGAGCAGCGTGAAGTAGACCTTCGCGTGCGCGTAGTCCGGGGTGAGCTGGACTTCGGTCAGCGTGACCATGCCCACGCGCGGGTCCTTCAGTTCGAATGCGATCAGTTCCGACAAGTCCTTCTGGATCTGGTCGGCGACGCGCAGGCCGCGCTGGGGAATGTTTTTGCTGTGTTTTGCCATGTTTCGTTGTTGGGGGTTTTGTGACAATGGTACATCGATCGGGTGCGAGGGGCACGTCGCGGACATGCGGTGCGGGCGCGTAAAGGCGTCAGGCGGTGGGTTCAAGCCGAACGCGGACCGACCCACCCCACGAAAAAAAACGCCATCGGGCGGGCGCGAGCCCGGCGATGGCGCTTTCTGGATCCGCGCTGCGATTACAGCGTACGGGCCACTTCCTGCACTTCGAACACTTCCAGAACGTCGCCGACCTGGATCTCGTTGTAGTTCTTCAGCGACAGGCCGCACTCGAGACCGGCGCGGACTTCCTTCGCGTCGTCCTTGAAGCGCTTGAGCGAGTCGATCTCGCCGGTCCAGACCACGATGTTGTTGCGCAGCAGGCGGACCGAGGAGGTACGCTTGACCACGCCATCGGTGACCAGGCAGCCCGCGATCGCGCCGACCTTCGACACCAGGATGACCTGGCGAATCTCGACCTGGCCGGTGATGGTCTCGCGCTTCTCCGGAGCCAGCATGCCCGACAGTGCCGTCTTGATCTCGTCGATCGCATCGTAAATGATGCTGTAGTAACGGATGTCGACGCCGTTGGTCTCGGCCAGCTTGCGCGCCTGGGCGTCGGCACGGGTGTTGAAGCCGATGATGACTGCCTTCGACGCGGTCGCCAGGTTGACGTCCGACTCGGTAATGCCGCCGACCGCCGCATGGACCACCTGCACGCGCACTTCCGAGGTCGACAGCTTCTGCAGCGAACCCACCAGTGCTTCCTGCGAACCCTGCACGTCGGTCTTGATGATCAGCGGCAGGTTCTTGACTTCGCCTTCGGCCATCTGGTCGAACATGTTCTCCAGCTTCGCCGCCTGCTGCTTGGCCAGCTTCACGTCGCGGAACTTACCTTGACGGAACAGGGCGATTTCACGCGCCTTGCGCTCGTCGGCCATGACCATGGCTTCCTCGCCGGCGCTCGGCACTTCGGTCAGGCCCTGGATCTCGACCGGGATCGACGGACCGGCTTCGGTGACCGGCTTGCCGTTCTCGTCGAGCATCGCACGGACGCGGCCGAACGAGGAACCTGCCAGCACGACGTCGCCGCGCTTCAGGGTACCCGACTGCACCAGGATGGTGGCGACCGGGCCGCGGCCCTTGTCCAGGCGGGCTTCGACCACCAGGCCACGTGCCGGCGACTCGACCGGCGCCTTCAGTTCCAGCACTTCGGCCTGCAGCAGCACCTGTTCCAGCAGGTCGTCGATACCCGTACCGATCTTGGCCGACACCGGCACGAACGGCGAATCGCCGCCGTATTCTTCCGGCACCACGCCTTCGGCGACCAGTTCCTGGGTCACGCGGTCGGGGTTGGCGCCCTGCTTGTCGATCTTGTTGATCGCCACGACCAGCGGCACGCCGGCGGCTTTCGCGTGGGCGATCGCCTCTTTCGTTTGCGGCATCACGCCGTCGTCGGCCGCCACCACCAGGATGACGATGTCGGTCGCCTTGGCGCCACGGGCACGCATGGCGGTGAACGCCTCGTGACCCGGGGTATCCAGGAAGGTGACCATGCCGCGCGGGGTGTCCACGTGGTATGCGCCGATGTGCTGGGTAATGCCGCCGGCTTCGCCAGCTGCCACCTTCGCACGACGGATGTAGTCCAGCAGCGAGGTCTTGCCGTGGTCGACGTGGCCCATGACGGTCACGACCGGCGCACGCGGCTTCGCTTCGAACTCGGTGTGCTCGCCCTGGTCGGCCAGCAGCGCTTCCGGATCGTCGACGGCGGCGGCGAAGGCCTTGTGGCCCATCTCTTCCACCACGATCATCGCGGTTTCCTGGTCCAGCACCTGGTTGATGGTGCACATCTGGCCCAGCTTCATCAGCTGCTTGATGACTTCCGACGCCTTCACCGACATCTTGTGCGCCAGTTCGGCCACGGTGATGGTTTCAGGCACGTGCACTTCGCGCACGATCGCCTCGGTCGGCGCCTGGAAGTTCGATTCGCGGTCGTCGCCGTGCGAATTGCGGCGGCCACCGCGGCCGCCACTGCGCCAGCCGTCACGGCCGCTCGGCGCGCCTGCGCCGCCGCGGGTCTTGGCGCCGCCAGGCGCACCGCGCTTCTTGTCGTCCGACCAGGTCGAGGAGACGTTGGCCGACTTGATCGACTTCTTGTCGCCCGGCTTCTTGTCGCCCGGCTTGGCTTCGGCCGGCTTCTTGTCGGCTGGCTTGTGCAGCGTGCCCGCCGGCGCGGCCGGTTTCGCGGCGACCGGCGCCGGTGCCGGCTCGGGCGCCTTGATGACGCGGCGCGGCTGGGCCATCATGGCCTTGATCTGGGCCACTTCGTCGGCCACGGCCTTGCGTGCGCGCTCGGTGGCGGCAGCGCGTTCGGCGGCTTCCTTGGCGGCTTCGTCGGCCTTGCGCTTGGCGTCCTCGGCGGCGGCCTGCTTGGCCTGCTCGCTGGCAGCCGAGCTGGCGGCGGCGGCGGCGGCGGCTTCGCGCTTGGCTTTTTCGTCGGCGTCGCGCTTGGCCTGCTCTTCAGCGGCACGGGCCTGTTCGGCACGTTCCGATTCGAGCTTGGCCAGGCGTTCCTGCTTTTCGCGCAGGTCCGCTTCCTGACGAGCGACGAGCTCGGCATGACGGCGCGCTTCTTCCTCGCGGCGTGCGATCTCGGCTTCGTCGATCACCGGCGCGGCGGGCGCGGCCGGCGCGGCTGGCGCCGGATCATCGCGCTGCACGAAGGTGCGCTTCTTGCGTACTTCAACCTGGATCGTGCGCGACTTGCCCGACGCGTCAGCCTGCTTGATCTCGCTCGTTTCCTTGCGGGTGACCGTGATCTTCTTCTTCTCGGTCTGTTCGCCCGCGCCGTGGGTACGGCGCAGGTGGTTCAGCAGCTTGTCCTTATCATCCTTTGACAAGGGATCTGACGTCGAACTTTTCTCGACGCCGGCAGAACGCAGCTGCGTCAGCAGCAAATCTGCAGGCATCTTCAGTTCGGTGGCAAATTGGGCTACGTTGTTACTCGCCATTCAGTCCTCTTTTCTATGTGTCGCGGAGATGATAAAGATTTTTTGTCGTTCCGGCAGCAGCAATTACGCCTTGGCCGTTTCGACCTGGCTCCAGGCTTTCGCCTGCAATGCCTTCGCGCGGTCGTCGTATTTCGCGTCGACCAGCTTCATCTCATCGTCGGTCACATCATTAAATTCATTCTTGATCAGTTCACGGGCACGGTCCGACGAGAGCGCCAGGATGGCGCCGAATTCGTCGTAAGCGAGACCCGCGAATGCTTCCACCGTCTTGATGCCGGCCAGGCCAAGCTTGCCTGCGGTCGTGCGGTCCATGCCCTCGAGGTTCACCAGCGCCTCTTCCATGCCTTCCAGACCTTCCTCGGAGGCAATGGCTTCGGTCACCAGCGCGTCACGGGCGCGGGTACGCAGTTCGTTGACGGTTTCCTCGTCGAAGGATTCGATCTCGAGCATCTCCGAAATTGGTACATACGCGATTTCTTCAAGGCTCGAGAAGCCTTCTTCCACGAGGATGTCGGCCACTTCCTGGTCAACATCGAGCTTTTCCATGAACAGCGCGCGGATCGCCGCCGTTTCCTGGGCCACCTTGTTGGCCGATTCCTCGGCCGTCATGATGTTGATCTTCCAGCCAGTCAGTTCCGACGCCAGGCGCACGTTCTGGCCCGAACGGCCGATCGCGATCGCCAGGTTTTCTTCGTCGACCACGACGTCCATCGCGTGCTTTTCCTCGTCGACCATGATCGACGACACGTTGGCCGGCGCCAGGGCGCCGATCACGAACTGGGCCGGATCGTCCGACCACAGCACGATGTCCACGCGCTCGCCGCCGAGCTCGCCGGTCACGGCCTGCACGCGCGAACCGCGCATGCCGACGCAGGTGCCGATCGGGTCGATGCGCTTGTCGGCCGTGTAGACGGCGATCTTGGCGCGCACGCCGGCGTCACGGGCAGCCGATTTGATTTCCAGCAGGCCTTGTTCGATTTCCGGAACTTCCAGTTCGAACAGCTTCATGATGAATTCCGGCGCGGTGCGCGACAGGATCACCTGCGGGCCGCGCATGTTGCGGTCCACGCGCAGGATGTAGGCGCGGACGCGGTCGCCGATGCGCAGGTTTTCCTTCGGGATCATCTGGTCGCGCGGCAGGCGCGCTTCGATCTTGCCCGACTCGACGATGGCGTCGCCGCGCTCCATGCGCTTGATGGTGCCGGTCACCAGCGAATCGCCGCGCTCGAGGAAGTCCTGCAGGATCTGCTCGCGCTCGGCATCGCGCACGCGCTGCAGCACGACCTGCTTGGTGTCCTGGGCGAAGCGGCGGCCGAAGTCGACCGATTCCACCGGTTCTTCGATGTATTCGTCGACTTCGATGTCCGGGATCTGTTCCTTGGCTTCGAAGTGCAGGATTTCCTGGTCCGGCAGCTGCAGGCCCGCCTCGTCCGGCACCACGTGCCAGCGGCGGAAGGTTTCGAATTCGCCGTTGTCGCGATCGATGCTCACGCGAATGTCGACTTCGCCTTCATAGCGTTTTTTGGTGGCCTGGGCCAGGGCGAACTCGAGCGCCCCGAAGACCACTTCCTTATCGACGTTTTTTTCGCGCGCAAGCGCATCAACCAGTAACAAAATTTCGCGACTCATGCTTTGCGACTCCTAAAATCCACCTGCGGCACCAGGCGTGCCTTGTCCAATTCGGCCAGCGTAAATTCCAACAACGCCAAACCATCTTTACTTTCAAATTCCAGACCGATCTTGTCGCCTTCCGGCGCGACCAGGATGCCCGTATAGGTCTTCCGGTTCGCGGTGCCCGGCATGGCGACGCGCAGCTTCACCGTGCATTCGTGGCCGGCGAAGCGCTCGAAATCGGCCAGGGTGCGCACCGGGCGGTCCAGCCCGGGCGACGAAATTTCCAAACGCTCGTAATCGACGTTTTCCACGGTCAACACGTGCGACAACTGGTGGCTCACCGTTGCGCAATCCTCGACCGTGATCGGCCCCTTCTCGTCAGCGACGGCAGCCGGGAAATCGATAAACACGCGCAGGACCCCACGCTCGCCTCGTTCGACATCAACGAGCTCGTAGCCCAGGCCACCGACTGTCTTGGCGATCAAATCAAACTGCTGCACGACACTTCTCCAGGGCGTTAAAACGTTTTACCAAAAAAAAAATGGGCATCTGCCCATCTTTTTGTATTCACAACCCAACCAGATGAAAGCACTTGCACCAAATAAACACACTCGGGAAGAACTTTGATTAGGCTGCAAATTATAACCTGTTCCGGGGCACGCTGCAATCGCCATACCATTATATTGAGAGCGAAACAACGGATGCGCACGGCAAGCGTGCGCCGTAGGGTGGGCGGGCTTCCCGCCCACGCGTCCATGCGGCGAATGCGCGGCCGCGGACGTTCATCGTGCGCTTGAACGCGTGGGCGGAAAGCCGCCCACCCTACAGATTACCCGCGGCGCCCGCGGCGCGGCAGGCCATGCTCGGAACCGCGCGGACCCTGGCCGCCGCGGCGGCCGCCGCCGGTGCCGGCGAAGCCGAAGGTGGTCTGCAGCGGGTCCGGCTGGCGCGGGCGGCTGCTGCCGCCGCCGCCCGGGCGTCCCGAGCCGCCGAAACCGCCGGCGTTGCCCGCATTGCCATTCCGGCCACCCTTGCCGCGCACCGGGCCCGGCAGGCCGCCAGCCACGGGGGCAGCGCCGCGCGGGACGCCGGCACGCACCACCGGCGGGCCGAACGGGTCGACATTGCGGTTGGCGTCGGCGCGGTCGATGCGGTTGCCGTCGGCGCGGCGCGGATCGGGCTGAGCCTGGTTCTTGCCCTGGCCCTTGCCGCCGGCCGCGGCGGCGCCGCCCTTCTTCTCGATGCCGAAGGCGGCCATGAAGTTGCGCACGTCGTTTTCTTCCAGCTCTTCCCAGCGGCCACGCTTCAGGCCGGAAGGCAGGGTCATCGCGCCGTAGCGGGTACGGATCAGGCGCGAGACGGTGAGGCCAACGGCCTCGAACATGCGGCGCACCTCGCGGTTGCGGCCTTCGCCGATCACCACGCGGTACCACTTGTTGATGCCCTCGCCGCCGCCGTCGATGATCTTGGTGAAGGCGGCCTTGCCGTCGTCCAGCTCGACGCCGGCCAGCAGCTTCTGGCGCATGCCCTCTTCCAGCTCGCCCAGCGTACGCACCGCGTATTCGCGGTCGATGTTGTAGCGCGGGTGCATCAGGCGGTTCGCCAGGTCGCCGGAGGTGGTGAACAGCAGCAGGCCTTCGGTGTTGAAGTCGAGGCGGCCCACGGCCAGCCACTTGCCGGTCTTCATGGTCGGCAGGCGGTCGAACACCGACGGACGGCCTTCCGGGTCGTCGTGGCTGACGATCTCGCCGGCCGGCTTGTGGTACACCAGCACGCGCGGCGGCTTGTTGTTGTGCACCTTACGCTGGATCAGCTTGCCGTTGATGCGCACGGCATCGGTCGGCAGGATGCGCTGGCCGATGTGGGCCGGCTCGCCGTTCACCGACACGCGGCCGGCGATGATCAGTTCTTCCATGTCGCGGCGCGAACCGAGGCCGGCCTCGGCCAGCACCTTGTGCAGCTTCGGCGCGTCGTCGTCGGCGGTCAGGTCGCGGCGCACGGGCTTGGCTTTCTGCTGGCCCTGGCCGCCGTCGTTGGCGTCGAAGGCGTCCGAGGTGACGAAGGAGAACACGGCGTCGGCGTCGTTGCCGCGGCCGGGCTTCTGCTTGCCGCCCTTGCCCCGCTGGTCGTTCTTGCCTTGCTGGGCGCCCTTGCCCTGCTGGCCGCCCGCCTGCGCGTTCTGCTGGGCGTTCTTCTGCCCTTTCTGGTTTTTCTGGCGGCCCTTGCCCTGGCGCTGCTCGCGGCGGGTTTCAGGAGACGGCTGCTCGGCGGCGGTCTCGCCCGCCGCCGGCGCGGCTTCGGGCGCCGCCGCGGCTGCGACGGCCTGGCGCGCTTCGCGCTGGCCGCGCTGCTCGCGCATCTGGCGCGGACCGCGCGGCTTGCGCTGGCCCTGCTCCTGGCGTGGCGCCTCGCCCTGTGCGGGCGCGGCTTCGACGGCAGGCGCCGCCGCCGGGGCGGCCGCGGGCGCAGGTGCGGCCGCGGCTTCGGCGATCGGCTCGCCGGCGGCCGGCTTCGCCTTGGTGGCGCGCGGCTTGCGGGCGGCGGGCGCCTTCGGCGCGGCATCGGCTGCGACAGCCGCCTCGCCTTCGGCGGGGGCGGCGGCAACGGCCGCGGCCTTGCTGCGGCGCTTGGGCTTCTCGGCCGGCTGCGCGTCGCCCGCGGCGGGAGCTGCGGGTGCGGCGGCTTTGGTGCGGCGCTTCGGTTTGGCCGCGTCGTCCATGCCGCCCTGTGCGGCAATGGTCTCGGTGGTGTCAGTTGGATTCATCATTCGTTTCGTTGTTGTGCTGACCTGGTACCGCGCCGGCGGCCGGCTGAAGGTCATGAATCGGGACTTCAACGGGTGAAGTAACTTGTTCGTCGGCGGCCGCGTCAAGCTCCGCCTTGTCGAAATTCGCGTTCAGCGCCGCTTCCAGCGCTTCGAGACTGTGGCCGTCGGAAGCATCGGCGATGCGCTCCAGCGGCGGCAGCTGGCCCAGCGAAGCCAGGCCCAGGTCGTCCAGGAATTGTTTCGTCGTGCCCAGCAGGGCCGGCCGGCCGACCACCTCGCGGTGGCCCACCACATCGATCCAGCCCCGGTCTTCGAGCATCTTGATGGTCTGCGAGTTCACCGCGACGCCGCGGATTTCCTCGATGTCGCCGCGCGTGACCGGCTGGCGGTAGGCGATGATGGCCAGCGTTTCCAGCGTCGCGCGCGAATATTTCGGCGGCTTTTCCGGCGAGATGCGGTCCAGGTAGGGCTTCATCTCGGGCCGGCTCTGGAAGCGCCAGCCGGAAGCCAGGCTGACGATCTCGATGCCGCGGTCGCGCCAGTCGTGGCGCAGCTCTTCGAGCAGCAGCTTGATCGTGTCGGAACCGACGCCGATGCCGACCTGCCTGCCGTACGCGTCGACGTCGGCGAACAGCTTTTTCATGCCACCAAGCGTCATCGGCTCGCGCGCGCACAGCAAGGCGGTCTCGAGGACCTTCTTGGCCTCATCAGTCTTCATTCTCGATGTCGTCAGGCTCGAATATCAAGTACTTACCCATAAATAAATGTGTTTTTGGCTGCCATAACCGGCGCGCTGCCGCGTTGGCTCGCGCTTCCAGTGCTCGCACTGCGGCGCACTTGCCGCCTTGCACCGCATCCGGTTCTGTTTGCCAAAATTCACATTTATTTCTGGCCAAGTACTTAAGAAACTATCAAACAAATCCGCTCAGCGGATGCCAGCAAGCCGCCCGGCGGACGGGCTCGCGATCGATGCCCGGCGCAGTGCGCCTGGGCGGATGCGGCCGCGGCAATCGGCTCGCACATACCGCGGCTCGCAATGCCGCGGCGCGCATGCCGCGGCTTGAAAATACCGGCGGCGTGGCGAACGCGGGGCGGTTCGCAGCTTACTACTCGTCGAAACTGGAATTCGTGGCCCGCGCTTGGACGCGGCGGGCGCATTACGGTGACGGGGTATGGACATGGACCCGGACCCGGCCGGTTGGTGTTTAGCGAAACGGGGGCGCGTCGTGTGCGGAGCAGGCCCTGGGCGCAGCGGACGCACGCTCGGGACGTGCATCGCATCATGCCAACTGCGCATTTCTTCCAACAGCGCGTTTCTTCCAACTGCGGGTCATTGTAACCGATAAAACACGGGAACGGTCACTTGCGCAAGGATGCGCGTCTCGCGTAGCGTCAGGCCGACAGTTTTTCCGCCAGAATCGCCGATACGCCAAGAAACGCCGGATATTCCGCGGTGATCACATAGGTGGGCACCTGCGCCAGGTAGGCGGAGAACCGGCCCTTGCGCTCGAAGCGGCCGCGGAAGGGCGATGCGGCGAAGCGTTCGCCCAGGCGCGGCACGATGCCGCCGCCAATATAGACGCCGCCCTGGGCGCCCAGGGTGACGGCCAGGTTGCCGGCCACCGTGCCGAGCATGCCGCAGAAGACGTCCAGCACCTGGCTCGAGAGCGCGCATTCGCCCGCCAGGGCGCGGCGCGAGATCTCGGGCGCCCCCAGCGCTTCGACCGGTCGGCCGTGGTGGTGAGCCAGCGCGCGGTAGATCAGTTCGACGCCGGCGCCGGACAGGAAGCGCTCGAACGAGACGTGCTCGAATTCGCGCCAGGCGAATTGCAGGATCGCGACTTCGCGCTCGTCGACCGGGGCGAAGCTGACGTGGCCGCCTTCGCTGCGCAGCGCATCCCAGCCATCGCCGCACGGGATCAGGCCCGACACGCCCAGGCCGGTGCCCGCGCCCAGCAGGCCCAGCGGCGCCCCGGCGCGCGCCGCACCGCCGCCGACCTGCACCTTGTCGCCCTCGCCCAGGTGCGGCAGCGAGCGCGCCAGCGCATAGAAATCGTTCACCACCAGCAGGATGTCGAACCCGGCCTCCTGGCGCAGCGCCTCGATCGAGAACTGCCAGTGGTGGTTGGTCATGCGCACCTGGTCGCCGTCGACCGGATTGGCGATCGCGATCGCGGCATGCCTGACCCGGCCGAACGCCGACACCAACGGCAGCGCCAGGTAGGTACGGATGGCGTCGCCCAGCGTGGCGTGGTCGGCGCAGCCCAGCACCTGCACCGCCTCGAAGCGGCCCGGCGCGGTCTCGAGCGCGAAACGGGCATTGGTGCCGCCGACGTCGGCCAGCAGGCGAACGGTATCGAAGCGGCCGGCGGCGGAATCGGTAGTATCAGGCAGGGAAGCAGTCATTGCGAGGCAGAGTACGGGTGATATCCAAGCTTACTGGATTTCTTTGCGCCATTACAAGTAAATTTTGTAGTTTAGGTACAAAGCCACACAGGTACGTATGAGACTATCCAATCCGGATGCCGTAGTACAACTACGCGTAGGGTGGACGGCGACACTGCGGCGCTGGAATTACCGGGACCTGGACGCCGCCCACGCGTTCAACTATCGATTGAGCAGCCGAACGGCTCGCTTGAGAGAACAAGAGGAATAGAAAGATGCCGCCTCAACGCTGGCACTGTTTGAACGCGTGGGCGGCGCCAAGCGCAGCGTGTGCACTGGACCGCCCGGTGCAGCCACCCACCCTACGCAGTTTGCGGCTCTGCCGGCGGCAGGTGATGGGCATGCCACGCGTCGAGTCCGCCCTTCAGCGGCCGGGCGCGGTGGAAGCCGTTGGCGAGGAATTCCCGGGCCACCTGGGTGGCGGTGACGTCGTCCGGGCAGCTGCAGTAGACGACGATGTGGCGGTCGCGGTCGAGGCCGGCCATCAGCTGGCCCGGCTCGCAATCCTTGTACAGCAGCGCGCCGGGTATCGCGCCCTCCAGCGCTGCCGCGGTGACGCTCCTCGCATCGACGATCAGGGGATCGTGGCCGCCTTCGATCAGCGCCTTCAGTTCAGGCACGCCGATGCGCGGCAAGGCCAGGCCGGCGCGGTGGCGGCGCCGCTCGACATATTTATAGGCGACGAACAGCGCCAGCAGCGCGCCCAGCACGCTCAAGGCGGTGCTGCCCATGGTTTCCAGCGTGGCCAGCACGCGGTCGACGCTGTCGTGGAAGACCATGCCGACGGCGATGCCGGTGCCGCCCCAGAGCAGCGCGCCGGTGGAGGCGAAGCCGAGGAACTGGGAAGTGCCGGTGCCGAGCGCGCCGGACATCGGCGCGGCGATGGCGTTGAAACCGGGGATGAACTTCGATACCAGCAGCGACTTCGGCCCATAGCGGCGGAAGCGGTCCTCGGTCTGGTTGACGCAGGAGTCCGGCGACAGCGAGATGCGGCACAGGAGGCGCAGCACGCGGCTGCCGTAGTAGCGGCCGGCGCGGAACCAGAAATAATCGCAGACCAGGCAGGCCAGCAGCACGGCCAGCAGACAGAGCTGCCAGCTGGCGCCGCCGTCGACCGCCATCGCGCCCGCCACCACCAGCACCGGGAAGGCGGGAATCGGCAACCCGAACTGCTCCAGCAGCACCGTGCCGAAGACGAGCAGGACGCCATAATTCTGGATCAGGAGCGAGAGCTGGGACATCCCGACATGGTAGCGGAAATCGCCCTTCCCGGCTGGCGGCTGCCGGGTTTACGCAACAGTGTCACACGCCGCGCGGAATCGCCGACAGCAAGGTCTTCGTATACTCGTGCTGGGGGTTGCGGTAGAGCGCATCGGAGTCGCCCATCTCGACCACGCTGCCGTGGTGCATCACCATCACCTGGTCGGCAATGTAGCGCACCACCGCCAGGTCGTGCGAGATGAAGATGTAGCTCATCCGGTACTCGTCCTGCAGGTCCTGCAGCAGGTTCAGGACCTGGGCTTGCACCGAGACGTCGAGCGCCGAGACCGATTCGTCGCAGACCAGGATTTCCGGCTTCATCGTCAGGCAGCGCGCAATCGCGATACGCTGGCGCTGGCCGCCGGAGAATTCGTGCGGATAGCGGTGATAGGCCGCGGCCGGCAGCCCGACCCGTCCCAGCAAGGCCTGCGCCATCTGGCTGCGCTCGTGGTCGGTGGCGCCGATGCCGTGGATGCGCATCGGTTCGAGCAGGATCTGGCCGACCGTGAAGCGCGGATTGAGCGAGGCGTAGGGGTTCTGGAAAATGATCTGGATGCGGCGCTTGTAGGGCTGGTACTCGCGGTCCGACATCGCGATCAGGTCCCTGCCCTCGAACAGGGCGCTGCCGCCGCTGGCGCGGTGCAGCCGCAGCAGGGTCAGGCCGACCGTGGTCTTGCCCGAGCCCGACTCCCCGACCACGCCCAGGGTCTTGCCGCGCGGGAGAGTGAACGAGACATCCTTCACGGCGCGGAACTCGCGCTTGCCGAACAATCCCTCGCGCAGCCAGAAGCTTTTCCGCAAATTTTTCACGACGAGCACGTTCTCATCAATCGGCGCATAGCCGCGCGCGCGCTGCGGCAACGCGATTGGCGGCGCGCCCTCCCCGTGCATGAAGTCGTCGATCACCGGCAGGCGGACCGGGCGCTCGTCGAGCTTCGGACGGCAATGCAGCAGCGCGCGCGTGTACAGGTCGCGTGGCGCGCCGAACACCTGGGCCGCCGCGCCCTCCTCGCGCACCACGCCGTGGCGCATCACGATCACGCGGTCGGCGATCTCCCCGACCAGGCCGAGGTCGTGGGTGATGAACAGCACCGCCATCCGGTGTTTTTTCTGCAGCCGCCCGATCAGCTCCATGATCTGCTTCTGGATCGTCACGTCGAGCGCGGTGGTCGGCTCGTCGGCGATCAGGAGCTTCGGCTCGCAGGCGATCGCCATCGCGATCATCACCCGCTGCTGCTGGCCGCCCGACATCTGGCTCGGATAGGCGTCGATCTTCGCCGCCGGGTCGGGAATGCCGACCTCCTCCAGCAGTTCGAGCGTGCGGGCGCGGGCCTGCTTCTTGTTCATGCCCATGTGCAGGCGCAGGACTTCGCCGATCTGGAAGCCGACCGTGAACACCGGATTGAGCGAGGACATCGGCTCCTGGAAGATCATCGCGATGTCCTTGCCGCACAGGCGGCGGCGCTCGGCCAGCGGCAACTGCAACAGTTCGCGGCCGGCGAAGCGCACGCTGGCGCCCGCGTGCACGATGGTGGTGTCCGGCGGCAGCAGCCCCATCACCGCAAGCGAGCTGACCGACTTGCCGCTGCCCGATTCGCCCACCAGCGCCACCGTGGCGTCGCGCGGCACGTCGAAGGAGATGCCCTTGATCGCCTCGACCGTGTTCTTCTTGTCGACACGGAAGGAAATGCGCAGGTCGCGCACCTGCAGCAGCATGTTGTCGTCGTTCTTCATCCGGGCCTCATTTCAACTTCGGATCGAGCGCATCGCGCAGCGCATCGGTGAACAGCGAAAATGCCGTCACCAGGATCGCCATCGCCCCGGCGGCGGCGGCCAGCTGCCACCATTTGCCGAGGATGAGTTCGTTCTGCGCCTCGTTCAGCATGCTGCCCCAGGACACGGTGCCCACCGGCACCCCGAAGCCGAGGAAGGAAAGAATGACCTCGGCCTTGATGAAGCCCACCACCAGGATCGAGACCTGCACCAGCGCCACGTGCGAGACGTTGGGGAAGATGTGCGAAAACATCTTGCGCCAGTTCGACGCGCCGATGGCGTCGGCCGCCATCACGTATTCGCGCGCCTTGTGCTTGATGTACTCGGCGCGGATCAGGCGATACGGCCCGGTCCAGCCGGTCAGGCCCAGGATCAGCACGATGGTCGTCACGCCCTTCTGCTGCAGCACGGCGGCCACGGCCAGGATCATCAGGATCGAGGGGATCGAGGTGAACACGCTGTAGAACCAGTTGAACAGGTCGTCAATGATGCCGCCGTAGAAACCGGAAACCGCGCCGAACAGGGTGCCGAGCGCCACCGCGACGAAGGCCGCGACCAGCCCGACCACGATCGAGGTCTCGCCGCCCTTGATGGTCTTCTTGAGGACATCGTGGCCCCACTTGTCGGCCCCGAACGGGAGCGTGAGCGCCTTCTCGACCGGCGGGTGATTGCGCGCCACGTCGCGCTTGAGCGCTTCGAGTTCGTCGGCCAGCGGATCGAAGGCGTTCGGCGGCGCCGGGCGCTGCGGCCGCGCCAGCGCCGCGGTGGCGGCGTCCGCGCCGACGAAGGTCGGCGGCGCGTAATTCACAGCCACCTCCTCTTCCCAGTCGGCGGCAAGCAGGCCGGTGGCGGACAGCGCCAGCATCAGGAGGAACAGGCCGACCACGGCAAGCGCCGCCATGGCGACCCGGTCGGCGCGCAGGCGGCGCCAGGCAAGCGCCCACAGGCCGGGGGAAACCGCGTCGTTCGTCATAGTCTTTTCACTTCAGTTGCACGCGCGGGTCGACCGCCTGGTACAGCAGGTCGGCCAGCAGGTTGAACACCATGGTCGCGGCGGCGACATACACGGTGATGGCCTTGATGACCGGGAAATCGCTGCGCTCCACCGCCAGGATCACTTCGCGCCCGATGCCGGGGATGCCGAAGAAGCGCTCGAGGAGAAATGCGCCGATCAGGAGGGCCGGCAGGTTCGCCATCACATGGGTGATGATCGGGATCGCGGCATTCCTCAGCACGTGGACCCAGACGATGCGGCGCTCCTTCAGCCCTTTCGCGCGCGCGGTGCGCACGTAGTCCTGGTTCGCCTCGTCGAGCACGAAGCTGCGGTACAGGCGCAGGGTCGGCGCGATCGACACCGCCAGCCCGATGATGATGGGCAGCAGCGCGTAATGCAGCAGGTTCTCGCCCAGGCTCGCGCCCCAGCCCTGCACCGGAAACAGGCCCAGCTTGTAGGCGAAGAAGTACTGGAACACCGAGATGTACACCAGGATCGAGATCGACATGCCGACCGTGCAGGCCACCATCACGGCGCGGTCCGTCAGCGAGCCGCGCACGAAAGCGATGGCCAGGGCCAGCGCGATGCCGAAGAAGGTCTCGAGCACGGTCAAGGGCACCAGTACGGTGAGCGAGGGCCCGAGGCGGCTTGCGATGATGTGGGAGACCGGTTCGCCCGTGCTCCAGGCGTTGCCGAAGTCGAAGGTGAGGATCTGCTTCAGGAAGATGCCGAGCTGGACCCAGACCGGCTGGTCGATCCCGAGCTGGGCGCGGATGTTGGCGATCGCCGCCTCGTCGGCCATCTTGCCGGCGAGGAGATAGGCCGGATCGCCGCCGACCCAGTTGAACAGCACGAACACGAGCACGATCACGCCCGCCATCGTCGGCAGCATCTGCCACAGCCGCCGGAGTATGTAAGCTGCCATCGAGACTTCCTGTGCCCAGCCGTATGAAAACGCTAACGATAGCGCAAATCGGCGCCGGCAGGCCATGAACTTATTTGGGCCGGCGATAACCCGTAGGGTGGGCGGCTATACCCCACGGTTTGCATTCACGCGGCATGTGCGCCGCCCACGCGTTCGACGGACGAAACCCTGCGACTGCACGCCCTGCGCCTGAACGCGTGGGCGGCGCCGAGGTCGCGTCGGCGCACGGTGCAGGGCACAGCCGCCCACCCTACGAGAAGTGATTACGCGTCCTCGCGCAGCCGGCGCTGGCGCACCGCCTGCGCCAGCCCCTCGAGCACCTGCACGCTGGTGTCCCAGTCGATGCAGCCGTCGGTCACCGATTGCCCGTAGCTCAGCTCCTTGCCCGGCACCAGGTCCTGGCGCCCGCCCACCAGGTGCGATTCGATCATCACGCCGACGATGCGCTCGTCGCCGGCCGCGATCTGCGCCGCGATGTCGGCGCACACCGGCACCTGGTTCTCGGGCTTCTTCGAGCTGTTCGCGTGCGAGGCGTCGATCATCAGGCGCGCGGCCAGGCCCAGCGCGCCGATCTGGCGGCAGGCTTCCTCGACGCTGGCGGCGTCGTAGTTCGGCGTCTTGCCGCCGCGCAGGATGATGTGGCAATCCTCGTTGCCCGCGGTCGAGACGATCGCCGAGTGTCCGCCCTTGGTCACCGACAGGAAGTGGTGCGGCGTCGAGGCCGCGCGGATCGCCTCCACCGCGATCTTGATGTTGCCGTCGGTACCGTTTTTGAAACCGACCGGGCAGGACAGGCCGGAAGCGAGCTCGCGGTGCACCTGCGATTCGGTGGTCCGCGCCCCGATCGCGCCCCAGCTGATCAGGTCGGCGATGTACTGCGGGCTGATCACGTCGAGGAACTCGGTGCCGGCCGGCAGGCCCATCTCGTTGACGTCGCGCAGCAGCTCGCGCGCCATGCGCAGGCCGTCGTTGATGCGGAAGCTGTTGTCCATGTAAGGGTCGTTGATCATGCCCTTCCAGCCCACGGTGGTGCGCGGCTTCTCGAAATAGACGCGCATCACGATCTCGAGGTCGCTTGAAAAACGGCGGCGCTGTTCGACCAGGCGGCGCGCGTACTCGAGCGCGGCCTTCGGGTCGTGGATCGAGCATGGCCCGATCACCACCATCAGGCGGTCATCCTGGCCGTGCAGGATGCGGTGCAGCGCCACCCGCGCCCCGGCGGCGGTCTGCTCCGCCGCCGGCGTCACCGGAAACTCGCGGATCAGGTGCGAGGGCGGCGTCAGTTCCTTCATTTCGCGGATGCGTAGGTCGTCGGTGCGAGGCATGCTGTACTCCGTTGTCTGGTCTGGAAATAAAAAAACCGCCATCGCTGGCGGTTTCTGGTTCGTTCGGTCCGGTCTGCTGTGCGTGACCCGCCGCTACTCCACCGCCTGAAGGCTGGAATGGCCAAAATAAAACCAGCGGGTAAAGAAAGCTGCAGAAACAGCGACAGGAGCGTTGCGCATGGACGGGATCCGAAAATGGTCCAAACGACTATAACGCCAACTCGTGAACGTTGGCAAGCCTTTTGTCCGTAGCGTGAAGACGGGTTGCTTGGCAAGTGGTTGCGACAAGCTGACAGCGGCGCTCGCGTACGGATGACGTTTGAGAGATATCAGACATGTCATTGTCAACGATGCAAAAGTCAGGACAAGCCCTGGTCCGGCTGGGTTTGTCTCTGGGTTTGTCTTGATGGCGGATTGAACGCCGTTCATCGATTTCCTGAAGCGAGACAAGCGGACTCGACGGACCGGGATTCCCACACGAACATTGGAGTCCCGACATGACAGAAACCCTGATATCCCGATCGGTGCGCCGCCTGTTCGCCGGCGGCGGCGCGGTCGGCCTGGTCCTGCTCGCGCTGCCCGCCGCGCAGGCGCAGGAAGCGGCGCAGCGCCCCATCGCCCGTGTCGAAGTCACCGGCAGTAACATCCGCCGCGCCGAAGCCGAAACGGCCTCGTCGGTGATCACCGTGAACCGGGCCGACATCGAACGTTCCGGCAAGACCACCGTTTCCGAACTGCTGCAGACGCTCGCGGTGGACAACCAGGGCTCGGTGCCGACCAACTTCGGCAACGGCTTCGCCGCCGGCGCCGCCGGCATCTCGCTGCGCGGCCTGGGCACGGCCTCGACCCTGGTGCTGCTCAACGGCCGGCGCATGGCGCCCTACGGGCTGGCGGACGACGGCCAGAAGGTGTTCACCGACCTGAACGTGATCCCGACCGATGCGGTCGACCGCATCGAGATCCTGAAGGACGGCGCCTCGGCCATCTATGGCTCCGACGCGATCGCCGGCGTGGTCAACATCATCCTGCGCCGCAGCTTCACCGGCACCACCTTGCGCGGCCTGCTCGGCATCACCGAGAAATGGGACGGAGAGAAACAGAACTTCGCCGTCACCCACGGCGTCGGCGACCCCGACAAGGATGGCTACAACATGCTGCTGAACTTCGAGTTCAAGCGCATCAACGACCTGCCGCTGCGCGAGCGAGCCAGCCGCAAGCACATCGGCCGCATCGACCTGCGCCCCTGGGGCTATTCGGCCCAGGAAGCGCTGGGCGGCACCGGCGCCATCACCGGCCCCAACGCGGCCGGCAGCGCGATCAACGGCAACGTGCGCAATCCGGACACGAACAACTACTACAACCGCGGCAACCTCGACGCGGCCACCACCGGCTTCACCCGGCTGTTCCCCGGTGCGGCATGCTCGAACTTCACCAGGCACCCGCAGGGCGACCCGCTCGGCGGCTGCCTGATCGACGCACCCCTGGTGTACAACCAGATCCAGCCGCAACAGGAGAACTACAGCATCTTCGGGCGCGGCACCTACCGAGTCACCCCGGAGATCGAAGCCTACGGCGAACTCAACCTGTACAGCAGCAAGACCAAATCCTCGAGCACGCCCTCGACCGTGAGCGCCAGCGTCGGCTATCCGGGCGGGCCGGTCAGCAATGCCGGCGTGCAGCTCGGCGCCGCCCACCCGGACAACCCGTATTTCGGCACCGCGGCGCGCCTGCGCTACCTGGCCGGCGACGTCGGCCCGCGCGAGTCGACCATCGACGGCTTCTTCACGCGCCTGCTGGCCGGCGCCAAGGGCTCGGCCTTCGACTGGGACTACGACGGCTCGCTGCTGTTCTCGCGCAGCACCGTGAAGAACGACCGCGCCGGCTTCCTGCAGCGCGACGTCGCCTTCGCCCTGCTCGACCCCGACGACGCCGTCAACGTCGCTTCGGCGCTGGCCACCAGCCCGGCCTACGCGGCCCTGCCCCCGGGCACGTTCTGGCGCATCGCCGAGAGCGCCGGCCTGAACGACCCGGCCGTCTACGCGGCGCTTTCGCCGAAGATCAACAACCACGCCGTGACCAAGATCATCCAGGGCGACTTCAAGGCCACGCGCGAATTCGGCGCACTGGCCGGCGGGCCGATCGGGTTCGCGACCGGGCTCGAATGGCGGCGCGAGGAAACCGAGCTGGAGCCGACCACCGGCACCGAGCGCGGCAACGTCATCGGCCTGGGCTACTCGGCCTACCGCGGCGCGCGCAACGTGTTCGGGATCTACGCCGAGGCGCTGGCGCCGGTGCTGCCCGAGCTCGAGCTGACCGCCGCATTGCGTTACGACGACTATACCGACGTGGGCGACAACTGGGCGCCGAAAGCCGGGATCAAATGGACGCCCTCGAAGCAGTTCGCCCTGCGCGGCACCTTCGCGCGCGGCTTCCGGGCCCCGAGCGCGGCCGAGAACGGCGTCGGCGGGCTGGCCGCCTTCTCCACCGCCGCCGACCCGCTGCGCTGCGGCCTGGGCGTCGATGCCGCCTGCAGCCCGGCGGCGATCGCCGTGATCACCTCGCCCAACCCCGACCTCCAGCCCGAGCGCTCGAAAAGCTACAACATCGGCCTGATCTGGGACCCGGTGCCGCGCGCCAGCGTCTCGATCGACTTCTGGAAGATCAAGCGCAAGAACGAGATCAACCAGGAGCTGACCGACGTCGCGATCGCAACCGGAAGCGTCGCACGCGATCCGTCCACCGCCGAGCCCGGCATTCCCGGCGACCCGGGCGCGATCACCGCGGTGCTGGCCAGCTACGTCAACTCGGCCCAGACCGACGTGCGCGGCATCGACCTCGACGCCCGATACACCTTGCGCCTGCCCAGCGGCTGGGGCAACCTGCTCTTCGACGGCAAGCTGACCTACATCGACGAATGGGTGCGCCGGGAGCAGGACGGCAGCGAGCGCGACTTCGCAGGCACCCACGGCAACTGCGACGTCACAAACTGCGTCGGCACCCCGGACTACCGGGCCAACCTGCGCGCGGGCTGGGACCGCGGCGACTGGCGCGTGTCGCTCAACGCCAACTACCGCGGACCGATCGACAACGTCCTGTTCAAAGACGATCCGGACGGCTGCGCCAGCCAGTACGCCGACGGCCGCCCGGCGCCGCGCGACTGCAAGCTGGCCTCGTTCACCACCTTCGACCTGGTGGTGCGCTGGAAGCCGCAGCCGGCCTGGGAAGTGTTCGGCACGATCGAGAACCTGTTCGACAAGATCGCCCCGCTCGACCCGCTGACCTACGGCGCCCAGGCCTATAACCCGCTCGACTACACGGGCGCAGTGGGACGCACCCTGTCGCTGGGCGCGCGCTACACGTTCTGAGCAGGCCGAACCTGGCGCCGCAGGAACGGGGACCACGACGTCCGGCCACGGCGTCCCGGCGCCCGCGGTGGGCGGCAGCACCGCGTGTGCCGCCCATCGTGGGCGCCGCAGGCCCGTGCATGGCAACGAGCTGTGGCGAGCAGACCACGCGCTACAGCTCGTTTGATTGAAATCACCCCTAGCCGGCAGACCGATGCAAGACTTGATCCCAGCAATTCCCGAACATTTGTTCATTCAAACAAACAATTGTTTTCCAGATAAGCAAGCGGTACAGCGGGGAACAAACCACCCATCCGGGAGCCGAACCATGCACGAAACGATCCTGACCCGCTCGCTGCGCCAACTGTTCGGCGCCGCCGGCCTGAGTTTATTCGCCAGCTTGAGCGCCACCGCGCAGGAGGCCCAGCGCCCCCTCGCATCCTCCGCACAGGAAACGCAGGCGGCGCAGCAAGCACCCGCGCCGCCGATCCAGCGCGTGGAAGTCACCGGTTCCTCGATCAGGCGGATCGCGACCGAAACCTCGCTGCCGATCACCACGATCCGCGCCGCCGATTTCGCCAAGCAGGGCCTGACCACGGTGCAGGAAGTGCTCAACACGATCCCGATGAACCAGACCTCGACGGTCGGCTCCTCGGCGGTCGGCTCGGGCACCGGCGGGCGCGCCGTGGCCGATTTGCGCGGCCTGGGGGGCGACAAGACCCTGGTGCTGCTCAACGGCCGGCGCCTGGCGAACCATCCGTATTTCGCCGACACGGTCGACCTGAACATCATCCCGGTGGCCGCGCTCGAACGGGTCGAGGTGCTGCGCGACGGCGCCTCCGCCGTCTACGGCAGCGACGCCATCGGCGGCGTGATCAACTTCATCACGAAGCGCTCGGTCCAGGGCGGCGAGCTGACCGTCGAAGGCTACGAGCCCTGGCGCAGGGGGAGCGGCAGCGAGCAGCGCATCAACCTGCTGGGCGGCTGGGGCGACCTCGCACGCGACGGGATCAGCATGTTCGGCGTGCTCGACTACCACCAGCAAAGCGCCCTGCGCGCCATCGACCGCGAGTTCTCGCGCACCGGCGTGCAGCCCGGGCGCGGCATGAACGAAGTGAGCCGCACCACCTTCCCGGCCAACTTCTTCTCCGACCTCGGGATCGCCGGCAATCCCTATTACGCGACCGGCTGCCGGCCGCCCGACACGGCGCCCGCGGTCGACGATCCGGTCTGCGAGTTCGACTATACCCAGTATGTCGACAACATCCCGAAGACGCGCCAGTACAGCGCGATGGGCAAGATCAATCGCCAGTTCACCCCCGACCACCTGGGCAGCCTGGAAGTCGTCTGGGGCCGCAGCACCAACGAATCGCGGGTGGCGCCGCCGCCGATGTCGAACATCGGCATCGTCATGACCGCCGCCAGCCCGTATTACCCCGGTAACGGCACGGTCCCCGCCTTCCCCGGCCTCACCGGAGCAAACCTCGACATCAGCTGGCGTCCGGCCGAGAGCGGCGGGCGCGACAACTACGACAGCAGCACCACCGTGCGCGTGCTGGCCAGCCTCGAGGGCACCATCGCGGGCTGGGACTACAATGCGGCGATCTCGCATGCGCAAGGGCGCGCGCGCAGCACCTTCCGCGGCGGCTACCTGGTCGACCAGCGCATCATCGACGGCGTGGGCGCCGGCATCCTGAACCCCTTCGGTCCGCAAAGCCCGGCCGGCGCCGACTTCCTGGCCAACTCGCTGCTGCTGGGCGAATACGTCCATGCCCGCATCCTCAGCTCCGCCATCGACGCGCGCGCCAGCCGCGAGCTGATGACCCTGCCCGGCGGCCCGCTCGGCTTCGCGATCGGCGCCGAGTTCCGGCACGACAATGCCAAGTATTTCGTCAACCGCGACCTGGCCGGCCAGGCCTCCAGCTCGGGCTATGCCGACGCCCAGGACGCCAGGGGATCGCGCAGCATCTCCGCCCTGTTCGCCGAGCTGAACGTCCCCGTGATCAAGAACCTCGAACTGAACCTCGCCAGCCGCTACGACCACTACACCGACGTCGGCAACAGCTTCACCCCGAAGGTCTCGCTGCGTTACGAGCCGAGCCGCGAGCTGCTGCTGCGCGCTTCCTACAACCGGGGCTTCCGCGCGCCGACCCTGTACGACCTGTACGGGCCGCAGTCGACCACCAACACCTCCGACACCCACGACGATCCGCTGCTGTGCCCGGGCGGCGTGCCGGTGCCGGGCGCGAACCCGAACATCGTCTGCGGCCAGCAGCAGAACATCCGCCAGGGCGGCAATCCCGACCTCAGCCCGGAACGCTCGCGCACCTGGAGCGCCGGCATCGTGTTCGAGCCCCTGCCCCGCCTGACGGTGTCGGCCGACTACTGGGACATCCGCCTGAAGGACCAGATCAACGCGCTGGCCGAGCAGACCATCTTCGGCAACTTCCCGAAATACCAGAACCTGTTCGTCTACGACCCGAGCGGCACGCGCCTGGACTACGTGCTCGACATCACCAGCAACCTGGGCCAGGTGAAGACGCGCGGCGTCGACCTGGCGCTGCTCTACCGGCTGCCGCGCAGCCCGATCGGCAACTTCAGCATCAGCCTCGACGGCACCTACGTCAACAAATACGATTACCAGAACGAACGCGGCGGCCCCTACACCGCGAATGCCGGACGCTATGCCGACGCCACGCCGGTGTTCCGCTGGCGCCACAACCTCCTGATGACCCTGGTACGCGGCGACTACACCTTCAACCTGTCGAATCGCTATTCGTCGCACTACGAGGACCAGAACACCTCGGTGGCGCCGGAGTTCTTCAACAACGTCGGCCATTACTCGACCTGGTCGATCTCGGCCACCTATACCGGCGACAAGCACTTCGAGCTGACGGCCGGGATCAAGAACCTGTTCGACGAGGAGCCGCCGTTCACCAACCAGGTCACCAACTTCCAGCTGGGCTACGATCCACGCTACACCGATCCGCTGGGGATCACGCCCTACATGCGGCTGACGTACAGGTTCTGAGCGTAGGGTGGGCGGATTCCCTGCCCACGCGGTGATAGTTAGCGGCAAATTCGTCCAGCGCGATATCGGAGCCGATAACGATCGACGCGTGGGCGGCGAAGCCGCCCACCCTACGGGTGCCCAGACCGTAGGTGCGGTCACCGCGTAGACAGGATAGATCGGCGTCCGACAATAAAAAATGCCCGGCACGAGCCGGGCATTTCTTCGTCAAGCGAGGAGCAGGACGATCAGCCCGTCCCGCCCACCGTCACGCCGTCGATGCGCAGCGTCGGCTGGCCGACGCCCACCGGCACGCTCTGGCCTTCCTTGCCGCAGACGCCCACGCCCGAGTCCAGGCTCATGTCGTTGCCGATCATCGAGATGCGGTTCATCACGTCCGGGCCGTTGCCGATCAGGGTCGCGCCCTTCACCGGGTAGGTGATCTTGCCGTCCTCGATCATGTAGGCTTCGCTGGCCGAGAACACGAACTTGCCGTTGGTGATGTCGACCTGGCCGCCGCCGAAGTTGGCCGCGTACAGGCCGTTCTTGACCGACGCCAGGATCTCGGCCGGATCCTTGTCGCCGGCCAGCATGTAGGTGTTGGTCATGCGCGGCATCGGCAGGTGGGCGAAGGACTCGCGGCGCGCGTTGCCGGTGACCGGCATCTTCATCAGGCGCGCGTTCATGGTGTCCTGGATGTAGCCCTTCAGGATGCCGTCCTCGATCAGCGTGGTGCACTGGGTCGGGTTGCCCTCGTCGTCCATGTTGAGCGAGCCGCGGCGGTCCTTCAGGGTGCCGTCGTCGACCACGGTCACGCCCTTGGCGGCGACGCGTTCGCCGATGCGGCCGGCGTAGGCCGAGGAGCCCTTGCGGTTGAAGTCGCCTTCCAGGCCATGGCCGACCGCCTCGTGCAGCAGGACGCCGGGCCAGCCCGGGCCCAGCACGATGGTCATCGGGCCGGCCGGCGCCGGACGCGCCTCCAGGTTGACCAGCGCCGCCTTGACCGCGTCGTCGGCGTAGCGCTCGAGGATGGCGTCGTCGAAATAGCCGTAGTCGAAGCGGCCGCCGCCGCCCGAGGAACCGATCTCGCGCCGGCCGTTCTGCTCGGCGATGACGGTGACCGACACGCGCACCAGCGGACGGATGTCGGCCGCCAGCACGCCATCGCTGCGCACCACCAGCACCACGTCGTATTCGCCGGCCAGGCCCGCCATCACCTGCACCACGCGCGGGTCCTTGGCGCGCGCCATCTTCTCGACGCGCTCGAGCAGGCGCACCTTGGCGGTGGCGTCGAGCGAGGCCAGCGGGTCGTTCGGCAGGTAGAGCGAGCGGCCGCCGGTCGGCTGGGCGCTGGTCGCCACCTTCACGCGGCCGGCCCCGGCGCGCGCGATGGTGCGCGTGGCCGCCGCCGCATCCAGCAGCGCGCTTTCGGAAATCTCGTCGGAATAAGCGAAGGCCGTCTTCTCGCCGGAAATGGCGCGCACGCCCACGCCCTGGTCGATCGAGAAGCTGCCGGTCTTGACGATGCCCTCTTCCAGGCTCCAGCCTTCGCTCTTGGTGAACTGGAAATACAGGTCGGCATAGTCGACCTTGTGGGTGAACATCGTTCCCAGTGTGCGCAGCAGCTTGCCTTCGTCCAGGCCGAAAGGCGTCAGCAGCACGTCGCGCGCGACGGCCAGGGAGGAAAGGTTCGGTTCGAATGGAGTCATTTTGCGTCTGTTTCTCGTATGGATTGGGGCATTGTGCCATATCCGCCCACATCGCATCGGCACCTAAACCACAGGGCACTACCCACGGCGGAAAGCGGCGCCGGCGGCGGTCGTACTGCCAGGAAAGCCTGTTACAGCTTGCGGTGGCGCAATGCCGGCAGGCTCTCGCGCACCCCGGCCAGGAAAGCCGGGTCGAGTTCGCCCGTGACCACGCCTTCTCCTTCGCGCAGCACCGCCTTGACCTCGCCCCAGGGGTCGACCAGCATGCTGTGGCCGAAGGTGCGGCGCCCGTTCTGGTGGGTGCCGCCCTGGGCCGAGGCCAGCACGTAGCACTGGTTCTCGATGGCGCGGGCGCGCAGCAGCACTTCCCAGTGCGCGCTGCCGGTGGTGTGGGTGAAGGCGGCCGGCACCACGATCAGCGCGCACTCGCCCATCGCCCGGTACAGCTCGGGGAAACGCAGGTCGTAGCAGACCGACAGGCCGACGCGCCCGAACGGCGCCTCGAAGCTGCCCACCGCCTGTCCCGGCACGATGGTGCGCGCCTCGTCGTAGGATTCGCTGCCCTTGGTAAAACCGAACAGGTGGATCTTGTCGTAGCGGCTCACGTTGCGCCCTTGCGGGTCGTACACCAGCGTGGTGTTCAGGACCTTGCCGGCGTCCGGCGACACGAGCGGCAGCGTGCCGCCGACCAGCCAGATGCCGTGCTCGCGCGCCAGCGCGGCCATGGCGTCCTGGATAGTCCCGCTGCCGGGCTGCTCGGCGTGCGCCACTTTATCGGCGTCGCTCATGCCCATGATCGGCCAGTACTCGGGCAGGGTCACGAGGGTGGCGCCGGCGGCGGCGGCTTCGCCGACCAGGCGGCGGGCGGTGGCAATGTTGTGCGCCACGTCGGGCGTGGACACCATCTGGACTGCGGCGACGCTGGTCATGTCATTCCTTTTTCGCTTTGGCTGCCGGCGGCGTGTCCGGCGGGTTGTCGAGCTTGGTGATGGTCGGCGACTTCCAGGGGCCCGTGATCTGCATCTGGTAGGTCAGCGCCTTCATCACCGGCGCGCGCAGGAACAGCTGCGCCAGATAGGAACCGATGCCGATCACCGGGTTGACCGCCAGGCCATACACCAGCGGCCCGGTGCCGAGGTTGAATTCCGGGATCACCACCACGTGCAGGTTGGTTGATTCGTTGGCGATGTCGGCCGTGCCGTCCATCAGCACCGTCGCCGCCACCCCGTGCATCTTGAGGTTGTCGGTCTTGACCACGCCGCGCGAGATCATCGCATTGGCCGTGATGCCGTCGAACGCCAGGCCCTCGGAGAACACGTCGTGGAAGTCGAGCTTCAGCAGGCGCGGCAGGGCCTGCAGGCTCAGCACGCCGAGCAGCTTGGCCGCGCCCGGGTCCTGCTTCAGGAACTGGCCGCCGCCCACGTTCAATTCGATCTGGCCCGACAGCGAAGGAATGTCGAGCGCGTACGGCAGCCCGCTCCAGGACAGGTCGCCCGACAGCTTGCCCTTGCCGCGGCGCAGGGTCTCGGGGAAGCCGAGGCGGTCGAGCAGGCGCCCGGCATCGAGGATGTCGAGGTTGAAGTTCATGCTGGTGTTGCTCTTGCCGTCTTTCGTGAGCCAGCGCCCGGTGGCGCGCAGCTGGCCGTCGGGATTCGACAGGCTCAGGCGGTCGATGCGCCACTCCTTGCCGGCCAGCGCCTGCACATTGCTGGCCTGCAGGTCGAGGCGGCCGAACTGCTTGTTGAACAGCTCGAAGCGCTCGGCCACGATGTCGAGCGCCGGAATGCTGGCCGCGCCGCGGTTCGATTCGAGCAGGTCCTTGACCTCGGCCGCCGACGACTCCGGGATGACGAGCGAGGCCAGGCGCGCCGTGACCTTGCCCACGCCCTGCCCCGGCTGCTCGCTCCAGCCGACGTGGCCGGAAGCCTGGCGCGACTGCAGGTTGGCCTGCCAGCTGCTGCCGCGGTGGGTCGCGCCGACCACGACGTCGACCATGCGCCGGTCGGCGACGAACAGCTCGCCGGCGCGCGCGGCGATCGTGGTGGGCACCACGTACTGCGAAAAATCCGGCCCGGCAGGGACTGCCGCCCCGCGGCTGGCCCTGCCGGGCTCCCCTTTGTCATCGTTCTCGTCGTCGCCGGCGATGGTGTGCGCCGCCGCCAGCCAGGCGTCGACGTTCAGCGACTTCATGTCGACGTTGATCATCATGCCGTCGTCCGGCTCGGGCGCCGGCAGGTTCACGCCGATGCCGCCGCGCTCGACCACCCAGTGCCCCTGCGGCTGGCGGCTGCGCACGTAGCGCGCGGCGACCGCATTGCCCAGGTTCAGGCGCAGCTCGTCGCGGCCGACGCCGTCCACCGTCGGGGCGCCGGTCAGCACGAAACGCAGCGGCAGCGCCGCGTCCTGGGCCTTGTTCAGCGGCGCCGGCAACTCCAGGCCGAGGCCGGCCAGGCTCGAGTCGAGCGTGACGGTCAGCGCGTGGTCGCGCACCGCCACCACGCCACCGTAGCGGGTGCTGCCGGACATGCGCGTGGCCAGGCGCGCCATCGCCGGGGCCGGCGCGCTGCGGCGCATGCCCTCGGCCGACAGCGTGCCGGCCAGGCGGATCGCGATCGCACCGTCGCGCTGTGTACCGCCCGACAGCGCCAGCGGCCCGCCGAGGAAGCTGGCGCCGACGCCGTTCAGGTTGACGCCATGCTCGGTGAATTCGATCCTGCCGAGCGCCGCCTGCAGCGGCGGCAGGTCGGGGAACAGCGACACGTCGTTGTTCTGCAGCTGCAGGGCGCCCTGGACCTTGGTCTGGGTCAGGTCCGCCAGCGGCATGCGCAGTTTCAGGCCGAGGCGCGCGTTGCCGCTGCCGCGCGTCTCGTCGGTGAAGTGGCCGATCCAGCCCGGCACCGGACTGGCCGACACGTAACGCAGGAATTCCTGCAGCGGCCCGGCGGCGGTGCCGTCGATGTCGAGCTGGGCCTCGTGCGAGCCGAGGTTCGGGATGACGGCGCGCACGTTCGACAGGGCCAGGCCCATGCTGCGCAGGGTCTCGCCGTGGATCTCCATGCGCGCGCGGTCGAACACGATGCTGCCATTGATGGCCTCGGCCAGCGGCCACTGCGGCTTGTTCTCAGGCGTGCGGTGGCCGGGCGCGTATTCGAGCACGGCGCCGTTCAGGCGTCCGGCGACGCGGAATTCGCCGCGCGCGCGCTGGCTTGCATTGTCGGCCCGGAACGGGAACTCGGCCAGGTCGCCGCGCAGGCGCAGCTGCACGTCGTCCAGGGTGCCGCCCTGCAGCGCCGCGGCCAGCCAGTCGCGCAGGTGTTCCGGGGTCACGTTCGGCAGGAAGCGCCCGACCTCGGCGATCCGGAAGCCGTCCAGGCTGCCGCGGACGTCGGCCACGCCCGGGCCGTGGCCCTCCGCCAGCGGCAGCAGGTGGCTGCCGGAGAGCTCGCCCTGCAGGCTGCCCTGCGCGAACGCGAGCCGGTCCACCTCGACCAGCAATTGTTCCCGCGGCTGGTAGCGCCAGCGCGCCTGCAGCGCCAGGCGGTCGAGCGGCATCGCGTCTTCGGCGAACCAGGCCGGCATGCGCAGCGCCAGCTTGTCCGAGTCGACGCTGACGCTGCCGCCGTCCTCGGTGGCGTCGATGCTGCCGGACAGGTTGTCGACGCCCGGCAGGGCCGGCCGCGCCGCTTGCGCGGCCACGCCCGGGGCGGCGGCGATGGCGGGACGCGCCGGCTGCGGCTGCAGGCTCAGGCCGGCGACGCGGCCCTTGATGCGGTAGCCGGCCAGTTGCGGCACCTTGCCGTCCCAGGACGCGGAAAAATCGAGCAGTTGCCCGCGCGGCGCGAAGTCGGCCAACAGCTGGCGCTGCAGCGGCGAGAGCGGCAGTTGCGCCGCCAGCTCGGCCAGCGCCGCCAAATCGACCTGGCGCGCCTCGACCGCGACC
The DNA here is from genome assembly GCF_032106685.1 of Massilia sp. Lineage (GTDB taxonomy): Bacteria > Pseudomonadota > Gammaproteobacteria > Burkholderiales > Burkholderiaceae_D > Telluria. The sequence continues at coordinate 75,815 of NZ_DAMCPG010000008.1, forward strand.
CGCTGCGGCTTGCCGCCCCGCGCCGGGGTGAAGGTTTCGCTGACGGTGGCCGGCGGCAGCGCGCGGCCGTCGCTGGTGACCACCCTGAAGTCGCTGACGCCGACCGTGTGGCCGTTGGCGCCGAAGGTCGGCTTGCCGTCCTCGACGCCGGGAGCGAGTTCCTCGCGCGCGGAGAAGCGTCCCGACACCCGCGCCAGCGCCAGCGGCGGCAGGTTCGGCTGCATGCGCGCATGGACGCCGGCCAGCGCCAGGTCGGCGGTGAAGCCGGCCAGGCGCGCATGGTCGAGCGTGATCCAGGCGCGCAGCGAGCCCTTGCCCTGGTTCAGTTCGAAAGGATAGTCGAGGTACTGCTTCCAGGCCGCCAGGTCGGCGTCGCGCAGGTCGGCGTAGAGTTCGCCGCGCCACTGCGAGATGTCGGAAGCGCGTCCGCCGAAGCGCGGATGGGTGAAGCGCGCGCGCACGTCCAGCGGCTGGGCCAGATTGGCCGGCGGCGTTGCCTTGAGCGCGAAGCGGTGCGTGGTCCAGCGGTTCTGCAGCACCAGCGAAACGTCGCGCAGCGCCAGCGGCGCCGCGCCGCGCAAGGCGTCGGTCCAGTCGATGCGTCCTTCGCGGATCAGGATCTGGCGCTGGCGAAACACCCAGTCGCCGCCGGCGCCGCCCTCCTCCTGCTTCGGGTCGATGCGCACGCCGGCCACCTGGAACACGCCGTCCGGCCCGCGCCGCACGTCCAGCTGGGGGCGGATCAGCTCCAGGGTCTCGAAGCGCGGCTCGGCCGCGAACACGCTCCACCAGGAAAAGGTTGCCGATACCGAGGGCAGCGCCAGCACCTGGCGTCCCTGCGCGTCCTTCAGGGTGACGTCGCCCAGGAACAGCGAAGGATGCAGGCCGCTCCAGGAGGCGTAGATGCGGGCAATGGCGACCTCGTTGCCGAGCGCGCGGCTGGCCAGGCGCTCGATGTCGCCCTTGTACATATCTATATTAGGAAGGATCGCGTAGCGCAGCGCCAGGAACAGCAGCCCGAGCCCGAAGTAGACCAGCAGGACCAGCTTGATGGTGAACCCGAGCACATGATGCGAAGCCAGGTTCAGATAGCGATAGGCGGCACGCACCCGCCGCCAGCGTTCGGCCAGCGGAACGTGCGCCTGGGGCGCTTCAGGCTCCGGGTTGTGCATCAAAGTGCTAATAAAAGGCTCGCCGTAAATTGTTTCTTTAATAAGAGAGCGCTTGCTACGATCGCGGCGTCTACCTTACCATCATGCTGACCCAGGCAGCACGGCGGGCAATTCTACCGCAAGCACGCCTTCCGGAACGCTTTTACTCTTGTGCAGGACGACCCGATGACACCTGTTTCCGCCGCCAACGCTTCGCGCTGGTATCAACGCTGGGTCGACGCAGTTCCCGGCCGCCACGAACGTGTCGCCGGGTTGACCCGATTATCGCTGGCCCGGCCGGATTTCGGCGCGTTATTGGAGACCGAGCTGGCCGCCGGCATCCCCTTGCCGCGCGCCATGCGGCGCCTGCGCAACCTGCTGCTGGCCGGCCTGATCCGGCGCGACCTCGAGGGCCTGGCCGATCTCGACGAAGTCGTCACCGCCATGACCGGCCTGGCCGATTTCGCGATCCGCACCCACCTGGACGACCTGATGGCCGAGATGGTCGCCGCCCACGGCGTGCCGGTCGGCGCCGAGTCCGGACGGCCCCAGGAAATGATGGTGCTGGCCATGGGCAAGCAGGGTGGCGGCGAGCTGAACGTCTCGTCCGACATCGACCTGATCTTCGTCTATCCCGAGGACGGCGAAACCGCGGCGGGGCCGCAGCAGCGCGGCCTGTCGAACCACGAATTCTTCGTGCGCCTGGGGCGGCGCCTGATCGGCGCGCTGTCCGAAGTCATCGAGGACGGCTTTACTTTCCGGGTCGACATGGCCCTGCGTCCGAACGGCAAGTCCGGACCGCTGGCGGCCAGCCTCAACATGGTCGAGGAATACCTGATCGTCCAGGGCCGCGAATGGGAGCGCTATGCCTGGGTCAAGGCGCGCGCCGTCACCGGCCTCGACGAAGACATCGCCGCCCTGGACGCCATCGTGCGTCCCTTCGTGTTCCGGCGCTACCTCGACTTCGGCGTGATCGATGCGATCCGCAACATGCACGCCCAGATCCGCGCCGAGGTCAACCGCCAGGAGCGCCTGCATCCGGACCGCAGCGACAACGTCAAGCTGGGGCGCGGCGGCATCCGCGAGATCGAATTCCTGGCCCAGGTGTTCCAGCTGATCCGCGGCGGGCGCGACCCGGCCCTGCGCGAACGCTCCACGCGCCAGACCCTGCGCCTGCTCGGCGAGCGCGAGCTGATGGCGCCCGCCACCGTGGAGCGCCTGCTGGGCGCCTACACTTTCCTGCGCAACCTGGAGCACCGCCTGCAATACCTGGACGACGCCCAGACCCATACCCTGCCTCCCAACCAGGCCGACCGCGAGATCATTGCCCGGATGATGGGCTTGCCGGACGTCCCCGCCCTGCTCGCCCGGCTCGAGGAACAGCGCGCCTTCGTGGCCGCCGAATTCGACGACATGTTCGCCGACAAGAGCGCCGCGCCAGACGAGGAGCGCGCCGAACTGGAAGCGATCGCGGCCGATCCGGAGAACCTGGCCGCCATCGAGGACCACCTGCGCTCGCTCGGCTACGAGGATCCGCTGGACGGCGCGCGCCGCCTGGTGGCGACCTGGCAGGCGCCGCGCCTGCAGAGCCTGCCCGATGCGAGCCGGGCGCGCCTGCTGGCCCTGGTCAACCTGGCCCTGCCCCAGGTCGCCGCGACCGTGAAGGAAGCCGGGGTCGGCAGCCACGGCGCCACGCTGGGCCGCCTGCTCGACTTCCTGGAAGCGGTGGCGCGCCGCTCGGCCTACCTGTCGCTCCTGACCGAGTACCCGCACACGCTCGAACGCGTGATCCGCATGATGCACGCCAGCGGCTGGGCCGCCACCTTCCTGACCCAGCACCCGATCCTGCTCGACGAGTTGCTCGACGACCGCGGCGGCATCGACGAGCCGGCGCAGCTGGCGGCCAGCCTCGACACGAGATTGCACGAGGCCGAGGGCGACACCGAGCGCCAGCTCGACATCCTGCGCGAGACCCACCACGCCCAGCAATTCCGCCTGCTGGCGCTGGACCTGGCCGGCGAACTGTCGGTCGAGCGCCTGGCCGACCACCTGTCGGCGCTGGCCGACGTGATGGTGGCGGCGACGGTGCGCTGGGCCTGGAAGACGGTGGCCACGCGCCACGTCGAGGAACCGCGCTTCGCCGTGATCGCCTACGGCAAGCTGGGCGGCAAGGAGCTGGGCTACGTGTCCGACCTCGACGTGATCTTCCTGTTCGACGACGAGGACGACATGGCGCCCTCGAACTACGCCAAGCTGGCCCAGCGCTTCATCACCTGGATGACGGCGCACACGCCGGCCGGCATCCTGTTCGACATCGACACCGCCCTGCGCCCGGACGGCGCCAGCGGCATGCTGGTGGGCTCGCTCGCCGCCTTCGAACGCTACCAGCGGCAGTCGGCCTGGGTCTGGGAGCACCAGGCGCTGACGCGCGCGCGCTTCTGCGCCGGCGACGCCGCCATCGGCGCGCGCTTCGAGGCGATCCGCGACACCGTGCTGCGCCAGGACCGCAGCTTGCGCGAAGCGGAGCTGAAGGAAGAAGTGCGCAAGATGCGCCGGCGCATGCACGAGGCCTACCCGAACCGCACGATGCTCTTCGACCTGAAGCAGGACGCGGGCGGCATGATCGACATCGAGTTCATCGTCCAGTACTTGGTGCTGCGCCATGCGGCGGCGTATCCGCAGCTCACGGCGAATCTCGGCAACATCGCGCTGCTGCGCATCGCCGGGGAACTGGGGTTGATCGACCCGGCGCTGGCGGCGGACGTGGGCGGCGCCTACCGCACGATGCGCAAGCTCCAGCACCAGCTGCGCCTGCAGGGACAAGAGGCGGCGCGCGTCGCGCCGGCCCAGGTCGCGCTTGCCAGCGCAAAAGTTATCGAGCTGTGGCAACAACTTCTGGTTTAAAAAAAATGCGGCGCTGCAACAAGCATCCGCATTCTCCACTTCCCCTACGTATGTACTAAAAAATAGCATTCATGCACCAGTTTGGAGCATGTATGTATCGTTGCAGTGCAACAAAAAACCCGATAAAACAACTACTTATCGATATTGATCGATTGTGTTGTTTTTGCCACGAAATTATTCCTTCAGTCATTGACACCCAAAGAACAAAAGTGTCTGATGTACAAGTCTTGCTAATCATCAAGCGGAGAAATTTAGAAATCTGGTTGTTGCCCACCAGGCACGTAAACCAGTACCCGGCTTGAGTTGCTTGATCCATGCAGTTGTAGCAGACGAAATACTGAAAATAATTTTTTGGAGAGTCCATGCATCAACGTAAACAAATCGCCGTCGCCGTTACTCTGGCTGTCAGCGCGATGTCCGCCTTTGCGCAAACCACCCCTACCACCACTGAGTCCCCCACCCTGCAGCGCGTGGAAGTGACTGGCTCGCGTATCCGCGCAGTCGACCTGGCAACGGCCCAGCCGGTCCAGGTGATGAGCCAGGAACAGATCCAGAAAAGCGGCCTGGTCACCGTCGGCGACATCCTGAACAACCTGTCGTCGGCCGGTAGCCCGGCATTCTCGAAGGGTGCGGTGCTGACCTCCAACCGCGAAATGGGCGGCCAGTTCCTCGACATGCGCAACCTGGGCGCCCAGCGCCTGCTGGTGCTGGTCGACGGCAAGCGCTGGAGCCAGTCGGTCGACGGCTTCACCGACATGTCGACCATCCCGTCGTCGATGATCGATCGCATCGACATCCTGAAGGATGGCGCCTCGGCGATCTACGGCTCGGACGCGATTGCCGGCGTGGTCAACATCATCCTGAAAAAGAACATGGAAGGCGGCGAGTTCAGCGGCTACGTCGGCCAGAACAAGGAAGGCGACGGCAAGACCCAGGACTGGAGCCTGTCGTACGGCGTCGCCAGCGACAAGGGTTCGTTGATGTTCGGCCTGTCGCACAGCAAGCAAGGCGAAGTCTGGGCAAAAGACCGCGCCATCACCGCCTACACCTACGGCCCGAACCACATCGAAGACGGCCTGGGCGCCGGCCCATGGGGCCGTATCACCCCGATCACGGCTGCCGGCACCTCGAACACCAGCGCCGCAGCCGGTGGCTTCAACCGCGTGATCAACCACACCGGCACCTATGACGGCGTGGGCGTCAGCGCGGACGTTCGCAACCCGAACAACTACCACGCCTACGACAACAACTCGCCGCTCGACAAGTACAATTCGACCCAGGACATGATGTTCCAGGCGCCGAACGAGCTGACCTCGATCTTCACCAAGGGCACCATCAACCTGCCTGCGGACATGCGCTTCACCACCACCGCGATGTACGCCCAGCGTAACTCGTCGACCCAGGTGGCCGGCTATCCGCTGCAAAGCACCTCGCAGGTCGCCAACAAGGTGTACATCAGCAAGGACAGCTACTACAACCCGTACGGCAACTCGGTCAACCCGGGCCAGGGCATCGACCTGTTCTTCGCGCGCCGTACCATCGAACTGCCGCGTATCACCGACAACAAGAACAAGACCCTGCACATCGACGCCGCCCTGGAAGGCAGCCTGAACCTGGGTTCGTCGGCATGGGACTGGAGCGTCGGCTACAACCACAGCTCGGTGACCGGTATCACCAACAGCAGCGGTAACATCAACCTGTTCCGCCTGGCCAAGGCCCTGGGCCCGTCGTTCATGGGCGCCGACGGCGTCGTGCGCTGCGGCACCAGCATGAACAACCTGGTCGATGGTTGCGTGCCGTTCAACATCATCGGCGGCCCATCGGCGTCGACCCCGGAAGCGCTGGCGTACATCAACCACCGCGGCGGCGGCACCTACGGCAGCACCGTCAACAGCGCAACCGCCGACATCAGCGGCGAGATCTTCCAGCTGCCGGCAGGCGGCCTGGGCTTCGCAGCCGGCCTCGAACACCGTGATGTGCGCGGTTACGACCGCCGCGACGCGCTCGAGCAGCAGGTCCTGACCACCAACCTGGCCGGCTTCGACACCGTCGGCGACTACAAGGTCAAGGAAGCCTATGCCGAGTTGAACGTCCCGGTCCTGAAGGACATGCCGTTCGCTAAACTGCTGAGCCTGAACCTGGCAACCCGCTACTCGGACTACAGCAACTTCGGCGACACCACGAACAGCAAAGTCAGCGTGATGTGGAAACCGATCGACGACCTGCTGGTGCGCGGCACCTGGGCCGAGGGCTTCCGTGCTCCGGCACTGGGCGACACCTTCGGCGGCGGCTCGCAGTCGTTCGACACCTACCTGGACCTGTGCGACAGCCAGTACGGCCGCGCAGCGCGTGACCCGGCCGTCGCGGCGGCCTGCGCAGCCGACGGCGTGCCTGCCGGCTTCCGCCAGAAGAACCAGGCTGGCGGCAACGTCACCGGTGGCGGCGCGCAGACCACGGTGGCATTCAACACCGGCGTCGGCAACCAGACCCTGACCCCGGAAACGGCGACCACCAAGACCGCCGGTTTCGTGTACAACCCGTCGTACGTGAATGGCCTGTCGGTCGCGGTCGACTACTTCGACATCGAAGTCAAGAACCGCGTCTCGGACATCAGCGTGAACTACACGCTGACCCAGTGCTATGTGTACAGCGTGCAAGAGTTCTGCGACAACTTCTCGCGTGATGTCACCGGCCAGATCACCCAGCTGAACCGTGGCAACAAGAACATGGGTTCGATGTCGACCAAGGGCTGGGACCTGGAGCTGAACTATCGCTTCCCGCGTACTCAGTACGGTCAGTTCGCCTTCCGTAGCCAGAGCACCTACACCGACGAGTACAACCTGCAGAGCACGAACGAGTCGGAAATCCTCAACTACGCCAGCGAGTTCCCGATCTACCGCGTGAAGTCGAACATGACGCTGGACTGGAACCTGGGCAACTGGAGCGCCACCCTGGGTGCGCGTTACTACAGCCCGGTCAAGACCACCTGTAACTTCGAAGAGGAGTGCTCGGATCCGGAAGGCCAGAGCGCTGGCTTCGACGGCTACAACAAGCTGGGTTCGCAAGTCTTCACCGACCTGAGCGTCGGCTACAAGACCGCCTGGAACGGCAAGATCATGGTCGGTGTGAACAACATCCTCGGCCGTGGTCCGCGCAGCAACGCCGACGCGGGTGCTTCGGCAGCCAAGGTGGATGCGGACGTCCCGCTGGACCGCTTCATCTGGGTCCGCTACAACCAGTCGTTCTAATCGACTGTGCCTGGCCCGCGGGAGCGGGCCAGCTCCGGAATGCCCGCTTCGGCGGGCATTTTTCGTTAACGCCTGCGGGTAGCCGCGTCAAGGTGAACATACGACCATATACATATGTAGTTACGCAACTTTGCAACATACTGAAGTTAATAACTTCACACTGTTGACAGAGGGGCTTCCGAGGTGATTCCATTGTCGCGCTGCAACAGAGCTCATGCGTACCGCATGGAGTTTTGCAACAAAGCAAGGAGTGGCCATGTCTCGACGTGGACATACCGATTTCACTGAGGAGTGTTACAAACATGATGGAAACAATCTTGTCCCGGTCGATTCGCGCAATCTGCCTGAGCGGACTGGCTGTGGGCATGCACGCTGCGTACGCACAAGAGGCGACGCAGTCGATGCAACGCGTCGAAGTTACCGGTTCGCGTATTCGCCAGGTCGATCTGGAAACGTCCCAGCCGATCCAGGTCATGAACCAGGAACAAATCCAGAAGTCCGGCCTGATCACCGTCGGCGACGTCCTGAACAACCTGTCGTCGGCCGGTTCGCCGGACTTCAGCAAGGGCGGCTCGCTGACCTCCAACCGTGAAAACGGCGGCCAGTACATCAACCTGCGCAACCTCGGCTCGAACCGCCTGCTGGTGCTGGTCGACGGCAAGCGCTGGACCCAGACCGTCGACGGCTACACCGACATGTCGACCATTCCCGCCTCGATGATCGAACGCATCGAAGTGCTGAAGGACGGCGCCTCGTCGATCTACGGCTCGGACGCGATCGCCGGCGTGGTCAACATCATCCTGAAGAAGTCGATGGAAGGCGGCCAGCTGAGCCTGTACACCGGCCGGAACCAGGAAGGCGACGGCAAGAACAAGGACTTCTCCCTGACTTACGGCGCCGTCGGCGAAAAGTCGTCGGTGATGTTCGGCCTGTCGCACACCGAACAGGGCGTCGTGTGGCCAGCGGCCCGCGGCATCACCTCGACGTCCTACGGCCCGGGGCACCCAACCGCCGGCCTCGGCGGCGGTCCATGGGGCCGTATCGCGCCGATCAATCCGCTGAACGGCGAAGCCGATACCGAACTGCGCGAGGACGAAAACGGCAACCCGCTGAACGCGGGCCGTTTCTTCAACCGCGTCATCAACCACACCGGCACCTATGACGGCGTCGGCACCAGCGCAAGCTCGCGCGACCCGAACAGCTACCACGACTATGTCGGCGCGAACGACGACAAGTACAACTCGACGCAAGACATGATGCTGGTCATGCCGAACAAGCTCGATACCCTGTTCGTCAAGGGCGAAATCTCGCTGCCGCTGGACATGACCTTCCGCAGCACGGCCATGTACTCGCAGCGCAGCTCGACCGCCCAGATCGCCGGCTACCCGCTGCAGTCGACCACCCAGAGCACCTTCCCGGTCTACATCGACAAGGACAGCTACTACAACCCGTACGGCAACCAGGTTGCCGGCGCCGGCCTCGGCCAGGACCTGTTCTTCGCCCGCCGCACCATCGAAGTGCCGCGCGTGACCGAAAACGAAAACCGCACCCTGCACGTCGACGGCACCCTGTCGGGCGACTTCGAACTGCGCGGCCTGCCGTGGAACTGGAGCGCCGGCTGGAATCACAGCAAGGTCAGCGGCACGACCGTCGGCACCGGCAACGTGAACCTGCCTAACCTGAAGCGCGCCCTCGGCCCGTCGTTCATGAACGCCTCCGGCGTGGTCCAGTGCGGCACCCCGGATGCACCGCTCGGCCTGACCGAGTGCGTTCCGTTCGACATCGTGGGCGGTCCGTCGGCGTCGACGCCGGAAGCGCTGGCCTACATCATGTCGACCGGCCAGGCGTCCTACGGCAGCACCATCACCAGCATGACCGCCGACGTCGGCGGCGAAGTCTTCACCCTGCCGGCAGGCGCCGTCGGCTTCGCGGCCGGCGTCGAGCACCGCGAAGTGAAGGGCTACGACCGTCCGGGCCAGTTCGAGCAGTCGGGCTATTCGACCGACCTCGCGGGCAACCCGACCTACGGCCGCTACACCGTCAAGGAAGCCTACGCCGAACTGAACGTGCCGGTGCTGAAGGGCCAGCCGTTCGCAGAACTGCTGACCTTCAACCTGGCCTCGCGCTACTCGGACTACAGCAACTTCGGCAACACCACCAACAGCAAGATCAGCTTCATGTACAAGCCGGTCAAGGACCTGCTGACCCGTGGTACCTGGGCTGAAGGCTTCCGCGCACCGACCCTGGGCGACACCTTCGGCGGCGGCCAGCAGTCGTTCGACGAGTTCCTGGATCCTTGCGACACCCGCTTCGGCGAAGCCGCACGCGACCCGGCCGTCCAGGCACGCTGCGTTGCCATGGGCACCAACGCGACCTACCGCCAGAAGGACCAGGCGGGCCAGCCGATCACGAACACCGGCGGCACCCAAGGCCTGACCGCCTTCATGTCGGGCGCCGGCAACACGTTCCTGGAACCGGAAACCGCGGTCACCAAGACCCTGGGCTTCGTGTACAGCCCGTCGTTCCTGCCAGGCTTCTCCGGCTCGCTCGACTGGTACAACATTCGCGTCAAGAACCGTATCACCGGCATCAGCGCCGAATACGTGGCCAACGAGTGCTACATCAACGGCTCGGCCGACTTCTGCAGCGTGATCAAGCGTGACCCGGTCACCGGCCAGATCAGCGCCCTGTCGCGCGGCAACGCCAACCTGGGCGAGATGGAAGCCGAAGGCTTCGACATCGCACTGTCTTACCGCCTGCCGCGTACGCAGTACGGCCAGTTCACCATCCGTAACGAGACCTCGTACGTCGACACCCTGCGCACCCGCAGCAGCGCCGACAGCGAGTGGAACAACTACGCTGGCGAATACCTGACCAACCGCGTGAAGTCGAACACCAACCTCGACTGGAGCCTGGGCAACTGGAGCGCGACCTGGGGCATGCGTTACTACAGCCCGGTCAAGGACCAGTGCTGGGATGCCGAAGAAGGCATCGAGTGCAACATGCCTAACGCCAAGACCACCTGGGGTACCGGTGCCAACAAGCTGGGTTCGCTGGTTTACCACGACCTGAGCGTCGGCTACAAGACCGCGTGGGATGGCCGCGTCCTGGTCGGCGTGAACAACTTCCTGAACAAGAAGCCACGCATCGTGTACAACACCCAGGCATCGGCTGCCTCGGTGGATGCGGACATGCCGCTCGATCGCTTCTTCTACGTGCGCTACAGCCAGTCGTTCTGATGGCGCGGGTCCGCCAGGACCCCGCTTGATGAGCTGATGCGTTGAAGCGTCGGACCATGCCCGCCAGCTTATCCTGGCGGGCATTTTTTATGCACTGCGGTATCATGACGGATTGCGCGGCGCGGCCGCGGCTATCCAACAAGCAAACATGGCAATCAAACTCAAGAACGACAAGGACATCGCGAAGATGCGCGTCGCCGGCCGCCTCGCGGCCGAAGTGCTGGAAATGATCGGCGAGTACGTCGTTCCCGGCGTCTCCACCGAGGAACTCGACCGGCGCTGCAACGAATACATCCGCAAGGTGCAGAAGGCAACGCCGGCCAACGTCGGCTACCACGGCTTCCCGAAGACCCTGTGCACCTCGGTCAACGGCGTGGTCTGCCACGGCATCCCGAGCGAGAACGAGATCCTGAAGGACGGCGACATCATCAACATCGACGTCACCGTCATCAAGGACGGCTGGCACGGCGACACCAGCCGCATGTACTATGCCGGCACCCCGAGTCCCGAGGCGAAGCGCCTGGTCGATACCACCTTCGAGTGCATGATGGCGGGCATCCGCACCGTGCGTCCGGGTTCGCGCCTGGGCGACGTCGGCCATGCGATCCAGAAGCTGGCGGAAAGCGCCGGCTACTCGGTGGTGCGCGACTACTGCGGCCACGGCATCGGCCGCGTCTACCACGAGGACCCGCAGGTGCTGCACTACGGCCGTCCGAACACCGGCCTGCTGCTGAAGGAAGGCATGACCTTCACGGTCGAGCCGATGATCAACATCGGCGCCGAGGAAACCAACCAGCTCGACGACGGCTGGACCGTGGTCACGGCCGACGGCTCGCTGTCGGCCCAGTGGGAACACATGATCGCCGTGACCGCCAACGGCTTCGAGATCCTGACGCCCTGGCCGAAGGGCTGACCGCGCCCGGATTTCCTGAACTTCCCGGAAACGAAAAAGCCCGCCGTTTCGCAACGGCGGGCTTTTTTACTGCCGACTGCCCTTTACATGCACGGGATGTACGCGCCAGTCGTATTCGTCGCCCTGAAATCGACGTCGGCATTCGCCCGGGTGACCATCCCCTGGGCATCGGTGACCGTCACGGTCAGCGTGCCGGTTTGCCTGGCAAGCGTGGTCCGGCCACACACCTCGAGGAAGGCCGAAATCTGCACCGTCGGGCTGCTTGCATTCGTCAACGCGAACCCATCCATCGTCGACCACGCATACGTGAACGGCGCCGCGCCGATCGGCTCGACCGTCGCGCTGGCACTGACCGTGCCGGTGCCGCTGCGGGTCTTGTAGATACTGCTGGGAACGATGGTTGTTGCCCAGTTGATCGCTTTCGTGACCGCGGCCTGGGCATCGAGGATGCCGGAACCGCATGAGGAACATCCATATGGGAAGGGTTTTGCCGTGCTTTTCAGTACCGTTTCAACCCCCGCCCCCGTCATTGTCGGCTTGGCCTGCAGCATCAACGCAGCGACCGCGGCGACGTGGGGCGCCGCCATCGAGGTACCTTGGAGCGTCTCGTACAAATCCGCGCCGGGCCCGGAAGTCCCTGCGTTATAAGTTGACACGATGTCGGTTCCCGGCGCCGAAAGACTGACGCTGGCGCCAAAGTTCGAAAACGCGGCCTTTTTACCCTCGGCATCTGTTGCCGCTACCGCGACAACGCCTGGACAGTTTGCCGGGGTGAACTGACTGGCGTCTTTTCCATTATTTCCGGCTGCCACCACGACCACCGTTCCCCGGCTTCTGGCGGCATTGATGGCCGCGCTATAGGTATAGCCGCAGGCGCCCGTCCCGCTCAGCGACAGGTTCAGCACGCGTGCCGGCGTCGGATTGGCAGGAATTCCTGCGACCGGATTGCCCGATCCCCACAGGATCGCATCGGCGATATCGGATTCATGGCCGCCCTGGCATCCCAGGACACGCAGCGGGAGAATCTTTGCCCCGTAGGCGATGCCCGCCACGCCCTGGCCGTTATTGGTGACGGCGGCAATGGTTCCCGCGACGTGGGTGCCGTGCCAGTTGCTCTGGCAATAGAGTCCACCCGGTTCCTGTGCATCGGAATCGCGCCCATTGCCGTCCATCGCGTTATTGACGTCGGAGACAAAATCGTAACCCGGCAAAATGTTGGCAGCCAGGTCGGCATGCGGACGATAACCCGTGTCGATCACGCCTACCACCACCCCGGCGCCCGTCATTCCATATGCCCACGCGCCGGGGGCGTTAATGCCTGCCGCGGTATTCTGCAGGTCCCACTGATACCCGAACAGCGCATCGTTCGGGATCATTGCCGCCTGCATCCTGCGGTCGGGTTCCGCATATTCCACATCCGGATCGGCCGCGGCGATTGCGCGCGCGATTGCCTGGACATCCGCGTTTTTCAGAGGCTTGTCCAGGGCCCAGATTTGCGCGCCCAGGCCGTTCGTGCGCAGTTGCCTGGCAACGAGTCCGCGGGCCTTTGCCACTTCCTGTACGCGGCCTTTCGCCATGTTTGCCGCCGCGGCGCTTTTGCGTGAGGTGGCATTGTCGCGATAGCGCACGATGAGACGGTCAGTCTCCTGCAGGAGCTGGCCGATATCGGCGGCAGCTGGTCCGCGCGTGCTGGAAGGCGCTACCGCAAGTGCCACATTGGCGTGTAACGAAAATAGTGTGGCGGCTGCAGCGATCGAGCTTTTAAGCATGAAAACCTGTGATTTTTTCATTATTTCTCTCGGTAGCATTGGGATTGTTATGGGATAAAAAAAAGAAACATCCCCGGCCTGGCGGATTGCTTCACCAAAAACAATACCATAAAGAAATAATTATCAAAACCAACTAGTTTTATTTCAAAGGAAATTCTATGCAAAGTGATTATCAATATGCATGAGGAATGAATCCCTACACAAATATGAATTAATTTCTCAAATGAAATGCATTATTGAACAATATAATTGTGCGTATTGTCAATATATTGGATTAATATTGTTTTTTTATAAAAATCCGCGCTGTACGGATCACTAAAACAAAATGCCCCTGACGGGGCATTTTCAACGGCGGCACTGACAGGCTGTTTCACGCCCATCGGCACGTTGAGGATGGCAGGCGTGCCAGCAGCGGCGTCGGAACCTGCATGCACCCACGGATCGGCATCGCTACCCGCACGATGGGCAGGATTTCATTGTATGCCGGGCTACAACAAGCATTTGTTGTTTTTTGGATACTTTTGTTCACGAAATTGCATATGTATCCAAAGCAAATTGACGTCTTTACAATTCCCGTGTTTCATTGCTGATAGCCTCGCGCTCAAGGTGCGGGTATCTCATTTCTGTTACGGGGAGTTTGTTGATGATCAAAGAAAGAGTGTTATCGCAGTCCGTACGTCTGATCTGTTCCGCCGGCGCCCTCGGCGCTACCCTGCTGGTCAACCCAGCCGCGGCCCAGGACACCACCGGACAAGCGATGCAGCGCGTTGTCGTGACCGGTTCGGCCATCAAGCGCATCGACGCCGAGACCGCCGTGCCGGTGACGGTGGTGCGCGTGGAAGAGCTGAAGAAACAGGGCCTCACCACCGTCGAGCAGGTGCTGTCGAACCTGGCCCCGGTCCAGGCCTCGCAGGGCACTAGCCAGGTGGTGGGCCTGAGCACGGGCGGCGCCTCCTTCGCCGACATGCGCGGCATCGGCGCCAACAAGACCCTGGTGCTGCTCAACGGCCGGCGCCTGGCCAACAACGCCTTCGACAGCTCCGCGCCCGACCTGAACATGATCCCGTTCGCCGCGCTCGAGCGCGTCGAAGTGCTGCGCGACGGCGCTTCGTCGCTGTACGGCTCGGACGCGGTCGGCGGCGTCATCAACTTCATCACCCGCAAGGATTTCACCGGCGGCACCGCCACCCTCGGCTACGACAAGCCGGAACACCCGGGCGGCATCTCGAAGAACGCCAGCCTCGGCTTCGGCTACGGCGAGCTCGAATCGGACGGCTTCAACTTCTTCGCCGTCGGCGGCTTCCAGAAGCAGAACAGCGTGGGCGGCCTGCAGCGCCCGTTCAACACGCGCTATCCGGGCGGCCTGTCGCCGACCACTGCTCCGGCTAACTATTTCCAGGACGGCGACGTCGGCAACCCGGCCGCGCCGGACTGCACCAGCGCGCCGAACCTGATCCCGGCCGGCGACGGCCTGTCGTGCTACATGACGACCTCGAGCTTCGTCGACTACATCCCGAAGAGCGAACGCGCCACCGGCCTGTTCAAGGGCACGCTGAAGCTGCCCCAGAACCATGAACTGGGCCTGGAATACCTGGTCAGCCGCAGCCGCGTCGAAAACCAGATCGCGCCGGTGCCGTACGGCGGCCTGTACATGAACCGCCTGCGCCCGAACGGCACGCTGAATCCTTTCTTCCCGGGCAACCCGGGCGCCATTGCGCCGACCATCCCGATCGATCCGACCTTCGTCGCCGAGACCGGCCTGCCGCCGGGCGTCCAGCCGGGCTACCTGAACGTCAAGTGGCGCGACCTGCCGAACGGCGTGCGCGCGGGCGACGACATCAACCGCCAGCAGCGCTTCGTCGCATCGCTGTCGGGCGCGATGGCGGGTTGGGACTACACGGCCGCACTGAGCTACAACGAGAACAAGGTCACCTCGAACCTGAAGGGCTACAGCGACGGCAACATCATCTCGGCCGGCGTCCTGAACGGCATCATCAACCCCTTCGGCGAGCAGAACGCCGAGGGCATGGCGCTGATCGAAAGCGCCGCCCTCGACGGCACGATCCAGACCGCCAAGGGCACGACCAAGACCTTCGACTTCAGCGCCAGCCGCGAGCTGGGCGACTGGGTCGGCGCCGGCAAGAACGTCGCACTGGCGTTCGGCGGCCAGGCCAGCCGCGAGAACTTCAGCAACCGCGCCAACAGCGAGTACGCGGAAAAGGTCGTGGCCAGCACCGGTATCGACCCCAACCTGTTCAACGCCGGCTCGCGCACCGTGTACGCCGCGTTCGCCGAGCTGAACGTGCCGGTGCTCGCCGACCTGGACGTGACCGCAGCGGTCCGCTACGACAAGTACAGCGATTTCGGCAGCACCACGAATCCGAAGTTCGGCTTCCGCTACCAGCCGTCGAGCACGCTGCTGGTGCGCGGCTCCTACTCGACCGGTTTCCGCGCGCCTTCGCTGTACGAGATCAACGCTGCCCAGACCTACACCAACACCTCGCAGCAGGATGACCCGATCAACTGCCCGGGCGGCACGGCGATTCCGGGCAAGAGCCCGGCCACCAACTGCGCCCAGCAGTTCCAGGCGCTGTTCGGCGGCAACCAGAACCTCGATCCGGAAGAGTCGAAGAACCTCACGCTCGGCGTGGTGTTCGAGCCGATCGCCAACCTGACCCTGGGCGCGGACCTGTACCGCATCGAGCTCGAGAAGCAGATCGGTTCGCTCAGCGAGAACGACGTGTTCGCCGATCCGGCGAAATACGCCAGCCTGTACCACCGCAACGGCGCCGGCAACCTGTCGACCGACGGCTCGCAGTGCCCGAACCCGGCCACCTGCGGCTACGTCGACCTGCGCACCCAGAACCTGGGCGGCCTGAAGACCGACGGCATCGACCTGACCGCCGCCTACCGCCTGCGCGCCGGCGACTGGGGCAACTTCAACCTCGGGCTGAACAGCACCTGGGTGCACAGGTACGAGTACCAGAACGAAGAAGGCGGCGAGTGGAACCAGAACGTCGGCATCTTCTCGGGCGTGGGTCCGGTGTTCCGCTGGCAGCACTCGGCAAGCGTGAACTGGAGCCGCGGCGAGTTCGGCGGCGGCCTGACGGCGCGTCACAAGACCGGCTACGTCGACCAGGATCCGGAATTCCGCGTGGCGTCCTACACCACCGTCGACGGCTACCTGTCCTGGACCCAGCCGAAAGGCTTTGGCGTGACGGTCGGCGTGCGTAACCTGTTCGACCGCGAACCGCCGCTGAGCTACCAGGACCAGACCTTCCAGGCCGGTTACGATCCGCGTTACACCGACGCGATCGGCCGTACCTTCTACGTGCGCGGCACCTACACGTTCTAAGCAAGGTACAGGCAACAAAAAACCCGTGCGGCTCGCGCCGCACGGGTTTTTTTCATTCTTCTGAAAGAGCGATTACTTCGCGTTCATCAGCGCGACGGTGGTGTCGAGCATGCGGTTCGAGAAGCCCCACTCGTTGTCGTACCACGACGACACTTTCACCAGGCGGCCCGAGACTTTCGTCAGGGTGGCGTCGAAGTTCGACGATGCCGGGTTGTGGTTGAAGTCGACCGAGACCAGCGGATCGGTGTTGTAGGTCAGGATGCCTTTCAGGGCGCCTTCCGAGGCCGACTTCATGATCTGGTTGACTTCGTCGACGGTGGTGTCGCGCTTGGCGATGAAGGACAGGTCGACGATCGAGACGTTGATGGTCGGTACGCGGATCGCGAAGCCGTCCAGCTTGCCGTTCAGCTCAGGCAGCACCAGGCCGACCGCGGCGGCGGCGCCGGTCTTGGTCGGGATCATCGACTGGGTGGCCGAACGGGCGCGGCGCAGGTCTTCGTGCATCACGTCGGTCAGCACCTGGTCGTTGGTGTAGGCGTGGACGGTGGTCATCAGGCCGGTTTCCAGGCCGATGGCGTCGTGCAGCGGCTTGACCAGCGGGGCCAGGCAGTTGGTGGTGCACGAAGCATTCGAGATGACGGTGTCGGTCGACTTCAGCACGTCCTGGTTGACGCCGTAGACGATGGTCGCGTCGACATCCTTGCCGCCCGGGGCCGAGATGATGACTTTCTTGGCGCCGCCTTTCAGGTGGGCCGACGCCTTTTCCTTGGTGGTGAAGAAGCCGGTGCACTCGAGGACGACGTCCACGCCCAGCTCGCCCCATGGGATCTCGGCCGGGTTACGCTGGGCGAACACGCGGATCTTGTCGCCGTTGACGACCATGTTGTCGCCCTCGACCGTGACGGTGCCCGGGAACTTGCCGTGGGCGGTGTCGTAGCGGGTCAGGTGGGCGTTCGATTCGGCGTTGCCGAGGTCGTTGATCGCCACGATCTGGATGTCTTGTTTCTTGCCGCCTTCGTAGAATGCGCGCAGGATGTTGCGGCCGATGCGGCCATAACCGTTGATTGCAACTTTGATCGTCATTGCTTTGCTCCTGATTAGAAAAAAACTTTTTTCGGACCGAATACGAAACGGGCCGCCCCGAAGGACAGCCCGCTGAAAATCTTACGCTGCGATCACGCCCTTGGCCTTCGCCACCACGTTCTCGACGGTGAAGCCGAAGTGCTTGAACAGCACCGGCGCCGGCGCCGATTCGCCGAAGGTGTCGATGCCGACCACGGCGCCTTCCAGGCCCACGTACTTGTACCAGAAGTCGGTCACGCCGGCCTCGATCGCCACACGAGGCACGCCGCGCGGCAGCACACTCGCTTTATAGCTTGCATCCTGGCGCTCGAACACGTCGGTCGACGGCATCGAGACCACGCGCGCGGCAATGCCCTCGCCTGCCAGCGCATCGGCCGCTTTCACTGCCAGCTCGACTTCCGAACCGGTCGCGATCAGGATCACTTTGGCATCGGCGGCGTCGCGCAGCACGTAGCCGCCCTTGGCGACGTTGGCCACGGCGGCGGCATCGCGCTCCATGAACGGCAGGTTCTGGCGCGAGAAGATCAGGGTCGACGGGCCGTCCTTGCGCTGCACTGCCGCGCCCCAGGCCACCTGCGATTCGACGGTGTCGCATGGACGCCAGTTGTCCAGGTTCGGGATCAGGCGCAGCGAGGAGACGTGCTCGATCGACTGGTGGGTCGGACCGTCTTCGCCCAGGCCGATCGAGTCGTGGGTGAACACGAACAGCGAGCGGATCTTCATCAGGGCGGCCATGCGCAGGGCATTGCGGCTGTAGTCCGAGAAGGTCAGGAAGGTCGCGCCGAACGGGATGAAGCCGCCGTGCAGGGCGACGCCGTTCTGGATCGCGGCCATGCCGAATTCGCGCACGCCGTAGTTGATGTGGTTGCCCGGGATGCCCGAGCGCACGGCGACCGATTCCTTCCAGTTGGTCAGGTTCGAGCCGGTCAGGTCGGCCGAGCCGCCCAGGAATTCCGGCAGGATCGGGGCCAGCGCCTGGATCGCGTTCTGCGAGGCCTTGCGGGTGGCGATGGTTTCCTTCTTGTCGATGCAGGTGGCGATCGCCGCGTCCAGCACCTCGTTGAAGTTACCCGGCAGCTCGCCCTTCATGCGGCGCTCGAATTCGGCGGCCAGTTGCGGGTGGGCGGCGCGGTATTCGGCGAACTTGGCGTTCCATTCGGCCTCGAACTGCGCGCCGCGCTCTTTCGCGTCCCAGGCTGCGTAGATGTCGGCCGGGATGTCGAACGGGATCGGGTCCCACAGCAGGTGCTGGCGCACGGCCGCGATTTCCTTGTCGCCCAGCGGGGCGCCGTGGACCTTGTCGCCGCCTTCCAGGTTCGGGGCGCCCTTGCCGATGATGGTCTTGCACATGATCAGGGTCGGACGGTCCGACTGCTTTGCCTGTTCGATGGCGTCGGACACGGCGCTCACGCTGTGGCCGTCGATCTGGCCGATCACGTTCCAGCCGTAGGCTTCGAAGCGCTTGCGGGTGTCGTCGGTGAACCAGCCTTCGACGCGGCCGTCGATCGAGATGCCGTTGTCGTCGTACAGCCAGATCAGCTTGTTCAGGCGCAGGGTGCCGGCCAGCGACGCCACCTCGTGCGAGATGCCTTCCATCAGGCAGCCGTCGCCCAGGAAGGCGTAGGTGTAGTGATCCACCACGTCGTAGCCCGGACGGTTGAATTCATAGCCCAGCAGCCATTCGGCCAGCGCCATGCCGACCGAGTTGGCGATGCCCTGGCCCAGCGGGCCGGTGGTCGTTTCCACGCCCGGGGTGATGCCGACTTCCGGGTGGCCCGCGGTCTTCGAATGGAGCTGGCGGAAGTCGCGCAGGTCGTCCATCGACAGGTCGTAGCCGGCCAGGTGCAGCATCGCATAGTGCAGCATCGAGCCGTGGCCGTTCGACAGCAGGAAGCGGTCGCGGTTGAACCAGCCCGGATTGGCCGGGTTGTGGCGGTAGTGCTTGTCCCACAGCGCGACGCCGATCTCGGCCATGCCCATCGGCATGCCCGGGTGGCCGGAGTTGGCTTTTTGAACAGCGTCCATCGCCAGCGCGCGGATCGCGTTGGCCATCAAGGTGGTGGTTTGCGTAGATTTCATCGGATGCAGGGGTCTGGATTGGAAAGCGGAGGCCTGCGGCGGGCCGTAGCCCGTTATTTTACCAGAGCCCCACCCTGCCGAATTAAAATGCAGGTTTTTGCCTGTCTCTATATAGGAAACGCATGCCCCGCTTCTACTGTCCGCAGCCGCTACGCCCCGGCGCCACCGTCGACCTGCCCGAATCCGTCGCCCACCATTTGCACGTGGTGCGGCTGCAGCCGGGCGCCGCGCTGACGCTGTTCGACGGCAGCGGCGGCCAGTACGGCGCCACCCTGGCCGACATCGGGAAGAAACGGGCCAGCGCCCTGGTCGGCGCGCACGAAGCGGTCGAGGTCGAGCTGCCCTATGCCGTGACCCTGGCCCAGGGCCTGCCGGAGGGGTCGAAGATGGACTGGATCGTCGAGAAGGCGGTCGAGCTGGGTGTGGCGGCGGTACAACCGCTGGCGGCCCAGCGCAGCGTGGTGCGCCTGTCGGGCGAACGCGCGGAAAAGCGCCACGCCCACTGGGAGGGCGTGATCGTCGCGGCGTCCGAGCAGTGCGGGCGCAACCGCCTGGCGCAGCTGGCGCCGGTGGCCGAGCTCAACCGCTGGCTGGCTGCGCCGCAGGAAGCGCAGGGCCAACGCATCCTGCTCAGCCCGCGCGCCACCCAGTCGCTGGCCGGCTGGGCCCAGGCCAATCCCGCGCAGGCGCTGACCCTGCTGGTCGGCCCCGAGGGCGGTTTCACGCGCGAGGAGGAAGACGCGGCGCTGGCCGCGGGCGCCCTGCCCCTGTCCATCGGTCCGCGCGTGCTGCGCACCGAGACCGCCGCGCTGGCGGCCATGGCGATGCTGGCGGGGATCTGGGGCGGGATGTAGGCCTTGCCTTGAGCGGCATTGAAGAAATTGAAAAGCCCCGCGGCAGGGATCCTGGCGCGGGGCTTTTTGCGATGCTTCGTGGGCTTAGAACGTGTAGTTCACACCCAGGCTGTAGAAGCGGCCGATGGCGCCGGCCTGGTGCAGCGACGCGTTGTACGAGGTCTGGGCGTTGGCGTTGCCGTAGGTGGCGACGTCATACGGCGGCTCCTTGTCGAACAGGTTCAGGATCGCCGCACGCAGGGTCAGGTTCTCGTTGATCTTGTACTGCAGGTTCAGGTTGGTCGTCGTGAACGAGGACACGTTGCAGTAGTAGTCCGGCTGCACCAGGCGGCGGAAGTAGGTGCGGCCGCCGACGTCCAGCGCGGTCGAGGCGCAATCGGTCGCGCCCAGCGCCGGGTCGATGGTCGAGAAGCCGCTGGTGTAGTTCACCGTCGCCATCACGTCCAAGGGACCGCGGGTGTAGCCGAGGGTGAACTGGGCGCGGTTCTTCGGGTTGCCGGTGGCGCCGCCGACCGACGAAGGACCCTGGGTGCCGGCCAGCTGGTAGGACACGCCCGCCACCTCGGTTTCATAGCCGAAGGTATGCGCCGCGCTCAGGTTGGCCGACACCGAGCCCATGTCGCTCGGCAGGCGCCAGCGGTAACGCACGTCCGCCTCGATGCCGTGGGTCTTGGTGCTGCCCGCGTTGATGTAGGGCGACTCCGCGTACAGGATCGGACCGACCGGCGGCACGCCCAGCACGGTTTCGTCCCCATTGCCGGTCGCGATCTGGACCGGCACCGGCGCACCGCGCACCCAGGTCGGCACGAAACTCGGGTCGTTGCCGGCGCGGGTCACGATCAGGTTGCTGATCTTGATATTGTAGTAATCCAGCGACATGTTCAGGCCACGGATCGGCTCGAGAATCACGCCCAGGGTGTAGGACTTCGATTTCTCCGGCGACAGGCTCGGGCTGGTGGTCTGGACGTAGGGCGGGTTGATGCCGCACGATGTCGGCACGGTGCCGGCCGGGATCGTGGTCTCGGTACCGCCGCCCTGTGCGCAGCGGATCGGGTCGTCAATCGCGTTAAAGGTGAAGAAGGAACCCGCATTGCCGACCTCGGCAGGATTCGGCGCGCGGAAGCCGCGTGCGAAGGTGCCGCGCACGCCGACCTGCTGGATCGGCGTCCACTTGAAGTTGGCCGAGGGCGTGAACGAGTTGCCGTAGGTGTCGTAGTGGTCGTAACGGCCGGCCACCCCGACTTCGAGGTCCTTGATCGGATTCGCGCGCAGTTCGGCAAAGACGGCCGAGTTGGTCTCGTCGCCGATAGTGAAGGGCGAGGTGCTGGCGACCAGGCCGTTCAGGGTCAGGCTCGACGGCGGCGCGTTCTGCTCGCGCTCGTGCCAGTGTACCCCCGCCGCGACCGACAGCGGGCCTGCGCCCAGCTGCATCAGCTCGCGCGAACCGACCAGGTCGGCGTAGTTCAGCGTCGATGTCAGCTTGTTGCTGAAGTAGGGGGCGACCTGGGCGACCAGGTCCGGCGAGTTGCCGCCGACGACATTCCAGGTGCCGGCGTTGATCGCGTTGTACAGGGCTACCCGGTTGATGTAGCCGCTGTACTCGATATTGGTCCTGACCCGGGTCGCGCCGGCGGAAGCGCTGACGTCCCAGCCATAGGCGCTGCCCGTCAGGTCCACCGAGAAGCGGGAAGCGACGGTATCGTTGTCCGAGGTGCGCTCGGTGTTTGCGCCCGGGATGTAACCATACAGGGAGGCGTTGCCGCCCAGGTTATTGGTGACGCCGGCGCCGACCCGGGCGCCCGGTGCGAAGCGGGTATTCGGGATAGCGTTCACGCCGCCGGTCAGCACGCCGTTGATCAGGGTGGTGTTGCCGGCATAGGAGTCCGGCGAATAGGTGTAGGGCACGCCGCGGTTGTTGTAGCTCTCGCGCTTGAACATCGAGCCCTTGAAGGCCACTTCCCAATCCTCGTTCAGCTTTTTCGTCATGCCGATCAGGACGTTCAGGTTCTTGGTCGGCGGCTGGATGAAGGTGACGGTATCGCGCACCGAGCAGCCGCCCGCGCGGTACAGGGTGTAGTTGCAGCTGGGGTCGAGGAACTGGAAATTGGCGGGATTGTTGGCGCCGCCGGCGCCGTCGGTGTTGAACAGGAAGGGAACACTGGCAGCGGTCAGGAAGTTATTCAGGCTGGTCGGCACGCCTAGCGTCAGGTTGTTGCCGCCGCGCGAAGTCCAGTCGCGGTTGGCCCAACCGTATTGATCGCGGTCGGCCACCATGATCGGTTCCTGCCTGCGCCACTCGGCGGTGATGAAGGCGTTGTAGCCGTCCGCGTCCAGGTCGCCGATGCCGGTGCTGATCGAGCCGCGCCGGGTCTTGCCGCCGCCGTGCTCGGTGTCGCCGTAGTCGGCGCTCAGGCGCGTGCCCTTGAGATTTTTCTTGAGCTTGATGTTGATCACGCCGGCAATCGCGTCGGAGCCATAGGTCGCCGAAGCGCCGCCCTTCAGGACTTCGATGCTTTCGATGGCGTCGAACGGAATCGAGGAAACGTCGACGAAGGAGCGCTGCGAGTCGTCCGACAGCGGATACGAAGCCATGCGGTGGCCATCGATCAGCACCAGGGTGGCGCCGACCGTCAGGCCGCGCAGCGAGATGCCCGATGCGCCGTTGGCGAATGCGCCGGAGAAGCCGGTGCCCAGGGTGCCGGCGCCATTCGCGGCCAGGTCGGTCAGCAGTTCCGCGACCGAGGTCTTGCCGCTCTTCTGGATGTCCGCAGCGGTCAGGACCTGCACCGGGGTCGGCGTCTCGGTGTCGGCGCGGCTGATCAGCGAACCGGTCACGACCACGCGCTGAATGGCCTGGCCCTGGGCAGGCTCCTGCTGCGCCAGCGCCGGGTTCATGCCGACCAGGGCGCCCGAGGCGACCAGGCAAGAAATTGCGTACGGCATCGACTTCAACTTAAACGTCATGAATGCTTCTCCTTCTGGGCTTTTCTCAAGATGTTTTTTATGGACATGCGCACGGACGTGCGGCATGTGTTTATCTCTTTCGAACCAACGCGTTTGAAACGCGTCCCAGTCCTGCACGAAAACCGTGTGGACGTCTTTCAGGATGCTTCGGTATTACGTTCAAAGATTAATGCGACTGCGATAGACCGCTTTTCTTGGCTTCTATTTTTATATGCGCGCTGGGTTAGGACGAGCGCTCTCCATTCACGCTTAACATAAGTTAAACGTTATCTGAGTGAATACATAAAACCATACGAAAAGTCCGGGTGTCAATAAAACACGACGGGCCAAATGTGGAGAAAACAACACCTTGGAAATGTCTAGATAACTAGTGCAATGCGCCAAAACCGCCGAGCTTTCATGGCCTTCATTATTTAAGCTTTGAAACTGTATGCTTCGCGTATGTATCGCGCGCGAACGCCGTGCTTCTCTCCACGGTGCGCTGCCACATCGCCAGGACCGGGCAGGCGCGCGGCGGCGGCGTGGACGAACCAACGATGACGGAAAACCACACTGGCGCCGCCGCCATGCTTCCTGCGCGTCACGGCGCCTGCCTCCGGCTGATCGGCAGGGCCGGCCTGAAGTAAAATAGCCGATTGATTTGACCGCCCCCGCTGGCGCCCTACGCGAAACCTATGCTCCGAATTAACGAACTCAAGCTCCCCCTCGACCATCCCGACCACGCCCTGCGCGACGCCATCGTCGCCCGCCTGGGCATCGACGTCGCCGACCTGGTCGACTTCACCGTCTTCAAGCGCAGCTACGACGCGCGCAAGAAGGCGGCGATCGTGCTCATCTACGCAATCGACGTCGAAGTGAAGAACGAGGCGGCGGTGCTGGCGCGCCTGAAGAACGACCAGTACATCGTTCCCTCGCCCGACACCGGCTACAAATTCGTGGACGCGCCGCGCCCGCCCGCGGGCACGCCGCGCCCGGTCGTGGTCGGCACCGGTCCCTGCGGCCTGTTCGTGGCCCTGATCCTGGCCCAGATGGGCCTGAACCCGCTGGTGCTCGAGCGCGGCAAGATCGTGCGCGAACGGACCGTCGACACCTTCGGCTTCTGGCGCAAGCGCAAGCTCAACACCGAGTCGAACGTGCAGTTCGGCGAAGGCGGCGCCGGCACCTTCTCGGACGGCAAGCTGTACAGCCAGATCAAGGATCCGAAGCACTACGGCCGCAAGGTCCTGACCGAGTTCGTCAAGTCGGGCGCGCCGGAAGAGATCATGTACGTCAGCAAGCCGCACATCGGCACCTTCCGCCTGGTCAAGATGGTCGAGCAGATGCGCGCCGAGATCCTGTCGCTGGGCGGCGAAATCCGCTTCCAGACCAGGGTCGAGGATGTCTTGATCAGCGAGACCAACGGCGTGCGCCAGGTGCGCGGCGTCGTGCTCGCCTCGGGCGAGGAGATCGCGACCAACCACCTGGTGATGGCGATCGGCCACAGCGCGCGCGACACCTTCCAGATGCTCTACGACCGCGGCGTCTACATCGAGGCGAAACCGTTCTCGATCGGCTTTCGCGTCGAGCACCCGCAGTCGCTGATCGACGTCTGCCGCTTCGGTCCGAACGCGGGCAACAAGATCCTCGGCGCGGCCGACTACAAGATCGTGCATCACGCCTCGAACGGGCGCTCGGTGTACAGCTTCTGCATGTGCCCGGGCGGCACCGTGGTCGCCGCCTCCTCGGAAGAAGGCCGCGTCGTCACCAACGGCATGAGCCAGTACTCGCGCGCCGAGCGCAACGCCAACAGCGCCATCGTGGTCGGCATCACGCCGGAAGATTATCCCGGCCACCCGCTGGCCGGCATCGCCTTCCAGCGCGAACTCGAGTCGCGCGCCTTCGTCCTGGGCGGCAGCAACTACGACGCGCCGGGCCAGCTGATGGGCGACTTCGTGAAGGGCGTCGCGTCGAAAGAATTCGGTTCGGTGACCCCGTCCTTCAAGCCGGCCGTGCACCTGACCGACCTGGCCCCCTCGCTGCCGGAATACGCGATCACGGCGCTGCGCGAAGCCTTCGTCGCCTTCGACAAGCAGATCAAGGGCTACTACAAGCACGACGCGGTGCTGACCGGCGTCGAGACCCGCACCTCCTCGCCGATCCGCATCAAGCGCCGCGACGACGATCTGCAAAGCCTGAATACGCGCGGCCTGTTCCCGGCCGGCGAAGGCGCGGGCTACGCCGGCGGCATCATGTCGGCGGCCGTGGACGGCATCCGCGTCGCCGAGGCGGTCGCGCTGGCGATGGGCGTCCCCGTGCCCGCACTGCAGGACTGATCCCTTGAAGGGCGCCGCCTCCACAGCTTCCGGAACGCCCGCGGGCACACTCGCGCCCTTGCTGGGCGTGGTCGGCTCGCTGGTCTCGGTGAACGTCGGCGCGGCCTATGCCAAGGGCCTGTTCCCGCTGGTCGGCAGCGCCGGCATCACCGCCGTGCGCGTCGGCCTGGCCGCCATCCTGCTGCTGGCCTTCTGGCGCCCGTGGCGCGCACCGCTGGCGCGGGTGGATGCGATCAACGTCGCCATCTACGGCCTCATGCTCGGGATGATGAACCTGCTGATCTATGCGGCGTTTGCTCGCATCCCGATCGGCGTGGCGATCGCGATCGAAGTCATCGGTCCATTGGCCGTGGTGGTGCTGTCCTCGCGCCACCTGCGCGACTTCGCCTGGGTCGCCTGCGCGGCCGGCGGCCTGTGGCTGCTCGCGCCCACCACGGAGAACGCGGTCGCGCTCGACCCGGTCGGCGTCGCCGCGGCGCTGGCGGCCGCCTTCTGCTGGGCCATGTATATCGTGTTCGGCAAGCGCGTCTCCACGCTCAAGGGGGGCCACGTCGTGTCCTGGGGCATGCTGGTGGCGGCGCTGTGCACGGTGCCGGTCGGGCTGGCGCAGGCCGGACCGGCGCTGTTCTCGGCACCGGTCCTGCTCGGCGGCCTGCTGGTGGCGGTGCTGTCGAGCATCCTGCCCTACTCGCTCGAGATGATGGCCTTGTCGCGCCTGCCGCGCCGGGTGTTCGGCATCCTGGTCAGCGCCGGCCCGGCAGTGGGAGCCTTGGCCGGCTTCTTCGTGCTGGGCGAAGTGCTGACCACCGTGCAGTGGCTGGCGATCGGGCTGATCGTGCTGGCCACCGGCGGCAGCGCGGCGACCGCGGGGCGCAGCTAAGCGCTACAGCCAGCCGGCCTTCCTGAAGCGGCGATACATGTAGTAGCTGACGGCGACCATGACCGCGAGCGCCATCGGATAACCGTATTTCCACTTCAGCTCGGGCATGAACTCGAAGTTCATGCCCCAGATGCCGGCAAAGGCGGTGAACACCGCGAAAATGGCGGCGTAGGCGGCCAGCTGCTTGTTGATCTCGTTCTCGTCGATCGCGACCATCGACAACGTGACCTGGATCGCCGTGGCGATGGTGTCGCGGATGGTGTCCAGGCGGCCGGCGATGCGCAGCAGGTGGTCGTGGATGTCGCGGAAATAATCCTGGGTTTCGAAGGCCAGCGCCGGCACCCGGCCGCCGTGCAGGCGCCCCATCGCGTCCATCAGGGGAATCACGGCATGGCGCAGCACCAGGGTGTCGCGCTTGAGGTCATACAGGCGCTCGATGTTGTCGCGCTGGGCGCCATGGCCGCCGAAGATGCGGTCCTCGATCGATTCGAGGTCCGATTCGAGCTTGTCGATGAGCGGGAAATAGCGGTCGACGACGGCATCCATCAGCGCGTACAGCACGAAGCCCGAGCCTTTCTTGAGCAGGTGCGGCTCGCGCTCGGCGCGGGCGCGCACGCCGAGGAAGCCCTGGGCCGAGTCGCGCCGCACCGACAGCACGTAGTTGGGGCCGGCGAAGATCGCCACCTCGCCCGAGCACAGCTCCTCCTTGTCGAGGTAGACGGTGCGCACGACGGCGAACAGCGAGTCGCCGTATTCCTCGAGCTTCGGGCGCTGGTGGCCGCGCGAGGCGTCTTCCACCGCCAGCTCGTGCAGGCTGAACTCCTCCTGCATGACGGCGAGTTCCTCGGGACTGGGGTCGCGCAGGGCGACCCAGACGAAGCAGCCGGGCTGTTTCAGGTATTCGCTGATATCCTCGACCGGGATATCGGATAGTTTCTTGCCTTCCTGGTAGGCGACGCAGTTGATCAGCATGGAACGGAATGGATGGGACAGCGATGCGTGAGCTTACACCATCGTAGGGTGGACGGCTTCACCCCGGATGTGCGCACGCCGGCGACGCGTGCGCCGCCCACGCGTTCAACATGCGGCGAAAACACCGCACGGGTCGGCATGCACCGTTTGAACGCGTGGGCGGCGTTTCCGCCGCGTTCATGCGAACACCAGGGTACAGCCACCCACCCTACTCTTCGCGCGCCCCGTCGATGCCGAGTTCGACGATCTTGCGCGTGATCGTGTTGCGCCCGATCCCCAGCCGCATCGCGGCGTCGTTCTTGCGCCCGTGCGTGTGCTTCAGGGCGGTCTTGATCAGGGCCGACTCGAACTGCTTGCCGAGCGTGTCCATGACCTCGAACTGGCCGGCGCTGAGCATGCTGGCGGCCTGCAGTTCCAGCAGGCCGATCCAGCCGTCGGGCGACGGCGGGGCCGATGGCGAGGACGGCGCCATTGCGCCAGTCTCGACCGTCACGGGACCTGCGGCCGGCGCGGCGCCGGAGGGCTGCCCCTGGGTCAGGTCGCGCGGCAGGTCCTTGATCTCGACCGTCTGGCCCGGCGCCATCACGGTGATCCAGTTGCACAGGTTTTCCAGCTGGCGCACGTTGCCCGGCAACTCCAGGCCGCTGAGGAAACGCATCGCGCTCTCGCTCATGCGCTTCGGCTCGACGCCCAATTGGTGTGCGCTCTGCACCAGGAAGTGGCGCGCCAATAGCGGAATGTCCTCGCGCCGCTCGCGCAGGCTGGGCAGGCGCAGGCGGATCACGTTCAGGCGGTGGAACAGGTCTTCGCGGAACAGGCCGTCGCGCACGCGCTGCTCCAGGTTCTGGTGGGTGGCCGCGATCACGCGCACGTTGGCCTTCACCGGCTGGTGGCCGCCGACGCGGTAGAAGTGGCCGTCCGAGAGCACGCGCAGAAGACGCGTCTGCAAATCGAAGGGCATGTCGCCGATCTCGTCGAGGAACAGGGTGCCGTTCTCGGCCTGCTCGAAGCGGCCGCGCCGCATCGCCTGGGCGCCGGTGAAGGCGCCGCGCTCGTGGCCGAACAGTTCGGATTCGAGCAGGTCCTTCGGGATCGCCGCCGTGTTCAGGGCGATGAAGGGCTCGTTCGAACGCGGGCTGTGCTTGTGCAGGGCGCGCGCGACGAGCTCCTTGCCGGTGCCCGATTCGCCCGTGATCAGGACCGTCACGTTCGACTGCGACAGGCGGCCGATCGCCCGGAACACTTCCTGCATCGCCGGCGCCACGCCCAGGATCTCGGGCGTCTCGGCGGGCGCCGCTTCCACGCTCGCCTCGCGCAGGCTTTCCTCCAGCGCGCGCCGGATCAGGGCGACGGCCTTGTCGATGTCGAACGGCTTGGCCAGGTAGTCGAAGGCGCCGCCCTGGAACGAGGCGACCGCCGAATCGAGGTCGGAAAAGGCGGTAATGATGATGACCGGCAGGCCCGGGTGCTTCGCCTTGACCGCCTGCAGCAGGTCGATGCCGGATTCGCCCGGCATGCGGATGTCCGACACCAGCACCTGCGGCGTCTCGTTCTCGAAGGCGGCCATGGCGTCGCGCGCGTTGGCGAAGCTGCGCGTCTCGAGGTTCTCGCGCGCCAGGGCTTTTTCCAGCACCCAGCGGATCGATGCGTCGTCGTCGACAATCCAGATTGGTTTCATGTAGTTCGTGGCTTTCCGCAATGTGGATTCATAAGCGACCGCGGCGTCCTGCCGCGGCTCTACTTATGGCAGCGGCAGCAGGATCCTGAAATCCGTCAGTCCTGGCCGGCTTTCGCACTCGATCATGCCCTGGTGCTGCTGCACGAAGGTCTGCGCCAGCGTCAATCCCAGGCCGCTGCCGCCTTCCCGTCCCGACACCAGCGGGTAGAAGATACGGTCGCGGATATCGGGTGCGATGCCCGGTCCATTGTCGATGATATGCAAATCTAATGCCAGCCCGTAGCGGACCTTGGCCAGGGTCACCTGGCGCGCCACCCGGGTGCGCAGGACGATCTCGGCGTCGCCCTCCGCGATGCGTCCGGCGAGGGCCTGCGCGGCGTTGTGGACGATGTTCAGCACGGCCTGGATCAGCTGTTCCTTGTCGCCCCGGAACTCGGGGATCGAGGCATCGTAGTCGCGGCGGATGGCGAGGCCGTTCGGGAACTCGGCCAGCACCAGCGAACGCACGCGCTCGCAGACTTCGTGGATGTTGACGTCGCCGACGATGTGGGGCTTCCTGTGCGGCGCCAGCAGGCGGTCGACCAGGGTCTGCAGGCGGTCGGCCTCCTTGATGACCACCTGCGTATATTCCTTCAGTTCGCTCAGATGCCTTGGAGGCAATTCCAGCTCCAGCAACTGGGCCGCGCCGCGGATGCCGCCCAGCGGGTTCTTGATCTCGTGCGCCAGGTTGCGGATCAGCTCCTTGTTGGCCTGGCTCTGGTCGAGGAAGCGTTCCTCGCGGTCGAGCTTCAATTGCTGCACGTTCTCGCGCAGCTCGATCAGCACCTCGCCGTTGCCCAGGCTGCTGGCGATCGAATGCACGTGCAGGGTCTCGCGCCCCGGGCGCACCAGGGCCAGGTCCTGGCGCAGGTCGCTGTACTGGTGGGTGCGGGTCTGGTCGCACAGCGCGGCCAGCTCGTCGCCATTCGTGAACAGGGCGGTCAGGCCCTGGCGCGCGAGCCACTTGAAGGAGGCGTCGAACATGTTCTCGGCCGCCGGGTTGGCGTAGCGCACGCGGTCGCCGGCGTCGACCAGCAGCACGCTGGAGGCGAGCAGTTCCAAGCCCGCGAAACGGGCCGGCTGGGGCTGGAAGGCGCTGTCCGGGTCGTTCATCGGATGTTGGCGATCTCGCGCCGCAGTGCTTCGATGTTGCGCTCGGTGCGGTTGATGTCCTCGCGCATCTGGCCGACGCGTTCCTGGTACTTGGCGTAGTTGCGCTCGTTGCCGTTGCGCGCGGGCTCGCCGTTGTTGAATTCGCGCTTCTGCTCGGCCAGCTTCTGCTCCTCGGCGCGCAGCTCCTCGTTGAGGATCTCGCGGCGGTCGTCGTCGCGCGCGCGCTGCTGGCCCGTGTCGACGCGCGGGAAGTTGGCCGGGCTCGGGGCGGCAGCAGGCGCCGGGCTGCCCTGGCGCACGGAATTACCAGCCGGCGCCACCGGCGCGGGACGCGAGGGCGGCGCCGGGATATACCCCGGCAAATCGAGCGCCTTGCAGCCGCGTTTATTCGTGTCGGTGAATTCGACGCGGCCCTGGGCGTCGACGCACTTGTAGACGACCGTCTGGGCGCCGGCCGCGCCGGCGCACATCAATCCGGCCGCCAGCACCAGCTGGACACCATGCCGGGTCACACTGCTTGTCATTCGCATCGTTGGAAGCTGCACGCTCATGCGTGCGAGTGGAAGTCAGGGCGAATATACCGTATTAGAAAGAGAAACGCGGGGAAAGCCTTCGGCTTGCCCCGCGTTTTTGCCTGCAACTTACATTGGCTTACAGCTTTTGATGCCGTAGCGCAACGCTCCTGCCGTCCCGATTACGACGAGTAGTACATGTCGAATTCGATCGGGTGCGGCGTCATGCGCATGCGCTGCACTTCCTGCATCTTGAGGTCGATGTAGGCGTCGATCATGGCGTCGCTGAACACGCCGCCGCGGGTCAGGAACTCGCGGTCCTTGTCCAGGGCTTCCAGGGCTTCTTCCAGCGAAGCGCAGACCGTCGGGATCAGCTTGTCCTCTTCCGGCGGCAGGTGGTACAGGTCCTTGGTCGCGGCTTCGCCCGGGTGGATCTTGTTCTGGATGCCGTCCAGGCCGGCCATCAGCAGCGCGGCGAAGCACAGGTAGACGTTGGCCAGCGGGTCCGGGAAGCGCACCTCGATGCGGCGGCCCTTCGGGTTCGCCACGTGCGGGATGCGGATCGAGGCCGAACGGTTGCGGGCCGAGTAGGCCAGCTTGACCGGGGCTTCGTAGCCCGGCACCAGGCGCTTGTACGAGTTGGTGCCCGGGTTGGTGATCGCGTTCAGGGCCTTGGCGTGCTTGATGATGCCGCCGATGTAGTACAGGGCCGTTTCCGACAGGCCGGCATAGCCGTCGCCGGCGAACAGGTTCTTGCCGTCCTTCCAGATCGACTGGTGCACGTGCATGCCCGAGCCGTTGTCGCCGTTCATCGGCTTCGGCATGAAGGTCGCGGTCTTGCCGTAGCTGTGAGCGACGTTCCAGATCACGTATTTCATGTTCTGGGTCCAGTCGGCGCGCTCGACCAGGGTCGAGAAGCGGGTGCCGATTTCGTTCTGGCCGGCGCCGGCCACTTCATGGTGGTGCACTTCGACCGGGATGCCCAGCGATTCGAGGATCAGGCACATTTCCGAGCGCATGTCCTGGAAGCTGTCGACCGGCGGGACCGGGAAGTAGCCGCCCTTGACGGTCGGACGGTGGCCGCTGTTGCCGCCTTCGATTTCCTTGTCGGTCGACCAGGCGGCCTCTTCCGATTCGATCTTCACGAAGCAGCCCGACATGTCGCTCTTCCAGCGGATCGAGTCGAAAATGAAGAATTCCGGTTCCGGGCCGAAGAAGGCGGTATCGCCCACGCCCGAGGACTTCAGGTAGGCTTCGGCGCGCTTGGCGATCGAGCGCGGGTCGCGGTCGTAGCCCTTGCCGTCCGACGGTTCGATCACGTCGCACTGCATGAACAGGGTGGTCTCTTCCATGAACGGGTCGATGTTGGCCGTGTTCGGGTCCGGCATCAGGAGCATGTCCGATGCTTCGATGCCCTTCCAGCCGGCGATCGACGAACCGTCGAACGCGTGGCCCGACTCGAACTTGTCCAGGTCGAAGTGCGACACAGGGACGGTGACGTGCTGCTCCTTGCCACGGGTATCCGCGAAGCGGAAATCAACGAACTTGACTTCGTTGTCCTTCACCATCTGCATCACATCTGCGGCGGTCTTTGCCATGCGTTTCTCCTAAATGAAAAGGTGGTGCCGTCAGGCGGCGGGGTCTGTGGGACCGGTCCAGCCAACGTGCGACATACTCAAGCGAAACATATGCAGGAACCATGCCAGCAGTCCGTCATGAACAAATGCGCAATCGTTCTTTGGAAACCCGTGAGTTTAACCATAAAATCCTTGGCAATACGGCTTTGCGCAATGGTGCGGCCCAGCGCAAGCAATGCACCAATATGGTGCACGCACCATCAGGCGCACTATTTTGATGCGTTTCGCACTGTTTCAGCAAGTTCGCGCGATACTGGTGCGCAGCTATTTTCAAAAGGAATCTCCATGAGCACGACCGACACCATTCTCGATGCTGCCCGCAGCCGCGCGGCAGGCCAGCCCTATGCCGGCGCCGTTACCCCTCAGGAAGCATTCGCACTGGTACAAAGCGATCCGAAAGTGAAGATCGTCGACGTGCGCACCAACGCCGAGCGCGACTGGGTAGGCCGCGTCGCCGTCCCCGAAAGCCAGCACGTCGCGGTGCAATGGGTCACCTATCCCGGCGGCCAGCCGAATCCCCAGTTCGGTCCGCAACTGGAACAGGTCGCGGACAAGGACGAGGTACTGCTGTTCCTGTGCCGCTCGGGCGTGCGCTCGCGCCACGGCGCCCGCGTCGCGACCGAACTGGGTTACGCGAATTCCTTCGACATCCTGGAAGGCTTCGAGGGCGACCGCGACCAGGAGGGGCACCGCAAGACGGTCGGCGGCTGGTGCAAGGCGGGGCTGCCCTGGGTCGGGGCCTGATTCAGGCCGCACATGCTTGATCGGGTGCTGGCGAAAACGCGGCACCGCTTGATACCGTAGGGTGGGCGCCCCGTGCCCACGCGTAAAGCCGGCGTCGCGTTGGCGTCAGCAACGCGCTGCGTCTGTTCATGGTTTACGCGTGGGCACAGGAGCGCCCACCCTACCCGTCATCGCGCCACCGTGCCCGTTACGGCATCACCATCACCTGCACCCCCGAGGCCGCGTCCGGCGCGCGATACACGCGCTGGGTCGCCTTCACGAAGTCTTCCGGCTTCGCCGTCGGGATGCGCACGAACGTCTGCGGATTCAGGTCGACCAGCGGGAACCAGGAACTCTGCACCTGCACCATGATGCGGTGGCCGCGGCGGAAGGTGTGGTTCACCTGACCCAGTTCGTAGCTGATCGCTTCCATCTTGCCGGGCACGAAGGGCTCGGGCTTTTCGAAGGAGTGACGGAATTTGCCGCGCAGCGGATTGCCGCGCAGCAGCTGCTGGTAGCCGCCCAGCGCCAGCGGCGGCGCAACCACGTCGCTGCCTTTCACCTGCACCTCCGGCTGCGGATAGGCGTTCGGGTAGACGTCGATCAGCTTCACCACCCAGTCGGCGTCGGTGCCGGTGGTCGACGCGAACAGCTTCGGCACCACCGGGCCGGCAATCGTCACGTCCTCTTCCAGCACCTCGCTCTGGTAGACCAGCACGTCGGGGCGCTTGGCGGCGAAACGCTGGTCCGACACCATGTACTCGCGCGGCACGCCGGTGGCCGGATAGCCGATGAAGGGCACGGGCTTGCGCGGGTCGGCGACGTATTCATCATAAACTGCGTCGTCATGGCCGGCCCCCGCGGCCGCGGGCGCTTTCCAGTCCAGCTTGCCGTTCGCGCCGAAATAGAGCGTGCGCGCCCTGGCCTGCACCGGCGGCCAGGCGCTGTACTGGCGCCAGACGTTGGAGCCGGTCTCGAAGGCCGTCACCTCCGGTAGCGTACGCGCCGGCTTCACGCCCTTCAGGTGCTGCTCGAAAAAGGGGAATTCGATCTGCCTGCGGTAGTAGTCGGCCGTCTTGCTGTCGAAGTTCACGTGGCCCAGGCGCGCGCCGTCGCCGCGTGCCCAGCCGCCATGCACCCAGGGCCCGATCACCAGGCGGTTCTCGATGCCGGGATTCTGCTTTTCGATGGCGCGGTAGGTGGTGAAGGGGCCTTCCGGGTCTTCCGCATCGAACCAGCCGCCCACCGTCAGCACCGCCGCCTTGACGTTTTTCAGGTGCGGCGCGATTGCGCGCGACTGCCAGAACTGGTCGTAGGTGTCGTGCTCGATGTTCGGCATGAAATAACCGCGCTGCGCCGGGCTCATGGTGGCGGCGATGTTCGACAGCGTCAGGTGCTTCAGGAAGAAATCGTAACCGTCGGTCGTGCCGTAGTCGAATTCGGCCTCGCTCTTCGACGGCGGCGCCGGGTTGGCCGCTTCGGTAAAGGAAGCGTAGAAGTCGAAGTTCGCGGCCAGCATGAAGGCGCCGCCATGGTAGGAGTCGTCGCCCATGTAGAGATCGGTGACCGGCGCCTGCGGCGACGCGGCCTTGATCGCCGGGTGCGAATCGATGATGCTGGCCGCCGTGTAGAAGCCGGGGTAGCTGATGCCGTAGATACCGACCTTGCCGTTGTTGTTCGGGACGTTCTTCAGCAGCCAGGCGACGGTATCGTGCATGTCCTCGCTCTCGACGCCTTCGCCCGGCGCGCGCCGAGAAGTGTCGTTTGCACTGCGATGCGGCGTCATCTCCTGCCACTTCCCTTCCGACATGTAGCGCCCGCGCACATCCTGCTTCACGAAGATATAGCCGCTGTCCATGAATTCGCGCGAAGGGCCGATCGCTTCCGGATACCAGTCGACGCCGTAGCGCATCGCGTCCTGGGCGTAGACGCCGGCGCCGTAGGGCGTGCGCTGCATCAGGAAGGGATAGCTGCGCGAGCTGTCCTTCGGCACGTAGACCACCGTGAACAGCTTGATCCCGTCACGCATCGGGATGCGGTACTCGTACTTCGTGTAGCTGCCCTGCAGGCTGCGCTTGGCGGCAGGCGCGTCCGCATCTCCGGCTGCGTGGGATAAAGATGCGGCGAGCCCGAAGGCCAGCATCAGGCTGAGGGAAAGAACGGAAAGCGGACTGCGGATCATGGCGGCCTTTGCGGACGGTTCAAAGCCCGCAAGTGTAATCCGATTCGCGCCTGTCTTGCTACTTCGCCAAGCCGCCCTGCTTCGTGAGCTCGCTGCCGCCATCGAGCGTGGTGCGCACCCGCTCGCGCACGAAGTCGATATGGCTGCGCAGCCGGTACAGCTCGTCCGCATACGCCAACGGGATCGAGATGTGGTTCACGCGCGTCTCGATGTCGTCCAGGCGGTGCACCAGGTCGTCGCGCACGAAGCGCCGTTGGTCCTCGGGCACGTCCTCGACCGCCTGCTCGACCGCGCGCAGTTCTCCGTACCAGCGGTAGACGCGCGAGCGCACCCGCCACACGTACAGCGGCGGCACGATCTTCGACAGCGGGATCACCAGCGCGGCCAGCGCCACCACCACGACCCACAGGCGGTCGAACAAGTTGGCCAGCCAGAAGCTCATGTAGCGCTGCAGCAGCGGCGGGCCGTCGCGGTAGTACTTGGCCGCCTCGGGCGCGACCGGGATCTCGGTGTACTTCGGCGACGGGAACTGGCCCTGCTGCTGGAACCACCCTGCCCCGCCGTGGATCTTGCCGGCCGCCTTCACGAACAGGTCGACCAGGGCCGGATGCAGGTCTTCTCGCGCCACCAGCGTCGCTGTGGGCGCAATCAAGTGGTAGTCCTGGGCCGGGATGTCGCGCCCGAGGTCGACGATCCCGCGCGGCAGCACCACGTGGGTCAGGAAAGGCAGGCGCCGCGTATAGGCCTCGGCCTGGTCGAAGTTGAACAGGCGGATGCCGGGCGTTTGCAGCAGCATCTGGATCAGCGGCGCTTCCGGCGCCGAACTGAACACCAGGCCGTCGATGCGCCCGGCCAGCAGCTCGACCGTCGCCGGCGTGTTCTCGAGCGCGCCGAGCGTCAGCTGCGCCGGCTCGATGCCGTTCACGGCCAGCACCTGGCGGAACAGCTTGGGCACGCCGGTGCCCTCGGGACCGAGGTTGATGCGCAGGCCGCGCAGCCCGGTCAGGCTCTTCGCCTTCACGTTCTCGCGCAGGAACAGCCAGACCGGTTCGGTGAACAGGCTGCCGAGCGACACCAGTTCGCCCTGCGCCGCCCCCTCCTCGCTGGTCGAGCCGCTCTGCACGAAAGCGATGTCGGCTTCGCCGCGCTGCAGGCGTTCCAGGTTCTCTTGCGAACCGAGCGAGCGCTGGACGCCGACCGCGATGTCGTCGCGCTCCAGCTCTTTCGCATACTGCTGGCCGAAGCTTTCGTAGGCGCTGTTTTCCTGGCCGGTGGCCAGGCGCACCTGGCGCGGCGGCGCCGGGTCGACCACCAGGTAGGCGATGAAGCAGGCCACCGCCACCAGGACGATGGTCGGGCCGGAGGCGACCAGCAGGTCGCGCAGCGAGATCAGGGAAAAGCCGCGGATCGTGGAGACGGCGCGCCGGCTGGCCCGGCGCGCCCTTTCTCCCGCCGTTACGCCACCCTTCAACGCACGCACTGCCGCTGCGCGGCCACGCTGCCCGGCGGCGGATCGATCATCGGCATCAGGCTCGGCGCCAGCGTCACGAGCAACTGCACCGGCAGCGCGCTGGTGAAGTCGTAGTGCTCGGATTGCGGACCGTGCACGTAGGCGGTCATGGAGCCGAAGAAGCGCTCGCCGATGTTGAAGACAAACGTCGCCGAGCGGTTCACGTAGCGCGATTCGATCAGGCGGCCGCCGCGCGCATACACGTCGAAGCGCTGGTCGCCGGTGCCGGTCTTGCCGCCCAGGGCGATGACGCTGCCGTCATGGGTGGCGAAGGCCGTCTTGACACGCTTGGCGGTGCCGTTCGAGACCACGCCGCGGATCGCGTCGGCGACGGCGCGCGCCACTTCCGGC
Source organism: Massilia sp. (assembly GCF_032106685.1). Lineage (GTDB taxonomy): Bacteria > Pseudomonadota > Gammaproteobacteria > Burkholderiales > Burkholderiaceae_D > Telluria. The sequence continues at coordinate 113,283 of NZ_DAMCPG010000008.1, forward strand.
GCCAGCACCACTTCGTGCTCGACCTTCGGCGCGCGCACCACCCGCGTTTCATAAGGCGTGCCCTTGGCGAAGTGCAGCGAATCGATGCGCTCCACGGGCTTCCTCACGCCGCCGTTGATGATGATGCCCATCAGCTCGGCCAGCGCGGCCGGGCGGTCGGCCGAGGCGCCGAGCGTGGTGGCGTAGGACGGCACCAGCGAATCGAAGGGGTAGCCCATCTTCTTCCACTGGGCGTGGATCTTGAGGAAGGCCTCGACCTCGATCAGGCCGGCGATGCGCTTGTCCTGGGCGTTCTTGCGGCTGGTCTTGAACAGCCAGGCATACACTTCCTGGCGCTCCTTCGTGCTGGCGCCCACCACCTCGCTCCAGCCGGCCTTCGGATGGTTGCGCAGGTAGCCGACCAGCCACAGCTCGAGCGGGTGCACCGAAGCCACGTAGCCGCGGTCGGCCAGCGACATGTTCTGCGGCGCGTACTGCTCGTACATCTTCTCGATGCGCTCCTGGTCGACCTCGTTGCTCGGCAGCGTGTCGTTGATGAAGGCGCCGAACTGCTGCAGCGTCGCGTTCGGGGCGATGGTGCGGTGCGCGGCGGCGAGCTTGGAGGCGAGCGGACGCACGCCGGTGAACAGCAGCGCCTCGGCCTCGTCCGGCGTCTTGCCCTTGTACTTGTTCCAGAACTTGGCGAGGAAGACCTTGCCTTCGTTGTCGGCGAAGCGCGCCAGGTACTGGGCGCGGCGCGGATCGCTGGCGTCGGCCAGCAGCTGCGCCGAGGAGCCCGGCAGCTGGAACATGTAGTAGCGCACGATGTCGCGCATCATGCGCACGAACACCAGGTTGGTCGACTGCTGCAGGGCCTCCTGCACGGTCATGATCTTGCTGTTGTCGAGCTTGCTGAAGTTGCCGAAGTAATGCAGGCCGCCGCCGGTGAAGAAGCCTTCGCCGGGATTGGCCGAGTACTTGCGCTCCATCGCCGCGGCCAGCATCGGCTTCAACCCGCGGTCGCTGTTGGCCGGCAGCGCCAGGAAGTAGTCGACCGCCCACTGGCTCATGCGGTCCTTCGGGTCGATGCGCGTCTCGCGCAGCGCCTTCGGGTCCATTCCTTCGTAGCGGCGGTGCAGCTGGTCGACGATGTCGAGGTAGGTCACCAGCGTGCGCAGCTTGGCCGTGGAGCCGAGGTCGAGCTTGGCCTGCTCGTTGATGTCGAGCGGCTGGTCGTAGTTGTCGGTCTGCACGCGCAGGTAGTTGACGTTCTCGCCGCGCTCCATCAGCGTGAAGCTGTAGACCACCTGGGCCGGGTCGCCGTTGCCGAGCAGGCCCTTGCCGGTCAGGCCGGCCGCCTGCGCCGCCTCGGCGCTGGTGAGCTGGCGCAGCACCGCGGTGACGGCCTGCTGCGCCTCCGCGTCCAGGGTCGAGACCACCGACAAATCGAGGCGGTCGAGGTTGTACAGGCGCGGTTCGCCCAGCAGGTAGCCGAGGTGGTTGCGCACCGCGTTCGAGGCCTTGCGCGAGACAAAGGCGTTCGGCTCCGGCGGCGCGACGCCCGAGCCCAGCGCGGGCTTGAGCTTCGCCGCCAGCGCGGCGTCGCGCAGCTGGGGCGTGATCACGCCGGCCTGCGCCAGCACGCGCAGGTGGCTGTTGGTGAGCGTCTCCAGGTCTTCCTTGCCGGCGCCGAGGTAGTAGGCCGGGCGGCGCTGGGCGATCATCAGCGACAGCGCTTCCTTGTAGGCCAGCACCGCGTCGGGATCGGCCATGTCGCCCTTCAGGGCGGCGCTGACCTTCGCGAAGTCGCGGCCGTACCAGACCCACATGCCGTCGCCGATGCCGTTGACTTCGCCGTAGCCGACCTTCGCCGACAGCGGCACCGTGTTCAGGTAGTCGAGCACGATCTGGCGCCGCGCGCCGGTGGTGTCCTCGCCGTCGTGGTAGGCGCGCAGCGTGGCCGAGGCCATCTGGATCATCTTGTCCTGCAGCGAGGCGGTGCGCCCTTCCGGCGAATGGCGGTACTTCTCGATCTGGGTGGCGAGCGTCGAGCCGCCGGCCACGCGCGAGCCGCCGCCGATGCCGACCGAATGCAGGGTCTTGTCGAACACCGCCTTCGAGAAGCGGTCCCATTCGATGGCGGGATTGCGCTTCGGGTAGGCCGGATCGAGCAGTTCGCGGTTCTCGATGAACAGCAGGCTTTGCACCAGCAGTTGCGGTGCCTCGTCGAAGCGCTCGTACTGGCGCTCGGGGAAGCGCGAGCCGAACAGCGGCTGGCTGCGGCAGTCGAGGATCTCAAGGCCGGCGCGGTTCTTCTCGCGGTAGCTCGCGAACAGGCCGTAGTCGGCCAGCTCCAGCATCTTCGGCGACATGCGCGCCTGCGCGTCGACCACGTAGTCGCGCGTGTGCAGCTTGCCGAGGAAGGCCGGCAGGTGCGAGTAGCCCAGGCGGGCGTCGTAGGGGCTGTCGGCCGGGAAGCGGATGGCGTCGCTCGGTCCCTGCTCCATGCGGTAGCTGACGTCCTTCATCATGCCGGCGAAGATCTTCGCCTGCAGCGTGGACGTGCGCGTCTCATAGACGGCATAGGCGGAACCGGCGGCGACCATCACCAGCACCAGGCCGAACAGGATGCGCCTGGCCCGGCCGCTGCCTTTCGGCGGCTCGCCTTCGCTCTCGGGTTCGTTGGTGTCCTCGGGAAGCTCTTCCTTGCCGGTGTCGGTGACGAGCGACAGGTGCGGATAGCTCGCATACAGCGGCACGTCGGGCTCGGCCGCCGCCGCGGCGAGGGCCGGCGCGGCGTTGCCGCCATCGCTGCGCCCGCGCAGGATGCGCACGGCGCGAAATACGTTACGGGGCCGTCTGAAACGGCGGGTACTTTCCATGATGGCTCAACCGGTTTGAATCATTGTGCCCGCAATCCCTGCCAACCTGCTCGCCATCTTGCTGCCGGTTTGTTCGAGTGATCGAGGTCGTCGTTAGTTCATCGGGCGCGCGAATCTCACCCGAAATTCCAGCGCGCCACAGCCATCATTCCACCACATCAACAGGTCTTCCACGTAGCCCTGTTCAACAAATTTGACCTGCCCTGATCTTTTTCGCAAAAAAACAACGGCAGAGTTATTAAGAGTGCATTGATGCCTACAGGCATTGGTAATCGGCTCCTACACGCTCGAGTTCCGCGCGCATGGCGGCGAAGGCCGGCGCCACCTCGGCGGGCACGCCCTTGACCCCGAGTTCGATGTGGCGGCGGCTGCCGTCCTCGCCCACGCTCGGCAGGCTGAACACGCGCACGCCGGTGTAGCGCGCCTCGATCGCCTCCATCAGCGGCGTGAGCACGGCCTCGGCCTGGCCGAACACCAGCATGGCCTGTTCCGCGTGCGCCTGTCGGTGAAAGAGATCCGCGTAATGCGTGTCGAGCACCCATTCGATCATCGGCCAGGCCATCACCGGGAAGCCCGGCACGAAGTGGTGACGCGCCACCGTGAAGCCGGGGATGCCGTTGTAGGGATTCGGGATCAGCGTCGCCCCGGCCGGGAATTCGGCCATCTTCAGGCGCTGCAGGTTCTCGGGCGCGGACAAGTCGACTTCCTTGCCGGCCTCGCGCGCGGCCTGGAGGATGCGCGCTTCGACCAGGCACTTCCCTTCGGGATGCAGCGCCAGCGGCAGGCCGAGCGCGGCGGCGGCGGCCTGGCGCGTATGGTCGTCGGGCGTGGCGCCGATGCCGCCGCAGGAGAACACGATGTCCTCGCCTGCGAAGGTGCGGCGCAGGGTCGCCGCGATGCGTTCGCGCTCGTCGCCGACGAATTCGGCCCAGGCAAGCGCCAGGCCGCGCGCGGCCAGCAGTTCGACCACTTTCGAAAAATGCTTGTCCTGGCGCTTGCCGGACAGGATTTCGTCGCCGACGACGATCAGGCCGAATGCCATGGAATGCTCCTCGTTTTCAAGATGCCACCGGGGCGCTTGCGTTGGCGGCGCGCAGGTCCTGCAGCGCCTGCAGGCAGTAGTACTGGAACCACAGGCCGGTGAACAGGAAGATCATCACGTACAGCCAGGCCGACAGGATGGCCAGGAAGGGGAACAGCACCACCGACAGCACCGCGCCGCCCATCCAGGCGATGCCGGGCATGGCGCCCAGCACGCCCGATGCCATGCCGATCGCCAGCAGCCGCCAGCGCCGCGCCTTCATCAAGGCCTGGCGTTCAGCGGGGCTGGCGTGGGCCGCGAGCGCGTCGTAGCTCATCACGCGCGACGTCACCCAGCCCCACAACGCGGCCTGCACCAGCACCGCCACCGGCGGCACCGCGTACAGCGGCACCGTCATCAGCCACAGGCCGGCGAACACGATCACGCTGGTCAGGTTCATCCAGACGCTGCCGGCGAAGCTGCCGCCTTCCTTGCGTTCGAGCTGGGGAAACTGGCGCCGGCCGACGTAGGCCTCGATCGCCGGCATCGCGAAGATGCCCATGAACAGCAGCGAGGTCGCGATCATCAGCGGCAGCAGCAGGATGATGGCCATCAGCGGCACCACCATCACCTGCAGCACGCCCAGGCCCAGCGTGGACAGCATGCTGCCGCTGGCCTGGAACCAGCCGTAGTCGGCGAAGACGGCGTGCAGCCAGTCGAGGAAGGGCTGCAGCCCAAACCACAGCAGCGCGCCCCAGACCAGCAGCGACAGCAGCAGCGGCACCAGGGACAGCAGCAGCATGCGGCCTGAGAACTGCGCGCGCAGGGCGCGGCCCCAGGCGGTGGCGACGGCGCTCATCGGCAGCCCCGCCGGCAATGACGTTCGATGAGCAGGAAAAAGGTTGAAGGCGTGGTCATGCGGCTCCCCGATATGGAAGGCTTATTGTAGACAAGATCGCGGGCAAGGGCCGCGGCGGGCAAGCGGACCCTCGATGGCGCTCCCGGAGTCCATGCACTACAATCGCCGCTCAACCTGAACCTTGAAGGAAAATCATGTCCATTACCACCACCGCTTCCGGCCTGCAGTACGAAGACACCGTCGTCGGCGAAGGCGCCGAGGCGAAAGCCGGCACCTACGTCACCGTCCACTACACCGGCTGGCTGCGCAACGACGACGGCAGCACCGGCGCCAAGTTCGATTCGAGCAAGGACCGCAACGACCCGTTCCAGTTCCCGCTGGGCGCCGGCCACGTGATCCGCGGCTGGGACGAAGGCGTGCAGGGCATGAAGGTCGGCGGCGCCCGCCGCCTGATCATCCCGGCCAGCCTCGGCTACGGCGCACGCGGCGCCGGCGGCGTGATTCCGCCGAACGCGACGCTGATCTTCGACGTCGAGCTGCTGGCTGTCTAAGCCTGCCTGTCGTAGGGTGGGTTCTCGAACCCACCTTCACAGCGGCTGACCGATCGACATCTCACATGGTCGACCGCGTGGGTTCAAGAACCCACCCTACCCAAGCTCGCCCCGAGCATCCCCTCTAAAATTCCCGCCAGAAGCACGTATTTCGCCACCTGTTAGGCTAAGATGACCGCGCGCATTGCCGTTCAGTCAATGCACCATCCAGCAATCCAGCCAACAGGAGTTTTTATGAGCTTGCAAGACCAGTTCACCCAGGCCCAGGCCGATTCGAAGAACCTGCCGGAGCGTCCGGACAACATGACCTTGCTGAAGATCTACGCGCTGTTCAAGCAGGGCTCGAGCGGTGACGTGACCGGCGAGCGTCCGGGCTTCACCGACATGGTCGGCCGCGCCAAGTACGACGCCTGGGAACAGCTGAAAGGCACCTCGCAGGAAGACGCGATGCAGCAGTACATCGACTTGATCGAGGAACTGAAGGGTTAAGCACCCCAGCCGGCCGCGCGGCCGGCATCGAGGCCGCGTCCGATCACGCGGCCGCGAACACCCGGCGCATCTTGTCGGTCACCTTGGCCTCGATGGCCGGACCGAAGGCGCTCATCAGGAAACCCAGCTTGATCCGCAGCGCCGCGCGCCGCTCTTCCAGGGTCAGGGCTCCTTCCACCCCGCTGCGCTCGAAGCGCAACACGTCGCCGTCCCAGCGGCACTGCATGCCGAATTCGGCGGCAACCTTGTCCGCCACCTGCTGCGCCGCCGCGCGCGCCCGCTCCGGGCTGAGGCTGTGTTCCTGGACGATGTGTATGTCGGCCATCTGTTTCTTTCCTTCTTCAAAACGCAAGAGCCCGCCATGATGCCAGTTGCGCCGCCGGCGTGCCAGTGCGCTTTGCAATTGATTCTCGTCAAAACCGATTCCGCGCAGGGGACGACTATCTGCTGAGCTACCGCAATCACACGAGGATGCACCATGGAACGAGCACTGTTGCCGGATGACCCAGTCACTACCGAACGCGACCAGCCGCCGGTCGCCTTTGTCCCCACGCCGAGCGCGGCCTACCGCCAGCACCGCAAGGCTTCCCAGCTGCTCGACCAGCCCGGCGCGCCGCGCGGCGCCGACGAGCCGCCGTCCGCGGACGTGCCCCTGCCCTACGCCTTCGGCGCGCGGGTGCTGATGTGGAAACAGGACCCGTCGGTGACCGACATGGGAACGCGCAAGGCCTTCCTGCCCGGCATCGTCCTGGCCGGCCCGCGCGACGCCCGCATCGCATCGAGCGACCCAAGCATCAGCCCGGTCGAGCCGAATGCCTTCGGCGACTTCGTCACCATGCCCGACACCCCGCAGTTCGACGCCGTCCACACCTTCGCCGTGGTGCGCCAGACGCTCACCATGTACCAGCGCGCGCTGTCCTCGAGCGGGGCCGAGATGCCGTTGCCCTGGCAGTGGAACAGCAGCATCGACACCGCGCCGCTGCAGATCTTCCCCTACGGCCTGCCGAACGTCATGAACGCCTTCTACAGCCGCAGCCAGGGCTGCCTGAAGTTCGGCGACTTCGTCCCGAGCGGCCAGAGCGAGCGCGTGTTCACCTGCCGCTCCTTCGACATCGTCGCCCACGAGACCGGCCACGCCGTACTGGACGGGCTGAAACCGCACTGGCTGCTGGCCGATGCGCCGCCCCAGACCGGCGGCCTGCACGAAGCCTTCGGCGACCTGACCGCGATCTTCCTGGCGCTGTCCCAGCTCGACCAGTGCGAAGCCGTGGTGGCCCAGACCAAGGCGCGCCTGCACGACAAGACCTTCCTCGCCGACATCGCCGAGCAGTTCGGCCTGGCGCTCGGCAGCACCACCGGCTTGCGCAATGCCGACAACGACCTGACCCTGTCCCAGGCCGGCACCCAGGTGCATGCCATTTCCCAGGTGTTCACCGGCGCCGTCTACGACATCCTGGCCGACCTGTTCGCGATCGAACGCAACCCGGCGCTGGAGGACGATGCCGCCGTGTTGCACCGGGTCGCGGCCTGGCTGCGCGGCCTGCTGCTGCGCGCCCTGATCGCCGCGCCCGACATCGCCGCCACCTATGCCGACGTGGTCAACGAGATGCTGCGGCTGGTGCTCGAGGACGGCAAGCCCGACAGCTACACGCAATCGATCCGCCACCAGTTCACGCTGCGCGAAGTGGTCGGCGGGCCGGAGGTGGCCAACGATGCGCCGGCCCCGGCCGGCGAACCCGCGCCGCAAACGTCGGAAGGCCCCCCACCCTTCGATGCCGAGCTGCCGAGAAAAATCCTGGCCCCGCCATGCAAGGTCCACGTGCGCCTGGCGGCGGCGGTCTGCGACGCGCCCGGCGCCCAGCAGGACCGGCGCGCCTGCTGCGGCACCATGAACCTGGCCGAGTACTACAACATCGAGCGCGTGCTCGACGCCGAGGCCCAGGCGCTGGCGCGCTGGTGCGCCGAGCGTGGGCGCAACGGCCCGGCCGGCGAGGAAGCGGCCATCGATGCCGGCGGCGGCATGCCGACGCCGGCATGAAGATCACGGCGAAACAGGGTGGCGGTTTCGCCGGCGGCGAGCGCTGCGTCGAGCTCGACACCGCCTGCCGCGCCGACGGCGGCGCGCTCGAGGCGCTGGTGCGCCAGCTCGATTTCTTCGGGACGGCCCCGCCCTGCGGCGTCGGGGCCGACATCCCACGCTGGGAAATCACGGTGGAAGACGGCGCCCAGCGCAAGACGGTGACGCTGCTGGACGACGGCAGCCTGGCGGCGACGGCCTGGCCGGCGCTGCTGGAGCATTTGCGCAGCACCAGTTGAACCTGGAGCCACCGTTGCCGCTGGCCGTAGGGTGGGCACCCCGTGCCCACGCGGAAGCATGAGCGGTGCTGGCCAGTTCAGCACCGCAATATACGAAACAAGTTGGCGCCTCCGGATGATCAATCGAGATGCCTCATCAGTGCAGCGATAGCGATTCCCGCGGCGTCAACACGACGCTGCGTTTCGCGTGGGCACGGGGCGCCCACCCTACAAGAGCATGCGCCCGCTCTTTCCACGCCAAATCGTACCTCGCTCAACACATTTGCTTATGTATATTGTGTCTAAGCCTAATTTGTAGGAAAACTGGAAATCCCCTAAAATACGGTGCTTTGCCATGTTGGCGGCCCCTCCTTTGCGCTGACGCCGCGGCACCCCACCATAGATAGGACTGTTATGACCCACGTTGTCACCGAATCGTGCATCCGCTGCCGGTATACCGACTGCGTCGATGTATGCCCGGTCGATTGTTTCCGGGAAGGCCCGAATTTCCTCGCGATTGACCCCGACGAGTGCATCGACTGCGCAGTGTGCGTGGCCGAGTGCCCGGTCAATGCGATCTATGCTGAAGAAGACGTGCCGGGCGACCAGCAGCAATTCATCAAGCTCAACGCCGACCTGGCGCGTTTCTGGCCGTCGATCACCAAGACCAAGCCAGCCCTCCCCGACGCCGAAGAGTGGAAAGACGTCAAGAACAAGCTGGACCAGCTGGCCCGCTAAGCGCATTTACGTCACGTGCGCCTGCTGCCGCGGTTTTCGACCGCTGCCAGCAGGCGCACGGCATCCATGGCACACTAGCGGCCATCGCGTCCAACGCCCCCTCTTTTAAAAAATCAACAGGATTGAGTGCATGACTATCAGTGCCACCCACGATGCGGGCAGCATCGCCCCTAACAGTTCGTTCGCCGGCGCCATCGACGCGGACGCGGTCATCATCGGCGCGGGCCCGGTCGGCCTGTTCCAGGTCTTCGAACTCGGCCTGCTCGAGATCAAGGCCCACGTCATCGACTCGCTGCCGGCCGTCGGCGGCCAGTGTGTGGAACTGTATCCGGACAAGCCGATCTACGACATCCCTGCCGTGCCCGTCTGCACCGGCCAGGAACTGACCGACAACCTGCTCAAGCAGATCGAGCCCTTCGAGCCGACCTTCCACCTGGGCCAGGAAGTGACCACCGTGCAGCGCCGCGAAGACGGCCGCTTCAACGTCGAGACCTCGACCGGCACCCAGTTCATCACCAAGACCATCTTCATCGCCGCCGGCGTCGGTTCGTTCCAGGCGCGCACGATCAAGGTCGAAGGCATCGAGAAGTTCGAGAACAGCCAGCTGTTCTACCGCGTCAAGGATCCGGCGCTGTTCGAAGGCAAGAACCTGGTCATCTGCGGCGGCGGCGACTCCGCCCTGGACTGGGCCCTGAACTTCGTCGGCAAGGCCGAATCGGTCGTGCTGGTGCACCGCCGCGAGGACTTCCGCGCCGCCCCGGCCTCGGTCGCCAAGATGAAGCAGCTGTGCGAAGAGTACGAGATGCAGCTGATCACCGGCCAGGTCACCGGCTTCGACGAGAAGGACGGCAAGCTGTCCGAAGTGAAGGTCACCGGCGCCGACGGCGTGACCCGCCGCGTGCCGCTGGACATGCTGATGGTCTTCTTCGGCCTGTCGCCGAAGCTGGGCCCGATCGCCGAGTGGGGCCTGGACATCGAGCGCAAGCAGCTCAAGGTGATGGACACCGAGAAGTTCGAGACCAACGTGCCGGGCATCTTCGCCGTGGGCGACATCAACACCTACCCGGGCAAGAAGAAGCTGATCCTGTCGGGCTTCCACGAAGCCGCGCTGGCCGCCTTCGGCGCCGCGCCCTACATCTTCCCGGACAAGAAGATCCACATGCAGTACACGACGACCTCGCCGAAGCTGCACAAGATCCTCGGCGTCGAGACCCCGGTCTTCGATTAAGAACGACCGTTCAGTTAGAAAAAAACGACAGTGCCCCGGCTAGCCGGGGCATTTGTTTTTATGTGTGTCGCATCACGGACGCCCTATCAAAAACGGTGCTATAACCCTTCCAAGCGCTGATCAAACGCTGGCCGGACGGAATAGAAATTTCCATCCGTAAATCATTTAGGCCTATAATGATTTGATTAAAAATCGCGCACGAGCGCGACGCGCTTCACCACCGAAGGATTTATATGCTCTACCAACTGCACGAGATGCAACGCTCCTTCCTGACCCCGCTCATGCAATGGGCGGATGCGTCATCGAAGCTGTTCTCGAACCCGGTTTCCCCATTCGCCCACACGCCGTTCTCCCAGCGTATCGCCGCCGGGTACGAGCTGATGTACCGATTGGGCAAGGATTACGAAAAGCCGGCGTTCGACATCGCCACCACCACCATCAAGGGCGAGACCGTCAACATCGTCGAACGCGTTGCCGTCAACAAGGCGTTCTGCAAGCTGTTGCATTTCAAGAAAGACCTGCCCGACGCGGCGTTCGCGGCGCTCGACCAGCCGACCGTGCTGCTGGTCGCCCCGCTCTCGGGCCACCATGCCACGCTGCTGCGCGACACCGTGCGCGCCCTGCTGCCCGACCATGACGTCTTCATCACCGACTGGGTCGACGCGCGCATGGTGCCGCTGTCCGAAGGCCCGTTCCACCTCGACGACTACATCTATTACGTGCAGGACTTCATCCGCACCCTCGGCCCCGACGTGCACGTGATTTCCGTGTGCCAGCCGACCGTGCCGGTGCTGGCCGCGATCTCGCTGATGGCGTCCGATAACGATCCGAAGCTGCCGAAGACGATGACGATGATGGGCGGCCCGATCGACCCGCGCAAGTCGCCCACCGCCGTCAACGACCTGGCCACCGAAAAGCCGTTCTCGTGGTTCGAGAACACCGTGATCTATTCGGTGCCTGGCAACTACCCTGGCTTCGGACGCAAGGTCTATCCGGGCTTCCTGCAGCACGCCGGCTTCATCGCCATGAACCCGGGCCGCCACGCCCAGAGCCACCGCGAGTTCTACCAGCACCTGGTGCGCGGCGACGAGGAATCGGCCGAGAGCCACCGCAAGTTCTACGACGAATACAACGCCGTGCTCGACATGCCGGCCGAGTACTACCTCGAGACGATCAAGACCGTGTTCCAGGAACACCGCCTGCCGAAAGGCACCTGGGAAGTCGGCGGCAAGCTGGTGCGTCCGCAGGACATCAAGACGGTGGCCCTGTTCACCATCGAAGGCGAGCTCGACGATATTTCCGGCGCCGGCCAGACCCAGGCCGCCCACGAGCTGTGCAGCGGCATCCCCGAGAACATGCACCGCGACTACGTCGCCGAGAAGGCCGGCCACTACGGCATCTTCTCGGGCCGCCGCTGGCGCGAAACCATCTGCCCGAAGATCGGCGAATTCATCCGCGAATTCCGGTGATCCGTTCGGTCCTTGGTCTTCCAGTAAAAATGCCGCAGTTTCCTGCGGCATTTTTTATTGGAGAGTGAGACAGGCGACGCCCCCGGCGACCGCGCGTCAAGCCGCGTCGCCGCGCCGGTCCTCCCCGCGGCCGAAGTCGGCGTCGCTGTCGTCCTTGTGCGTGTCGCGCCGGTCGCCGCCGCGGCGTTCGCCGGCGCTCTCGGGCCTGGCGGTATCCGGCGTGGTGCCGTCCCTTTCCGGCTGGCGCAGCGGCGCGCCCGTCGGGTCGACCGCCAGCAGCGGTGCGATGATCCATTCTTGCATCGTATTCCCCTTCCTTTAATTTCCGAGCAGGACGCTGGCAATGATGCCGGTGGCAATCGCCGCCAGCACGTAGTCGTTGCCCACCTGTACCCAGTGGTAGCCGCGCGGCGGCGCGCTCAGGCGGTGAGCGCGCCAGTTGTCGACCACGTACTGCTTGTGGTGGTAGTTCGCGGGCAGGCGCTGGCCGCGGTAGAGATCGTGGCGCGGGCCGGCGCCGCGGCGGGCTTCGCGATGGTCGCGGCGGTCATCCCGGCGGTCGTCGCGGTAATCGCGATGGTCCTCGCGGCGCTGGTCGCGGTAATCCCGGCGTTCGTCACGACGCTCGTCACGAAATTCGCGACGCTCCTCGCGGCGCTCCTGCGCGCGGTCGTGGCCGTGCTGGGCGAAAGCCGGCGCGTTGGCGGACAGCAAGACCGCAATCATGCTGCCGGCAATGAGGCGTTTATTCATGTTGTTCCTCCTTGAAAGATGGCCGCGTGTCGACGCGGCGCCCATGCCTCAGTAGACCAGCGCAAGCCTTGGAAATCTGTTCGCTGCGCCACTTACTGACCGAAACAACAAGCACCATCGCGCCGCCCGCGCATTGATTGCTTATTTGCTGGATAATGACGGCTTTACCCCGCCGCGCCACCGTGACCAAGACTCTTGCCGACCTGATCGAAGACCTGCTGCCGCAGACCCAGTGCACCAAGTGCGGCTACGCGGCCTGCCGTCCCTACGCGGAAGCGATCGCCAGCGGCGAGGCCGACATCAACCAGTGCCCGCCCGGCGGCATGGAAGGCGTGCGCCGGCTGGCCTCGCTCACCGGCCGCCGCGTCATCCCGATCAATCCCGCCAACGGCGTCGAACGCCCGCGTCCGGTCGCCTTTATCGACGAGAACCTGTGTATCGGCTGCACCCTGTGCATCCAGGCCTGTCCGGTCGACGCCATCATGGGCGCGGCCAAGCAGATGCACACCATCCTGCCGAGCCTGTGCACCGGCTGCGACCTGTGCGTGGCGCCCTGCCCGGTCGACTGCATCAGCATGATTCCCGTCACCGGGGACGCGACCGGCTGGGACGCCTGGTCGCAGGAAGCGGCCGACGCCGCCCGCGCGCGCCACGACTTCCGCAGCGAGCGCTTGAAACGCGAACGCGAAGAAAACGATGCGCGCCTGGCCGCCAAGGCGCTCGAGAAGATGCGCGCGGTCACCGCCGAAGCCACGAATACGCCGGAAGAGCTGGCCGAGAAGGAACGCAAGCGCGCCATCATCGCCGCCGCGATGGAACGCGCCCGCCAGCGCGCGGCCGGCACGCCGCCCGACGAGAACAAATGAATCCAGCCAAACGCCTCGAGATCTTCACCCGCTTTCGCGACGCCAACCCGAAGCCGACCACCGAACTCGAATACACGACGCCCTTCGAACTGCTGATCGCCGTACTGCTGTCGGCCCAGTCGACCGACGTCGGCGTGAACAAGGCCACGCGCCGCCTGTACCCGGTGGCGAACACGCCGCAGGCCATCCTCGACCTCGGCCTGGACGAGCTGAAGACCTATATCTCGACCATCGGCCTGTACAACACCAAGGCGAAGAACGTGATGGCGACCTGCCGGATCCTGGTCGAGCAATACGGCGGGGAAGTGCCGCGTGCGCGCGAGGCCCTGGAAGCCCTGCCGGGCGTGGGCCGCAAGACCGCCAACGTGGTGCTGAACACGGCTTTCGGCGAGCCGACCATGGCGGTCGATACCCACATCTTCCGCGTCTCGAACCGCACGAAGATCGCACCGGGCAAGAACGTCGACGAGGTGGAAAGGAAACTGCTGAAGTTCGTGCCCAAGGACTTCCTGCAGGACGCCCACCACTGGCTGATCCTGCACGGGCGCTACACCTGCGTGGCGCGCCGTCCGAAGTGCTGGAACTGCATCATCAACGATCTCTGCGAATACCGCGACAAGACGCCGACGCCGGACGGGATCATCGCGCCGGAAGCGGCGGCGGCGGGCTCGCGGCCGAGCGCCTGACCCGAGGACGGCGCGGTTGCCTCAAGCGCGCGCCGCGCCTGGCAGCGCGCGATAGGCAGTCCCGGCGAGCATTCCAGCGACGCGCGCATCGTTCGCTCCCGCCCCATCGCCGTCGAGCTTGAACACGCCGACCACCTCGTTCAGCGCCACCGTCTGGTCGCGCAGCGCCTCGGCGGCGGCCGCCGCTTCCTCGACCAGCGCGGCGTTCTGCTGGGTCGTGGTGTCCATCTCGGTGACGGCGATGTTGATCTGCTCAATGCCGGCGCCCTGCTCGGCGCTGGCGGCGCTGATCTCGCCCATGATGTCCGTCACGCGCTTCACGCTGGCGACGATCTCGCTCATCGTGCTTCCCGCTTCGTTGACCATCGCGCTGCCGGCCTCGACGCGCTCGACCGACACGCCGATCAGTTCCTTGATCTCTTTCGCGGCGGTGGCCGAACGCTGCGCCAGGTTGCGCACCTCGGCGGCGACCACGGCGAACCCGCGGCCCTGCTCGCCTGCGCGCGCCGCCTCGACGGCCGCGTTCAGGGCCAGGATATTGGTCTGGAAGGCGATACCGTCGATCACGTCGATGATGTCGACGATCTGCTTCGACGACTCGCTGATCGACGCCATGGTCGACACGGCGCGCTCGACCACGTCGCCGCCCTTGGCGGCGATGTCGCAGGCGCTGATGGCAAGCTGGTTGGCCTGGCGCGCGTTGTCGGCGTTCTGCTTCACGGTCGAAGTCAGCTCCTCCATCGAGGACGCGGTTTCCTCGAGTGCGCCAGCCTGCTGCTCGGTGCGCGAAGACAGATCCATGTTGCCCTGGGCGATCTCATCGGAGGCCAGGCCGATGGTCTCGGCGCCGCTGCGCACCCGACTCACGATCTGTTTCAGGTTGGCGTTCATGTCCTTCAGCGCCTGCAGCAGCTGGCCGGTCTCGTCGTTCGAAGTGACCTCGATGCGGGCGCGCAGGTCGCCCGCGGCCACGGTCTTCGCCACTTCCACCGCGCGGTCGAGCGGACGCACGATCGAGCGCGACACGAGCACGCCGGCGACAATGGCGGCGCCGGAACCGAGCACCATGGCCAGCAGGCTCAGGAAAGTGGCGCGCCGGCTGGCGACCTCCGCCTCCTCGACACGCGCCTGGGTGGCGGCAACGATCTGCTGGCTGGCCTGGGCCAGCAGCTCGGACGGCGCGCGGTCCTTGCCCTTGACAGCGAGGTCGCCCGCGGCCGGGTCGAAGCCTGCGGCGACGAATTGCGCATAGCCTTTACGGAAATCCTGGCCCATCTGCGCATGCGCCTGGCCGAATTGTTCGAGCAGCGCGCGTTCATTGCCGGGCGCCAGTTCAGCCACCAGCTTGCCGAGCTGTTCGGCGACCTGGCGTTCGCTGTCCTGGTAGGCCTGCCAGTACTTCGCGCGCTCGGCTTCTTTCTTACCACGCAGCAGGGTGTTTTTCCATTCCTGGACCTGGGTCTTGAAGGTCGACAGCAGGGTCTCGACCTGCTCGGCGTGGCCGTAGCTGGCGACGGCGCCGCCATAGGTGCCGATCGATCGGTTCAGCTCGGACAAGCCGAAGAAGCCGGCGCAGGCGACCAGCAGCGCGACGGCGGCAAAGCAGAGAGGGAGTTTGCGGCTCAGTTTCATGAACGTCTTTCGATTCGGGGCATGCGTCAATATGAGGGACGCTGACGAGTCTAAGTGACGGTGTAGCCGTACGGCAATGAAAATGAGGGGTCGTTCACTGTGTCACGATGCGGCTGTACGCTCGCCGCAACACAGTTATTGAACAATCATGGGGAAATCGTCGGGGCCTGGACGAAGCTGCGGCCCCTGTGCATGGGCTTGCGTCAGAGGAGGACAAGGTTGTCGCGATGCACCAGCTCCGGCCCCTCGATGTAGCCGAGGATGGCCTCGATCTCGCCCGAGGAGTGGCGCATGATGCGGCGCACTTCGCTGGCGGTGTAGCTGGTCAGGCCGCGCGCCACCGGCACGCCGTCCTCACCCACGCAGGTGATCACCTGCCCGCGTCCGAATTCGCCGCGCACGGCGACGACGCCGATCGGCAGCAGCGACTTGCCCTCCTGCGTGAGCTTCTGCACGGCGCCGGCGTCGAGCACTACCTCGCCCGAGGTATGCAGGTGGTCGACCATCCACTGGCGGCGCGCGGTCAGGCGCGTGGTCGCCGCTTCGAGCTGGGTGCCGATCGCTTCGCCCGAGGCCAGGCGGGTAAGCACGTCCGGCTCGCGGCCCCAGGCAATCACGGTGTGGGCGCCCGAGCGCGCGGCGCGCCGTGCGGCCAGCACCTTGGTCAGCATGCCGCCGCGGCCGATGCTGCTGCCGGCGCCGCCGGCCATCGCTTCCAGTGCCGGGTCGCCGGCAGGGGCGCACGCGATCAGGGTCGCGGCCGGGTCCTTGCGCGGGTCGGCGGAGTACAGGCCGCGCTGGTCGGTCAGGATCACCAGCGCGTCGGCTTCGATCAGGTTGGCGACCAGGGCGCCGAGGGTGTCGTTGTCGCCGAACTTGATCTCGTCGGTGACGACGGTGTCGTTCTCGTTGATGATCGGGACCACACCCAGGCGCAGCAGGGTCGTGAGGGTGGCGCGGGCATTCAGGTAGCGTTCGCGGTCGGCCAGGTCGGCGTGGGTGAGCAGCACCTGGGCCGTCTTGACGCCATGCGCGGCGAAGCTGGTTTCGTAGATCTGGGCCAGGCCCATCTGGCCGACGGCCGCGCAGGCCTGCAGTTCGTGGATGTCGTGCGGCCGGGCGGTCATGCCCAGGCGCAGCATGCCTTCGGCGATCGCGCCGGAGCTGACCAGGACCACTTCCTTGCCGAGCCCGCGCAGGGCGGCGATCTGCGCGGCCCAGCGCGCGATCGCGCCGTGGTCGAGGCCGCGGCCTTCGTTGGTGACGAGGGAGGAACCGACCTTGACGATGATGCGGCCGGCTTGCTGGATGACGGATTGATGTGCTGCGCTCATGGCGAAAGCCTCTTTTCCCGGGGACGCAAGGCCAGCAGGGCCAGGCCCGCCAGCAACTCGATCCCGCTTACGATGAACAAGGACCCATGCGGCAGGCCGATCGCGAATGCCGCGACCAGGCGCCCGCCCGGTTGGGCCAGCAGGAACAATGCAACGAGGTCGCCGAGGATGGGCTGGTCGCCCCGCCTTGCCGCCAGCAGAGCCAGCCCCGCGGTGGCGAGGCGCACTCCGACATAGATGGCGTAGAACTGGCTGTAGCCGTTCACGCCAACGAGAAACAGGCCCATGGCGGCCGCGACCCGGTCGGGGTCGAGGAGCGCCACGAGCGCCGCCAGCGAACTGGCGGTGGCCACCAGCTGCAGCAGCTGGGTGCGCGCCCAGGCGCGCGTGAAGCTGAAGCCCTTCTTGATGATCGGCGCCTCAGTCTTCGAGAATCTTGAAGCGGGGGTCGTCCGGGTCGATCGAGTTGATGCCGCGCGCTTCCTCGGTCATCTGGGTCGTCTCGTCCACGCGCACGTCGAGCGCGCGCTTCTCTTCCAGATGCAGGTAGATCGCGTTGATCAGCTCCTGGCAGCCTTCGCGGTTCAAGGCCGAGATCTCGAAGACAGGTCCCTTCCACGCCAGCTTCTTCAGGAAGTCCTTGACCTTCTTCTTGCGCTCTTCTTCCGGCAGCATGTCGAGCTTGTTCAGCACGAGCCAGCGCGGCTTGTTCAGCAGGTCCTCGTCGTACTTCTCGAGTTCCTTGATCAGGGCCTTGGCTTCCTTCACCGGATCGACCGTCGCCTCGAACGGCGCCAGGTCGACGATGTGCAGCAAGAGGCCGGTGCGCGACAGGTGGCGCAGGAACTGGTGGCCCAGGCCCGCGCCCTCGGCCGCGCCCTCGATCAGGCCCGGGATGTCGGCGATGACGAAGCTCTTCGCGTGCGAGACGCGCACCACGCCGAGGTTCGGATGCAGGGTCGTGAACGGATAGTCGGCGATCTTCGGCTTGGCGTTCGAGACGGCCGTGATGAACGTCGACTTGCCGGCGTTCGGCATGCCCAGGAGGCCGACGTCGGCCAGCACCTTCAGTTCCAGGCGCAGCTCGCGGCGCTCGCCCGCCTTGCCGTCGGTCTTCTGGCGCGGCGCGCGGTTGGTCGAGGTCTTGAAGTGGATGTTGCCCCAGCCGCCCTCGCCGCCCTTGGCGAGCAGTTCGGTCTGGCCGTGTTCGGTCAGGTCGGCGATGATCTCGCCGTTGACGTTATCGACGATCAGCGTGCCGACCGGCATGCGCAGGACCACGTCCTCCGCGCCCTTGCCGTAGCAGTCCGAGCCGCGGCCGGCTTCGCCGTTGCGCGCGGTGTGCACTTTCGAATAACGAAAGTCGACCAGGGTGTTGATGTTGCGATCGGCAACCGCCCAGATCGAGCCGCCCTTGCCGCCGTCGCCGCCGTCCGGACCGCCGAAGGGACGGAACTTCTCGCGGCGGAACGAGGCGCACCCGTTGCCGCCGTCGCCGGCGATGACTTCAATTCTTGCTTCGTCGATAAACTTCATGATGACCGCCAAAAAAACGATAGCGCCTAACAAAGCGCTCGGGGCAAGGCGCATTGTCGCAGACAGTACGCTTGGTACGGCGAGACGCCGCCATGAGTGCTTTGTTAGGCGCTAAAAAGGCCCTACCGTGGGCAGAGCCTCTTGATGGAAGGCTTGCGCCTTACAAAAATGCGCCGCTGGGCGGCGCTTTGCGTAGCTGATTAAGCTGCGACTGCTTCGTTCGCGACGACGGTGACGTACTGCTTCGAACCGACGCCTTGCTTGACGAACTTGACCGTGCCGTTCACCAGGGCGAACAGGGTGTGGTCCTTGCCGAGGCCGACGTTGACGCCCGGGCGAACCTGGGTGCCGCGCTGACGCACGATGATGCCGCCGGCGTTGATCGCCTGGCCGCCGTACACTTTCACGCCGAGGCGTTTGCTTTCTGAATCACGGCCGTTACGGGTAGTGCCGCCGCCTTTTTTGTGTGCCATGGATGTACTCCTTGATGACTTTGAAAATTAGACCGGGCAATTAGCCGTTGATCGAAACCACTTGGATTTCGGTGAAGTTCTGGCGGTGGCCTTGACGCTTCTGGTAGTGCTTACGACGGCGCATCTTGAAAATGCGGACCTTGTCGTGGCGACCGTGGGAAACGACCTTCACCAGAACCGTAGCACCTTCGACCAGCGGAGCACCAAACTTGATGCTTTCGCCCGCGCCAACGGCGAGGACCTGATCGATCGTGAGTTCGGAACCAATGTCTGCCGGTATCTGTTCTACTTTGAGTTTTTCGCCAGCGACAACTTTGTATTGCTTGCCACCGGTTTTTATGACCGCGTACATGATTGAAACCTCATCAAATGTTTAAAGAATTCCCGCCGGCGACTGGCGCTGGGCTGGTCTGATGCCGGGGAACAGAGGATTATACATAATTCGCCGCAACGCGTCAAAAGCCGGGATGGGCGCTTGGTGACTGTGGCACCTCGGCAACGACAACATTCCACGACGTAAACATGACGGTTTTTTAATACAGTTGGGCAAACGGCACGGCGCACGCATGCTTGTCGTATAATCGCCGCACTCAACGCACACTTATCGCAGGTTCGCCTTGTCCGCCGCTACCCAATACGCCCAACAGAATAAACTTACCCAGACGATCGCCGACGACATGGCGGCGGTGAACACGGTGATCCGCCAGCGCCTGCAATCCGACGTCAGCCTGGTCAACCAGATCTCCGAATACATCATCGGCGCCGGCGGCAAGCGTATCCGCCCGGTGCTGGTGCTGCTGCTGGCGAACGCGTACGGCTACCGCGGCACGGCGCACCACGAACTGGCGGCGGTGGTCGAATTCATCCACACCGCGACCCTGCTGCACGACGACGTGGTCGACGAATCCTCGATGCGGCGCGGCCGCCAGACCGCCAACGCCCTGTTCGGCAATGCCGCCTCGGTGCTGGTCGGCGACTACCTGTATTCGCGCTCGTTCGAGATGATGACCAGCCTGGACAACATGCGCGTGATGCAGATCCTGTCGCGCGCCACCACCGTCATCGCCGAAGGCGAAGTGCTGCAACTGCTGAACATGCACGACCCGGACGTGACCCACGAGAGCTACCTCACCGTGATCCGTTCCAAGACCGCCAAGCTGTTCGAGGCCGCCGCCGAGCTGGGCGCCCTGATCGCCGGCGCCAGCGAGAGCCAGATCGAGGCCGCCGGCGAATACGGCCGCTCGCTGGGCACGGCCTTCCAGCTGATCGACGACGTGCTCGACTACGCCGGCGACGCCGCCGAGATCGGCAAGAACGTCGGCGACGACCTGCGCGAAGGCAAGCCTACCCTGCCGCTGATCTACCTGATGGAACACGGCACGCCGCAGCAGCGCGAGCTGGTGCGCACCTGCATCGAACAGGGTGACGAGCAGCATTTCGACGCGGTGCTGTCGGCCGTGACCTCGAGCGGCGCGCTGGACTACACCCGCCGCGAAGCCGAAAGCGCGGCGCGCCGCGCCGCCGACGCCATCGCCGACCTGCCGGAAAGCGTCTACAAGCAAAGCCTGCTGCAATTGTGCAGCTTCGCTGTTGACAGGAACCATTAAGACAACTATAGTAATGCCTTCCCGAGATTTCGGCGCCGAGATCTCAAACCCGTCGGGGTGTAGCTTAGCCCGGTAGAGCGCTACGTTCGGGACGTAGAGGCCGGAGGTTCGAATCCTCTCACCCCGACCACAGAATTCCTTTATAAAACAGCGAGTTATGAACTCGCTGTTTTGCATTCTGGATGGTCTAGTGGCAAATCAGTGGCAACTCACTCTTTTTGCACTGGCATGGATATCTTTTCGAGCTATACGGTGTTCCACAACTACGGAGCATCGCCATCATGGCATCCATCGAAAACCGTTCCCGCATCCAGGTCACCGTCAAGAACCGTGACGACCTCACTAAGCAATTCGCCTACAGCGCTGACAAGGCTATTCAAGTATATGTCCAGAAGCTGCGCGACGAAGGGCTGAAACCTCGCCTGACCAGCCTGAACGACCACTACATTGTCCGCACCCGCAGTGTCGGCGGCAAGAACCAATGCATTGTCGCCCACAGTGAGGCGGAAGCCATCGACGTCAAACACCGTCTCGAGAGTGAACTGCGGCGCGGCCTGTTCATCGACTACGGCAGTGGACAGAAGGCGAGCCTGGCGGACCTGCTGGTCCGCTACCTGCGCGAGGAAGCACCCCGCCATAAGAGCTTTGAAGTCGAAGGCTACAAAATCAACGCACTGCTGGAAGATGCCGGCCTGCCTAGGGAGGACCTCGCCACCATCGTGGCGATGCATCCCACCCCACATCCGAAAGTCACCAGCATGAAGATGCGCAAAGCTACTGGGACGCGCGTCGGCCAGCCATCTGAAGCGGGTAAGTTCATCCGCAAGGCGTTCGCCGCCGTCGTTCCCGACGATTTCACCGACTACATAGACGAGCGCTGCCAGGTCGTCGCACCGGCCACCGTGGACCGGGAAATCGACCTGTTTTCGGCGGTGTGCCATCTTGCCATCGACACCTGGCGCATTCACGTCCTCAAGAACCCGATGGATGGCGTACGCCGCCCGCGCTATTACAATGAACGCGACCGTCGACTGTCGCTTGATGAAGAAGCGCGACTGCTGGACGCCGCGCGCGATGAGGACCGCGAACAGTCCATCGGCCGCCGCCTTGAAGAGCTGATGCACGATGAGCGACAGGAAGCGGACAACGCCGCGACTACCTACGGCCGGAAGCAAATTATCAAGGACGCACGCCGGCATTACCTGCGTGAAGCCGAAACTACCCGCGTCCACCTGCCGCTGCTCGAGACGTTCATTCAGTTTCAATTGATGACCGCGGCACGCCGCAGCGAAACACTGAACCTGAAATGGTCGAACATCAACCTAGACACGCAGACTGCCTACCTCCCGGAGACAAAGAATGGTCGCGCCCGAAAGTTACCCTTGCGCCGCGACTTGGTCGAGATGCTGCGCAAGCTTCCACGCAACGGCGACTTCGTATTCCCTGTCAGCGTCGACGGCTTGCGCAAGGCATGGATACGGATATGCGCGAACGCGGGTTTGACCGGGACCGCCGAACTTCGGGTGCACGACCTGCGTCATGAAGCGATTTCCCGCATGGCTGAAGCCGGCAGCAACACTCGGGGCGGCTTCTCACTAGTGGACCTCCAGCATTTCAGCGGCCATCGAGATGTGCGCATGCTGCTGCGTTACGCCCACCTGTGCACGCAGAGCCTTGCAAAGCGTCTGGACGCGGCCTTTGCGGACGATGAGCAAACGACCACTCACCACGGCATGCGGCGACTCAGGAAAGGCGCCAACGTGACACTGACGGAACTCGTTGCCACGAACGCGACCGAGCCGGACGAACCCGACCAGGAGGAACATGAAGCTACGCATGGACCGGACACAGTTCCGGCAGCACTGGCCAGCACTTCCCGGTCAAGCTCCTGCGGTAACGTCGTTCATATCAACTTCAAGCGGCGAACTGCGTAGGTACACGGCTCAAGATGCTCGCGCATGGCGGGCATCTTGAGCCAGCGCCCTCTCAGGGCCGCGCCGCTGGGCCGCCAGGGCCTGATTTCGCACGCAGCGCCTCGTAAAGCTGGGCCGGTCCAAGCAGGATGTCGCGCAGGCCTTCGCGCACACGTTCCGAACCAAGCGCCTGTGTGCTCATAGTCTGGTGGGCGTCTAGCGCATCCATAATGGCATGCATTACGGCGTCCTTGAGGTCGGGCGAGTTGGCGAACTGCTCCTTACTGTTGCTGGCGGCTTGGCGCATCAAGGTTTCGTTTTCCAGCAACTTGCCCTTGAGGACACCGTTGACATACACAAGCTGGTCATCGTCCGTCAGCTCGCCCTCGAACAATCCGTTCACCTTCTCGATGATTTCGTTCAGATAGGCCTGCTGTTTTTCCTGCACGCTGCCACTGCCCACCGCGTCCATGGGCGGCAGCTTGTAGCTGCCGTCGGCATTCAACCCCATAGCCTGCTTGCCATGGCTCTTCAAGGTATGGTGGGTCAGCACGACCTTGCTGAGGTCCACGGTATCCCGTTCGCGACCGAAGTCGAGCAACGGAACGAGGCGCTTGTAGAACAAGAAGCGCTTCTCAATGTCCGTATTGCCGTAGTCGAAAATCTGGCTCAGGAAGGAGTACAGGCGCGTGTAGGCCCCCATATCGTTCTTGAACAGCAGCAGTGCATCCATTTGGTCCTTAGCAGCACGCGCGCCCTTCTCGTCATGCCTCTCGTCAGCCAGCGTCACGTCCTTCTGGGCAGACTTGTAACGCTTGAGCAAGCGGTCAGCAACGGGCGCGATAGCGGCGTCGAGCTGCTTTTGCGTGCCGTTCGGGTCCAGGTCCACTTTGGCGACGCGGTCCACTTCGTAGTCATCGTAGAAGCCGGTCGAATCCAGCTTGGCGCGCAGGTCGTAGACCAGGTGCGGGTCGGTGACCGCTTCCATTTCGGCGGTCTCGTAATAAGTCTTGAAGGCCTTGAGGATTTCCGCCGGCTCGTTCACGAAGTCGAGCACATAGGTGGCGTCCTTGCCGGGATACGAGCGGTTCAAGCGCGAAAGCGTTTGCACGGCTTGGATACCGCCGAGTATTTTGTCCACGTACATGCCGCACAAGAGCGGCTGGTCGAAGCCGGTCTGGAACTTGTTTGCCACTAGCAAAATATGGAAATCCGGTCCCTTGAACACCTCGCGGATGTCCCTGCCTCGCAGGCCTGGATTCAATGCCTCGCTGGTCTCGGTCACCGGCTCAGGGAAGCTTTCGACATCCTCCACCTCACCGGAAAACGCAACCAGCACGCCCAGCGGGTAATTCTGCTTGGCGACGTAGGCGCGGATGGCCTTTTGCCAGCGCACGGCCTCCTTGCGACTGCCGACCACCACCATCGCTTTGGCCTTCCCTTCGAGCAGCGGCTGAACATTCTCGCGGTAGTGCTCCACCACGATTTGTACCTTGCTGGCGATGTTGTAGGGGTGCAGCCGCACCCATTGCATCAGGCCCTTCATCGCCGTGCTGCGCTCGACAGCCTTGTCATCCCATTCCTGCCCATCATGCGCCAGCTTGAAGGCGAGCTTGTAGCTGGTGTAATTCTTGAGCACGTCGAGGATGAAGCGTTCCTCGATGGCCTGGCGCATCGAATAGACGTGGAAGGGTTGCGGCAAGCCATCCGCCCCTTTGCGGCCGAATAGCTCCAGCGTCTTGGCCTTGGGCGTCGCGGTGAACGCCACGTAGGTCAGGCCTTTCACTCCGGCGCGCGCCTCCATCTGCGCCGCGAGCAACGCTTCAGCGTCCACTTCGCCACCATCTTGCAGGTCGGCCCACTCCTGCGCCGACAGTAATTGCTTGAGCTTGGCTGCCGCCTCGCCGGTCTGCGAGCTGTGAGCTTCGTCGGCGATGACAGCGAAGCGCTTGCCTTCGGTGGCCGCCAGTTCCTGCACGGCCTGCAAGGCGAACGGGAAGGTCTGGATGGTGCAGACGATGATTTTCTTGCCGCCCTTGAGCGCCTGGCCGAGCTGGGCGCTCTTGCTGCCGTGTTCGTTGGTGATGGTGGCCACCACGCCGGTGGTGCGCTCGAAATCGAAGATGGCTTCTTGAAGCTGGGCGTCCAGCACCGTGCGGTCGCTGACCACCAGCACGCTGTCGAACAGCTTGTTGTGCTGCGCATCGTGCAGGTCGGCCAGGAAGTGCGCCGTCCAGGCAATCGAGTTGGTCTTGCCCGAGCCGGCCGAATGCTGAATCAGGTAGCGTTCGCCAGGGCCCTTGTCCAGCACATCGGCCACCAGCTTGCGCGTGGCGTCGAGCTGGTGGTAGCGCGGGAAGATGACCGCCTGCGGCTGCTTCTTGTCATTGCGCTTGCAGATGAGGTAGCGATGCAGAATGTCCAGCCAGCTATCCACAGCCCAGACCTCTTCCCACAGGTAGGCCGTGGCGTAGCCGTCGGGGTTCGGCGCGTTGCCCGCGCCGCCGGCGTTGCCCCGGTTGAAGGGCAGGAAGGTCGTGGCCGTTCCCGCCAGCCGGGTGGCCATCATAACCTCGGATTGGCTCACCGCGAAATGCACCAGCGCACCGCCCGGGAAACCGAGCAAAGGCTCCAGCACGCCGCCCTTGGGCTGAGGGTGGCGGTCTTCGCGGTACTGGTCGACCGCATCATGCACGCTTTGGGTGAAGTTGCTCTTCAGTTCCGCCGTGGCGACGGCGACGCCGTTCAGGAACAGCACCAGGTCGAGCTCGGCCTTCGGATTGTTGGGCGAATGGCAGACCTGGCGCACCACGCGCAGACGGTTGGCGCCGTATTTCGCCTGAATGGCGGGGTTAATGGCCAGCGCCGGCTTGAACTGCGCCAGCTCCAGCGGCGCCGGCAAGCCCAGCATCTCTACGCCCCGGCGCAACACGTCCAGCGTGCCGCGCTCGTTCATGTTCTTGCGGATGCGGTCGGCCAGCACTTGGGGCAGCGCGGCGCCGTGGGTCTTGGAGAGACGCTGCCAGCTGTCGGGCTGGGTTGCTTCAATCCAGGTCAGCAGGTCGGGAAGGAACAGGCTACTGGCGCGGTCGAAGCGGGCAGCGTCGCCTTGCTCGTACAGCCAGCCATTGGCAGCCAGATGGGCGCAGATTTCTGTTTCGAAGTGATGTTCCTGGTGCAGGTTCTGGCTCATGTTCAGTCTTCCCATCCATACCAGGCATCTTGCCAGTCGCTGGCCTCTGCTTCCTTGACCTCCGGCCGGGCGCGCAGCCATGCAAGCAGGGCATCGCGCTGGGCTGCGGACACCGAGCCGCGCTGGGCTACGATAAACCCATCCGTTTCCTCGATTGGCGCCTTGCCGCCTACTCCACCGACTAGCAAGTGATGGTGCTCGACCACTCCGATAAGCGAGTCCAGGAACTGGTCGAACTCGGCATCGGGCTGCGCGGGATGGAAGCGGATAAGCAGCGTGAAGCCCAGCTCCTGAAATTCTGCGACGTGATGCTTCTTGCGCTGGCGAGAATTAAGGCGGGCAATTCTTGAGCGTGAGCGTGTTTTCAGCATGGCTTGTTTCGGTGGTTGACTTTGGGATGTCGTTGGCACGACCTTCAATTCTCGGCATAACTGCGTTCCAGCAGTGCCTGTGCCTTTTGCAGGTCAAGGGGCCCAAACAGGCACAGCTCCACGTCACCCGTGCCCCAATGGCCCACCTGGCTGACGTCGCGGCTGAAGCCTTCCTCGAACGCGACCGTGTCGGGGTCGAGCTTGAGCGTGACAAGCAGGCGGTTCGGGTAGACGATGACGCAGGCGAAGTTCTTCAGCCGTCGGAACGCGGTGTAGAGCTTGAGCGACTTCTGCTGCACGTCGTCACCTAGCGACATCAGCAGCGACGCGGTCTGCTCGTACAGTGCACGAATATCCGGTGTGGCCAGCGCCAGTTGTTCGGCCAGCGACTTGTCCTTGCCCTGCGGCTTGGGCACTTCCTGTTCGACGGGAGGAACGTCGGCTGCGGTGGGCTTCACAGCCGTGGCATCCGCCACGCTCTGCGCGTTCACCAGTTCCAGAAGCAGCAGGTCATCACCGAAAAGCTTGTAGCGGATGAGTTCGATGTTGCGCGGTATCTGCTGGACCGCGTGCTGGTCGTAACGGGTGAAGTCGGACGCGATGCACAGCAGGCGCGTTCCTTTCCATTCGATGTGCTGGGCGGTCTCCTTGCCGAATTTCTCCATGACGAGCCAGCGGAATTCGGCTTGGTGGTCCAGCAGCCAGTCCAGGTAGAACAGCCCTTGGTTAATGACGTTCTCCGTGCTGTGGCGCTTGTACTCGACGATGACCGGACAGCCGTTCTCGTCCAGGCCCAGCGAGTCGATACGGCCACGGTGCGTCTTGCCGGTGGCGTATTCGCTAGCAAGGAAGCGCACGCCGAGGAAGGTTTCCATTTGGCCCTCGATGAGGGATTGCAGGGTCTTTTCCAGTGGCGCGGCGTGACTGGTGAGTTCGGTGACAGTGCTGGTGCCATGCAGGCGGAAGAGTTGGATGTCGCTCATGCGGCGATGGCCTCCGGGCGTTCGGCTGCGACCTGCGAAATCATGCTTCGAACGTCGATTTGGCCGGTGACTGCGGCGGCAATAAGCGCAGAGCGGCGTTCTGTGAGTAGCTTAATGGCTGTGCTAGCAGCGTCCGCTAGCAAATCTAGCTTGGCGGTTTCCTCGTTGAGGAAGGCGTCAATAGCTTCTTGTTCCTGCAGGGAAGGAACGGCCAGCCACACTACCTTCAAGGATTCACGATTGATTTTTGGCATCGCCACCCGTTGTGACTCCAATTCAGCCAAAGCAGAGAAAGGCTCTGACAATATGAACCACTTCAAGAACACATTTAAGAGCTTCGATGTACCTCGCAGAGGATACATGTCCGCACTGCAAAGACAATTTTCCGGGGCGATGCAAACTTTACGAAGGGCGGGCCGAATCTTGCTGTAGATGACATCTCCTGCATTGCAAAGATACTTTCCGCTTTCTGCGGACTGTTCATGTGCCGTTTCTGTATACAGTAGCCGCCCCGTGCCAGATTCAATATGGTTCGGCGCGATTAGCAACATCGAGCGATATGGCTCTTCCTCTGGATTCACTTGACCTTCTTGGACGTACACACAACGCTGAAAGGTGACGACGTCCCAGTGCACCGGCACTTCACCTAGCCACGCCACGCCAGAATCCTTCATTGGGGCGTTGGGGTTGATGCCTTTGGTGACGCCTTGGGAGATGGTGGCCTGGCGCTTTTCGGCCAGCAGGACAATGAGCTTTTCCTGCTCAGCAATCAGGACGTCGATTTTGGCGGTTTCGCGGTCGAGGAAGGCGGCGATGGAGGATTGCTCGTCCAGAGTTGGGCGAGCTATCAAGTGGGTGCTCAAAGCACCCTTCGTCATGCTTGGCAAAGCCGTATTTGTCGAGTAGTAGTCAAAAGGAATCGTCAGCGTTGCGTAATAGGCATAGCGCCCGTTCGTTCCGGGACGCACCTTGGACCAATACATTGTGTCTACAGTCCAAAATGGACCGTTGAAGTATAGAGGCTTATCAATCGTGCCTTTCCGCCCGAGCAGGACAGACTCTCCATCGTACAGGTAGGTAGACGCATATGCGAATTGCCCACCTGAGCCAATTACTGGAAAACCTTCCGCCTGCTCTACATTTTTGTGGTCTGCTCCGTTCTGAATGTCGAGCAAATGCTTTAGCGCGACAATATCCCAATGTGCTGGAACGCTACCAATCCAATCGACACCACTGTCTTTATACTCTTCATATCTCGGCAAGCTCATTCCGCTAACTCCTCAAGCATCTTCATGATGCTCGCCGACACCGCCTTCAGCTCCTCGTCAATCGCATGCAAACTGCGCGGCGGCTCAAACACATAGAAATGCCGGTTGAACGGAATTTCATACCCTACCTTGCTCTTCTCCGCATCAATCCATGCATCGGGCGCATGCGGCAGCACCTCTCGCTCGAAGTAAGCCTGGATGTCCTCGCTCAACGGCACGTTCTCGGTATCTCGCAACGCGCTGTCTGGCTGGAGCTTGCCCTTCTGCTTGCCCTTCACGCCCAGCACCGGGTTGCCGGCCTCGTCGCGCAAGGGCCGCTCGACGGTAATGGTGGTGTAGCCGAATTCCTCGTTCCGGAAGATGCGCGAGATGGGCACGCGCTTGAGCTTGCCTCCCTCGGGTGCGGCAGGCAGGTTGTCGGTGCCGGTCACGAGTTGCGGCGCGCCCGACGCGACGCCGGCCGCGTCGAACACGGTGACGAGCTCTGCCTCTATGAAGTCGCCGAACAGGCGCGTGACGGTGGCGATATGTTCGTCGCTCAGTTCCTTGCGCTTGCTGCCCAGGCTCTTGCGCATCTTTTGCCAGAAGCCGCTGGCGTCAATGAGCTGCACAAAGCCCTTACGGTCAGTCGGCTTCTTGTTCGACAGAATCCAGACGTAGGTCGCGATGCCGGTGTTGTAAAACATATCGGTAGGCAGGCCGACGATGGCCTCCACCAGGTCGTTCTCCAGCACGTAGCGGCGGATTTCGCTCTCGCCGCTGCCGGCCCCGCCCGTGAACAGGGGCGAACCATTGAGCACGATGCCGAAGCGGCTGCCGCCTTCGCCATTGACGACCGGCGCCATCTTCGACAGCAGGTGCATCAGGAACAGCATGGAACCATCGGAGACGCGCGGCAGGCCAGGGCCGAAGCGGCCGTCGAAGCCCTTCTGCTCGTGCTCCTGCCGCACCGCCTTCTCCACTTTTTTCCACTCGACCCCGAACGGCGGATTGGACAGCATGTAGTCGAACTTGCGCCCACCATGGCCGTCGTCGGACAGCGTATTGCCGGCGATGATGTTCTCCACCGGCTGGCCCTTGATGAGCATGTCCGCTTTGCAGATGGCGTAGGACTCGTCGTTGAGCTCTTGGCCGAACATGGTGAGACGCGCCTGCGGGTTGTGCTCCAACAGATATTCACCGGCAATCGACAGCATGCCGCCGGTGCCCGCCGTGGGGTCGTAGATGGTGCGCACCACGGCGCTGCCGGGCGTCAGCACATCGTCATCTTCGATGAACAGCAGGTTCACCATCAGGCGGATGACTTCGCGCGGGGTGAAGTGCTCACCGGCCGTTTCGTTCGAGATTTCGGCGAATTTCCGAATTAGTTCCTCGAACACGAGGCCCATGCTGGCGTTGTCCACCACTTCGGGGTGCAGGTCGATGTTGGCGAATTTTTCGGTGACGAGGTAAAGCAGGTTGGCCTTGGCCAGGCGCTCGACCTGTGTGTAGAAGTCGAAGCGCTCGAAGATGTCGCGCGCCGCCGGGGAGAATGCCTGGACATAGGCGTACAGGTTCTGGCGGATATGGTCCTGGTCGCCCAGCAGCTTGACCAAGTCCAGTGGCGACGTGTTGTAGAAGCTCTGGTTGCCGGACGCGCGGCGCAGGAACGGGTCAGGATTCAGGCCGGCCTTGGTCTTGGCCTCGAATTCGGCCAGTACGGCCGGCTTGGTCGCCTCCAGCACACAGTCCAAGCGGCGCAGCACAGTGAATGGCAGGATGACGCGGCCGTATTCGGACTGCTTGTAGTCGCCGCGCAGGAGGTCGGCGACCGACCAGATAAAGGACGACAGGGCTTGATGATTCATGGGTATGTAAAAACCTGTTAATTCTGCATTTTCAGTAATCAGCAACTTTATCATTTCCGAACAGAATCACCCAATTTCAGCCGTAGGCCGATGGTCCGATACAACGCGGCACGGGCCATTTGGCCATCTTTGCCCGAGGTGCCGGGTTTGCAAGACGCAGTCGCGCAGTCGCCGGCCACGAGCCGGTGACGCAGGGGCGCCACAACACGCCACGCGTGGTGTGGGGCAAGGGCGTCCAGCCCGCCGCCCAGCCCATCGCGCCCGGCCCCAGCCGGGTCGATGGGCTGCCTGGGGGGAGCCGCGAATCGCTGAACGCCCCAGCGTTCAGAAGCCCGCCGACGGGCTGGCAGATTCGTGGGGGGCATGGCCCCGGCGCCCCGGGCAGCGCGCGGGCATCGTAGTCGAGTCAAGCGAAGCGCGGACCGCAGGCGCCAGCCGGAGTCGGCAACGCGTCCAGCGGGGCAGAGTGAGTACGATGCCCACGCACAGCGTGGGGCGCCCGCCGTTGGGAGCACGGGCTTCGTCCAGAAGCCCGAACCGCCGGCCAGACGTTCAGTCTGGCGTAAAGGCGGTGGTGCTCCTGCCGCGCGAGCGGCTTCGCCTCCCCTGTTCGCTCCCCGGCGAACGGGCAATCGAACAGCGTTCGGGCGCTATACGGGTTATCGACATCACGGAGAGATAACCCTATGAAAGCGAAGGACGGACGGGCAATCGCCCACGACAACGAAGTACGGGTGCTGCGCGCCCTGCACCGCTTCGGCTGGCTGCGCACGCGCGACCTGGCCGCACTGGTGTGGCAACGGTGGAAAGCGCACCCTCTCAGCGAGCCGGATTTTAAGCCACCGGCAGCGTCGGCTTCCGGGCTGAGAATGGCGCAACGGACCATGCTCCGGCTCTTTAAGGCGCGCCTGGTGCTGCGCGGACAGGCGCCGAATGGCAGCGTGATTTATGCGCTTGCCGAGGCCGGGGCCCGACGCTTGCAGCGCCTGGGCGTGCCCGCGACATCCGGCAAGGACCTGGTGCGCAGCTTCAGCAGCGCGCAATTCAGACACCGAAGCATTGCGAACGACATCGCCATCGGCGCCATCATCGCCGGCCTGCGGGTGTCCACGGAGCGCGAGATTGCGCAGAATCGCTGGCTCGGTGGCGATGCCGGCATCGCCGGCAAGAAACCGGACGTCTTACTGCGCTATGGCGAACAGGTTTGGTGGGTGGAGGTAGATAAAAGCCGGAAGAATGCACGGGATTATGCGCAGCTGCTCCGGTGGCTCGCACAGGTAGGCGCCGACATGCTGCGCCCTGTCGGTCCCGCGCTGCTGGACGAGGGCTTGCGCTGGGCAAAGGTCGTATTCGTCTGCACGCCAGCGTTCCAGGCCAGACTGTGCCGTGACCTTGCAACAGCAGGTTGGAAAAAGAATGTAATTGACAGCGTCATCATGTTCAAGCCGTCGCTATACTCATTCGAGGACATAGTATTTGCATCTTGAGTTATGGGAGCGGCTTGGGTCGGTACCGCTCCGACAGCTTGATTCTAAGTCCCGGCACAAATCTCGCCGGGCGCCCCGCCGGACGCGTCACCGACCCCGGCGGGGTTTTTCATTGCGGGTCTTTGTTCGACGCGCATCACCCTGGCTGGAGGCCAGGGCGCTGCTATCTGATATGGCTTTTGTCTCAGGCAACGGTGTCGGGGACGAGCAGGCCACTCTTCAAGCGCCGGTAGTAGGTCGCCCGGCTAATGCCTTGCGCGGCCCAGGGTTCGCCCTCGGCAGTGCGCGTGGCCGGCCGGCCGCCTCGCTTGCCACGCGCGGACTGAATGGCGGAGAATTTTTCATCGCTGAACTGCCGCCAGGTCCACCTGGCCACGCTTCTCGACACAGCCTTTACTTCCGAAAATGACAGTGGCAGCGTGAAGGTGTTGAGCTTTTCGGCTTGCCCAAGGACGGCGCGCTGCCAATGCTCTGGCATGGCGCCATTGCGCTTGTACTCTCGTATCCACTGATACGACCAGGCGCGCAGTGCATCGAACAGCATGCAGTTTCGCCCCAACCCGAGCGCTTCACGCGGCGCGCGGCGCTTGGGCAGCTCGACGTATTCGGCCAGTTCGCCCAGCTCATAGAGCCGTTGCACCCATAGCGTTCGCCAGGCTTCGTGGCACGGGGTCTTCGCGATGAGACCGGCGTAGCCGGGGTCGGCACGCAGCTTCGCAAGGAAGGCTTGCTGCACCGCCGCCGCGTAGCGAATTGGCGCGTCGCGCGCGGCATCGCTCATGGCAACTGGCGTCACGAGGCCATAAAACAGGTGGGCGTGTGCATTCGCCGGATTGATGACGGTCAGCGTCGGCGGCGGCAGATTGGCCTTTTCCCACGCGTACGCGGCGCCTCGAAAGTCAAGGTCGAAAATCAGCCAGGCCACTTCGAGCGGTGCGTTGGGCTGGAGATGCCTGAACTGCAAGGCGGTAGCAGTCGGGCGGACGACAAGTCCGCAGGTGAGGTCATTGGCACAGTATGGCCGGCGCGGAAGCCTGGCTTGAAAAATAGTAGGGGTATCCATCGGGGCTGGTGCCCCGGCGGTGCGTTACTTCAAAATGTCCTTATTCTGCAAAATCCCCAATAGTTGTCCTCATGCGCATGCCGGGGCTGTCTATCAGGTGGTTAAAAGGCGCGCGCCACCGACTGCCCGCGTGTTTGTACGCGGCGCCGACAGTTGTGCGAGTTGGAATCGACCGCCCGGCCCGCGCTTGAGCCAGCAGCGCGGTCGGGGAGGCAGGTAGTTGGTCTTGGCGAAATCGAGCGCGACGTGGTGCGCACGCTCGGCATCGGAAATCGCGTGCTGGGTGGCAGTCTTCTCGTCCATCCGTGACAGGTTCAGTTGCCAGCGCGCGCCGTCGACTAAGGCGCTGGAGCCGCGCGCAGCATGCTGCGAGCCGACATCGGCAGCAGACGCCCGGTTGGCATGGTGAATGCCCAGCACGGCGGCGCCGGTGGCCTTGGCCAGCTTCTCCATTGCGACGACGAAGTTCGTCATGTCGGTGCTGCTATTTTCGTCGCCGCCGTGCATGCGGCGCAGCGGGTCGATGATGACGAGCCGAGCTCCGTCGGCCAACGCACAGAGTTCGTCGTAGAGCGCAGTCGTCCCTTCATCGGCAACCAGGATGCAGGATTCGCCCGCCATCGGCAGCAGTACAAGGTTGCGATAGAGGTCAGGATAACCTCGCTCATCCAGCGACAGCAGGCAACGGACGCGCTCGGCAAGCAGGCGCTCAGACTCTTCGCCCGCAAGGAAGACTACCTTGCCGGGCAAGGATGGCGGGAACAGTCCGCCGGCGACCGGACGGCCAAGAGCCAGGGAGGCGGCAAAGTCGAGCGCCAGCTGCGATTTGCCCGTCGCTCCCGGCGCGACCAGCAGCCCGAACGTACCAGGCAACAGGCCGGGCAGCACGAAGTCGAGCGGCGGCAAGGGAGCAGACAGCGCCCAGGCAAGGTCCAGGGGTTTCAACGACATGGCGCTTCCCCTCTCTTATACTGGTCCAGAGGTGTCGTGTTCATTCGCCGCCCTCCAGCCGTGCCAGCTTGCGTTCAGTGCTGGCGCGCAGGCTGCCTGCGACGGAATAAGACTGTTTACTACATGGCTTGCTCGCGACGGTTATCGCATCCAGGCTTTGCGCATCAACGGCAGGTTCGAGCAGACGCTGGGACAGCCAGCCGTAGAAGGCATCCGGATGCCAGAAGACGCGGTTGCCCAGCTTCGCGGGCGCCGGCAGGATGCCTTCGTTAATCCAGTTCTCGACGGACCGGATGGAAATGTCCAGTAGGTCGGCAACGGCCTGTTTCGACAGCGGAGTAAAGGGTGCGTGGTGAAGTGTCATGAAGGACCTCCGTAGTTCAGGTCGTTCGTATAGGTAAAGGCAATCGGAAATCACGCGCTTTTCGCGCAGATGACCGAAATATTTTTGTAACGCAATGTTGCAGGCTGGTTTGAAGTGGCGAGCCAGTGGCAAATCAGTGGCAAACAGGCCTTGATTGCCACTGCACGCAGCTTCGCGCAGCGGAGCGAAGACACGCGCAAGTCATTGATTTATAATGTACCGAATTAACCCGCGAACATCGTTTCAAGCACGAAAAGCCCGTTCGGGACGTAGAGGCCGGAGGTTCGAATCCTCTCACCCCGACCACGAATTCAACGAAGACAGCAGCCAATGGCTGCTGTTTTTGTTTCTGCTTCCCGCCCCCTTCTTTCCGCAGCGCCCGGAATATAAAAGCCCCGCAAGCCTTGCAGCCTGCGGGGCTTCGTTCATCCAGCCTGCCGGCTTAGAACTCGTAAGCGCCGATATCGAAGGCGCCGCCGCGCGGACGGGCCACG
>NZ_DAMCPG010000009.1:0-131318 GCF_032106685.1 Massilia sp.
GTCGAGTTGATTCCGGAATTTGCCAAGATCATCAACATCGTGATGCTGCCCGCTCATTTCCTGTCGGGCGTCATGGTGCAGATCGGAGCGATTCCCGAGCCTTATCGCAGCTATCTGGCGCTCAACCCGCTGGTCCATGGCCTGGAAACCGCGCGCGTCTCGTTTGCGCCGTATTACCACACGCTTACCGGTCTGAGCCTGGCCTATCTTTATCTATGGGCGCTGCTGCTGATCTTCCTGGGCCTGGCATTGCAGTTGCGCTTTGCCGAAAGGGTGGTGCGCCAATGATCGTCGTCGAGGATGTCCACAAGCGTTACCGCACCGAGCACGGCCCGGGCAAATGGGTGTTGAGCGGCGTGTCGTTCACGATTCCGAAGAACGTCAACGTCGGCCTGGTCGGACGCAACGGCGCCGGCAAGTCGACCCTGTTGCGGCTGATCGGCGGCATCGACACGCCGAACCGTGGACGCATCGAGCGCCAGTGCCGCGTATCCTGGCCGATGGGTTTCGGCGGCGGCCTGCAGGGTTCGCTCACCGGGCGCCAGAACGCCAAGTTCGTCTGCCGCATCCTCGGACACGAGCACGACATGGCCGAGCGCATCGCCTTCATGCAGGATTTCGCTGAAATCGGCGCCTCGTTCGACGAACCGGTCAAGACCTATTCGTCGGGCATGAAGTCGCGCCTGCAGTTCGCGATGTCGCTGGCTTTCGATTTCGACGTGTACATCTCCGACGAAGTGACCTCGACGGGTGACGCAGCCTTCCGCAGCAAGGCCAACAAGGCGTTCAGGGATCTGACGGACCGCGCCGGCCTGATCATGGTGTCGCACAGCGACAGTACGCTGCGCGAGTTCTGCAGTGCCGGCATCTGGCTGCACGAGGGACAGGCTCACTGGTTCGACGATATCGAAGATGCGTTGAAACACTATATGGAAAGTATTGCTGTATGAATGACCGTACCAACGAAGAGGCGCTGACTGTTGCGGCACCTGCGCGGCACAGCCGCGCCAGACTGCCTGCGCGCCTGATGGGACGCTTGCGCCGCGTTGGCGTGCTCGGCATCGCCGGCGCTGCATGTGCAGTGTCGGTTCTCTACTGGAGTGTGATTGCCTCCGACCGCTACGTATCGCAGGCCAATGTGATTGTCCAACGCACGGACCTGGCCAGCGGCCAGCCGACGGACCTCGGCTCGCTGCTGGGCGGGACGGGCGGCAGCCGTAACGACGAACTCCTACTGCGCAACTACCTGCTGTCGATGGACATGCTCAGGAAGCTCGACAAGCAGCTCAACCTGCGTGCGCACTACAGCGACCGCGCGCGCGACCCGCTCTCGCGCATGTGGTCGAAAGACGCGCCGGACGAGTCGTTCCTGCAGTATTACCTGTCGCGCGTGAGCGTGGAACTCGACGAATACTCGGGCGTTCTGGTGATTAAGGCGCAGGGCTTCGACGCCCGCACCGCGCAGGCCATCACGGCGCTGCTGGTGCGCGAAGGCGAGCACGCGATGAACGAGATGGCCCACCAGCTGGCGCGCGAACAGGTCGCTTTCGTCGAGAAGCAGGTCGCGCAGAACGCCGAACGCTTCCAGCAGACGCGCCAGGCAGTCGTCCGCTTCCAGAACGCGCATGGTCTGGTGTCGCCGCAAAGCCGCGCCGAGCAGCTCAACGGCGTGGTCGAGCGCCTGAACGCCCAGCGCACCGAACTGCAGACCAGGCGCACCGCGCTGCTCGGCTACCTCGAGCCGCGCGCAGCCGGCGTGGTCGAGATCGACCTGCAGATCGAGGCCATCGACAAGCAGCTGGCCCAGGAACAGGCGCGCCTGACCTCGGCCAACGGCAAGGCCCTCAACAGCACGGTCGAGGAATACCAGCGTCTCGAAATGGAAGCCGGCTTTGCCAACGACGTCTACAAGACCGCCCTGGTAGCGCTGGAAAAGGGCAGGGTGGAAGCAACCCGCAACCTGAAGAAGGTGTCGGTGGTGCAGAGCCCGACCCTGCCGCAGCATGCGCTCGAACCGCGTCGCGGCTACAACATCATCGTCTCGGTGCTCGTCACCCTGCTGGTAGCCGGTGTCGTCCACCTGCTCGCGGCAATCATCCGTGACCACAAGGATTAAGCAATGCTTCGTTTTGTTTCTCGTATTTCCGCCGGCGCGCTGTTGGCCGTCAGCCTGGCCGCCAGCGCCGCCCAGACCGCTGCGGTGACCGGTTCCTCGCCATCCGTGCTCGACGCCATCGGGACCACCACGGCGACCGCGGCCCAGCTGCAGGCCGCCGCCCAGGCCCAGCAGGCCGCGGCCATGCCGGCCGAGGTGCCCATGCAGGCGCCGCAGCGCTACGACTACAGCGCCAACCGCGCCACCGACGTGTTCGGCGCCTCGCTGTTCTCGGGCAGCTTCGCCGCCGGCGGCGCGACCCAGTTCAACCCCGACTACATGGTCGCGGTGGGCGACCGCATCCAGATCCGCCTGTGGGGCGGCTACACCTTCGACGGCATCCTGACCGTCGACCCGCAGGGCAACCTGTTCGTCCCGCAGCTCGGCCCGGTCAAGCTGCTCGGCGTACGCAACCGCGACCTCCAGCGCACGCTGGAGACGGCGATGCGCCAGGTGTTCCGCGCCAACGTCAACGGCTACGCCAGCCTGGCCGCGGCCCAGCCGGTGCGCATCTACGTCGGCGGCTTCGTCAACCGTCCGGGCATGTACAACGGCACCAGCATGGACAGCCTGCTCAACTACCTGGACCAGGCCGGCGGCATCGACGTCGACCGCGGCAGCTTCCTGGACGTGCAGGTCAAGCGCGGCCAGCAGGTGCGCGCCACCGTCAACCTGTACGACTTCCTGTTGCAGGGCAGCATCCCGCAGATCCAGCTGAGCGACGGCGACGTGATCTTCATCGCGCCGCGCCAGAACACGGTGCGCGTGACGGGCCTGGCGGCCAATGCCAAGCGCTTCGAGTTCGCCGGCGCCGACCTGTCGATCGCCGCGCTGGCGCAGCTCGCCAAGCCGGCCGCCAGCGCCACCCACGTGCGCGTGGTGCGCAATACCGGCACCGTGCGCAACACCGACTACTACCCCTTGAGCGCGGCGCGCGAGGTGCGCGTGGGGAACGGCGACGACGTCGAGTTCACGGCCGACAAGAAGCCCGGCACCATCACCGTCCGTGTCGAGGGCGAGCACCAGGGCCAGCAGGAGTTCGTGCTGCCCTACGGCTCGCGCATCGGCGCGCTGCTGGGCCAGGTGCGCATGACGCCGCTGTCGGACGCCGCCAGCATCCAGCTCTACCGCGTCAGCGTGCGCGAGCGCCAGCGCGCCATGCTGCAAACCTCGATGCGCAGCCTCGAGTCGGCGGTGCTGACCGCGCGCAGCGGCACCAGCGATGAAGCGGTGCTGCGCAAGCAGGAGTCGGACCTGATCCTGCAATGGGTCGAGCGCGCCAAGAAGGTCGAGCCGAGCGGCCAGGTGCAGATCGCCTCGAGCGCCACGCGCGACGAACTGCTGCTGGAAAACGGCGACGTGCTGCGCATCCCGACCCGCGACGGCCTGGTGCTGGTGAGCGGCGAGGTGCTGTTCCCGAACGCGGTGGCCTTCGACAACGGGCTGAAGGTCGGCGACTACATCGCCCGCGCCGGCGGCTATACCCAGAACGCGGACAACTCGCGCGTGGTGATCGCGCACCGCGACGGCAGCTTCGAGGAAGGCAACCCGGGCACGCGCCTGCGCGCCGGCGACGAAGTGCTGGTGCTGCCGAAGGTCGACGTTAAGTCGCGCCAGATCTTCAAGGACATGACGCAGATTATTTACCAGATCGCCATCGCGGCGAAGGTGGTGCTGGGCCTGTAAGGCGGGCGGCAGCCGGCGCCACGGGTGCGCTTTTCGCCGCGCGGCGCCTGGCGTCGCGCGACAGCAGGCTGCCGGGCAGCCGCGGCACGGCCCGGGTCGTGGCCGCGCAGCATGCCGCCGGCTCACGGCTCTTGTCCGATACAACGTCAGAACACCGTCCCCTCCGATGCCGCCCGGCGGTATCGCATCGACCAGTGAATTGCCGGGCTGGCCGCAGGGATAGAGATGAAACGCAGCAGTACGCGGTTCAGCAGCTCCGGCACCAGTCGCTTCCACGCCAACGTGGCAGCGACGATCGACAATGAAGAAGAATGAAGATGAAAATATTGACTGTTTTTGGTACACGCCCCGAAGCCATCAAGATGGCTCCGCTGGTCAAGCTGCTCGCACGGCAGCCCGATTTCGAGTCCCGCGTCTGCGTCACGGCGCAGCATCGGCAGATGCTCGACCAGGTCCTCGAATTGTTCGAGATTCGTCCGGATTACGACCTCGACATCATGAAGCCGGGCCAGACGCTCGCGGGCATCACGACTGAAATCCTAACTCGACTTGACCCGGTATTGGCCGAGTTTCAACCAGACCTGGTGCTCGTGCATGGCGATACCTCGACTACGTTCTGCGCTTCGATGGCTGCTTTTTATCGCCGAATCCGCATCGGCCATGTGGAAGCGGGCCTGCGCACCGGCAACCTGCAGTCGCCCTGGCCGGAAGAGGCCAACCGCAAACTCACCGGCGCACTGGCCAACCTGCACTTCGCGCCAACCGAGCAATCGAAGCGGAACCTGCTCGACGAGGGGACCCGGGAAAGCATCGTCCATGTGACCGGTAACACGGTCATCGATGCGCTGTTGTGGGTACAAAGCAAACTCGAGCAGGATACTGTCCTGTCCGGCTCGCTGCAGCAGCGTTTTTCCTTCCTGCGTGCCGGTCACCGCATGGTGCTCATCACCGGCCACCGGCGCGAAAACTTCGGCGACGGCTTCGAGCGGATCTGCGCCGCCATCCGCACCCTCGCCATGCAGTATCCGGATGTCGATTTCGTCTATCCGGTGCACCTCAATCCGAATGTCGCCGAGCCGGTGCGTCGCATCCTTAACGGGTTCGACAACGTGCACCTGATCGACCCACAGGATTACCTGCCCTTCGTGTACTTGATGACGCGTGCCTACATCATCCTGACCGATTCGGGCGGTATCCAGGAAGAAGCGCCGTCGCTGGGCAAGCCCGTGTTGGTGATGCGCGACACCACCGAACGCCCCGAAGCTGTCGCAGCCGGCACGGTACGCCTCGTCGGTACGAATGCAAACAAGATCGTCGACGGTGTAGCGACCTTGCTAGAGAGCGAAGAGATATACAAGAGCATGAGCATTGCCCATAACCCATACGGAGACGGCACCGCCTGCGCACGTATTGTGAAAGCTATCCACAATGAAGGAACCTCGAATGCAGCATAAGTTCACCACTGTCTCGGTCATTGGCCTCGGGTACATTGGCTTGCCGACCGCGGCCATGTTCGCATCGCGCAAGATCAACGTCATCGGTGTCGATGTCAACCAGCGCGCCGTCGAGATCATCAACGACGGCAAGATCCATATCGTCGAGCCGGAACTCGACATGCTGGTGCATGCCGCGGTGACCGAAGGCTATTTGCGCGCCACGACGACGCCGGAGCCGGCCGAGGCCTTCCTGATCGCGGTGCCGACGCCGTTCCAGGGCGACCATGCCCCCGATCTCTCCTATGTTCGTGCGGCGGCCGAGTCCGTTGCCAAGGTGCTCAAGCGTGGCGACATCGTGATCCTGGAATCCACGTCGCCGGTCGGCACGACCGAAATGATGACGCAATGGCTGGCGGCCGCGCGACCGGAACTGCGCTTCCCTTCGCCCGACAGCGACGGCGCCGATATCGATGTGCATGTGGCCTACTGCCCGGAACGCGTGCTGCCTGGCCGTGTCGTCATCGAACTGGTCGATAACGACCGTATCATCGGCGGCATCACCGAGCAGTGCGCCAAGCGCGCTGCCGACATCTACCGCGTGTTCGTGCAGGGTGAATTGCTGTTCACCAATGCGCGTACCGCGGAGATGGCCAAGCTGACCGAAAATGCATTCCGCGACGTGAATATCGCCTTCGCGAACGAACTGTCTCTCATCAGCGACAAGCTCGGCATCGACGTGCGCGAGCTGATCGGCTTGGCGAACCACCATCCGCGCGTTAACATCCTGCAGCCCGGCTGCGGCGTCGGCGGTCATTGCATCGCGGTCGATCCGTGGTTCATCGTCGACAAGACGCCCGACGAGGCCCGCCTGATCCGTACCGCGCGCGAGGTCAACGACGGCAAGCCTGCCTGGGTGGTCGGGAAGATCGCCGCCGCGGTCGATGCCTGCCGCGCACACGACGGCAAGACCGGCAGCGTCAAGGTCGCCGTGCTTGGCCTGGCATTCAAGCCCGACATCGACGACCTGCGCGAGAGCCCGGCGCTGCACATCGCCGCCGACGTCGCGCGCATGAGCGGCGTGCAGTTGATGGTGGTCGAGCCGAATGTCGAGGCGCTGCCGGGCGTGTTGTCCGAACAGGCGCTGGTCACGCTCGAGCAGGCCCTGGCCGAGGCCGACGTGGTTGCGGTCCTCGTGAAGCATCGCCAGTTCGTTCAGGCAAGCGCGCAACTGGCCGCGCATCCCCGGATGGTCGATGCCGTCGGTGTCGGCGCCAGCCGTCATGCCTGAGGCATGACGGGACGAGATCGTCTGCGACATTTATCAACCTGAATAGCGGCCGTCGAGGCCGCTAACGAATCCGCGGCCAGCCGCAAGAACTATGAATATGCACGAAACCAGCGCCGTCGACGGCGCAGCGAACAAGATTGTCGAGGTCTCGGGAGGCGGCAAGACCTACCGCATGGTGCTGCCTCATGCCGATCGCGACTATATCCAGCGCAAGGTCGCCACCGAGCAGGTCCCGTACGAGCTGGACATGTTGCTTGACATGAAAGAGCGGCTGGGCGAGGGCGATATCGTGCTCGATGCCGGCGCCAACGTCGGCAACCATACGCTGTTCCTGGCTGCGGTCGCGAACTGCCAGGTCGTGGCATTCGAACCGAACACGGAGCTGGCTTCGGCCGTGCGCGAAAGCGCGCAACTGAATGGGCTGGAAAGTCGTGTCGATATTCGTACCGTCGGCTTGGGACGCCAGCACGGATTCGGCCATTTTGCCAGCAGCATTCCCGACAACCTGGGCGCGCAGAGCATCGTTGCCGACGGCGGACCGCTGGAAATCCAAGCCATCGACAGCCTCGCGCTTCCTGGCCCGGTGAAGGCCATCAAGATCGACGTCGAAGGCATGGAGATCGACGTCCTTGCCGGCGCCGCGGCGCTGGTGGAGCGCGACCGCCCCATTCTCTACGTGGAATGCAGCACCGATACCCACTTCCGCCAGATCCACAACTGGATGACGGCGCGAAATTACGGCTACTGGGATACGTTCAACGCCACGCCGACGCATCTGTTCTTGCCGAACGAACAGACGACGGTCGACCAGCGCCTGTCGCGCCTGCAACTGAAGGCAAACCGGGACATTTATCTGACGTCGCAGCAGTTGCTGCAGGCACGCCAGCAGCTCGATGCGGCCAACCTGAAATACCGCGGGTCGACGGAACAGGTCGCCAACCTGAAAGTCCAGCTGGCAAAAGAAGAAAGAGCGCGCCACGATGCCGAGGCCGCACGCGCCGAAGTGCTGCAACAGCTCGAGGCGACGCGCGAACGCCTCGAGAACGAGCGCGACACGCTGCAGAACGACATCAAGCGCCTTGGCGCCGCCGGCGATACGCATCTGCAGGCAAGGCACGAGGCAGAGATGCAGCTGGCCCGCCTCGAGACCTCGCTGCAAACCGTGAATCGCGCGCATGCCGACATGGCGAAGGAGCGCCAGCTCCTGCAGGATGAGGTGCAGCGCCTTGGAAAATCCGGCGAAGACGCAGCCACATCGTTGCGTGCGCTGACCCAGGCGAATACCCAGCTGATTGCCGAGCGACAGCGTCTTGACGGCGAAATCCAGCGTCTGAGCAAGTTCGGTGAAGACGTGGCCGCAACATTGCAGGTAGTAAATAACACGAACGCAAAGCTGCTCGCCGATCGCCAGGACGTCGAAGCTGAAGTCCAGCGCCTGAACAAAGTGAGCGCGGAAGCGAATGCGTCCTTGCAGGCGGTGAGCGAGACCAATGCCCGGCTGCTCGCGGAGCGCCAGGAGATCAACGGCGAGATCCAGCGGCTGAAGAAATTCGGCGAGGAATTGACTGCATCGTTGCAGACGGTGACCGATACCAACGCCCAGTTGCTGACCGAGCGCCAGGAGATCGACAACGAAGTAAAGCGTCTGAACAAATTTGCCGAAGAGATGGCGGCATCCCTGAAGGCAGTCGCCGATACCAATGCCCAACTGCTCGCCGAACGCAGGAACCTGGAAAGCGAAGTACAGCGCTTGAGCAAGCTCGGTGACGAACTGACTGCGTCGTTGCAGACGGTGTCCGACAGCAACGCGCAGTTGCTCGCCGAGCGCCGGGATGTCGAAGACGAAGTGAAGCGCCTGAACAAGTTTGCAGAAGAGATGGCGGCATCGCTGAAAGCGGTTGCCGACACCAATGCCGGGTTGCTCGCGGAACGCAAGAACCTGGAAGACCACGTGGCGCGCTTGAGCAAGCTCGGCGAGGAAGACGCCGCGCGCCTGCGGGAGACTGAACAACGTCTTTCCACCATCGAGGCGGAACTGGGCGCCACCGCCGAGGCACTCGCCGCCAGCGACCGTCAGCGCATCGAAGCGCGCTCCCAGGTCAGTGCGCTGGAGCAGCGCGTGCTGCAGGAGGAGCACGCCGCCAGCGCCGCCCAGCGCTTGTGGGCCGACGCGATGGATGACGTCAATCGCCTGCAGCGCGAGCTCGACGCACTGCGCGAGACCCATGCCGCGGCAACCGCGAAGATGGGGGCGCTCGACGACCTGGCGCGCCAGTCGACGCAGACGCGCGAGCGCGTCGAGAAGGAATTGGCGGCAGCGCGGGCGGAGCTGGAAGAAACCCGCCGCAGCCTGACCAATGCCAACATGAAGTACCGTGAAAGCTCGGCTGCCGCGCGCGACCGGCAACACGACATCAACCGCCTGAAGATCGAGCTCGGCGCCAGCCGCCGGGCGGAAGGGGAGGCTGTCCGTACCGCCGCCGCTGCGCGCAAGCAGGCATTGCAGGCGGAGCAGCAGGTGCAGAAGACCCGCGCAACCTTGTCGTTCCGGCTCGGTTACATCCTGATCCACAGCTTCAAGTCCTTCCGCGGCGTGATGGGCCTGCCGGGCGAGCTGCTCGCGTGGCGCAAGGAAGTGGTACAGCGCCGCAAGCAAAAGGGCGAGCGCGAGCAAAAGCTGCGGACGGTCGCCCAGGCCGGCGCCCGTGGCGAGCCGCTGCGCCCGGCCGCGCCCGTCGTCGCGGCGCCGGCGGCCAGCGCGACGCCGGTCATCGCGCGGATGCCAGGCACCGCGCCGGTACAGCCGGCCCCGGCCGCCACCGCGCCCGCGGCGGCGCCTGCCCCTGTGGTCCAGCCTGCCATCGCGGCGATGGAACAGCCGCAAACCCTGCCGATGGACCTGCGCCGCCTGAAAGTCGCGGCCATCATGGACGAGTTCACGTTCGGCTCCTATCGCGCCGAATGCAACCTGCAGCAACTCACGCCGGCCGATTGGCAGGCCGAGCTGGAACAGTTCGCCCCGGAACTGCTCTTCATCGAGTCGGCCTGGCGCGGCAAGGACGAGCTGTGGGGCAGCAAGGTCGGGCACAACAGCCAGGAACTGCAAGGCATCGTCGCCTGGTGCCGCGCCCGCAAGGTGCCGACGGTGTTCTGGAACAAGGAGGACCCGGTGCACTTCGAGACCTTCCTGAGCACCGCGTCGATGTTCGATTTCGTGTTCACCACCGACATCGACTGCATCCACCGCTACAAGGCGGCGCTCGGCCACGACCGCGTGTACCTATTGCCGTTCGCCTGCCAGCCGGCCAACAACCATCCGATCGAAACCTACGAGCGCAAGGACGCGTTCTGCTTCGCGGGCGCCTACTATGCCCGCTATCCCGAGCGTACGCGCGACCTGGGCAATTTCGTCAGCCAGTTGCCGAGCTTCCGCCCGCTGGAGATCTATGACCGCAATTTCGGCAAGGACGATCCGAACTATCAGTTCCCGCCGGAATACCAGCCTTACATCGTCGGCACGCTCCCCTTCGACCAGATCGACAAGGCCTACAAGGGTTACCGCTATGCGATCAACCTGAACTCGATCAAGCAGTCGCAATCGATGTTCGCGCGCCGCGTGTTCGAGCTGCTGGCATCGAACACGATCACGGTCAGTAACTATTCACGTGGCGTGCGGCTGATGTTCGGCGACCTCGTCGTCACCACCGACAGCGGCGAAGAGATGGTCCGCCACCTGCGCGAGGTGGCAGACGACCAGGTGCGTGGTTCGAAGCTGCGCCTGGCCGCCTTGCGCAAGGTCTTGCAGGAGCATACCTATCAGCAGCGCTTGGCATATGTCTTCT
This sequence comes from Massilia sp., assembly GCF_032106685.1. GTDB lineage: Bacteria > Pseudomonadota > Gammaproteobacteria > Burkholderiales > Burkholderiaceae_D > Telluria. The sequence goes on from NZ_DAMCPG010000009.1 coordinate 10,408, forward strand.
CGAAGGTTAGTGGCCAAACGCCGACCGATTCGCTGCCTGCGATTGCGATGCTTGCCGCTGCCGCCAATCGGGACGAGCTCGACGTGGTGCTGGGGCACTTCCGGCGTCAACGGTATGCCCGCCGAACCTTGCACGTGGTGCTGGACCGTGGTTTCGTTCCGGATGCGACCGCGATTAAGGACGACGGGGTTTATCTGCATCCAAGCGAAAAAGTGTCGAGCATTGGCGTACTTGTCGAAAGGGCGGATTTCTTGGCAGGCATCAGCGCACGCGATTATTATGGTCCGAATTATCTGACCGATATAGCGCTAGGTACCCTGTATAGCGAAGCCGACGTGATCGGTAAAGGTGCATATTACCTGCTGCGCAACGGTCAAATTATTCTTGAAAATGGTGACCGTGCTTATCACCCGGCTGCCCGTCTCGCTGCCCGATGCGCTGCGATCCGTGTTTCGAAGCTGGCCTCGAATAACGCAGCAGAATGGCTTGCGGCCCTGCCTTATACCGAGCTGGAGAGCAGCAATGGTCTGGCGATCGACGAGTTTAACTATTGTCGCGAAGCCAATGCAGAGAACGCCGGGTTGGGCAATCTGGTGCAGGAAGCCGTGGACGATCTACAAAACCTGAACACCGGTATTGGGATCGAAGAATTGCTCACCCGTGCCGAAGCTATTCCTCCTGCTGCCGAGCAAGGCACTAGCGCCAGAATGCTCAGTGGCGCCGAAATGGCGACGCTGTTCGGAAAGCGGCCAAGTGCAGCTCTTAACATGCAGCCGGAGGGGCACTCCTGGCGTGTCGAATCTTCGCTGCCAGATGGCAAGCACGAATACCTCTACGCGACCAAGGATGTTTCAATTGACGAGCTTGGCTGGAATGAGCGGTTAGCGCGCTTCTATTTCGAAACTACTCCAGGCTTGAATTTACAGTTGGTGCTCTACTTTATTGATGCGCAAAAACAGAAGATTTCTCACGTCATCAAGAACGTCAATCGCAATCAGGAAGTAGAGTTGCCTCTTGGTACTGCAGCTGTTCGCTTTGCGCTGCGGGTGTATGCGGGCGGACAGGCCGACATCCAAGGACTGGTTTTGGATCATCGTGATCTACAACCTGCAGAGTTACTGGGGCAGGCCGACCGGCTGGTACTGACGAATCATTATCCTTCCTATGAAGACCTGTATCGCAATGGATTTGTTCACAGCCGGGTAATCGCCTACCGTGAGCGTGGGATCCGCTGTGACGTCTTCCGGCTGCGTCCTTCGGAGCCAGTGTCGTATCACGAATTCGAGAACGTCGACGTCACGACTGGTTCTGCCGAAGTACTGAACCAGATGCTTGCCAGCGGGCGTTACAAATCCGTGCTGGTGCATTTCCTCGACCCGGGGATGTGGGAAGTCTTGCAGCATCATATTGACCGCATTGACGTTACGGTCTGGGTCCATGGCGCAGAAATTCAGCCATGGCACCGCCGCGATTTTAGTTACTCCACCGAGGATGAACGCACGGTCGCAAAGATGAAGAGCGAAGCCCGAATGCTGTTCTGGCGTACTCTGTTGCGTAAAATTCCGGCGCGATTAAAGCTCGTGTTTGTCTCACGATATTTCGCGGAAGAGGTGATGGAAGATGTTGGCTTCCGTATTCCGGAGGCTCATTACACGATCATTCATAATCCGATTGATACCGACGTTTTCTGCTACGTTCCGAAGCCTCAAGAGCAGCGGCTGAAAGTACTGTCGATTCGTCCTTATGCATCGGCAAAGTATGCAAACGACCTGAGCGTTCGTGCAATCGAACTGCTGGCATCGAAGCCTTGGTTCTCCGATATGGAATTCCGGATGATCGGCGATGGACCACTTTTCGAACAGACGCTGGCACCATTGCGTCAGTACAGAAACGTCGTCATCGAGCAGCGCTTCTTGAAGCAGTCGGACATCGCAGCACTGCATAAAGAATACGGAATTTTCCTGTCGCCGACCCGAATGGATGCGCAAGGCGTCTCACGAGATGAAGCAATGGCTTCTGGCCTTGTGCCAGTGACTAACGCTGTGACAGCGATCCCGGAATTCGTTGACGACGAATGCGGCATCTTGGCGCCTGGCGACGATCCAGTAGCGATGGCTCAGGGTATCGCCGCGCTGGTCGAGAATCCTCAGCGTTTCAGCGCAATGTCGGCGGCTGCAGCGGCGCGTGTCGCACGACAAAGCGCCAAGAACGCGATCGTCGATGCCGAGATCAGAGCATTTGGATGAAGCAATATCGTGTCATGACCATGCTTGCGCTGGCTGCGATTTCTTTAAGCAGTATCGTAGCGGCCGCGCCAGCACTGCCTCAGGTTTTGTCGTTCTCTGCCGGCTATCAGCTTGGTGGAGAGCGGGCTCGAAACATCGTCGAACTAGGCGTTGTATACCGCTGTGACTCGCGTATATGCTTGGATACCCAACGCTTCGATAGTGCTCGGTTACTACCTCGCACCTTCACCTCGTATCGCCATCGTATGCGTGCTCCCTACGGGCGCCCGGGGTGCCAGGATGGACTGGTCGGGACGGTTGAGCCAGATCGCCGCGACCATGAGTTCGCTCGTCTTGTCGAGGAGGAAAACAGTTTTGTCGTCGCCACATCCACATTACGCTATCGCTGGGTTGTCGATCCTGCAGTTGACGGCGCGTATACCTTGACTTCGGTTGAGACGAAAAATGAGCAGGCACCGTTGCAGCAAGTTGTAGGGTTCGCTTTTCAGTCGACTCAATTCTTGAACGGCGATCTTAACCGCCTGCAGCTTGACGCGTTATATCGAGGTGAAATTCAGCACAAGACTGCGGATATGGGAGCAATGCAGCCTTGGAAACATGCTTCTTCCAGTATCGATTTTCGCGTTTACGAAGCTGCGGCCGGTGGCAAGTTGCTGTATCGCTCACTGCCTGGCGCTGATGCGGTCGTGAAGAAATACGCCAAGCCGATGTGGGTCCACAGTACTGTCGTTCTAGCTCGTTCCAACGAAACCATCGCGCCATTGGTGCAGGAATACGGACACGATTTCGACATGGATGGGTGCTTTGACGAACAGGGACACAATAAATTCATGCTGCCGGTCTCTGGCCCTGCCGGTCAGGTTGCCGCATTGGTCTATGTCGAATACACGTCCGACCTCAGGCGGGGCTTTCCCATGCTGTCGGTAGGGCGCTACTACAGGTGAGGTGGAGTGTCCATGCATAAGAGTTTGACCCCGCCGCGTCTCCTTGTAGTTGGGAGCTGTGTTTCGCGCGATATCCTGAATTTCCTTAAAAAAGACCAATTCACGCTTGCAGACTACTACGCACGCAGTTCGTTGGCAGCCTTGACTACGCTGCCAGCGGAGTTGGCAGCGTCACAGCTGGAGCGCATTGCCTCGCCGTTTCAGCGCAAGACGGTAGAGCGTGAGACGACAAAGGATTTGTATCGAAATAGTATCGGGCGCATCGAGGCGGACGCTGTATTGATCGATCTGATCGACGAGCGCTTCGATACCTACGAGGCGGCGCCTGGGGCCTTGATTACGGCCTCTGTCGAATTGCACGAAAGCGGTTTTTTCACAGACAAGGATCGTGACGGCGATCAGTGGGTGCGCTCGGGTAGCCAACGTCATCGCGAGCTGTGGCAACGTGGAGTCGAACGTCTGTTCGCCAAGCTGAAGGCATACGGCTTGGATCAGCGTGTGATCGTCAATAAAGTATTCTGGGCCGATCAATTTGAAGACGGCACTCCGCTACCAAACGATAATGTAAAAAAACGCCGGCTGGCTAATGAGCACCTAGCATGGATGTACAGCGAATTAGAGCGTTATGTGCCCGCCAAGCGTTGGCTTGTCGCGGATGCACAGAATCTTCGTGCTAGCAGTCAGCACCGTTGGGGAGTGGCCCCTTTCCATTATGGTGACGCTTATTACCAGCAGATGACGAGGCAGCTTGTTCCAATGCTTGAGGACATCCGACAAGATGGCGCATTGAGCGTGTTCCAGGAAAATGCCGTTCTAAAGATACGCATCGCGACGCCTCCGTCCTCTCGATTCCTGTTTGCATTCGGCGTTTCGAAGAACGGCCGGGTACTCCATACGCAACCATATTCGGCACGTCCCTGGGCGCATTTCGACGCCGCTGAGGCAGTGGCTGGCGCCACCATCTGGGTGCATATCCTGGACTTGGGATGTCGCTTAGGGGTTGATGGCGAGCCTGTTCGCACGACACGCGTGCTCACTTGTACTATCGATGACAACTGATCAGTTTCTCATGCAAATTCAGCAGATCGCCATTACCAAACGTCCCCTCTGGTTCGATGTTCCGGGGCAGCGGCTAGATCGGTTCGAACTCAACGCTTCGACACGATTCTGGCCGCTCGACATCCGAGGCGCAGCGCTATTGTTGTTGGACTTTGCTGAGCCTGTGGACGCCGCAGAGCTGGCCGCGCATCGGATTACCAGGTCAGGGGTCGGGTGCTACGTTTATCTGGAACCGAAAGTGTCAGGAGGCGACTTAAATCTGGCGATAACATTGCCGCCTGCCAGGTTGCGGCGCGTTGGACTGCGGCTATGGAGCAGTTCAACCCCGATTCAGCTCTCCAGGCTATCGATCAATGCGGAAGGCGGCGTGCTGGAGTCGGCGTATCAGGACGCACCACAGGAAGCTGGGACCGCCCGGCTCGCCAAAGGCAATGCCATCCTGGGTTTAAACCTGCTCAACGCCCGGCACGATTGCAGTGCCCTGTGCCAGGCAATTTGCCAACATTGGTTCGAGACGATGGATGACGTCCAGCGGCGGGGAGGCAAGGATGACTTTGGACGAACGAATTTCCCCATCTCTCTCGGCGGCCAGAACGTGCCCGCGACAATCTACCATGCGCAGCCCGCCATGCTGCGCATACCGGATTCACCCGCGACCTACCTGGCGCAGATCGGCGACAAGTCGCGCAACATGATCCGCAAGGCGCAGCGCGCCGGATACGTCCATCGCGACGTCGATCCGAACGACTACCTCGACGACATTCTTGCAATCCGGACCTCCGATCCGCTACGCCAGGGCAAGGAGATTCCCGACTATTTCAAGGTGCGTCCCACGAGTGCCTACGATCAGCCGTTCAACAGCAGCTGCGCCTACCACGGCGACGCGTTCTTTGGCGTTTTCAAGGAAGACCGGCTGGTGGCGTACGCCACGATTTTCTTCTATGGCGAACTGGGGCAGGTGAACCACATCCTCGGCCACAAGGACCACCTGAACGAAGGCGTCATGAACCTGCTGGTGTCGTCGATGGTCGCCAGCATCATCGCGAACCGTCCCTGGGTGCGGGCCATCAATTACCTGTATCGCGAGCATGACGTGCAGACCGGCATAGGCCTGTTCAAGAAGAGCATGGGCTTCCATCCGGAGAACGTGGTCGTGACACAGAGCGAATTCGACCTGCACGGGTATTTCGCCGCGCTGTCGGCGCCCGCGCCCGCGGCCGACACCGCGCCGCCCGCGCGCGCCGCAAAGAAATCCGCGAAAGGGGACGTGAACAAGGGCCTGAAGGCAGCGGCCGGCATGCAGCCGATCGTGCACCACGAGCCGGCTGCCAACGCGGCGGCGGCGCGCGAGCTGGCCATGCAAAAGATGATGCAGATCGCGCCCGATATCGCCCCGGTGCGCTACGCGGCTGGCGGCGCGGCGGTCCAGGCCGCCGACTTCGCGCCGGGGACGACCCACGCGGTCGTGTTCGAACAGATCCGCTTCGACGAATACCAGGATTTCCTGTCGACGAAGTTGAAGGCCATGCGTACAGTGGTGCCGCCAGGCAGCTTCGTGCTGTTCGATTTCAAGCGCGCCCCCGACACGAACTATGTGCCGCGCCGTACCGGCCTGGCGCGCTTCGTGCCGCCGTTGCTGCGTCCGCGCGCACCGGCGGCCAACGAACGCTTGATCCGCTATTTCCAGCAGCGTTTCAAATCCACCGAGGTGACGCTGGACGACCTGCGCTCGGGCTTCAAGGGCAGCGACTATGCCGTGGCCGGCCTGATCGACTATCACGCGGCGCCGTCTCCCCGCAGTTTCGACAGCCTCCTCATCCTGCACAAGATTCGATAACACGATGCTGAACTTACTTTCGCAAATCAAGCGCGCGCGCAGTCCACGCGACGGGCGGCTGCGCATTGCACTGGTAGCCGATGCGTTGACGCAGTCGAGTCTCGAAGCGGAATGCGACGTCCTGACGCTTACCCCGAACAATTACCGGCTGCTGCTCAGGCGCGGGCGCCCGGATTTTCTGCTGGTCGAGTCGGCATGGCAGGGGTTTGGCGAAAAATGGAAATACCGTATTGCCGCTTATCCGGATCATCCGGAACGGAACAACCGCGCATTGGCCGCCCTGGTGGCGCATGCGCGCGACCTCGGTATTCCGACTGTGTTCTGGAACAAGGAAGATGGCGTGCATTTCGAGCGCTTCATTGCCAGCGCTGTCCTGTTCGACCACATTTTCACGGTGGACGAGAATTGCATTCCGCGTTACCGGGCCGCGGCGCCCGCAGCGAGCGTCGATACCTTGCTGTTCGCGGTTCAGCCGGCGACGCACAGCTTCAGTGGATTCGACTTCAAGCATAACCAGAGCAATTTTGTCGGCAGTTACAGCCGCCATATCCACAACCGCCGGCGCGAGTGGCAGGACATGTTCTTCCTGGCCACGCTGACCCACGGGATGGGACTGACGGTGATCGACCGTAATTCGAGCCGGAAGGGCGGCCACTATCGCTACCCCGAACTGCACGGCCTGCGGGTGTTGCCGGCGGTGTCGCATGCGCAGACGGCGCAGATCTACAAGGACTACACGGTCTCGATCAACGTCAATACCGTCGAGGATTCCGCGACGATGTTCTCGCGCCGGCTGGTCGAGATCCTTGCCTGCGGCGGTATCGCCGTGACCAATCCCAGCCCGGCCGTCGAGCGCTACTTCAAGGATTACTGTCACGTGGTGCATGACGCGGAGGAAGCGGACCACCTGTTCCGGCGCCTGAAGAACGGCCCCGGCAGCGACGACCTGGAACGCGCCCGTGCCGGCGCCGAGTACGTGCTGCGCGAGCACACCTGGACCCATCGTCTCGGCGAAATCGCCGCGGTAGTCGGCCTGTGAAGCCTGGCATCGTTCGCGTACCGGTCTGGAACACCGGCATCTGGCGCCAGCCGCTGCTCTCGCGCCTGCTCGAGCGCCCGGTGCGCGCCGCCTTGCTGCCCCTGGCCGGCGCCACGCCCGGCGCCTGGGCAGGCTGGGGCGCCAAGCCCAGCGCCCGGCGCGCGCAGTGGTATGCCGCGCGCAGCGGCGCGTCGTGTTTGCGTCTCGAGGACGGCTTCCTGCGCTCCTACGGCACCGGGAAGCACAGTCCCGGCCTGTCCCTCGTCGTCGACGAGCAGGGCATTTACTACGACAGCACGCGCCCCTCGGCGCTGGAGTCGCTGCTCGCTTCGGACACCGACCTCTTGCAGGGAATCGCGGACGAGGTCGCGCGCGCCAGGTCGCTCGTGCTCGCGCACCGGCTGAGCAAGTACAACCATGCGCCCGAGCTCGATCCGTGCCTGCTGCGCGCGCAGGACCGCCAGCGCGTGCTGGTGATCGACCAGACCGCGGGCGACCTGAGCGTGGACCTGGGCGGCGCCGACGCCGCGACCTTCACGCGCATGCTGGCGGCGGCGCGTGCCGAGAACCCGGGGGCGACCGTGTACGTCAAGACGCATCCGGAAGTCAGCGCCGGCCACAAGGGGGGATACCTAACCCGGGTGGCCGACGATGAGCGTACCGTGGTGCTGCGCCAGCCGATCAATCCGCTGAGCCTGATCGAACGGATGGACCGCGTCTACGTCGTCACCTCGACCATGGGTTTCGAGGCCCTGTTGGCGGGCAAGCCGGTGAGCGTGTTCGGCATGCCCTGGTACGCCGGCTGGGGCGCGACCGACGATCGGCAAACCTGCAGCCGCAGGCTGCCGCTGGCCGGGCGGCGGCGTTCGGTGGACGAGCTGTTCGCCGCCGCTTATTTCCACTACACGCGCTACCTCGATCCGGTGACGCACCGGGGCGGCAGCATCTTCGACGTGATCGACTGGCTGGTGCGCCAGCGGGAGATGGCGGCCCGGCGGCCGGGGCGGGTGATCGGCGTCGGCTTCCGGCGCTGGAAAGCCGCCAATGTCAAGCCCTTGCTTGCGCTCGACAGCACCCGCACGCAGTTCGTGGCGACGGCCGCGGAGGCTGCCGGCCTGGCGCCGCAGCCGCGCGACAGCCTGGTCTTCTGGGGGCGCGACGCACCCGCCGGGCTGGCGCAGCTGGCGCAACGCAGCGGCGCCCGGCTGGTGCGCATGGAGGACGGGTTTGCCCGCTCCGTCGGCCTCGGTTCCGACCTGATCCGGCCGCTGTCGCTGGTGCTGGACGAGCGCGGCATCTATTTCGATCCGACCCAGGTCTCGGACCTGGAGCAGATCCTGGCCACGGCCGCCTTCGGCGAGGAAGAGCTGCGGCGGGCGGCGCAGGTCAGGACGTTCATCGTGCATCATGGCGTTACCAAGTACAACCTGGAGCCGCGCGAGCGCGCGCCCTGGACGAGTGCGGGACGGGAGGTCGTGCTGGTTCCCGGGCAGGTCGAAGACGACGCCTCGATCCGCTACGGCTGCGTGGACGTCAAGACCAACCTGGGCCTGCTCGAGGCCGCGCGGCGCGCCCATCCGGACGCGTTCATCGTCTACAAGCCGCACCCGGACGTCATGTCCGGCAATCGCGCCGGGAGCGTCGCGCTGGCGCAGGCCAGCCATTTCGCCGACCTGATCGAAACGCGCCTGTCGGTCGTCAGCTGCATCGACGCCTGCGATGTCGTGCACACCATGACCTCGCTCACCGGTTTCGATGCCTTATTGCGCGGCAAGCGTGTCGTCGTGTATGGCCAGCCCTTTTACGCAGGGTGGGGCCTGACCGAGGACGTGTTGACCGATGGCGTGGCGTTCGGCCGGCGGCAGCGGCGCCTAAGCCTCGACGAGCTGGTCGCGGGGACCTTGCTGCGCTACCCGCTCTACTGGGACTGGCAATTGAAGGGCTATGCCAGCTGCGAAGCGGTACTGCGCCAGCTGGTCGAGACACGTACGGCGCTCGAGCATTCCGGCGAACTCGAGAAGTTGCGTCTTGGGTGGCTGCGGCGGCAACGGCGCAAGCTGGCGATCCTTGCCCAGGCCATGCTGGCACAGCAGCGGTAAGGCGGCCGCCAGCCGTGCTGGCGCGGCATTCCGCAGGTTTGGCGCTCGCGCATCTACTGTTTCCCAGGGTAATCGCGATTTTTCTCAGGAAAACTGTCGCATTCAAGAAACATTGTTACAAATGTAGAGATTTCGGGAAAGTTTCTTGCCTATAATCAGGCCAAAAATTTCCTACAGTAACTTTCCCCGCTCTACGATGAACGCTCGCCTTGACGCTAGCCAACTGGCGCGATATCGGCAAGGTGATTTCACTTTGCCTGCTTTTTACCAACTGCTGCAGTGCCGCCGCGTGCTGATGTTGCAAGGGCCGATGGGGAATTTTTTCAATCGGGTAGCCGGCTGGCTCGATGAGCACGACATCGCGGTTCGCAAGATCAATTTTAATGGCGGCGACTGGCTGTTCCACCGTGGCCTGGACGCGACCGATTACACCGGAACGCTCGATGATTTTCCTGACTTCATCGAACAATTCCTCGTGACCCATCGTATCGACGGGATCGTCTGCTTTGGCGATTGCCGCCACTACCACGTCGCCGCCAAATGTGTTGCCGATGCGCTCGGCATTCCTTTCCTTGTCTTCGAGGAAGGGTACGTGCGGCCTGACTACATCACCCTCGAGTGCGGTGGGGTCAACGCCCAATCCCGGCTCTCGCGCAGTCCGATGTTCTATCGCGCATTGCCGGAGGTCGAGGTAACGCCTCCGAAGCCGGCCTACCCGAGTTTCCTGCGCGGGGCCATGTCCGCGATGTTCTATTACGCGGCGGGCCGCCTGTTGGCGGCGCGTTACCCACATTACCGTCATCACAAGAAATTCTCGATCCGCTACGAAGCGCGGACCTGGGTGCGCTCGTGGGTACGCAAACACATCAACCGCCGCCGCGACAAACCTGTCTTCGAGCAGCTTTTGCGGGAACACGACGGCAAGTATTTCGCCGTCGCCCTCCAGGTCTACAACGACAGCCAGGTCACCAGCCACAGCCCGTATAACGACGTACGCGATTTCATCCGCGAAGTGACGGCATCGTTTGCCGCGGGCGCGGACAGCCGGTATCACCTGGTGTTCAAGCACCATCCGATGGACCGCGGGCAGCGCGACTATCGCCGCCTGCTGGACAAGCTCAGCGCCGAGCACGGCCTTGCGGGCCGCGTGCATTACGTGCACGACGTGCACCTGCCGACGCTGCTGCGCCACGCGCGCGGCGTGGTGACGATCAACAGCACGGTCGGGCTGTCGACGCTCTATCACGACAAGCCGCTCAAGCTGATGGGACGGGCGCTCTACGACCTGCCGGGCCTGACCTACCAGGGCGCGCTCAACAGTTTCTGGAACGACGAGTGCAAGGTCGATCGGGGATTATGGCGGCGTTTCCGCTCTTACCTGATCAGCCAGACCCAGTTGAACGGCGCATTTTACGGACGCAACTTCCACACCTTGCTGGAAGAGGCCAACGCTGCCCGGGCACGCAAGCTGTCGAAGCCGCTCATCACCAGCCCGGCTGCGCGCGACCAGGAGCTGTTCGACTGGGACGAGGCACAGCCGAGCATGTGAACGCGGCCGAACGCCTGCGTGCATGAGACCTGCTACAGCGACATCTTCAGCATCAGCAGCACGATATTGCCCTTGCCCTTGCGCATCGACAGGTGGGGCACGTAGGTGGCCGTCAGCTGGGCCTTGTGGGTGCCGAAGGAGGCGACCGGCAGGACCGCGGGGAAGGGCCTGCCGTCGAACCAGTCGTGGCGCCGGATCAGGAGCGCGGTCAAGCCGGCGCTGACCTCGTATTTCGATACCACCGGAAACACCCACTGGTAGGCATAGCCCGCCATGTACTGCGGCCGCTCGTTCGAGTCGCGAATGCGGATGGCGTAGACCGATTCGTCGTTGCCGCGCTCGTTGCGGATACTGCGCCCGATGCCGCCGCCCCAGGTGTTCTCGTTCATCTTGTTCAATTGCTTCTGGGTATAGGTGTCGCGGTCGTGCCAGGCGTAGCCGGACAGGTAGACGTCCCAGCGCGCCCGGGTGGGCGAATCGCTGTCGATGATCATTGCGGAGCTGAACGGGTTCTCGGGTACGGCCAGTTCCTCGCCCGCCTGCGCCGCGCCGCTGAAGAGTGCGGCAACGCACAGAATAGATGTGACGCAGAAAAATTTCACATTTGAAACGATACCCATAGAGCCCCCGATGACAGTGGACGTGCATGAACCAGTTCCACGGCAAACTTGCCGCGTGTTTGCAAGACATCCCTGCCAGCATTTATTTCCCTTTGGAATCAAGGGGTAAGGTGTTGTTATGCTCTGCTGGACGGTTTTTATTGTAGAGCTAGTATGCGAAATGCGTAGCACAATTGCTAGCGTTTTTTACAACATCCGACGATGTTTGCTCTGCGTCAAAATTAACAATTTGAATGATTCCTTGTTGGAACTTTTTCGGCCCGACGGTGAATTGGCGGGACTTTTCCTCCTTGTTCTAGATATAGCCGTGCGGCAATAGCGGCGATAATCCAGGTTCGACATACGAGGGAACGGCAAGGGAACAGGCATGGCGGACAGCGACGCAGAAAAGACAGAAGACGCGTCACCCAAGAGACTCGAGAAGGCGCGCGAAGAAGGCGACGTTCCCCGGTCGCGCGAACTGGCGACCTTTGCCGTGCTGATGACGGCCGGCGCCGGCCTGTGGATCACCGGCGGCAGCCTGGTCGGCCGCCTGTCGAGCGCGCTCGAGTCCGGTCTCAGCCTGGATCGCGAGCAGATCTACAACCCGAGCGTCCTGCTCGAACGCATCGCGGCCGACGTCGGCGGCGTGCTGCTGGCCTGCCTGCCGCTGGCCTTCGCCATCATGCTGGTCGCGGTGGCCTCGCCGCTGCTGATCGGCGGCTTCAACTTCAGCACGAAAGCCTTCACGCCCAACTTCATGAAGCTCAACCCGATCAGCGGGCTGGGCAATATGTTCTCGACCAATTCCCTGGTCGAACTCCTGAAGGCCATCGCCAAGACCCTGCTGGTCGGCGCCGTGGCCTGGGTCGTCGTCATGAGCGAAATCGATGCCGTGCTCGGCCTGGCGGTGGAGCCGCTGGGCACCTCGACCGGCCACCTGGCCAGCCTGATGTGGCGCGCCTTCCTGTTCATCGTCGGTGCGCTGGGCGTGATCGCGGCGATCGACGGGCCTTACCAGATCTGGCATTACGCCAACAAGCACAAGATGACGCGCCAGGAAATGATCGAGGAAGCCAAGGAATCGGACGGCAATCCTCAGATTAAAGGGAAGATTCGCCAGATGCAGCGGCAAATGGCGCGCAACCGCATGATGCAGAATGTGCCCACTGCCGACGTCGTGGTGACCAACCCGACCCACTATGCGGTGGCGCTGAAGTACGCCGACGGCCAGGCCGGCGCGCCGCGCGTGGTCGCCAAGGGCGCCGACGAGGTGGCGGCCAAGATCCGCGAACTGGCCAGGGAAAACAAGGTCGCCATGCTCGAAGCCCCGGCCCTGGCCCGTGCGCTGTACAAGCACACCGAGATCGACGACGAGATTCCGGAAAAGCTGTACTCGGCCGTGGCCGAAGTGCTGGCCTACGTGTTCCAGCTGCGCAATTACAGCAAGGTCGGCGGCCACTACCCGGATCGCCCGACCAGGCTGCCCGTGCCGCCGGAGATGGACCCGCTGGACCCGGCATCGCAGCAAACCCAGCCGCCGCAGCAACCGCAATAACCGCAATAACCGCAATAAACAGATACCGATAACGGAGCAATTCGATGAATAGTGTGCGACTGCCCGCCTGGCTGAGCGGACTCGGCGCCCGGGGCAATGCCCTGGCCGCGCCGATCCTGATCATCCTGCTGCTGGCAATGATGATCCTGCCGCTGCCGGCATTCATTCTCGACCTGTTCTTCAGCTTCAACATCGCGCTGTCGGTGATCGTGCTGCTGACCGCGCTGTACACGGTCAAGCCGCTCGACTTCATGGCCTTTCCGGCGATCCTGCTGGTGTCGACCATGCTGCGCCTGTCGCTCAACGTCGCTTCCACCCGTATCGTCCTGACCGAAGGCCATACCGGCGGCGCCGCCGCCGGCAAGGTGATCGAAGCCTTCGGCCACTTCCTGATCGGCGGTAACTACACCGTCGGTATCGTGGTGTTCGTCATCCTCACCATCATCAACTTCACTGTCGTCACCAAGGGCGCCGGCCGTATCGCCGAAGTGGGCGCGCGCTTCGCCCTGGACGCGATGCCGGGCAAGCAGATGGCGATCGACGCCGACCTGAACGCCGGCATGATCGGCGAAGCCGAGGCGCGCAAGCGCCGCGCCGAAGTCGGCCAGGAAGCCGAGTTCTACGGCGCCATGGACGGTGCCTCGAAGTACGTCAAGGGCGACGCCGTGGCCGGCATCATGGTCACCCTGATCAACGTCATCGGCGGCCTGATCGTCGGCGTGGTCATGCACGACATGGCCGTCGGCGACGCCGCCAAGACCTACACCCTGCTGGCGATCGGCGACGGCCTGGTCGCGCAGATTCCTTCGCTGATCATCTCGATCGCGGCCGGCATGGTCGTCTCGCGCGTGGCCAACGACCAGGACATCGGCGGCCAGATGGTCGGCCAGCTGTTCGCCAAGCCCGAAGTGCTGTACATCACCGGCATCATCATCGGCGGCCTGGGCCTGATCCCGGGCATGCCGAACCTGGTCTTCCTGCTGCTGGCCGGCGCCCTCTGCGGCAGCGGTTATTTGCTGGCCAAGCGCGCCAAGGATGCGCCTCAGCGCGAAGCCGAAGCCGCGGCCGAAGAAGCGGCCGCCGGCGCCGCCAAGGCGGGCGCCGCCGAGACCGAGGAAGCGACCTGGCAGGACATCATGCCGGTCGACACCCTGGGCCTGGAAGTGGGCTACCGCCTGATCCCGCTGGTCGACAAGACCCAGGGCGGCGAGCTGCTCAAGCGCATCAAGGGCATCCGCAAGAAGTTCGCCCAGGAAGTCGGCTTCCTGGCGCCGCCGGTGCACATCCGCGACAACCTGGAACTGAAACCCTCGGCCTACCGCATCACCCTGAAGGGCGTGGAAGTCGGTACGGGCGAAGCGGTCAACGGCCAGTTCCTGGCGATCAACCCGGGCATGGCCAGCGGCACGCTGCCGGGCCAGCAGACGACCGACCCGGCCTTCGGCCTGCCGGCCGTGTGGATCGAGGCCAGCATGCGCGACGAGGCGCAGAACCTGGGCTATACCGTGGTCGACGCCGGCACCGTCGTCGCGACCCACCTGAACCACCTGATCACGACCCACGCGTCGGAACTGCTGGGCCGCATGGAAGTCCAGGCGCTGCTCGATCACCTGGGCAAGGAATCGCCGAAGCTGGTCGAGGACCTGGTGCCGAAGGTGGTCTCGCTGTCGACCCTGCAAAAGGTGCTGCAGAACCTGCTGCTCGAAGGCGTGCACATCCGCGACATGCGCACCATCATCGAGACCCTGTCGGAACACGCGCCGCAGACCCAGGACCCGAACGACCTGACCGCGCTGGTGCGCATTGCCCTGGGACGCGCGATCGTGCAGCAGCTGTTCCCGGGCACCAACGAACTGAGCGTGATGACCCTGGACAACCGCCTCGAGCGCCTGCTGATGCAGGCCCTGGGCGCCGGCGGCGACGGCACCGGCATCGAGCCCGGCCTGGCCGACACCATCGCCCAGCAGGCCCACCTGGCCTCGCAGCAGCAGGAGGCGATGGGCCACACGCCGGTGCTGCTGGTGCCGGGCCCGCTGCGCGTGCTGCTGTCGCGCTTCCTGCGCCGCGCGCTGCCGCAATTGAAGGTCTTGTCGCATTCGGAGATTCCGGAGACCAAGACGATTCGGGTGACCAGCCTGGTGGGGGCGCAGTAAGACGTGGATGCCCCATGGCGCCAGACCTGCTTTGCTTGTGCATAAGGTAAGCTCCCGGTAACATGCCGCCACGGTGCCGATAGCGGTGGGGTAGCTCGATGCATCCTTCCATTGACGCAGACTTTTGGCTGTCGCGACGGCAGGATGCGCTTTGCCTGGAGCAAAGAACGGGAGTAACGGATGATATTAGTGACGGGCGGGGCAGGATTCATCGGTGCGAATTTCGTGCTCGACTGGCTCTCGCACTCGGACGAATCCGTCTTGAATCTCGATAAACTGACCTATGCCGGCAACCTCGGCAACCTGCTAGCCTTGCGCGGCAGGCCCGAACACCTGTTCGTCCGGGGCGATATCGGCGACCGCGCGCTTGTTGCCAACCTGCTGAGGTCGCACCGGCCGCGTGCCATCGTTCATTTTGCCGCGGAAAGCCATGTCGACAGGAGCATCGACGGACCGGAAGACTTCATCCGGACCAATGTCCTCGGCACCTTCCAGCTGCTGGAAGCGGCGCGGGCATATCACGCGCAGCTGCCTGGCCAGGAGCGCGATGCCTTCCGCTTCCTCCATATCTCCACCGACGAAGTCTACGGCTCGCTGGAGGATGACGGCCCACCATTTCGGGAAACGGACCGTTACGCGCCCAACAGTCCCTATTCGGCGAGCAAGGCGGCAAGCGACCATCTGGTGCGCGCCTACCATGCCACGTATGGCTTGCCGGTCCTGACTACCAACTGCTCGAACAATTATGGCCCCTTCCAGTTTCCGGAAAAGCTGATTCCCTTGTGTATCGAGCGCGCCCTGGCGAACCAGCCGCTGCCGGTGTACGGGGATGGGCGGCAGGTGCGCGACTGGTTGTACGTGAAGGATCACTGCGCGGCGCTGCGCCAGGTGCTTGCCACCGGCAAGGTAGGCGAGGTCTACAATATAGGCGGCAACAGCGAGCGCACCAACATCGACGTCGTCCAGACGCTGTGCGGCATGCTCGACGCACTCCATCCGCGCGCCGACGGGAAGTCGTATGGCATGCAGGTCCGCTTCGTGGCGGACCGCCCCGGACACGACAGGCGCTATGCCATCGATGCCGACAAGCTGGCGCGCGCTACCGGATGGGAGCCGGCGGAGAACTTCGATACTGGTCTGCGTAAGACCGTGCAATGGTATCTGGACAACCGTGCCTGGGTGGGCAGCGTGGCCGACGGCAGCTACCGTCGGTTGCACCGTTTGTAGCGGGAAACGGCATGACGATCCTTCTCACCGGTCAGAACGGGCAGATCGGCTTTGAACTGCGGCGTGCACTGATGCCGCTTGGCGAGGTGGCGGCGCCTGGCCGGTCCACGCTCGACCTGGCGGATGAAGGCGCCTTGCGCGCACTGGTGCGCGAACTGCGTCCGGCCATCATCGTCAACGCCGCCGCGTACACGGCAGTCGACCAGGCGGAATCCGACCGCGCGGCGGCCTTTGCCATCAATGCCGGGGTCCCCCGCATCCTCGGTGAGGAGGCGGCGCGCCTGGGGGCGTTGGTCTTGCATTTTTCGACCGATTATGTGTTCAACGGCGAACAGGACAGACCGTACACCGAGCGCGACGTGCCGGATCCGCTCAATGTCTACGGGGCCGGTAAATTGCAGGGCGAGCAGGCCCTTGCCGGCTCCTGTGCGCGGCACCTGATCTTGCGCACCAGTTGGGTGCTGGGCGCGTACGGAAGCAATTTCGCCCGGACCGTGCTGGGCCTGGCGCGGGAGCGCGCCGCCTTCGGAGTGGTCGCCGACCAATACGGCGCGCCGACTTCCGCCGCGCTGCTGGCGGACATTTCCGCCCATCTGCTGCGCCAGTACCGTCGAGACCGCGGCATCGACTTCGGTACCTGGCACGTCGCCGCGGCCGGCACGACGACCTGGTACGACTACGCGCGTTTCGTGCTGGCCGAAGCCCAGGCCGCCGGGATTGCCCTGAAAGCGGGGCCGGATGCGGTGCGGGCGATCGGCACCGCCGACTACCCAACGGCGGCAAGACGGCCGCGCAGTTCGCGGCTCGACACGACACGCTTCCGCACGACATTCGGATTGCGATTGCCGCCATGGGAAGAGGGCGTCCGGCAGGTGCTGAAACAGATTTTCGAAGGTGAGCGATGGTCGTAAAACGCAAGGGGATGATCCTGGCTGGAGGGAGCGGCACGCGCTTGTATCCGATTACCCATGCGGTCAGCAAGCAACTGATGCCGGTGTATGACAAACCGATGATCTACTATCCGCTTAGCGTCCTGATGCTGAGCGGCATACGGGAGGTCCTGGTCATCACGACCCCGCATGATCTGCCGCTGTTCACGCACCTGCTGGGCGATGGCAGCCGCTGGGGCATGGATATCCGCTATGCCGAGCAGCCAAGTCCCGACGGCATTGCCCAGGCTTATCTTCTGGGCCGGACCTTCCTCGATGGGGCGCCGAGCGCTCTGGTGCTGGGGGACAATATTTTTTATGGCCACGATCTGGCCAAGCTGCTTGCCGCCGCCGATGCGCGAACCGACGCCGCGACCATCTTCGCGTGCCATGTCAGCCATCCCGAACGCTATGGCGTGATCGAATTCGATGACCAAAGGAAGGCCGTCAGCATCGAGGAAAAGCCCGCCCTGCCGAAATCGGGCTATGCCGTCACCGGGCTGTATTTCTACGATGGCCAGGCCTGCGATCTGGCGGCGCAGTTGCGTCCCTCGGCGCGCGGCGAACTCGAGATCACCGATCTGAACCGACGCTACCTCGAGCTGGGGCGGCTGGATGTCGAAATCATGGGACGCGGCTTTGCCTGGCTGGACACGGGGACCCACGACAGCCTGCTGGAGGCGGCAAGTTTCATCGCCACCTTGCAAAAGCGCCAGGGACTGCAAGTCGCGTGCCCCGAGGAGATTGCGTATCGCCAGGGCTGGATCGACGCCGCCGCACTCGCCGAACTCGCCGCGCCGCTGGCCATGAACGGTTATGGGCGTTACCTGCTCAGTCTTTTGAATTGATCGAACATGCGACTGGACGTTACCCCGACAGCCATTCCCGAGGTGCTGGTGCTGGTTCCACAAGTCTTCGAGGATGCGCGCGGCTCCTTTGTCGAAACCTTCAACGCGCGTGACTTTGCCGCGGCAACCGGCGTGGATGCCGCGTTTGTGCAGGACAATCACAGCCTGTCGCGGCGGGGCGTGCTGCGCGGTCTCCATTACCAGGTCAGGCATCCGCAAGGGAAACTGATCCGTGTTGTCGAGGGCAGTGTGTTCGATGTCGCAGTCGACCTGAGGCGGTCTTCGCCAACGTTCGGACGATGGGTGGGCGAGGTATTGAGCGCCGAAAACGGCCGCCAGATGTGGATTCCCCCTGGCTTCGCACACGGATTCGTCGTCCTGGGCGAACGCGCCCAGTGTCTTTATAAGACGACCGATTACTGGTATCCGGAATTCGAGCGCACCCTGCTGTGGAACGATCCGGCGATCGGTATCGATTGGCCGATCGCATTCGCACCTCAGCTGGCCAGCAAGGACGCGAATGGACAACCATTTGGTGCACTGGAAACGTTTGCCTGAGTACAGAACGTTGCATTTCCCTCCCGTTGGCCAGCCATGTGGCCGCTGGATTCCGGGACGCGGCAGGCCTCACCGGTGAGAATTAGCCCCATTTCCCCATCCTTTTCGGTAGATGGTTGCTTCACGGCATCGTCAATAATCTCTTCCGTAGTCAGGCGAGTCATGCCTGCAACGAACAGACCAGAAGCAGTGCGGAGAAAAAGATGAATGTGAAGAAATTTACAGCGGCAACTTCCCGTGAGGCCTTGCGCAAGGTGCGCGATGCGCTCGGGCCGGACGCCGTCATCCTCTCGAACCGGCCGGTCGACGGCGTGGTCGAGATCCTCGCGCTCGACAACGACGACGTCGCCTCGCTCGCTTCCCCGGCCGCCGAATCCGAGATGGCCGCGCCCCAGCCGCGCCTGGATCACCTGCATGCCTTCGAGCCGGAAGCCCCGGCTTTCGTGAACCGCCGCGCCGCAGCGCCAGCCGCCGCCCCGGCCCCGGAGCACGTCTTCGCCCCGCGCCGCGCCGCGCAGATGGAGCCCGAATTCGAAGCCGCCTTCAGCGCGCGCCGCCCGGCCGCGGCGCCCGCCGAGCCGGCCTTCGACATGGCCGCCATGACCCAGATGATGCAGGCCGCGATCGCCCAGGCGCGCGAATCGGCCGCCGCCGAGATGAACGGCATGATGAGCGAGATCCGCGCCATGCGCGGCATGATGGAAAGCCAGCTGGCCGAGCTGTCCTGGGGCAGCACCCAGCAGCGCGAGCCGCAGAAGGCCGTCGTGCTGCGCGAGATGCTGGCGGCCGGTTTCTCGGCCTCGCTGTCGCGCTACCTGATCGACAAGATGCCGGCCAACAAGGATGCCGCTGAGGCGATGCGCTGGATTAAGACCGTGCTGGCCCGTAACCTGACGACCATGGCGGACGAGGACGCGCTGTTCGACCGCGGCGGCGTGTTCGCCCTGGTCGGCCCGACCGGCGTCGGCAAGACCACCACCACCGCCAAGCTGGCGGCGCGCTGCGTGATGCGCCACGGCCCGGAGAAGCTCGCTTTGATCACCACCGACGCCTACCGTATCGGCGGCCACGAGCAGCTGCGCATCTACGGCAAGATCCTGGGCGTGATGGTGCACTCGGTGAAGGACGAAGCCGACCTGCGCATCGCCCTCAAAGAGCTCAAGAACAAGCACACCGTGCTGATCGACACCATCGGCATGTCGCAGCGCGACCAGATGGTGACCGAGCAGGTGGCGATGCTGGCCGGCGCCGGCGCGGATGTGAAGCGCCTGCTGTGCCTGAACGCGACCTCGACCAACGAGACCCTGAACGAAGTGGTGCGCGCCTACCAGGGCAGCGGCCTGCACGGCTGCATCATGACCAAGCTCGACGAAGCCGCCTCGATCGGCAACGTGCTCGACGTCGTGATCCGGCAGAAATTGAATCTTCATTACATCTCGAACGGCCAGCGCGTGCCGGAAGACCTGCACCTGGCCGACCGCGCCATGCTGGTCGACCGCGCCTTCCGCGGCCGCCGCGACGCCGGCAACCAGTTCGACGACGCCGATTTGCCGCTGGTGATGGCGCATACCGGCAACGTCGCCAACGACAGCAGCCTGCGCGGGGTGCGCCTTGGCTAGTTTCGACTTCGACCAGGCCGAAGGCCTGCGCCGGATGCTGGCCGGGCCGAAGCCGCGCGTGGTCACCTTCCTGTCGGCCACGCCGGGCGACGACAAGGCCGCGATGCTGGTCAACCTGGGCGCTTCGCTGGCCCAGGCCGGCAACGACGTGATGATCGTCGATGCCTGCCAACGCAGGGATGGCGCAACTCGCGGCGTCGCCCGCCACCTGGAGATGGAACGCCACGTCAGTTTGATGCAGGTGGCGCGCCAGGAGTGCGCGCTGAACCAGGTGATCCAGCAGGCGCCGCAGGGTTTTCAAGTGGCATTGCTGGCGCGCGACGGCGTCGTGCCGCGTACCGGCAGCGATGAACAACGCCGCCTGGCAAAGGCCTTCGAGGTCATGGTGAAAGGGCAGGGCGGCATCGTCATCGTTGATGGCGAACTGAACCGCGAAGGCGGCTTCGCCGTGCCGATGCTGGCCGACGCCGAAATCGTGGTGCAGGTCTCGAACAGCGCCACCTCGATCACCAACGCCTATGCGCTGATCAAGCGCCTGGCCCAGGAGTTCGGGCGCCGTCCGTTCGGCATCCTGGTCACCGGCGCCACCGAGGCGGAGGCGAAGTTGGTTTACGATAATATGGCATCGGCGGCAAGTCGTTACCTTGCAGTAACCTTGAGTTCCATGGGCTCGGTGCCGGCCGACGAATACCTGCACCGCGCAGCGCGCCTTGGGCGCACCGTGGTCGATGCCTTCCCGCTGGCCGGGGCGTCGGTGGCGTTTCGCCGGCTCGCCGGACGTTTCGCACTGCCGGGCATGACCCAACTGGGGCGCCACGGCGGCGGTGCTGGTTTTGACGCCCGTTTCAATGTACGCGTCGGCTCTTAAGAAAAAAGCACAAGCATGTATACCGTCAAAGGGAAAGCGGACAAGAACCATTTGCTCACCCAGCACCAGCCGCTGGTCAAGCGCCTGGCGCACCAGATGAAGGCCAAGCTGCCGCCGTCGGTCGAGGTGGACGACCTGATCCAGGCCGGCATGATGGGCCTCCTGGACGCCATCAACCGCTACGAGGACAACCACGGGGCCCAGTTCGAGACCTATGCCGTGCTGCGCATCCGCGGCGCGATGGTCGACGAATTGCGCGCCAACGACTGGATGCCGCGCAGCACCCGCCAGAACATGAAGAAAGTGGAGACCGCCATGACCGCGCTGCAGCAACGCCTGGGCCGCCCGCCGAGCGAATCGGAAGTCGCGAAAGCGCTCAACCTGCCGCTCGAGGATTACCAGGAGATGCTGTTCGAAGGCGGCGGCCACCAGCTGGTCTACTACGAGGACTTCCACGAGGACGACGGCAACGACAGCTTCCTCGACCGTTACGCGGTCGAGGATGCCGACCCGCTGCGCGCGCTGCTCGACACCGACTTCCGCTCGGCCGTGATCGAGGCGATCGACAACCTGCCGCCGCGCGAGAAGATCCTGATGGGCCTGTATTACGAGGAAGAACTGAACCTGAAGGAAATCGGCGCCGTCCTCGGCGTGTCCGAGTCGCGCGTGTCGCAGCTGCACACGCAAGCCGTGGCGCGCCTGCGTGCCTCGCTGCGGGAGAGACTGTGGACTTCGCCAGCCTGATCGGCCTGGCGCTGGCGCTGGCCGGCCTGTTCGTCGGGCACACGCTCGATGGCGGCCGCTTCGCTTCGCTGTTCCAGCCGGCCGCCTTCGCCATCGTCGTCGTCGGCACTTTCGGCGCGGTGCTGCTGCAGTCCGAAGCGCGCAGCTTCCGGCGCGGCATGCGCATGCTGCGCTGGGTGTTCTTCCCGCCGCGCAGCATGCGTCAGCCGCTGGCGCATGCCATCGCCCTGTGGAGCTTGAGCGCGCGGCGCGACGGCCTGCTCTCGCTCGAGCAGTACATGGGCACCAAGGACCTGTTCATCCAGAAGGGCCTGCGCCTGGTGGTGGACGGCATCCAGCCCGAGAAGCTGCGCAACCTGCTGGAAACCGAGATCAACGCCTTCGAATTCGCCGAGCGCCAGGCGGCGCGCATCTGGGAATCGGCCGCCGGCTACGCGCCGACCATCGGCATCCTGGGCGCGGTGCTGGGCCTGATCCACGTGATGGAAAACCTGTCCGATCCTTCCCGGCTCGGCTCGGGCATCGCGGTGGCCTTCGTCTCGACCGTGTACGGCGTCGGCCTGGCGAATTTGTTCTTCCTCCCGGTCGGCAACAAGCTGAAAGCCATCGTCGCCGACCAGGTGGCGCAGTACGAAATCCTCACCGAGGTCTTCCACGACCTGGCCAGCGGCAACCACACCCGCGTGGTGGAAGAGCGCGTGGCCAGCCTGCTGGCGAAGCGCTGACATGGCGCGCAAACGCTACGACGATGCGCAGCCCCATGGCGAGGACCGTGACCGCTGGCTGATCTCGTATGCCGACCTGATCACGCTGCTGTTCGCCTTTTTCGTGGTGATGTACGCGATCTCCATCGTCAACGAGGGCAAGTACAAGGTGCTGTCCGACGCCCTCGGCAGCGCCTTCGGCGGCAATCCGCAAACCCCGCAGGCCAGCAGCGCGATCGAGCCGCTGCCGCTCTCTGGCATCATCGCGCGCAAGCGCGCGGAAGCGGCCAGGCGCGACCGCGAACGCATGAACACCCTGGCGCGCGACCTGGGTGCCTCGCTGGCGCCGCTGGTCGAATCGGGCAAGGTGCGCGTGGTGCAGACCGCGCGCGGCGTCAGCGTCGAGATCAGCGAGAGCGTGCTGTTCGCGCAGGGCCAGGCGGCGCTGGGCGAAGAGTCGCGCGCGACGCTGGGCGTGGTCGCCGGCCTGCTGAAGGACGACCCGCATGCGATCGAGGTCGAGGGGCATACCGACAACGTGCCGATCGCGAACGGGCTGTTTCCGTCGAACTGGGAATTGTCCGCCGTGCGCGCCAGCAGCGTGGTGCGGCTGTTCATCGAGAACGGCATCGCGCCGGCGCGCCTGACGGCGGTGGGGCATGGCGAGAACCGGCCGGTGGCGTCGAACGATGACGAGGCGGGCAGGGCGCGTAATCGGCGGGTGGCGGTGACGATTTTGGCGGCGCTGCCGGAGTGAAAGAAAATTTCGCATTATCGACTTCGGTGAAATAATCTTTCATCAGCCGTTCCATATGGCGTGGGGTCGAGACCCCACCTTACGGGTAACAGGTTGCGTAGGGTGGGGTCTTGACCCCACGCGCTCTCACCATTCGATACCACGCGCGCTCAAAACTGCCCGGCCTCTTGGCATTTCCGCCTCCCGCCCGCACAATGGAATCACACAAGCATATGGAGCACCCATGCAACGCAGACCCTTCCTGCTCGCCACCGTGATGGCGGCCAGCCTCCTGCCCGCGCTCGCGGGCGCCTCCGCCGGAGACCCACAAGTGGCAGTCCGAAACAAGATCGAGGTCGAATCCGTGAACGGCCGCGCGCTGGTGCACCTGACGGTGTCCAACTACGGCAAGCAGACCATCTGGATTCCGCGCGAAATGGCGGAAGAAAAGGAATTGACCGGGCGCCGCTTCGACGTGCGCGCCTTCGACGGCCGGCCGCTGGCCTACACCGGCAAGATGGTGAAGCGCGCGGCGCTGACGGCGGCCGACTACGTGCCGGTCGCGCCGGGCAAGGAAGTCAAGAACACCATCGACATCACGCCCTCGTACGCCTTCGTGGCGGGCCGACACAGCTACCAGATCGGCTATGACGGCCCTTACCTGGCCGATGTGAAGCAGCTCGACAAGCCGTCGCAAAGCCCCGCGCGGCCGCTGACCTTCATCCACACCGGCAAGTAGCAGACCCGATCAATTCAACGCCGGGGTGTTCTCGGCGAAGTATTCATGCGAGTCGGCGTTGTCGACGGCCTTGGTCGGGTCGCTGATCGCCAGGCTGGCGGCGCCGCTCTGGCCATACACGTGGTCGTCGGTGCCGGCGACGACGTTGAAGTGGCTCATCTCGTGCACCAGGGTGCCGCCCTTCGAATCGGTGCCGGTCAACGGCGCCGACCAGAAGGCCTTGCAGACGTAGATGCGGTACGGCTGAGTCGGATACACGTAGGCGTAGTAGTTCTGGTTGCAGCCGCAATCGACCACCACGCTCTTGTTGTCGAACGCATCCTTGATCGCGTTGAAGTGCGAGCGGACGGTCGAGACCCGGGTCGAGGTCGCGGTGCCGAACCACTTGGTGTAGCGCGGACCCATCGTGGTCTTGGCCATGTAGGTGACCGAGCCGTTGCTCATGGTCTTGGCGGCCGAGATCGCCGAGGCAACCGTGCTCTGCTGCGAGGCGGTGCAGTTCGCATAGCTCAGCGCCATCGGGCTCACGGTGCCGTCGCCGCGCTTGAGCGCTTCCATGATCGGCGAACCCGAACCGCGCGGCAGGCGACCCTCGATGTACAGCGCAGCGGCATCCGACTGCAGTTCGCCGATCTCGGCGCCGCCGGCGGCCGCGCTGACGTCGCCACCGAGGCGGCCCTTGTTGCCCAGGAACAGATCCGGCGAAGCGGTGCGGTAGCGGATCGCGTAGTCGCCCGTCACGCTCATGTCGTACAGGGCCGACAGCTCGACTTTCACCGTATGCGAGGCGCCCGGCTTGAGCAGGTAGTAGTCGGCCGCGGTCGGCTTGGCGCGCTTGACCAGGGCCCCGGTGTAGATCACTTTCTGGCCGTCGCGGGTGATGTCGAACAGCGGCGCGCTCAGCCCCTCGAACGGGGTGCGCGACTTGAGCACGTACTGCGGGCTGTTCGAGGTGTTCGTGATCGTCACCTTGACCACCACGTCGTCGCTCGCGCCGAGCATGTTCTTTTCGGGCGTGACCGAGACCGTCACGCCGTTCGACCCCGCCTGCGCGCCAAAGGCAACGCCCAGTGCCGCGATACCGACTGCCGACTTCAGGATGCTGTTCCAGCTCATGTTTGCTCTCCGTATGTAAGTTGTCGTGGCCGCAAATGCAGCCTTGTTATTGACGAGTTCTCGCTGAAAGCTTGATCTCAATCTAACGAAAACTCACTTACATACTGAGCATTTCATGAGCCCGCAGCAATGCACATCGAATAGTGCGCAGCTTCTTTGCGCAAGACTAATAGATGTGCAAGTTTTTCAATATTTCGCTGGATTTTGCTGTTTAGCCGTGCTAGGCATCCTTCATTGCAAGGGCGGCGTGTTCTCCCCGAAATATTCGTGCGAGTCGGCATTGTTGATCGCTCGCTGCGGCGCGCTGCGCGCCAGCTCGGCCGCACCGCTCTGGCCATAGACGTGGTCGTCGGTGCCGGCCACCACGTCGAAATGGCTCATCTCGTGCAGCAGGGTGCCGCCCATCGAATCCGTGCCGGTCAGCGGCGCAGTCCAGAAGGCCTTGCAAACGTAGATGTTGTAGGGCTGTGCCGGGTAGACGTAGGCGAAATACGGCTCGTCGCAACCGCAATCGACCTTCACCGGCTTGGTCTCGAAGGCGTTCTTGATGGCCGTGAAATTGTTCGTGACCGTGGTCACGCGTGCCGCCTCGTGCGTGCCGAACCAGTTCACGTAGCGCGGGCCCTGCTGCTTGCGGCTGGTCAGGTATTCCACGCCATCGGCGGCCATCGCGGTGCCGGCCGAAAAGGCCTTCGTGATCGATTCCTGCTGGGCGTTCGAGCACTGGCTGAAGCTTAGACCGGCCGGACCGCTGGGGGCGGCCAGGGCAGGCGTCATTGGTGCCACTGCGCCGCGCGGCAGGCGCCCCTCGATCCAGATCGCCGCCTGGCTGGAGGCGAGGTCTCCGACCACGATGTCGGCCCCCGCCTTGGCGCTGGGCGCGGCATTGCTCGTGTGATAGCGCACCGAATAGGCGCCAGTGACCTGCATCTCGTACAGCTTCGACAGCTCGACGCGGGCGCTGCGCGATTCACCCGGCGCGAGCACGATGTAATCGGCTTCGGTCGGCGCCGCGCGCTTCACGTGGCGGCCGAGATAGCGCACCGATAGCCCGTCGCGCGTGATCTGGAACAGCGCGTGCTCGGCCGGCACGAAGGGCGTGCGCCACCTCAAGAGGCGCTGCGGTGTATTGCCGGTATTCGTCAGCGTCACGGTCACGTTGACGTCGTCGCCCTTGCCGAGCGCCGGCTGGTCGGGCGTGACGGTGACGGCGATCGCGCCGTCGGCGTGGGCGGGCAGGGCGCAGGCCAGCAGCAGGGCGGCAGCGGCATGAAGGGCAGGGCGTTGCATGGATTCCTCCGTCGAAAAATGACTCCAAGGAATACTGTGTGCCCGTTGCGAGCGACGGTGCTTGCGCTACGGCAAGCTTGTAGGGTGGGTTCTCGAACCCACGCGGTACGAAGCTCGCGTTGTCGCTCATTTGATCCGTATACCGCAATCAATTGAACGGTCTCCTGAATGGCATGTGCCGGATGCGCAATCCGCTATTGCCTCTGCAGACGGTGAGTCACCGTACTGACCCGTCCTCGCAAAAGGCTTAAGGTGGAAACCAGCCATTTCGCCGTCACGCCACGGCAGCCCGGCACGAATGCCGACCACATGAGGACAACATGAGCGCTACCGATCACGAAAAGCATGAAGCAGAAATCCGCGTGACTGCCGCCGAGCCGAGAGCGAATGCGCAGTTCGACGTACTCAAATCAAAGGCCTCGGATATGCTTTCCTCCCCGTATGTGCGTGGCGCCGCTGTGCTGGGCATCGCAGCGGCGGGCTATGCCCTCGTCAGGCGCAAGAAAACGCCTGTATTCAGTAGGCCCAGCAGGTCCAGCAGGGCAGCGGAACGCAGCGACGACACCGGCGATACCGTGAAGGCGGGTAGTTTTCTCGTACCGTTGGCAGCGTTTCTTGCCTCGGCAGTGAAGAATGCCAATGTCCCCGCACCCGCCCCGGTCCAGGAAGTAAAAGAATATGCCGTGACGCGTCCAGAGAACCGCACATCCGATGCAAAGGACGCGGATACAGCCACAAGCACGCCGCCGCATCCAAAGTTCGAGCAAACCTCGGCGAGCTGGGTCGGCAGGCAGTGGCAAATACTCCTGGCGGCAGCAAACGCATGGATCGATGATTACGCCCCGAGCATGGGGGCAGCGCTGTCGTACTACACACTGTTTTCCCTGGCGCCGCTGCTGGTCCTCGTCATCGCGATTGCCGGGATGGTATTTGGACAGGACGCCGCACAAGGCGCAATCATCGCGCAGCTTCAAGGCATCATGGGTCAGGAAGGAGCGACGGCCGTGCAGGGCTTGCTTCAAGCCGCGCGCGAACCGTCCACCGGAATCCTCGCCAGCATCGTTGGCGGTTTCCTTCTGCTGCTGGGCGCAACGGCCATTTTCGCCGAACTGCAAACCGATCTGGACCGCATCTGGCGCGTGCCGGCGAAAGAAAAACCTTCAGGCATTTGGGGTTGGGTGCGCAGCCGCATCTTATCCTTCGGCCTGGTTCTCGGATTCGCTTTCATGCTGATGGTTTCCCTTGTCGTCAGTGCTGCGCTCGCGGCGACGAGCGAATGGTTGGGCGGTGGAGAGGCAGCGGAAAGCGTGTTGGCGAGCGTACTGAATTTCACCGCGTCGTTTGCCCTCTTCACGGTCCTGTTTGCGATGATCTACAAGATCATGCCAACCGCGAAAATATCCTGGCACGATGTGTGGATGGGGGCCGCGGTCACAGCCTTGCTCTTCAACGTAGGTAAAACCTTGATCGGCTTGTACCTCGCGAAATCGAGCGTGGCCTCGGGCTTTGGCGCAGCCGGCTCCTTTGTGATTCTTGTCGCGTGGTTCTACTATTCCGCGCAGATTTTCCTGTTTGGTGCTGAATACACGTGGGTGTACGCAAACAGCAAAGGACGGAACGGCGGCGCCGGTCGCTCTTAGTCACGTGCTTACGGGACGAGTGGAATAGGTCCCGGAAACAACAACGGCCGCATCCGCGGCCGTCATCAAAAGAGAAGAAAGTAAAACTTTAGCCCAGCACAAACCGCCGCGACGCCCAATCGGAGCCGCTGAGTGCATCGCATTGAAAGGCAAGTATCAACGCCTGACCTGCTCGAATATCTCGTTCGATGTCACGGAAGCTGGATGTTGTTGGCTCTTGCCATCTCCAGCTCCATCGGACCGCTAGCCTGTCCAGCCGGCCTCGCCGATCCAGCGCAGGGCGCTCAGCGACGGCATGAACAGGTATTCGCCGCCCCTCAGGCGATTGAAGGTGGCGACGCCGTCCAGTCGGCGCCTCACCGGCGGCTGCGGCAGCGTGAAGCTGCCGGGCGTCTCGTGCAGGCCGACGACGGCGTCGCGCTCGGCACCAAGGTCGATGAAGTTGCCGCGGTTGATCCACTCCTGCTGGAGAAACTCGATGGTGTCGTAAGCGCGCGCGCTGATGAAGATGAAGAAGATGCCGCGGTCGCCATGCACATCGTCGGCCGCCGTCACGTCGCGGCGCCATTTGGGGCCGAAGGTCGAGGAGCGTCGAATGATGCGGTGGATGTTCACGTCGGTCAGGATCGTCAGCTTGCTGTCGCGCGGGTTCAGGCGCCGCATGTGGGACGCATGCGGGCATACGAAGCCGCGTGGGTCCTTCGAAAAATCGAAATCGTTGTTGCGAGTCGGGTCGGCGCCCAGGTCCGGATCGTCATGCTCGGGCGCGAGGATCAGCGGCGCGCCGCTGCGCCAGCGCCCGACCAGCTTGGCGGCCAGCAGCTCTTCCTCCTGCTCGCCGGAGGCATGGCTGCGCACGAAATCATTGAAGGCGCCGACCTGGCTGGCGTACTTGCGCAGCACCACGAAGGAGCCATTGCGCCCCAATTCAGGCGGATCGGGCATCGCCACCGGCGCCCCGCTCTCGCTGTCTTCGCCGAGGATGAATTCGCCGGCCGCGATCGCACGCTCCTGGCCCGGCACCGGATCGACGCCGCTGCCGGCGACTGCCGGCTGCGAAATCGAATCGCGGAAGCCGAAGGGGTTCTTGGCGTCGGCATCGGCGCCGAAGGCATGGGTGCCGACCAGGGTCACGCCGTGCGAGCGCGCCAGTTCGCCCATGGCCTTGGCGCGCGCGACGTCGAGCGCGGCCTCGTCGCGCGCATAGATCGTCAGCGCGAGGTGGCAGGCGCCGGGGCGAAAGGCCTCGTCCCAGTGTTCGGGCGCATTGCCGCCGATGTCGCGCAGTTGTTCGGCGCGTGCCGCCATGCCTTGCTGGAAGGGCAGGGGAAAACTCTTCAGCGAGGATTCCGGCAGCCCCAGCGCCTTCAGGCCCTGGAAACTGAGAGCTGCGCCAATCCAGGCTTCGCGGTCGTCGGTCCAGCCAGCCGCGGAGGGGATGTGGGCGGCCAGGCGGCGTACCAGGTCGCGTCCTCCCTCCGCCTCGTCGATATGCAGCATCGCGTGGATGCCGACATAGGGTTCGGGGCGCGAGCGCAGGATCAGGGCCTGGATGTCGTCCAGGGCCAGCGTGACCCGTTCGCGCCGGAAGCGCGCCTTCAGATCGGTGAGCAGGCTCATGTCAGTAATCCACCCCTTCCGGCTGCGAGATCGCGGCCGTGAGCGTATCGAGCGCCTTGCGCGTCGTCTCGTCCGCGGGCGGATGCGCGGCCATGGCATCGAAGAAGGCATCCAGCGCCTTTTCCATGCGCTGGTAGCGGCGGGTATCGACCACTGTCACCTGCGGATTGGCGACGAACCAGCCGGCGGCGTCGATCTGGTGCGAGGCAATGAAGTCCTTCACTTGCGGATTGGCGATGCCGGGCCAGCCTTCCACGTTCGCGAACAGCAGGTCCATCAGTTCCGGGATCTTGGTCGCGAAATCGTTGATGTAGCTGTCCCAGTCGCCGTCATAGGTGGTGGCGAACAGGATGCGGGTGTCGTTGTCGAAGAAGACGAAACGCATGTCGTGCAAGGTGGAGACGCGCTGGGCGCCGTCCATATTGCCGTTGGTGAGATCGAAAATGCGGCGCAGGCGGTCGGCGCCGCCCGGCTTGAGCTGCGCGATGGCGGTCAGCTCGGACACGTTGCCGGATTGCTTGCCGGCGCGCCCGGCCGATCTGGCGCTGCCCTTCAGGTCGGGATTGTGCTTTCGCACCATCGCTTCCAGCGCGATCTTCGCAAGATGCGGCGCGTCGTGCGCCACTGCGTCGATGCGGCGCCTGACTTCCTGCAGCCAGGTTTCGTCGTCCAGGCGCGGATCGGTGGTTTTCTCGGTCATGGTTCTGGCTCCTCAGTCGGGAATGTCGGAAGGCTGCGATGGCTCCGTGCGCGGTCGCGCGTTCATCGTGTGGCGATACGCGCTCGAACGCTCATAGGCTGCGCGCCGGATGCGCATGATGCCGCCCAGCGGCCGGTGCGCCTCGATGCCGTTCCATGGGTTGAAGGACAGGATGTCGTCGCCGTACACCTGGCGTCCTGGCGTGGCGCTGCGCTGCGCAGGGAAGCGCAGCGTGGCGATGGGGCGGTGCGGGGAACGCGCCTCGCTCCACGGTATGGCGGCGTCCTCGACCGGCATCGCCGCCAGGTCGACGCACAGCTGCGCCGACAGTTCATATTCCGCGCCCTGTTCGGCGAAGAAGGCGCTGACGGCGTCGCGCATGCAGGCGTCGTGCACCTCGCGCAGCGGCTGGCCGGCCAGCGCGCGTACCTCCGCGGACTTAGGCGCGAGCGCAAGCTTGGCGATGTAGTCGCCGAAGCGGATTGCCGCCTGCGTGTGGTAGGTCTCGCCGAGCGGATGGTGGTTGTCGCGCGCCAGGCCTTCGAGGGTGGCACCCGGCTCCAGGCCCAGTGCCTGCACCAGTTCCTTCGCGCCGCGCGCGGTGCCGGCGACCAGGCGCTGGAAGGTGTCCGGCGCATGCGCGTTCGCTTCGAGCAGCGCCAGCATCTGCTTGTACTTCGGGATGGTGCCGAAAGCGAGCACCGGGAAGTTCACCATCAGGAAGTCCTGGTTGGCGCCGGCAATGTCGGGCGACAGGCGTTCGCCGTCCACGCCCATCACCTTGAGCGCAAAGCCGCGCGGGGCGGGAATCTTGTCGGAGTGGATGTCGCCGGGCGCCGAGGACAGGCGCGCGACCACCTGGTAAGTGCGCGCCTCGGCAAAGATCCCCTGGCGCAGCTCGGGCGGCAAATCCGCATGGACCTCGAGCTCGCCCACCAGCAGGCCGTTCGACTTCGCATGGGCGTCGCGGATCCCGTGGCGGTGGCGCTCGAAGGCGCAGCGGTTGGTAGCCGCCATCCGTTCGACGATCTCTTCGGTCAGGCGCGCTTCGTCTTCAGCGACCGTTTCGACATCCGGGGTGTAGGGAAGGGAAAGCAAGATCATACCCTCCAAAAAAGTTGCTTTAAATGCATCATTGATGGGTATGTTAGGCGATAATTTGTTGCACCGCAACCGAGAGCACGCTCTAGCGTGCGGCTTGACGCTGCGGCCATCCGGGGCGTGCCCGGACCACCAACGCATCGGAGCTTGTGCGATGCGGGCAAGCCAAGCGGCGCCTGTCAGGCCGAACTGCACGCTCTCGTATCTGGAGCGTTGCCGGTTTAGAACGGTCCAGATGGGTCAGCTTTCGGCGCGAGGCGGCGCAATCGAGCGACGCCAGCTGGCCAGGTCTTGAGCGCACCCAGAAACAACAACGGCCGCATGCGGCCGTCATCAAAAGAGAAGGAAGTAAACCTCAGCCCAGCACGAACCGCCGCGAGGCCCCGGCGCCAAAGGTCTGCCCATTGGCTCCATACAAGGTCGAATCCGCGCCGCCGGTCGGCGTACGCAACGCCTGCAGCACCGTCTGGTTATGCGCCATCTGGCGATTGATCAGCATGCCATTCACCCGGTTCAGTTCCTTGGCCTCCGCCGTGCGCGCCAGCAGTTCGGACCAGGACGAGCGCATAGCCTCGTCGCCATGCGCCGCCAGCCAGGGTTCCATGCCGGCTTCCGCCGCTTGGAAACCCGCGCCGCCCAGGGCCGCGTGGCGCTGGCGCGAGAGTTGCGCCAGTTCCTGCACCAGCGCGACCTTGCGCGGCGTGACTTCTGCCAGTC
Source organism: Massilia sp. (assembly GCF_032106685.1). Taxonomy (GTDB): domain Bacteria; phylum Pseudomonadota; class Gammaproteobacteria; order Burkholderiales; family Burkholderiaceae_D; genus Telluria. The sequence continues at coordinate 42,647 of NZ_DAMCPG010000009.1, forward strand.
CGTCCGCATCCGCCGCCACCAGCAGCTGCTGTTCCTGCTTCATCAGTTCCACCAGCGCGTCGATGCGCTGGCGTTCGGCGGGGAGGGTGGCGGTCGGACTGGTCATGGTGCTTTATCGGTTGCGTGAGTGGAGCAGGTCGCGCACGGTATCGAGCAAGCCGTCCGCGATCCTTTCGGAATTGACTTGGAACTGCCCATCGGCAATTGCCATCTTGATACGTTCAACTTTCTTGGCGTCGAACACTTCGTTCGCCTTGCCGGTGCCGCTCGTTGCCTGGGCTTGCGACGACAGGCGTACGCTGTCGGTCTGGGCCGGGGCGGCGGTGGCGGCAGCCTTTTCCGCCTGCTTCGCGTTGGCTGCCGTGGTCTGATTCTGTTGTTGCAGGCCTTGCGGGCCTTTGAGGGTATCGTTGATTTTCACAGCATCATCCTTCTCGGTTCGGAGCAGGAACTCCGGGATCTGCACTGTGTAACGGCCGACCAGGCCCAAACTTTAGCGCGGATCCGCAAACAGAGAGGTTTTTTTACAATGCCACTTCGACGATCCCGCCCATCCGTGCCGTGCCGCTGATGATGGCCCCGCGCGGGGTGCGTACCTGCACCACCTGGCCTTCGCCGGCGTTGCCGATCGCCTTGCCTTCGCCCGAGACCGAGAAGTTTTCTCCACGAGAAACGATACGCACCGCCTGGTTCTGCTGCACCACCGGTTTGCTCTTCAGCGAATCCAGGCGCAGCGGGGCGCCGGCCGGCAGCGAGACGATGGGCGTGCGGCCGATCGCCTGCGCCATGTCGGTGACGATCCCGTTCGGCATGGCGGCAATGTCGCCCTGCATCGTGGTCAATTGCCCGGCCTCGATGGCTTGGCCCTGGGCCAGCGGCACGGCGGCGGTCACGTAGTCGGCGATCACGCTCACCTGGGCCTGCAGGAAGATGCTCCATGCCGGGGCCGTGCAGCGCACGCCGACCGTGGTCTTGCCCCAGGGGCGGGCGCCCGGTTGCTGGAAGGCTTCCGGCGCCGGGCAGGCCGGCAGCGACAGGCGCGGGTCGACCGCGCCGATCTTGACGGTCACCTTGCCCGGCAGGCCGGCGCTTTGCGTCTGCAGATAGTGTTCGGCCACCTTGCGCAGCGCGGCGCCGTCCTGGCGCGCGCCTGGCGTCTGTGCCAGCGCCAGCGGCGCGGCCAGCAGCAGGAGGGTGAACAATCTCAAATTCTTGAACATGGCAAAAGAATGCTTTTCGATGGCTGCCATCTTAGGCGTCTTGATGCCGCAGTGAAACTTTGAATAGCCGGGGTTTGGGGCTCCTTATCCTTCGATTGGGTTGTGTTGCTCAAACGTATGATTCACGCTGTCCCAACCAGAAATCTGCCCGGAGGCGGCATGATCGGCAAACTCGACAACTACTTACGCTTCAACGAAACGGCGCTGTCCCTGCGGTCGCAGCGCCAGGAACTGTTGGCGTCCAACATCGCCAACGCCGACACCCCGAACTTCAAGGCGCGCGACATCGACTTCGCCAGCGCCATGCAGGGCGCCTTGTCGCGCGCGGCGAACCCCGGCAATCCACTGGCCGCCACCAATGCGCGCCACCAGCAGCCGGCCGCCGACGGCAAGGCGCTGCCCGACGGCACCCCGGTGCTCTACCGCGGCGTGGTGCAGGGGGCGGTCGACGGCAATACGGTCGACATGGACGTCGAGCGCAACCAGTTCGCCGACAATGCGCTGCGCTACGAAGCCGGCATCACGATGATCAACCACCAGATCCGCGGCCTGCTGGCAGCGATCCAGAACGGGCAATAAGCCTTCAGAGGTCAGCCATCATGTCGCTCTTTAATATCTTCAACGTCTCCGGCTCGGCCATGAGCGCCCAGGCCCAGCGCCTGAACACGGTCGCCAGCAATCTCGCCAACGCCGACAGCGCCACCTCGAGCACCGGCGAAGCCTACCGCGCCAAGCAGGTCGTGTTCGAGGCGGTGCCGATGGCCACCGGCGGCACCGGCGTCAAGGTGCGCGAAGTGGTCGAGGACCCGTCGCCCCTGAAGCAGGTCTACGATCCCAAGCATCCGATGGCCGACGAGAAGGGCTATGTCTCGATGCCGAACGTGAACGCGGTGGACGAGATGGTCAACATGCTGTCGGCCTCGCGCTCGTACCAGAACAACGTCGAAACCATGAACGCGGCGAAAAGCATGCTGCTGAAAACCCTGACCCTGGGTCAATAATCCTAACGAGCCACCGATATGTCCACCGTAAACAGCGCCGCGTCCGGCACTTCGATCAACGACCTGATGGCGACCATGAACGCCAAGAAGACCGAGAAGGATGGCGTCCAGGCCGACACCGACAAGTTCATGACCCTGCTCGTGACCCAGCTGAAGAACCAGGATCCGCTGAACCCGCTCGACAACGCCCAGGTGACCAGCCAGCTGGCCCAGCTCCAGACCGTGACCGGCGTGAACAAGCTCAACGAGACGCTCGAGACGCTGAAGTCGAGCTACCAGTCGAGCGAGGCGCTGGCGGCGACCAACCTGATCGGCCACGGCGTGCTGGTCGAAGGCAGCAACCTTACCCTGGTGAAAGGCCAGTCGGTGTTCGGCATCGACCTGGCGACCGCGGCCGACAACGTGCAGGTGATCGTGACCGATCCGAAGACCGGCAAGGACGTGGCCACGATCGAGATGGGCGCGATGGAAGCCGGCGCCACCCCGCTGGCCTGGGACGGCAGCTCGGATGCGGTCGACGCCGCCACCCTGGCCGACGGCGGCTACACCTTCCGCGTGGTCGCCACCCGCGGCGGCCAGCCGCTGACCGACGTCAAGGGCCTGAGCCTCGACAGCGTGGCCAGCGTCAGCACCAATTCCAAGGACGGGGTGAAGATCAACCTCGCCGGCAAGGGCGCCGTGACGCTCGACGATATCAAACAAGTCTTGTAAGCCAAGCCGCTTACCTTTCCCATTCAAGGAGAACCACATGTCTTTTCAACAAGGTCTGAGCGGCTTGAACGGTGCTGCGAAATCGCTGGATGTCATCGGCAATAACATCGCCAACGCCAGCACGGTCGGCTTCAAGGGCGCGCAGGCGCAGTTCGCCGACGTCTATGCCAGCTCGCTGAACGGCGCCGGCGGCATGACGGCCGGTATCGGCACCAAGGTGTCGCAGATTGCCCAGCAGTTCACCCAGGGCAATATCGAATCCTCGAACAACTCGCTCGACATCGCCATCAACGGCCAGGGTTTCTTCCGTACCGTGTCCTCGGGCATGGTGCAGTACACCCGCAACGGCCAGTTCTCGCTGGACAAGGAAGGCTACATGGTCAACGCGGCCGGCTCGAAGCTGACCGGCTACGGCGTGGGCGTCACCGGCCAGGTGCTGGCCGGCGCCCCGGTGCCGCTGCAGATCAACACCGCCAACCTGAAGCCGGTCTCGACGGCCAAGGTCGGCATCGAGATGAACCTCGACTCGCGCGCCGCGGCGCCGGCCGTGAACCCCTTCGACGCAGCCGACCCCAACACCTACAACAAGCAGACCCCGATCGACGTCTACGACACGCTGGGCAACCCGCACGTGCTGTCGACCTTCTACGTGAAGAACGGCTCGGGCACCTGGGACGTCTACGCGGCCAACGACGGCACCGAGATCACCAACCTGAAAGTGGCCCAGGCCGCCCAGGGCGACACCGCCGACTTCGCGGCCGTGAACGCGGCGCGCGCCGCCTGGGACGCGGCCACCAAGGCGATCCCGCCGGTGGCGGCAACGATTTCCGCCGCGCTGGCGAACTACGCCACCGAGGCGTCGCGGATGGTGTCCGCGGCGGCCGGCACGGCAGGCGCCGATGCCGCCGGCCAGGCCGCGATCGTCGCCGCCGGCGGCGACGCGGCGCGCATCGCCGGCGCTTCGCCGGACCAGGTCGACAAGGCCATCGCGGCCGCGGTCAAGGTCCCGGCGGTGCCGATCGGCACCCTGCGCTTCGACGAGAACGGCGCCTTGAACGCGGTCACCACCCCGAACGGCGGCAAGTTCAACATCGACCTGCCGATCTTCCCGTCCACCGGCTCCACCCCGATCCAGACGATGGAAATCGCCTACACCGGCACCACCCAGTATGGCACCTCGACCAGCGACAAGAAGCTGGTCCAGGACGGCTACACCGCCGGCAACCTGCAGCGTTTCTCGATCGGCGAAGAGGGCGTCATCCTCGGCCAGTACAGCAACGGCCAGAGCAAACCGCTGGGACAGGTGGTGCTGGCCAATTTCACCAATCCCAACGGCCTCGAGCCGCTCGGCAACAACGCCTGGGCCGAGTCGGCCGATTCGGGCACGCCGCTGGTCGGCGTGCCGGATTCGGGCAGCTTCGGCGTGCTGCAGTCGTCGGCGGTCGAGACCTCGAACGTCGACCTGACCGCCGAGCTGGTCAACATGATCACCGCGCAGCGCGTGTACCAGGCGAATGCGCAGACCATCAAGACCCAGGATTCGGTGTTGCAGACGCTGGTGAACATGCGCTAAGCGTGATTGGTTCGGCGCCGCGTTTGTTCAAGCGGTGAGACGGCGTGGGTACGAGTACCCACCCTACGAAAAACGGTTTGGTAGGGTGGGTACTTGTACCCACGCGGTATGCCGCCGCAGCACATCGAAACGCATCACCCGGCACGTACAACGAAGGAAACAACAATGGACCGCCTGATCTACACCGCCGCCTCCGGCACCAAGCACATCCTGGAACAGCAGGCGACGACCTCGAACAACCTGGCGAACCTGAACACGACGGGTTTCCGCGCCCAATTGGACACCTTCCGCGCCGTGCCGGTGCAAAGCGAAGGCTTGCCGACCCGGACCTTCGTGGTCAACAACACGGTCGGCGCCGATTTCTCGTCCGGCCCGCTGCAGATCACCGGCCGCGACCTCGACGTCGCGGTCAAGGGGCCGGGCTGGATCGCAGTCCAGAACCCGGACGGCACCGAAAGCTATACCCGCAACGGCGCCCTGCAGATGAGCCCGAACGGCGTGCTGACCACCACCGGCGGCCAGACCATCATGGGCGAGGGCGGTCCGATCACGATCCCGCCGGACGTCACGGTCACCGTCGGCGGCGACGGCACGATTTCCACGGTCTCGAACGCCGAGCGCCCGGCCGCGCCGGTCATCCTCGGCCGCCTGAAGCTGGTGAACCCGCCGACCCAGGACCTGGTGCGCGGCGACGACGGCCTGTTCCGCCTGAAGGATGGCGGCAGCGCCCAGGCCGACCCGTCGATCCGCGTCGCCGGCGGCGCGCTGGAGGGCAGCAACGTCAACGCCGTGGACGCCATGGTGACCATGATCGGGCTGGCGCGGTCGTTCGAAACGCAAATGAGCCTGATGAAGAACGCCGAGAATAACGCCGCGAAAGCCAGCCAACTCCTCGCTTTGAACTAAGTGTTTCTCCAGCATAATTCTATTATGCATGGCGGTCGGACCCTTCCGATCCCGCCGCCAAAAGGAGAAACCCATGATTCGTTCGCTGTTCATCGCCAAGACCGGCCTCGAGGCGCAGCAGACCAACCTCGACGTCATCACCAACAACCTCGCCAACGTCAGCACCAACGGCTTCAAGCGTTCGCGTGCGGTGTTCGAGGACCTGCTGTACCAGACCGTGCGCCAGCCTGGCGCCCAATCGTCCCAGCAAACCAACCTGCCTTCCGGCCTGCAGCTGGGCACCGGCGTGCGCGCCGTCTCGACCGAGCGCATCTTCACCCAGGGTAACCCGCAGGAAACGGGCAACTCGAAGGACGTGATGATCAACGGCACCGGTTTCTTCCCCGTGCTGCTGCCCGACGGCACCCAGGCGTATACCCGCGACGGCTCCTTCCAGGTCGATGCCAACGGCACCCTGGTCACCTCCAGCGGCTACCCGGTGCAGCCGCCGATCACGATTCCCGCGAATGCCGAGACGATCACCGTCGGCCGCGACGGCACCGTGTCGGTGAAAACGGCCGGCACCACCGCCACCACCCAGATCGGCAACCTGCAGCTGATGACCTTCGTGAACCCGGCCGGCCTGGAGTCGAAGGGCGAGAACCTGTACATGGAAACCACCGCCTCGGGCAACCCGAACGCGAACACCCCGGGCACCAACGGCGCCGGCGTGCTGATGCAGGGTTACGTCGAGACCTCGAACGTCAACGTGGTCGAGGAAATGGTCAACATGATCCAGACCCAGCGCGCCTACGAGATCAATTCGAAGGCGATCACGACTTCCGACCAGATGCTGCAGAAGCTGGCCCAGCTGTAATCGTTCGCCGTCATCGTTCACGTTCACACCATGACCAAACTCGCTTTCATCGCGGCCGCCGTGGTCCTCACCGGCTGCGCCACCACCCCGAGCTCGATCGTGCAGGAAACGCGCAGCGCGCGTCCGCCCCTGGCCGAGGTCGCGCCGCCGACCGACGGCGCGATCTACAACGCCGCGCGCTACCGCCCGATGTTCGAAGACCGCCGGGCGCGCCAGGTGGGCGACCTGTTGACCATCAATATCGTCGAGAAGACCTCGGCCAACAAGAGCGGCGCCAGCTCGGGCAACAAGTCGGGCAGCGCCAGTTTTGGTTTGCCGGGCCCGCTGCAGTCGCGCCTGGGCGCGAGCGTGGCCACCGAAGGCGGCATCAAGTTCGCCGACGGCGACAACCAGAGCGCCAGCAATGCCTTCACCGGCACCATCGGCGTCACCGTCACCGAGGTGCTCTCGAACGGCAACCTGATCGTCGCCGGCGAGAAGCAGGTCGCCATGAACAAGGGCATCGAGTTCATCCGCTTCTCGGGCATGGTCAGCCCCGACACCATCCAGACGGGCAATGTCGTCTCGTCGACCGTGGTGGCCGACGCGCGCGTCGAGTACCGCACCAACAGCCGCATCGACCGCGCCGAGGTGAACTCGATGATGTCGCGCTTCTTCCAGTCGCTGCTGCCGTTCTGATTTTTCCGGAGTGATGATGCGTTTTACCTTTCCGCTGCTGGCGCTCTGCGCCGCTCTCGCAAGCACGCTCGCCGCACCGATGGCCCAGGCCGAGCGCCTGAAGGACATGGCCAGCATCGCCGGCGTGCGCCAGAACCAGTTGTCGGGCTACGGCCTGGTGGTGGGCCTGGACGGCACCGGCGACCAGACCAGCCAGACCCCGTTCACCGTGCAGTCGATCATCGCCATGCTGCAGCAGAAGGGCGTGAACCTGCCGCCGACCGGCCAGCTGCAACTGAAGAACGTCGCGGCCGTGATGGTCACGACCTCGCTGCCGGCCTTTGCCCAGCCGGGCCAGACCATCGACATCACTGTCTCCTCGATCGGCAACGCGAAGAGCCTGCGCGGCGGCACCCTGCTCATGACGCCGCTGCACGGCGCGGACGGCCAGGTCTACGCCATGGCGCAAGGCAACGTGCTGGTGGGTGGCGTGGGCGCCTCCGCCGGCGGCGCCCAGGTGCAGGTGAACCACCTGTCGGTCGGCAAGATCTCGGCCGGCGCCACCGTCGAGCGCGCGGTGCCGTCGAACCTGGGCGAGAACAACCAGATCCGCCTGGAGCTGAACGACACCGACTTCGCCACCGCCAGCCGCGTGGTGAGCGCCGTGAACGACCAGTTCGGGGCCGGCACCGCCACCGCCCTCGACGGACGCGTGATCCGCGTGCGCACCCCGGCCTCGTCGGACGCGCGCGTGAGCTTCATCGGCCTGCTCGAGAACATCGACGTCAAGCCGGCCGCGGCCGCCGCCAAGGTGATCCTGAATGCGCGCACCGGCTCGGTGGTGATGAACCAGGCCGTCACGCTCGACACCTGCGCGATCTCGCACGGCAACCTGTCGGTGACGATCGGCGCCGACCAGAACGTCAGCCAGCCGGCGCCGGGCTCGCGTGGCCAGACCGTGGTCACGACCAGCCCGACCGTGGAAGTCAAGAAGGACCCGGGCAAGGTGCTGCTGGTGAAGGGCGGCGCCTCGCTGGCGGAAGTGGTGAAGGCCATGAATTCGATCGGCGCGACCCCGCAGGACCTGCTGGCCATCCTGCAGGCGCTGAAGGCCGCCGGTTCGCTGCGCGCCGAACTCGAGATCATCTGAGGACGCCCGCATGATTCCTTCCAAGCACGACCTGAGCAGCAAGTTCGCGCTCGACGTCCAGGACCTGGGCAAGCTGAAGCAGTCGGCCAAGGCCGGCTCGAACGACGCCATGCGCGGCGCCGCGACCCAGTTCGAGGCCCTCTTCATCAACCAGATGATGAAGACCATGCGCGAGGCCACGCCCCAGGAAGGCGTGATGGACAACCAGCAGACCAAGATGTTCACGTCCATGCTCGACCAGCAGCTGAGCCAGAACCTGGCCAAGCGCGGCATGGGCCTGGCCGACGTGCTGGTGCGCCAGCTGTCGGTGCAAAGCGACGCCAAGGCGCTGGCGATCGGCGCCGATGCCGGCACCTCGTCCGCCGTGGTCGGCAGGAACGGCGTGGCCGAGGCGCTCGACATCCCGGTCAAGGGCAAGCTCGGTCCGCTGAAGGAAGGCCTGGACGCCGGCCTGCAGACCCAGGGCATCAACGGCGCCGGACGGGTCCAGCCGGCCCACGTGCGCGCCTTCCAGGAAAAGCTCGGCGCCCACGCGGCCGCGGCGGAAGAGGTCACCGGCGTGCCGGCCAAGTTCATGCTGGGCCAGGCGGCGCTCGAAACCGGCTGGGGCCGGCGCATGATCCGCAATGCCGACGGCACGAACGCCAACAACCTGTTCGGCATCAAGGCCGGCCCGGGCTGGAAGGGCAAGGTCGCCACCGCCGTGACCACCGAATACATCAACGGCAAGCCGCACCAGAAGGTCGAGAAATTCCGCGCCTACGACAGCCCGGGCGACTCGTTCAAGGATTACGCGCGCATGCTGGCGAACAATCCACGCTACGAGAAGGTGCTCGACAGCGCCGGCGACGCCTCGGCCTTCGCGCACGGCCTGCAGCGCGCCGGCTATGCGACCGACCCGAACTACGGACACAAACTGTCAAAAATTATCAAGCACTCCCTTGCCTAAGCGGGCGGCATTCAAGTTTTGGCAAGATCTGCCGTAGAACATAACAACAGATAGAGAAACGACATGTCCGGAAACCTCCTCAGCATCGGCAAGACTGGCCTGTACGCGGCGCAGACGGCGCTGGCGACGACCGGCCACAACATCACCAACGCCAACGTGGACGGCTACAGCCGCCAGGGCGTGGTGCAGGCCACGTCGACGTCGATGGAGTTCGGCTACGGATTTGTCGGCACCGGCACCAAGATCGCCGAGATCAAGCGCTACAGCGACGAGTTCCTGAACAACCAGGTGCGTACCGCGACCGCCTCGAAGTCCTCGCTCGACGCCTACTACAACCAGATCAGCCAGATCGACAACCTGCTGGCCGACACCACCTCGGGCCTGTCTCCGGCGCTCCAGAACTTCTTCTCGGCGGTGCAGGAAGTGGCCGGCAACGGTGCATCAAGCCCCTCGCGCCAGGCCCTGCTGTCCGCGGCCGAGACCCTGTCCGGCAGCTTCCAGCAGATCGACGCGCGCCTGGAGGAAATCGATTCCGGCGTGAATACCGAGATCGAGACCAACGTCAACCTGATCAACGCCTACGCGCGCCAGATCTCGGAGCTGAATGCGAAGATCGGCTCCTACGGCTCGATCGAAGGGCGCCAGCCGAACGACCTGCTCGACCAGCGCGACCAGCTGGTGATGGAGCTGAACAAGCACGTCAAGGCGACCGTCACGGCCGGCAGCAACAATGCGCTGAACGTCTCGATCGGCACCGGCCAGCCGCTGGTCGTGGGCCAGCAATCGTTCCAGCTGGCGACGATGAAGTCGCCGACCGACCAGACCCGCCTGACGGTCGGCTATGCCACCGCCGACAAGGTGGTGGCGCTGCCGGAAAGCGCGCTCGCCGGCGGCGAACTGGGCGGCCTGCTCGAGTTCCGCACCAACACCCTGGACCGCGTCCAGAACCAGATCGGCCGCCTCGCGATCGGCCTGGCCTCGACCTTCAATGCCCAGCACAGGCTCGGCATCGACGCCACCGGCCAGCAGGGCAAGGATTTCTTCGTGCAGGCCCCGGCCTACGTCGCCGCGGCGGTGGACAACGCCATCACCAGCACCGCCAAGGTCGGCGCGGCCGTCCTTGATCCCACCAAGCTGACCGACAGCGACTACAAGATCGAGTCCGACGGCACCGACTTCTACATCACGCGCCTGTCCGACCGCCAGAAGACCAAGGTCGAACCCTACGACCCGGCCGGCACCACCTTCGAGAAGGATGGCGTCGCCTTCACGATCACCGGCAACGCCGCCGCCGGCGACAACTACCTGGTGCGCCCGACCGTCTATGGCGCATCGAGCATGGACGTGGCCCTGACCCACGTGAACCAGGTCGCCGCCGCCACGCCGATCGCGACCGCCGTCCCGAACGAGAACAAGGGCAGCGCCAAGCTGAGCGCCGGCACCGTGGACAGCAGCTTCTTCGGCACGCCGCCCAGCCTGCCGGTCACGCTGCGCTACGACAGCGCCGCCGGCAACCTCTCGGGCTTTCCGAGCGGCGCCACCGTGACGATGACGCTGAACGGCACGACCACCACCCATACCGGCGGCAGCGCGCCCTACAAGGCCAACGCCACCTACAGCTTCGGCGGCATGAGCGTGAGCACCAGCGGCGTGCCGCAGGATGGCGACCGCTTCACCATCAGCGCCAACACCGGCGCCAGCGCCGACACGCGCAACATGCACGCGCTTGCCTCGCTGCAGACCACCAACATTTTCGACGGCGGCAAGGCCACCTACCAGTCGGCCTTTGCCCAGACCGTCAGCACGGTCGGCAACAAGACGCGTGAAGTGCAGGTCAACCTCAACGCCAACGACGCCCTGCTCAAGCAGGTGCAGGGCGCCGCGCTCGACGTCTCGGGCGTCAACCTGGACGAGGAAGCGACCAACCTGCTGAAGTACCAGCAAGCCTACCAGGCGGCCGGCAAGGTGATGCAGATCGCCAGCAGCATCTTCGACACCCTGCTGTCGATCGGACGCTGATTCGGCAGCCAGCGGAGAATACAAACATGCGCATCAGTACCAGAAGCATCTTCGAGAACGCCACCACCCAGCTCAACACGCTGCAGTCGCAGATGGCGAAGACCCAGAACCAGCTGTCGACCAACCGGCGCATGCTGAGCGCCGCCGACGACCCGATCGCCTCGGCGCGCGCGCTGGAAGTGACGCAGTCGCAGTCGCTCAACACCCAGTACGCGACCAACCGCGCGAACGCCAACGATTCGCTGGCGCTGGTGGAAAGCGCGCTCAACGACGGCGCCGACCTGATCATGGACGTGCAGACCCTGGTGGTCCAGGCCGGCGGCGGCGCGCTGTCGAAGGAGCAGCGCCTGATGCTGGCGGCCGAGGTCGAAGGGCGCATGCAGGACCTGCTGGGCGTGGCGAACAGGGCCGACGGCAACGGCGGCTACCTGTTCTCGGGCTACAAGGGCAGCACCGTTCCTTTCATGCAGACCGACAGCGGCGCCATCTACCAGGGCGACCAGGGCCAGCGCATGCTGCAGGTCGGCCCCTCGCGCTCGATCGCGATCAGCGACTCGGGCAACACCATCTTCGAGAACAACCGCACCGGCAACGGCAGCACCCAGACCATCATGGTCGACGGCAACAAGGGCGGGGCGGTTGCCAACTCCGGCTCGGTGACCGACGCCAGCAAGCTGACCGGCCACAATTACACGCTGGAATTCAAGGTCAGCGGCAGCCCGGCCGTGACCACCTACAGCGTGACCGACGAGAGCACCACGCCGAAGAGCGTGGTGCTGGCCGACGAACCCTATGTCTCCGGCAAGCAGGTCGCCTTCGACGGCACCTCGTTCGCGATCAGCGGCGCCCCGGCCGACGGCGACAAGTTCGAGGTCAAGCCAAGCCAGCGCGAATCGATCTTCACCACCATGACCAACCTGGTCGCGGCCCTGCGCGCATCGGACGACGACAGCGCCAGCCTGGCCACGCTGAACAACAAGCTCGCGACCGCCAGCGAAGGCCTGAAGTCCTCGCTCGACAACATGTTGACCGTGCGCGCCTCGATCGGCTCGCGCATGAAGGAACTCGACTACCTGGACGACTCGGGCTCCGACCTGGGCCTGCAGTACTCGGGCACCCTGTCGCGGCTGCAGGACCTGGACATCGTGAAGGCGATCTCGCAGTACGCGACCCAGCAGACCACGCTGGAAGCGGCGCAGAAGTCGTTCAAGACGATGTCGGGGCTGTCGCTGTTCAACTACATCGGCTAAAAGGTTGCATGCCTGGCGTAGGGTGGGTTCTCGAACCCACCGTTGCGGCCGGTGCGTTATCGGGCCGCGGCTTTTTGCTGCGTCGACCGATCTGCCAGCGCATTGCAATGCGTGCCGGCTTGAACGCACTGTCAGGCCACGTCGCCTGGGTACCTCAGCGTAAGACGCAGCATGTCAAAGTGCTGTATCCCGTTCTCGAAGATTGGTTCGGGGTAGTGCTTGACGAAGAAGTCATGCTCGATGCTCGTCACCCGAAAACCATGCCTCTGGTAGAAGGCAAGCTGATAGCCAAACGCGCCAGTGCCTACCTCCATCCGTCTTGCGCCAGCGTTTCGAAAGAAGTCAACGACCCACCTCAGTAGTGCCGTGCCATGTCCGGCTTTCTGATGGGTTGCTTGTACTGCGATGCTCATCAGCTCGTATGCGCCTGCCCCTAACGGCTGGACGACACATGCGCCAACCACCGCCCCATTACTTGAAGCAACGAAGCATCGTGAACCGGACAGATAGGAACGAAGCTTTTCTTCCGAAGGATCGGCAAGCAGCAGGAGCTCCAGGGGAGCGTTCTGTTCAAGAACTTCTTGAATCAGCAGTGACATGGGGGGATGTTGCCTGACTTGTTATATCTCGCAAAATTGCAATCTAACACGGAGTCTTGCGATGCCAATGCGTATCCGGCTGCCGGTCTGTTCTATTCGCCGCTGGCCATGCTCGGCGTGTACCTGGCGCGCCGCCGCGCCAGGCGCGGCTTCGACGATTAACATCGCACCGGCCTACCGGTAAAAGCTCGACGGCGGTACCCCGAAGTGGCGCCGGAACATCGCGGCGAAGGCGCTCTGGCTCGCGTAGCCGCAATCGAAGGCGACGTCGATGCCTTTCCTGCCCTGGGCCAGCTGCTCGAGCGCCGACAGCAGCCTGGCCTGTTCGCGCCAGCGCGCGAAGGTCATGCCGGTCTCCTGCGAGAACAGGCGGTGCAGCGTGCGTTCTCCCATGCCGAGCGATGCGGCCCAGTCGCGCGCCTGCGCCGGGTTGCCGGGCTGGTCGATCAGGGACTGGCAGAGCGACTTCAGCCTGGCGTCGTACGGCATCGGCAGGTGCAGGGGGATCGCGCTCGAGACGCTCAGCTCGTCGAGCAGCAGGCCGACCAGGCGTTCTTCGCGCGGGCCCATGTCGCGGTCGAGCGGAATGCGCACCGCTTCCACCATCAGTTCGCGCAGCAGCGGCGAGACGTTGATGACGCAGGTCTGTGCCGGCAGGCCGGGCGCCGCCTGCGCGTCGATGTAGGCGGTGCGCATCTCGACGTCGCCCGACATGATGACGTTGTGGCGCAGGCCGGCCACGATCCACAGGGCGCGGCTCGGGGGCACGACCCAGGAGCCGGCTTCCGAATGCACGATCATGACGCCCTTGATCGCATACAGCAACTGGCCGCGCGGGTGGGAATGCCAGCCGGTCACCGTCCCGGCGGGCAGGGTGTTTTCCATGGCGACCAGCGGCCGCGGAAGGTCGTGGAAGTCCTGGTGCCGGTTCTTGACAGGTGTCGCCATGGCAGGAACTCTACACCTTTTGGCAGATGAGCGCGAGACGGCCTGACTTGGCACGCCTACACTGGCGGGCTGGCGCTGCCTGCGCGCAGCTTTCGTTTTCCTCGCAATATACGTACGCAATACGTACGCAACACCGTCGCCCCATGACCACCAGGACTTCCATCGACAGCCCGGCCGCCGCCGCTACCGTGACGCCGGCAGCCGGACAACCCAGCACCACCTTCTTTGCCGGCATCGTCGGAACGGCTGCCTTCGCGCACTTCCTGAACGACATGATCCAGGCCATGCTGCCCGCGATCTACCCGATGCTGAAAGGCCAGTTTGCGCTCAGCTTCGGCGAGATCGGGCTGATCGGGCTGACCTACCAGGTCACGGCCTCGCTGCTGCAGCCCTGGGTCGGCCTGTACACCGACAAGCACCCGAAACCCTACCTGCTGCCGGCGGGGATGATGGTGACCCTGCTCGGCATCGCCCTGCTGGCCCTTGCCGGGAGTTTCGAGATGCTGCTGCTGGCGTCGGCCGTCATCGGCGTCGGTTCCGCCACCTTCCACCCGGAAGCCTCGCGCGTGGCGCGCATGGCCTCGGGCGGGCGCTTCGGCACCGCGCAGTCGGCGTTCCAGGTCGGCGGCAATTCCGGCTCCGCGATCGGCCCGCTGCTGGCCGCCGCCATCGTGATCCCGCACGGCCAGCCGGCGATTGCCTGGTTCATGCTCGCGGCGCTGGTCGCCGTCGCCGTGCTGCTGCGCCTGACCGGCTGGACGCTGACGCACGGGCACGCCCAGCTGAAAGGCCTGGCGCGCAACCAGAAGGCGGGACTGGGCCGCGCCGAGGTGATCCGCGCGGTGGCGGTCATCTGCGTGCTGATGTTCGCGAAGTTCGTCTACATCGCCTCGTTCACGAATTACTTCACCTTCTACCTGATCCAGCGCTTCGCCCTGAGCGTCGAGCAGAGCCAGCTGTTCCTGTTCATGTTCCTGGCGTCGGTGGCGATCGGCACCTTCGCCGGGGGACCGGTGGGCGACCGCATCGGGCGCAAGGCCGTGATCTGGATTTCCTTCCTGGGCGTGGCGCCGTTCGCGCTGGCGCTGCCATACGCCAACCTGTTCTGGACCGCGGTCCTGGCCGGCATCGTCGGCCTGGTGATGTCCTCGGCCTTCTCGGCGCTGGTGGTCTATGCCCAGGAAGCGGTACCCGGCCGCGTGGGCCTGGTGTCGGGCCTGATGTTCGGCCTGATGTTCGGCATCGGCGGCATCGGCGCCGCCGGCCTGGGGCAGCTCGCGGATCACAACGGCATCGTCTGGGTCTACGGCCTGACGTCCTTCCTGCCGCTGCTGGGACTGGCGACGGCGCTGTTGCCGGAGACGCGCAAGTAGCGCGGTAAGCCTGCGCGCGTCGCGCGAAAAGACACAGGGCCGCTGCCGGAAAAACGGCGCGGCCCTGTTCGCTTCTTGCGAGGAAGTTGCCTGCTTACTTCACTGCACAACGGCGCCTTGCATAGGCGGCGCCCAGCATGGCGACGCCGAACAGGGCGATGCTCGACGGTTCCGATACCGGCGTGCCATTGATCGTCAGGCTGGCCGCGCTCAGCTTGAAGTTGTTCGAGCCCCAGGCCTCGTCGCCGAACCACAGGTAGAACTTGCCATCCTGCGCGATCTTCGTGAAGACGTCGGCGTGGGTCTTGGCGTTGATCTGGAACAACTGGGTGGTCTGGCCTTTTTTGCTCTGCATGTCCATCAGGTTGGACGTGCGGTGCGAAGGCGTGTCGGCGATGATGACGCGCCAGTCTTCCGCGACCGGAATGAAGCCCAGGAAGTAGTTGTAATCGTTGGTCTGGCTGAAGCTCAGCGACAGCGACAGGCTGTCGATGCTCTTGTAGTCCAGGTGGCTGAAATCGAAGGTGTCGCTGAAGCGCGTGCAGCCGGTCTGCGTATCGCGCACCGTGATCGACGCGCTGTTCAGGGTGTCGCAGGAATTGCCTCCGGTATTGGCTTTGTCGCCGCGGCCCGGTGCGCTGCCGTAGTTCTTGTCGATGCTGCCCAGGGTGATCACGCCGGCATTGGCGGAGAAGGTACAGGCGGCCAGCATCAAGGCGGGGAGGGCATGTTTCAGGATGGTGTTCATTGTCTCTCCAGGGAGTAGGTTTATTTTCAATACAAGTAACCATCTAGCAATATTAATGCCAATAGGAAAATATCGTAAGAAAACAACAACTTAGTTGTTGAAACGCATGGCGTCGAACGACAGTTGTAAGAAATTCCGACAGGCAACTGCCGCGCCAAGCGGAGGGGGACGCGAAGCGGCGCCGGCGCAGCGCCCGCGTCATGGCAAGCACGAGGGCGCCTAGCCCGGTAGGCGCGCGTCGTTGCAGACCATGGCCTGCAGCTTGTCCTGGGACAGGGCCGGGCTGAAATAAAAACCCTGCATCTGGTCGCAGTCGTGCTGGCGCAGGAAGGCGAGCTGTTCCAGCGTTTCCACGCCTTCGGCGATCACCTTCAGCTTCAGGCTGTGGCCGAGGGCGATGATGGCGCGGGTGATCACGGCGGGGCCGTCCTGCAGGTCGCCGCCGAGGAAGGAGCGGTCGATCTTGATGACGTCGACCGGGAATTTCTGCAACTGGCTCAGGCTCGAGTAGCCGGTGCCGAAGTCGTCGATCGACAGGCGCACGCCCAAGGCCTTCAGTTCGACCAGCGCCTGCGTCGCCTCCAGCGGGCGGTCCATCAGCTGGCTTTCCGTCACTTCCAGTTCCAGCATGCGCGGATCGACGCCATGGCGCTCCAGCACCTCGGCCAGGTGGCGCGCGAATTGGCGCTGGCGCAACTGCCGCGCCGACAGGTTGATCGAGATGACGAAGTCCTCGATGCCCAGCGCGCGCAGGGTCTTGAGGGTGCCGCAGGCCTGCGCCAGCACCCATTCGCCCAGCGGCACGATGAGGCCGGTTTCCTCGGCCACGGGAATGAATTCCTCGGGCGGGACCAGGCCGTGTTCAGGATGGCGCCAGCGCACCAGGGCTTCGGCGCCGATCACCTTGCCCGTGCGCAGGTCGACTTTCGGCTGGTAGCCGAGGGTCAGTTCGTCGTTGCGGATCGCCCGGCTCAGGCTGGCTTCGAGCAGCAGGTGCCGGTGCACGGCCTGGTTCAGTTCGGTGGAATAGAACTGGCAATTGTTCTTGCCCAGGCTCTTGGCGTGGTACATGGCGGCGTCGGCGGCGCGCATCACGCGGTCGACGTTGTCGCCGTCCAGGGGAAAGAGGCTGACGCCGATGCTGGTGCCGGGCACGATTTCCTTGCCCGCCACCTCGATCGGCGCGCCGACGCTGCGGCGGATGCGCTCGACCAGGTCGGCCACGTGCTGGATGCTCGGCTGGTCGCGGATGACCAGCACGAATTCGTCGCCGCCGACGCGCGCGACGGTGTCGTCCTCGCGCACGCTGGCGCGCAGGCGGCTGGCGATTTCGCGCAGCACCACGTCGCCGGCTTCGTGGCCGAAGGTGTCGTTGATGTACTTGAAGTTGTCGAGGTCGAGGAAGGCCAGCGCGCCCAGCAGTTCGTTGCTCGCAGCGAATTCGATCGCGCGCTTCAGTTCGTCCTGCAGCAGGGTGCGGTTGGCCAGCCCCGTGAGCGGGTCGTGGTGGGCCAGGTGGTGCAGGCGGCGCTCGTAATGGCGGGCCTCGGTGATGTCGTTGATGACGGCGACAAAATGCGTTACGTCGCCGTCGAGATCGATCACCGGATCGATGCGCAGGTCGTTCCAGAAGATCTCGCCGTTCTTGCGCCGGTTGCGCAGCACGACGCGCACGCTTTCCTTGCGCACCAGGGCATCGTGGATGCGCTTGTGTTCCTGCACGTCGCAGCCTTCGATGCGCATGAAGCGCGGGTCGGTGCCCTTGATGTCGGCCAGGGCGTAGCCCGTCATCTGCTCGAAGGCGGGATTCACGTATTCGATGTGGTTCTTGCCGTTCGCATAGCAGGTGATCACGATCGCGTTGACGCTGGAATAGATGGCCCGCTCGCGTACCCGCATCCCCTGTTCGCTCTGCTTGCGCGCCGTGATGTCGAGCCCGGTGCCGAATACGCAGGGCAGGCTGCCGAGGCTGGTGCGCACGCAGTGGAACAGGAAGGTCGTGCGCTTGCCGTGCTTGCCGAGCAGTTCGGCCTCGTGCGAGGAACCGTGCTGGTCGAAGGCGTCCATGATCTTCTGCACGATGGTCGGCCGGTCTTTCTCCGCGAAGAAGCATTCCACTTGACTGGTGGGTATTTCCTCGCTCGACATTTCGAGCGCTTCTTCCAGCTGGTGGTTCCACAGCAGCAGGTGGCCGCTCTGGTCGATCACGTAGAACACGCAGGGCAGGCCCTCGATGATGTCGGCCACCGGCAGGTCCTGGATCAGCGAATAGCGCGAGGGTCCGTGGCCGTTCCGGGGAATCATGATGACGCTGAAGCTGCCGGGCAGGTCCAGATCGTAGGACTGGGGCGCGATCGTGATCCGCACCGGCAGGCGCTTGCCGTTGGCACAGACCAGGTTGCCGGTGGAATCGATATCGGCGCGTGCCGCGATCGACAAGGCGGAGCCGTCAGGATCGTCGAATTCGACGATCCGGGCCAGCGTCTGGTGGCGGATGTCGGCCGCGGTGTAGCCGGCCAGCTTTTCGCAAGCCTTGTTCCAGCTCGTGATCATGCCCTCGGCATCGACCACGAAGACCGCAAGCGGCAAAGGTGACAGGTTCAACGCGCCCTCCGGGACCGTTGTGCGCTCGCGTCCAGCCGGGCGCGTTTCAATCGGTTCATGATAGCGCAGCAACCGGTCCAGTGCGAGCGGTGATTGTGCGCGTGCGCGGCAGGCGGGCGCGGCTGGAGACGGGGGATTATTCGTGATCCGGGGTCACGAATTGCCTCGAGATTATTGATTTCCAGGCAATAATATTACCGGACTATCAGCCGGCGGGAGCGGCGGGCGCCGCCGGCAGCGTGGCGGGTGGCGTGGCCGGTGGCGCCACGCGCTCGGCCGCGCTGCGCGGGATGCGGCGCCCGGCCTCGATGCCTTCGTTGAACAGGTTGACGATCGGCGTGCCGAGGTAGGGCAGGGCCACGCTGATCGTCAGCAGTCCGACCCCGAGCGTGATCGGGAAGCCGATGCCGAAGATGTTCAATTGCGGCGCGGCGCGCGTCAGGATGCCGAGCGCGACGTTGACGATCAGGAGCGCCGCGAGGATCGGCATCGACAATTGCAGGCCGGCCGAGAAGATGCGCGCGCCCCAGCGCACCACTTCCAGCGGCGCGGTGAGCGACAGCGGCGTGGCCGAGATCGGCAGGCTGACGAAACTTTCCGACAGCGCCGCCAGCAGCACCAGGTGGGCGTTCACGGCCAGGAAGGCCATGGTCGCGACCATCGACATGAACTGGCTGATCGCGGCCGTGCGGCCCTGGGTGGCCGGGTCGAAGAAGGAGGCGAAGGCCAGGCCCATGGTCGAGCTGGCCAGTTCGCCGGCGTACTCGACCGCCGCGAACACGATGCGCATCGAGAACCCCATCGCCAGCCCGACCAGCAGTTCCTGCACCAGGATCAGGAGGCCGGCCCAGGAGGTCGGGTCCATGGCCGGAATGGCCGGGACGGTGGGGGCGATGATGGCGGCCAGCAGCACGCCGAGCACGACCTTGACCGAGGTCGGCACGCTGGCGTGGCCGAACAGGGGCGCGGCCGCGATCAGCCCGAGGATGCGCGTGAGTGGCCACAGCAGGCCGGCGATCCAGGCGTTGATGTCCGCCGCGGCGAGGGTCAGCATCGACCAGCCACTAGCCGACCATGTTGGGAATGCCGGTGAAGACCTGGCGCATGTAGTCGAGCATCACCGACAGCATCCAGGGCCCGGCCACGATCAGGGCGATGAAGACCGCGACCAGCTTCGGGATGAAGGACAGGGTCTGTTCGTTGATCTGGGTCGCGGCCTGGAAGATGCTGACCACCAGGCCGACGATCAGCGCCACCAGCAGCAGCGGCGCCGACACCAGCAGCGTGATCTCCATGGCCGTGCGGCCCATCGTCATGACGGTTTCGGGCGTCATTGCGGCTCCCCTAGTTGAAGCTCTGGGACAGCGAGCCCAGCAGCAGTTGCCAGCCGTCGACCAGCACGAACAGCATCATCTTGAAGGGCAGCGAGATCACCGCCGGCGACATCATCATCATGCCCATCGACATCAAGACCGAGGCCACCACCATGTCGATGATGAGGAAGGGGATGAAGATGGCGAAGCCGATCTGGAACGCGGTCTTCAGTTCGCTGGTGACGAAGGCCGGGATCAGCACGCGCAGCGGCACGTCTTCCGGGCCCTGCAGGGCCGGCGTGCGCGAGATCTTGGCGAACATCGCCAGGTCCGACTGGCGCGTCTGCTTCAGCATGAAGTCCTTCAGGGGCGCGGCGCCGCGGTTCATCGCTTCGGTCATCTGGATGCGGTTCTCCTGCAGCGGCAGGTAGGCCTCGGTATAGATCTTGTCGAAGGTCGGTCCCATCACGAACAGGGTCAGGAACAGGGCCAGGCCCACCATCACCTGGTTCGGCGGCGCGGTCTGGGTGCCGATCGCCTGGCGCAGCAGCGACAGCACGATGATGATGCGGGTAAAACTGGTCATCATCAGCAGGGCGGCCGGCAGGAAGGTGAACGCCGTCATCAGGAGCAGCGTCTGCACCGGCAGCGAATACTGGGTGCCGCCGCCCGGCGCGGCGCTGGTGGTGAAGGCGGGGATGCCCGGCTGGGCCAATGCAAGCAGCGGCAGTGCTGCCAGCGCCGCCAGGCCGGCGGCCAGCAGGAGTTTCTTATTTCGCATTACGTTTGTCGATCGTCTGTTTGAGCCAGTCGGAAAAACTCGTCGCCGACGGCGCCTGGCCGGCCAGCGTGGCGCCGGATTGTACGCCGCCAGCCGCTGTGGCCTCCTGTTTCGGCATGGTCGCCAGCGCGTTGATGCGGCCCGGCGAGGCGCCGACCACGATCCACTGGTCGCCCACTTCCACCACCATGATGCGCTCGCGCCCGCCGATGTTGAGCGCGCCTACCATGCGCAGGTTGCCGCCGCCGCCGGCGATCTTCGGGCCGTAGCGCTTGGCCAGCCAGGCCAGGGCGGCCAGCAGGGCCAGCACCAGCACCAGGGCGAAGATGGTCTGCACCAGGCTGCCGGCCGAGGGACCGGGCGCCGGCTGGGGAATCGTCACCGGATTGGCCGGGGTGCCGGGAATCGCGGCCGGGGCGCCGGGCACGACCTGGGCCGGCGGCGTGTTCTCAGGGCTTTGCGCCGTGGTCGGCACTTCGCCGACGGTGGTGGCGCGTTCCTGCGGGGCGATGGGGGAGGGGGCGTTGCCTGCCGCAGGCGCCGGCGTGGCGGGACGGGAAGCGTTCGCGGGCGCGGTACGCGCCGGAGTGGCGGCTGGCGGCTGGGTGGCCGGCATGGCGGCGCCTTGTTGCTCGCGCGCCGCGGGTGCGGCCGGCGCCTGCTGCTGCGCCGGCGCCGCCGCCGCCGCCGGTTGGGCGGCGGCCGGCGATTCGGCAGCACCCTGCTGGGCCGGCTGGGCCGCGCAGGCCGCCAGCGGCATCAGGCAGGCCAGCGACAGCAAGGCGCTCGCCCCGCGCCTGCGGAATAAATGAGAAGGCAGCCGGCCAGTCCTTGCGGCATGGGCGGCTGCCCCCGATTCGTGTGCAGTCAGGCGGGCGGGGGCGAGCAGGGGCATCATTTATTCAATTTTCTGATCCGTTCCGAAGGTGTGATGATATCAGTGAGTCGGATACCGAACTTGTCGTTCACGACCACGACCTCGCCCTGGGCGATCAGGCAGCCGTTGACCAGCACGTCCATCGGCTCGCCGGCCAGGCCGTCGAGCTCGACGACCGAGCCCTGGGCCAGTTGCAGCAGGTTCTTGATGGCAATCTTCGTGCGGCCCAGTTCCACCGTCAGCTGGACCGGGATGTCGAGGATGAAGTCGATGTCGTTCGGCGTGTCCGGGCGCGGATTCTTGGTGCCGAAGTCCTGGAACACGGCGGTGCTGGCCTGCTGCTGCTTCTGCAAGGCGGCGGCTTCGGCGGCGGCCTGTTCGGCAATCGCGGCGCCCCAATCGTCGTCGAGGCTCTGGTCGTCCTGGGTGTCAGACATGGTGTTTCTCCTGAATTACTTGAAGCTGTCGCTATTGGCCAGCAATTTTTCGACCTTCAGCGCGTACTGGCCGTTCGAGACGCCGTAGGAGCATTCCATCACCGGCACGCCGTCGACGGTGGCCTGGATGGTCTCGGGCACGCTGATCGGGATCACGTCGCCGACTTTCATGTTGAGGATCTCGTCGAAGTTCGCCCTGCCGTGGCCGAGTTCGGCCACCAGCTCGACTTCGGCGACCTGGATCTGCTGGGTCATCAGGCGGATCCAGCGCTTGTCGACTTCCAGCGCCTCGCCCTGGATGCTCGAGGTCAGCGCGTCGCGGATCGGCTCGATCATCGAGTAGGGCATGCAGAAGTGGATCTGGCCGGAGACCGGGCCGAGCTCGATCGTGAAGGTGGACGATACCACGACTTCGTTCGGCGTCGCGATGTTCGCGAACTGGGTGTTCATCTCCGAGCGGATGTACTCGAACTCGATCGGATACACCGGCTCCCACGACTTGGTATAGGCCTCGAACACGATGTCGAGGATGCGCAGGATGATGCGCTGCTCGGTCTGGGTAAAGTCGCGCCCTTCGACGCGGGTGTGGAAGCGGCCGTCGCCGCCGAACAGGTTGTCGACCAGCAGGAACACCAGGCCCGGATCGAAGACCATCAGCGCGGTGCCGCGCAGGGGCTTCATGTGGATCAGGTTCAGGTTGGTCGGGACCACCAGGTTGCGGATGAATTCGCTGTACTTCGAGACCCGTACCGAGCCCACCGAGACCTCGGCGCTGCGGCGCAGGAAGTTGAACAGGCCGATGCGCAACAAACGCGCGAAGCGCTCGTTGATGATCTCGAGCGTCGGCATGCGGCCGCGCACGATCCGCTCCTGGGTCGCCAGGTTGTAGGTGCGGACTCCCGAGGTGTCTTCAGGCGCGGAAACGTCGTCCTGATCGCCGTTGACCCCCTTGAGGAGGGCATCGACTTCTTCCTGTGAGAGGAAATTATCGGCCATGATGCGTCTTTACTGGATGATGAACGAGGTGAACAGCACGTCGGACACTTCCTGCTCGTCGCCGCCTTCATCGAAGGGCGCCTGGACGACGGCCTTGATCTCGGCGGCCAGCTGCTGCTTGCCGGCGATGGTGCTGATCTCGGAGGCTTTCTTGCCCGACAACAACATCAGCACGCGGCTGCGTACCTTGGCCATGTTGTCCTTGACGAGGAGCGCCTGCTCGGGACCGTCGACCTGCAGGGTGAACTGGATCTGCAGGTACTGGTCGCCTTCCTCGCCCGGCTGCAGGTTGACCACGAACTGCTCGATCGGCACGTACTCGGCCTTGACGGCGGCTTTCTTCTCTTTCTTCTTTTTCTTCGGCGCTTCCTCGTGGGCCTCGGCGTCGCCGCTGCCGTGCAGGAAGTACCAGCCCGCACCGGCGCCGCCGCCGAGCAGCAGCACGCCCGCGATCGCGATGATCATGAGCTTCTTCTTCGAGCCGCCTGCCGGCGCCGCTGCGTCTGCCGCGGGGGCAGCCTTCGTTTTCGGATTCGCTTTCAAGATACCTCGGTGCCAGATGGAGTGCGTAATGATGACATTATCGAGAAAAAGTGCGCGACGGCAAGCATTGAAAAGAGGGGGGAAGGCCGGTCAGATCGGCGTTTGTGGTGCGTAGGGTGGGTTCGAGAGCCCACCGGTGCGGCGAATGCGCACCCGTTGCGTCTCCGGTGGGCGACAACATGGACCACCTGGCGAATCGGTGGGTTCGAGAACCCACCCTACGAAAAACGCGGGCTTCGCGATCGTTTTCGATAATTCAACCGTATATCGTCGTCGCCCATGTCACGACAAACGGCCGCTGGATCAGTGCGTAGGGTGGGTTCTTGAACCCACCGTTTCGCCGGTTGAACAATGTTGTCGTTCACCCGCAACGCAACGGGTGCGCATCGGCCGCACCGGTGGGTTCGAGAACCCACCCTACGAATTACGCAAACGTATCCACCGCCCCCGCGCCGCCGAGGATGCTGGTGCGCTGGCGCGGCGCGGTTTCCGCCACGGCGCTGTCGCCGCCGCCATTGCCGCCGCCGCTGCCCGGACGGCTCGATCCCTGCTGGTTCTGCTGCTGGGAACCGTCGCTGCCCGCGTTCACGGTCGCGTTACCGAGGGCGATGCCGCTCTCGTTCATCATCTCGCGCAGGCGCGGCAGCGAGTTTTCCAGGGCCTGGCGCACCTCGAGCTGCTGGGCCGAGAAGGTCACGCTGGCCATCTCGTTCGAGACGTTCAGCACCACCTGCACCGGGCCCAGGTCCGGCGGGTTCAGTTCCAGCGTGGCGCTCTGTTCCTCGCCGCCGACCATCCAGATCACCTTCTGGCCGACCTGGTTGTCCCAGGCCGGCGTGCCCACGCGGGCGCTCAGGCGGTCGGTCGGCACGGCGCCGGCCGCTTGCGCCGTCTGCAGGGCAGTGGCCTGGGCCGCCAGGCCGGTCACGGCCGCGGGCGCGCTGTCCTTCAGCGTGGCGGCGTGCGCCATGCTGTCCTGCAGCTTGGCCGAGAACTGGCCGGCGTCCGGCTGCGCTTTGCCCGCCTGCTCGCCGGCCCTGGCCAGGTCGAGCGCGCGCAGGTCGACGCCGGGCGCGGCCTTGTCCTGCGGCTGGTCGGTCACGGCGCCGAGCGCATCGGCAGCGGGCTTGACGGCGGCCTTGCCGTCATCGGCGCCGGGCTTGCCCTTGAGCGCCGCCTGCAGGGCGCCGCCGCCCGCGGCGGTGTCTTCCGCCACGGCCGGCGCCGCCGCCTGCGCGGGTTGGCCGAGGCTGGCCAGCATGGCCAGCATGTCGGTTGCCGCATCGCCGCCCTTGGCGTCGGCCGGCGTGGCGTCCGCCTCGTCCTTGCCCTCGGCGGCGGTGCTGGCGCCGGCCGTTTCCTGGGCGGCGTCGGCCTTGTCGGCCTGGGCGCCGTCCTTGGCGGGCTCCTTCGCGGCCTCGCGTGCCGGCGCTTGCGCTTCGTTGGCGGCGGGTTTCGCCGGCGCCTGCGGCTTCGCCGCGCTTTGCGGCTGGGCGGCCGGCTGCGCCTGCGGCGCGCGCGGCGGCGGGGCCAGCGCCTGGCGCTGCTCGAGCTGGCGCTGTTGCAGCTGGCGCGTCAGCGTGGCGCCGAAATCGGCGCCTTCGCCCAGCACCGCGCTGCCGCGCATGTCGCGGGCCTGGCCATTCGGGCTGGTCGCGCCGTTGGCGCCGCTCACCTGGAAGGGAAGGGAAGTCGTTTGCATCGTCATGATAGGTTCAACGTTGGTGGCGGACGGTGCGCGCGGCGTGGTCGTCCATCATTTTCTGGTCGCGCTTGTTTTCGAGCTTCAGCGCCTCGGCGGCCGCGCGCTCGTTCAGCGTGCGGTAGGACAGGCGCTTGCGTTCGCTTTCCTGCCAGGCCTTCTTTTCCTGCTCGCTCTTGTACTTCGCATGCTTGAGCACTTCGCGCTGGCCGTTGATCGCGTTGTCGAGCTTGTCGATAAAGGCGACGAAATTGCGGTAGGCGAAGGGCGTGATGCCCGCCATCTGCGCCTGGTCGAGCTTGTTCGCGTAATCGTCGCGGTAGCCCAGCAGCATCTGCAGTTTTGCTTCCGCTTCCTCGACCGCCTTCAATGCCGCGCCGAGCCGCTTGGCGGCGGCGTCGGAAGCGCGCTGGGCCAGCTCGATCAGGGTTTCAAGGGCGGAGGTATTTGCCATGGTGACTCAGTATAGCGAGGCACGGCCGAGTTCAATCAGCCGAACAGAGCGCCTAATTGCCCCAAACTCTGGCCCATGTTGGTGTTCTCGTGGATTTCCTGGCACAGGAATTCCTCGATCTTCTCGTTCAGCGCGATCGCCTGGTCGAGCACCGGATCGCTGCCGGGCGCATAGGCGCCGACGCTGATCAGGTCGCGCGAGCGCTGGTAGCGCGAATACAGCTGCTTCAGTTTGCGCGCCGACTGCTGGTGCTGGTGCGAGGTGATGCCGTGCATGGCCCGGCTGATCGACTGTTCGATGTCGATCGCGGGGTAGTGGCCAGCCTCGGCCAGGTGGCGGTTCAGCACGATGTGGCCGTCGAGGATACCGCGCGCGGCGTCGGCGATCGGATCCTGCTGGTCGTCGCCCTCGGACAGCACGGTGTAGAAGGCGGTGATCGAGCCGCCGCCCTCCAGCCCGTTGCCGGCGCGTTCGACCAGCACCGGCAGCTTGGCGAACACCGACGGCGGATAACCCTTGGTGGCCGGCGGCTCGCCGATTGCGAGCGCAATTTCGCGCTGCGCCATGGCGTAGCGGGTCAGCGAATCCATGATCAGGAGGACGTTCTTGCCCTGGTCGCGGAAGTGCTCGGCAATCGCGGTGGCATAGGCCGCGCCCTGCAGGCGCATCAGCGGCGGGCTGTCGGCCGGCGCGGCGACCACGGCCGAGCGGGCCAGGCCGTCCTCGCCCAGGATCTGCTCGATGAATTCCTTCACCTCGCGGCCCCGTTCGCCGATCAGGCCGACGACGATCACGTCGGCCGTGGTATAGCGCGCGATCATCCCCAGCAGCACCGATTTGCCGACGCCGGTGCCGGCGAACAGGCCCAGGCGCTGGCCGCGGCCCACGGTCAGCATGGCGTTGATGGCGCGCACGCCGACGTCGAGCGTCTCCTTGATCGGCGCGCGGTCGAGCGGATTGACCGGGCGCGCATTGATCGGCGCGACGTCGCTCGTCTCCAGCGGGCCCTTGCCGTCGAGCGGACGGCCGGCGCCGTCGACCACGCGGCCGAGCAAGCCCATGCCCACCGGCAGATGGCGCGCGCGGTCGCTCGGGCGCCGGCGCGGATGGTTCACCGTGCCCGGACGCGGCACCGGCGTCTCCACCGGGAACACGCGCGAACCCGGCACCACGCCCTCGACGTCGCTCTGCGGCATCAGGAACAGGCGCTCGCCCTCGAAGCCGACCACTTCGGCCTCGATCTTCGCGCCGTTCGGCAGCGGAATCGTGCAGGCGCTGCCCACGGCCAGGCGCAGGCCGACGCATTCCATGACCAGGCCGGCCACGCGCGTGACGCGTCCCGAGACCTGCATCGGCTCCACGAAGCCGACCAGCGCATCGCAGTCGGCCAAGTAGGATTTCCAGCGCGCGGTATGACGATCGACACCGCGGTCCAGGGTGGGCGTGCTCATCAGGCGAGCCACTCCACGTTCTTGCCCAGCGCATGGGTCAGGCGGTTCCAGCGCGCTGCGGCCTGGGCATCGATCTGGTTGCTGGCGGTATCGACCTTGCAGCCGCCGCGCGCAATGTTCGGATCGGCGACGACGCGCCAGCCGCCCTTGTCGAGCTCATCCGCCAGGCCGGCGCGCACGATGTCGACGTCCTCGGGATTGAGCGCCAGCACGGCTGGCTGCTGCAGCACCGGCAGGTATTCGATCGCTTCGCGCACGATGCCGATGACCAGTTCCGGACGCACCTCGAAGGCGGTGCGCACCATGGAGCGGGCCAGGTGCAGGGCCAGGTCGAGCACATCGGCGGCGATGGTCTCGTCGGCCTGGGCCAGCGCGTCGCCGAAGGAGGCGGCGACCGCGCGCAGGCTTTGCAGCTCTTCGGCGGCTTCGACGCGGCCGGCCTGATATGCCTCGGCATGGCCGGCGGCGCGGCCTTCCTCCAGGCCCTCGGCATAGCCTTCGGCGCGCGCCTGTTCGCGGATCGCTTCCAGTTCGGCGGCGGTCGGCAGCTGCACCGCCGGCACGGCCGCGGCGGCCTGCTCGGCGGCGAACTGCTGCGCCTGTTGTGCACGTGATGCGGCAGCGCTAGCTGCGGCGCGTTCCTCGGCCTCTTTTTCCTTGATGCGGGCGGCGAGGGTGCTCGGCCGCTCGTCGCCGAAGGAGGTCATTTCCCAGCGCTTGAAAGCGCCCTGCAAGTCCTTGTTCATCGTCGAATATTAGCTTAAACGAAGGAATCCTCGCCCTTGCCGCCGAGGACGATCTGGCCCTCGTCGGCCAGGCGGCGCACGATCTGCAGGATCTGCTTCTGCTGGGCTTCCACTTCCGACAGGCGCACCGGACCCTTCGATTCCAGGTCCTCGCGCATCATTTCGCTGGCGCGCTGGCTCATGTTGCGGAAGATCTTTTCGCGCAGGTCCTGCGAGGCGCCCTTCATGGCGATGATCAGCATTTCCGACTGCACTTCGCGCAGCAGCAACTGGATGCCGCGGTCGTCGATGTCGATGATGTTGTCGAACACGAACATCTCGTCCATGATCTTCTGCGCCATGTCGTTGTCGTAGTTCTTGATGTTTTCCATGACCGCGCTTTCCTGCTCGCCGTTCATGAAGTTCAGGATCTCGGCCGCGGTACGCACGCCGCCGAGCGAGGATTTCTTGATATGCTCGTTACCCGACAAGAGCTTGGTCAGCACGTCGTTCAGCTCGCGCAGTGCGGCCGGCTGCACGCCGTCCAGGGTGGCGATGCGCAGCACGACGTCGTTGCGCAGGCGCTCGGTGAAGTGGCTCAGGATCTCGCAGGCCTGGTCGCGCTCGAGGTGCACCAGGATGGTGGCGATGATCTGCGGGTGCTCGTTGCGGATCAGTTCCGACACCGACTGCGCGTCCATCCACTTCAGGCTCTCGATGCCCGAGGCGTCCTTGCCGCCCAGGATGCGGTTCAGCAGCACGGCGGCCTTGTCGTCGCCCAGCGCCTTGGTCAGCACCTCGCGGATATACTCGTCCGAATCGAGGCCGACCGTCGAGTGGGCGTCGGCTTCGTCGCGGAAGGCTTCGAGCACGTTCACCACCTGCTCGTGCTGCACCGATTTCATCGCGGCCATGGCGGCGCCCAGCTTCAGCACCTCGCGCGGGCCGAGGAACTTCATCACCTCGGCCGCTTCTTCCTCGCCCAGGGCCAGCATCAGGATTGCCGCCTTGGTGATACCTTCCTTGTCCTTGTCGCTCATTCCGAACCCACCCATGCCTTGATCACGTTTGCCACGATGCGCGGATCGTCACGCGCCATTTCCTTTGCCAGCGCCAGGTTGGCGCGGTAACTGCGCTCCCGTGGCGCTTCTTCCTCTTCCTCGCCGACCGGCTGGCCGTCCTCGCCCAGCTTGACCACGGCGTCGGGATCTTCCTCGGCTTCTTCCTCTTTCTCTTCTTCCGGCATCGCGACCGCCTCGTCGAACTTGTGCATCACCGGGCGCAGCAACGGGCGCAGGATCCGGAAGTAGAGGAAGGCGATGATCGCGGCGATCAGCAGGTACTTGCCCACCTCCATCGCCAGCGGCAGGTTGGCCGGGTCCTTGTACCAGTCCGGGCCGGCATCGTCCGGACGGTCGACGCCGTCGAACGGGGCGTTGGCCACGCTCATGGTGTCGCCGCGCGCCTGCGAGTAACCCATCGCCTGCTTGACGAGCTCGTTGATCTGGGCCACCTCGGCCGCCGCCAGCGGCTTGACCGTCACCTTGCCGGTATTCGGGTCGACCGAGCGGCGGTAGTTCACCACCACGCCGACCGTCAGGCGCTTGATGCCGCCCATCGGGCGCTGCTCGTAGCGGATGGTCTTGTCGACTTCGTAGTTCGTGGTCGCGTCCTTGCGGGTCGGACCGGTTTGTTGTGCCGTGCCGGGTGCGCCGGGAGCGCCGCCATCCAGGGGCGCGGTGGCCACGCCCGGCGGCTGGTTCGACAGCGCGCCCGGGATGCCGTTGGCGTTGCCGGTGGCCGGGCCGGTCTGCTCCGAGGTCTGCTGGCTGCGGATCGCCTGCGGCTCCGGCGGCGAATTCGGCTTATACATCTCGGCGGCGGTGTCGACCTGGGCGAAATCGATCTCGGCGGTCGCCTCGGCGCGCACGTTGCCCTTGCCGACGATCGGCGTGATCAGCGACTCGACCTGCTTGATGATGTTCTGCTGCACCGTCTCGACGTACTTGAGCTGGGTGGCGTCGAGCTGCTTGTTCAGGCCATTCTGCTTGGGTTGCTCGGACAGCAGATTGCCGTTCTGGTCGACCACGGTGACGTTGCCGACGGTCAGCTCGGGAATGCTGGAGGCGACCAGGTGCACGATGGCGCTGACCTGGCCCGGATCGAGGGCGCGGCCGGACTGCAGGTTCAGCAGGACCGAGGCGGTCGGCTTTTGCTGGTCGCGCACGAACACCGAGGGCTTCGGCAGCGCCAGGTGCACGCGCGCCGCGGCCACCGAGCCGAGCGACTGGATCGAACGCGCCAGCTCGCCTTCGAGCGAGCGCTGGTAATTGACCTGCTCCAGGAACTGCGACACGCCCAGCTTCTGGTTTTCCATCAGCTCGAAGCCGACGTTGCCGCCCTTGGGCAGGCCTTGCGAGGCGAGCTTCAGGCGCAGGTCCGGCACCTGTTCGGCCGGGACCAGGATGGCGCTGCCGCCTTCGGAAAACTTGTACTTGACGCCCATCTGGTCGAGCGCCGCGGTGATCGCGCCGCCGTCCTTGTCGCTGTAGTTGGCGTACAGGACGCGATAGTCGGGCGACTGGTTCCACAGCCAGACCGCCACGATCAGCGCCAGTGCCGCAGCCACGCCGCCGCCGATGAGCACTTTCTTGCCCATGTCGGTCTTCAGGAAGGGTTGCGGCTGTTCTGGGGTGTCGATCAGTTCGTCGGCGGTCGCGGCCATGTTGGTTGTCCAGGGTGGAAAAAAGGGATCAGGCAGGATTATGAAGCCGTAGGGCAACATTCAAACCCCGGAATAGGGGGCGGTTTCCCCTCTTGCTCACCGCAAATTATTGCTGTCGCGCTGGTAATCTGACAGCCTGACATCGCCCGGCCGCGTTTCGCGCGCGGGCACGCAACGCATTACAGGAGAACCCATGAGCATAGGCGGAATCGGCGGCATCGACAGCAGCCGCATCGAGGCGATGATGGCCCAGCTGAAGGCGGCCGCCACCAAGCCCGCCGCGCCGAACCTGGCGCCGGGCAGCCTTGGCGGGATCGGTAACCTCGGCAAGCTCGGCAAGCTCGGCGATTTGGGCAAGGCGGCCGACGTCGGCGCCAGCGAGGGCGCCTCGAAGGTCAGCTTCTCGGATGCGCTGAAGAACTCGCTCCAGCAGGTGAGCAATTCACAGAAGCACGCGGAAGAACTGGGCCAGAAATTCGCGATGGGCGACGACAGCGTCAGCCTGTCGGACACCATGATCGCGATGCAGAAGTCGAGCATCGCCTTCCAGGCCACCGTGCAGGTGAGGAACAAGCTGGTGTCGGCCTATCACGAGATCATGAACATGCAGGTCTGAGCGCCGCAGCCAGGATAAAAAAACGGGCCGCGTCTCCACCAGGAGCGCGGCCCGTTGTTTTTCGTAGGGTGGACACCTGTGTCCACGCGGTGCGGTGCCTGCAAAGACGGTCGGCATCCGATGCCTGCTCCGCTAACCCGTTGTATTTTTGGAATACGGCGCTGACGGCCGCGCTGTCGATGCTCTGCCGGCGAGACCGCGTGGGCACAGGTGCCCACCCTACGTGTCAGCCCAACCCTGCCAGCCTGGCGTTGCGCTCGCGCTCGAGTTTGGTGATGTAGCGCTGCACCGCCGCCATGTTGGCGCGCGAGATGTCGACGAACATGCAGCCGATGCGGCGGCTGGTCTTGTTGTTGAGCATGGTGACGTCGAGGGCGTTGCGCACCTGGAGCGAGGTGGTGACGGTGCCGATCTCCGGCAAATCGATGCGGCAGTTGGGGAAGGTCTGGCCGATGGTCGAGTTCAGCATCATCTTGCTGTCGAGCAGGGCGACGCCGCCGCAGCTGATGTCGGCCAGCGGGAAGCTGGCGCTGCCGCCGCCCAGGTCGATCGGCAGCGGCACGATCGCCGGCACCGGGTTCGTCACCGGCGTGGGCATGCGGTAGAACTCGCGCCGCTGCAGGCGGATCAGCGAATCCGGGATCTGGGCGGCCAGCGCCGCCGCGCCTTCGAACTCGAGCTCCTGCAGGCCGCCCGCGCGGAACAGGATGCGGATCTTGTCGAGGTAGGTCTCGCACATCACCTGGCCGGCGCGCACGATGCGTTCGTTCTGCTCGCGGTTGATCGAGCGGTCGAGAATGAACAGGCCGCTGTCGGGGTCGACTGCCAGGATCGAGGTGACGCAGACGTCGGCCTCGCCCTTGATCTTCATGCGGATCAGTTGTTTCTTTTCGCCGATCTGGCGCAGCAGCGCAACGATCTCCCTGCGCGACTGCACTTCGTAGTCGTGCCAGTTTTCCAGTTCTGCGTCATGAATTGCTTGCATCTTGTTCCGCCGGTGGTGCAGGTGAGTCGATGAGGAGCGCGGTGTCGGGAGGGGCGGAAAGCGGCCCGCCGTGTTGTTGCGCTGACTCAATATGATATAGCCATGCCAACAGTTCCGCAATTGCGCGGTACAGGGCCGGCGGGATATGGCTGTCGAGGTCGATGTCCATCAGCAGCGACACCAGTTCCTTCGATTCGTGCACGAACACGCCGGCTGCGCGCGCGCGTTCGATGATCTGTTCGGCCACCAGGCCTCGGCCCTTGGCGACCACGGTCGGCGCCGCCGTCCCGGCCGCGTAGGCGAGGGCGACGGCGCGCTGCCGGTGGAGGTGGGCGTCCTTGCCTGCGCCGTCGCTCATGCGTCCTCGCGGGCCCCGATGTGGAGGGCGGCCAGCTCGGCGCCGGCGGCCGCCAGCGCCTCCTGCAGGCGCGGCGCACCCGCGCGCAGGGC
Organism: Massilia sp.; assembly: GCF_032106685.1. Lineage (GTDB taxonomy): Bacteria > Pseudomonadota > Gammaproteobacteria > Burkholderiales > Burkholderiaceae_D > Telluria. The sequence continues at coordinate 75,266 of NZ_DAMCPG010000009.1, forward strand.
GGCCGCCGAGTCCGTTGCCGCGTGCAGGGCGATGCGCAGCCGGCTGCCGCGCAGGGACACGCTGGCCTCGACCTCGCCCAGTGCGGCGAAGCGCAGCCGCAGGCCGCTTTCCCAGCCCGGTCCGGACTCGTCGCCAGGCGCCTGGCCGTCCTGTTCGCGGTCTTGTTCCTGCTGGATTCGCCATTCGAAGGGCTGGCCGGGGGCGAGCTGGCCCTGCCACAGGACCTGGCCCTGCTCGTGGCTGGCGAGCTGCAGGTTGATCATGCGCGCGCTGGCCGGGTCAAGGGCCGCGGTGCCGGGCGCGTTGCGCGCTTGCGGTTCCTGCGCCAGTTCGCCCAGCGAGCGCTTGCCCTCGGCCCATTCGGCCAGGTGCGATTCGTAGAACAGCCCGCTGTGCGCGATCGCCTGCGCAAGCTTGCCGGCAAGCTGGGCCGTATCAAGCGTGCCCTGGGGCAGCAGGGGCGTGGGACTGGTCACGGCCGCGGCCTTGGCGCTCCTGGCGGAGGCGCCGTCGCCGGCGGCGCTGTGCAGCACCTGGGCCAGCAGGCGCGCGGCCGGGCTGAGTTCGGCCGCGTCGTCCTGGCCGCCGGTGTGGCGAAGGGAAGTGGTGGCCGCGGCCACGGCGGCGGCCAGCGATGCCGCCGAGCTTGCGTTGGCGCCGAGCGGCGCCGGCGCGGCGTGCAGGGTGGCGTCGCCGAGCTGGAAGGTCGGCTGGGGCGAGGCCGCCAGCACCTTCATCGACAGTTCGGCGCCGGGTTGCGTGCCGGGCGGCAGCTGCATGCGCACCGCCATCTCGGCAACCCGCACCACGAAGCTGCCGTCGCCCAGGCGCGACAGCACGGAAACGGGTACTTTGTTGCCCAACATGGTCGCCAGCGTGCGCTGCAGGGCGTCGAGGCGCGGATCGCCCGTGCGTTCGAGCGGCTGCGCCGGCCTTACCGGCTGCGTGGCGCTGACGCCGGGACTAGGCAGGCGCTCGACCATCTACATTCACACGCTGCCGTAGGCGTTCGCGAGGCGGCGCTGGGTGCCGGAGTTGTTGATCAGGGCCGACAGGTGGGCCATCCACGGCATGGTCAGGTCGCGGATGCGGCGGTCGTCGGCCAGGATGCGCTTGATGCAGTCGACCTTGGCCTGGCGGCCCTGCGGGTTCAGCGTGACCGCCGCCTCTTCGCGCTTGAGCGTATCGACGTGGACCGTGCAGCGCTGCTCGAGCAGCACCAGCTGGTCCCAGTCGCCGGCTTCAGCGGCGGCCAGCATCTGGCCGGTCAGGTCGGCGACGGCGGCGTATTCGGACAGCACTTCCTGGCCGGTCATCATCACGCGCTCGCCATGACAGGGTAGGCGGAGGCCAGCGCTTCCGGCGCGGCCGGCTTCTCGCCGATCTGCGACCAGGCGTCGCGCATGTCGCTCAGCAGGGTGAGCACTTCTTCCAGCATCTCGGCCTTGTTCTGCAGGTTGGCGGTCAGGAGGCGCTCGGTCATGTAGACGTAGAGCAGGTCGAGATTGACGGCGATGTCGCCGCCCGCCTTTTTGTCGAGGCTGGCGCGCAGGCCGCTGTTGATGATGTCCAGCGCCTTCGAGATGGCGGCGCCTTTCTCGGCGATCTGGCCGGCAGCCATGTGCCGGACCGCATTCTTGACGGCCGCCATGGCGCCGTCGTACAGCATGACGATCAATTTGTGGGGCGAGGCAGCAATGATCGAAGTTTCCAGGCCTACTTTTGCGTAGGCGTTCACGCCGCGTTGCATCGATCCAAACATCAGAACCTCCAAATACTTCAGTAGTGTTGCGGACCGCCTCATGGTCGAGGGGGCGTTCCGCAGGCGTTCGCGCTGAAGCGGGTCGGGGCGGCGTCGGGGCCGGCCTGCCATTCTTCAGCCAGGGTAGTTTACTGGCTTAACGGCAGCTTCTAACGGGACTTGAGAGCCGGGAATACCCGTCATTTTGGCCCTTTGTCAGTCGGATAACGAAAAGGAGGTCTTGCGTGGACGCAAGGAAACAACGCGCTTGAACGGAGGCGGATCAATCGTTGCGCGGGACCTTGCGGCGCTCGTGGTGGCGGCGGTGCTGGGGCGATTGGAGGGCGCGCGCCAGGATCGCGCGCGGCACGTTGCAGCTGTCGAGATACTTGAAAGCGAAATCGACCCCGCGGATATCGACCAGGTAGAGCGCGTATTCAGCCGTCAGTGCGGTTTGTTCGTCGGTTCGTCGTTGCATCATTTACTTCTCCCATGCCCGTTTGCGGCCGGTATCGGGCAGCGCTGGCGGGCGGCGTTGGCACAATGATATCTCCGCGCCTGGCGCACACTTCTGGAAGTTGTTAACAATTGTATCGGGTGTAGGACAAAGGCGACGGGGAGTGGTTCAGGCCCGTGTCGGCGACCGGTAGGGTGGGCACTCCGTGCCCACGCGTGAACGATGAGCAGACGCCACACGTCGTGGACGCCAACACGACGCTGGCTTCACGCGTGGGCACGGGGGCGCCCACCCTACGGGGCGCTGCGCAGGCGGCGGGCCGGAGCCTGGTCTTCGATGAAGCGGGCGGCGGCCTCGGCGTCCAGCGGGCGCGCGTACAGGAAACCCTGGCCCTGGTCGCAGCCGGCCTCGCGCAGCGCGTCGGCCTGCGCCTGGGTTTCGACGCCTTCGGCGATGACCTGCAGGCCCAGGCGGTGCGCCATGGCGGCGATCGCCTGGACGATGGCGCGCGAATCGCCGTTGTGCGCGATGTCGAGGACGAAGGACTTGTCGATCTTGAGCTTGTCGATCGGCAGGCGCCGCAGGTAGCTGAAGCTGGAGTAGCCGGTGCCGAAGTCGTCGATGCTCAGCGTCACGCCGAGCGACTTCAGCTTGTGCATGACGACCATGCTGCGCGCCGGGTCGGCCATCGAGACGCTTTCGGTCAGCTCCAGTTCCAGGAGCCCGGGAGGCAACCCGCTGGTTTCCAGCAATTCGCTGACGATGGCGGCGATGTCGCCTTGCAGGAACTGGCGCGCCGACAGGTTCACCGCCATCGGCGCCGCGCTCACGCCGGCCTGGCGCCAGGCGGCCAGCTGAGCGACGGCGCTTCGCACGATCCATTCGCCGATCGGGGCGATCAGGCCGGTTTCCTCGGCAATCGGCACGAATTCCTCGGGCGGGACCACGCCGTGTTCGGGATGGCGCCAGCGCAGCAGCACCTCGAAGCCGGCCAGCCCGTTCGTTGCGAGCGCGATCTTCGGCTGGTATTGCAGGAACAGTTCGTCGCGTTCGAGCGCGCGCCGCAGCTGGCTTTCGAGCAACAGCCGGCGTCCGAGTTCGCGCCGCTGGCCGGGCGCGTAGCGTTCGATGCGGCCGCCGCCCATGCCCTTGGCATGGCGCATCGCCGTCACCGCGTTGTTGAGCAGGGTGTCGGCATCCTGCCCGTCCTGCGGGTAGCAGGCGTAACCGATGCTGCAGCTGATCGAGATGTCGGCGTCCTTGCCGAAGGCATGGCGGCCGACCTCGTTCATCAGTTCGTCGAGGCGGGCCTGCAGGCGCTCGGCGTCGCCGGGGTCGTTGAGCATCATGACGAATTCGTCGTTGCCCGAGCGCGCCAGCATGTCGTCTTCGCGCAGGCGCGACTGCAGGGCGCGCGTGACCGCCACCAGGGCCTGGTCGCCCGCCACGTGGCCGAGCACTTCGTTGACGCGCTTGAAGCGGTCCAGGTTCAGGCAGGTCACGACCGCGCCGGCGCCGGACGCCTGCCAGTCAGGAATGCTTTCGCCGATCGTGCGCAGCAGCGCCTGGCGGTTGGCCAGGCCGGTCAGCGCGTCATGGGTCAGCAGGTATTTCACCTGGCCGGCGGCGGCCGGCACCGGCGCATGGGCGGCGTTGCGCAGCAATTGTTCGTGCAGTTCCTGGGCGGCGCGCGCCAGCTGGCGGTGGTAGATCAGCTCCTCGACCATGCGCGCCAGTTCCTGCAGTTGCGATAACTGCTCGGCGCCGAAGCGGCGTGGATGGGTGTCGATCACGCACAGCGTACCGATCTTGTCGCGCTCGACCGAATGCAGCGGCACCCCGGCGTAGAAGCGAATATGGGGCGGGCCGGTCACGGCCGGATTGTCGGCGAAGCGCGCGTCCAGGGTGGCGTCCTCGACCACCAATGGCGCATCGCTGAGGATGGCGTGGCCGCAGAACGAGATCTCGCGCGCGGTCGACTGGGTCGCCAGGCCGCAGCGCGACTTGAACCATTGGGTATCGCTGCCGACCAGCGAGACCAGGGCAATCGGTACGTCGAGCAGCCTGGTCGCCAGGCGGGTGATCCGGTCGAAGGCTTCTTCCGGGCCGGTGCCGAAGAGTTCGGTTGCATAGAGCGCTGCCAGGCGTTTTGCTTCGTCTGCCGGGATCTGGGGTTTCTGCATATTTAACAATTCACCGGGGAGGCTGTTCGTTCCGATGGGCCCATTACGCCAGAAGCGCAAGGGAATTGCAATGCGAGCACGACTGGAATGCTGGATGCCGTGCCGATGAGATTGTGAATTTTTCTTCCAGCAATAGAAAAATCGGCCCCCCGGGCGTCGGCCGCGTGGGCTCAATATTTCTCGGAACCTGCCGTTGACGCTCCTGTCGCGGGAAGGACGTCATGTACCGGTTCGGTCCGCTTCAGGTAGCAAGTTGCTCACAAACATTTTTTTTAAAAAATTTCCTCAAGGTTTTGCGGAGGGGTCCGTTAAAGAATTCAAGCGAGCTGATTCAAGCGACGCAAGCAACGAAAACCGAACCCTGATAGCAGCACTAAACTGAACTGCCCACTGGAGAACTACCATGTCGATCATCAACACCAATATGTCGTCGCTGAACGCACAGCGCAACCTGACCAAGTCGGCTGGCGAACTGTCGAACTCGATGACCCGCCTGTCCTCGGGCCTGCGCGTCAACAGCGCCAAGGACGACGCTGCCGGCCTGTCGATCGCCACCAAGATGGATTCGCAGATCCGCGGCATGTCGCAGGCTTCGCGTAACGCCAACGACGGCATCTCGATGATCCAGACCGCCGACGGCGCGCTGTCGAACATCTCGGACGCCCTGCAGCGTATGCGTGAACTGGCGGTCCAGGCTGCCAACGGCACCAACGGCGGCGATGAAACCGATAACATCAAGACCGAAATGACCGCGCTGAACGACGAGATCGTGCGTATCGCCAAGGACACCAAGTTCAACGGCAAGGCATTGCTGGTCTCGGGCGCCAAGACCGACGTAGACATCCAGGTCGGCGCCGACAAGGGCCAGTCGATCAAGGTCAGCTTCGCGGACAGCGACGGCTACGCCAAGCTGGCAGCTTCCGTCCTCGACGTCAGCGACTCGACCAAGGCCGGCGATGCCATCGACAAGCTCGACACCGCACTGAAGTCCCTGAACACCGAACGCGCTTCGCTCGGTACCGCGCAGAACCGCATGGGCTACGCGATCAGCAACCTGGCCACCTCGGTCGAGAACCAGTCGGCAGCGAAGAGCCGCATCATGGACACCGACTACGCCGCCGAAACCAGCAAACTGAGCCGTGCACAGGTCCTGCAACAGGCCGGCACCGCGATGCTGGCCCAGGCTAACTCGGCACCGAACAACGTCATGTCGCTGCTGCGTGGTTAATCGACCGGTATAATCGATGTTTCAACTGTGCGGGCCCAGGCCCGCGCAGTCGTTTCTAGAGAGGTATTCCGATGTTGCAACCAATACAAAACGGAAGCCCGCCGGTCGTGGCCGGCAACCCGGCGAAGCCAGCCGCCGAGCCCGTGTCCAGGCCCGCACCGGCGCCCTCGGAGCGCCCCGCGGCGCAACCGGACAAGCATGAGCTGGGCAATATCGTGGCCGACCTGAACAAGGTGGCGCAGGCCGCCGCGCAAGGCGTGCGTTTTTCGGTCGACGAGGACACAGGGCGCACCGTGGTCAAGGTGGTCGACACCCAGACCGATACCGTGTTGCGCCAGATTCCGACCGTCGAGGCGCTCAAGCTGTGGCGCTCGATCGAGCAGATGCAGGGCGTGATGTTACGGGACAAGGCCTGACTGCGGTCGGGCGCCAACTGATGGGAGCTTGGTATGGGTATTAATGCCGCCGGCATGTTGTCGGGACTGGACGTCGATGGACTCGTGACGTCCCTGATGACGATCGAAAAGCAGCCGTTGCAGAACCTGCAGGTCAAGCAGGCCAGCTTCAATTCCAGGCTCTCGGCATTCGGCACGCTCAAGAGCGCGGTGTCGACCTTCCAGAGCGCCGTCAAGGCCTTGTCGGGCGATGCGCTGCAGGCGCTCACGGCCAGTTCCAGCAGGAGCGACGTGGTCGGCGTCTCGGCCACCAAGGACGGCGGCGCCACCCCCGGCAGCTATGCGATCGAAGTGAAGCAGCTGGCCCAGAGCGACAAGCTGGTGTCGGCGGGCATTGCAACGGGGGCGAAGCTGAGCGGCTCGATGAGCATCGAGATCGACGGCAAGAGCGTGCCGCTGGCGGTAACCGACGCCACCCTGGCCGGCCTGTCGAGCGCCATCAACAAGGCCAATGCCGGCGTCACCGCAACGATCCTGAACGACGGCACCGAGGACCGCCTGGTCATTACCGGCAACAAGACCGGCGCGAAGAATGGCCTGACCATCACCGGCACCGGCGACCTGGCCGCCTTCGCTACGGGGGCGGGCGGCATGACCGCGACCCAGAAGGCGCAGGACGCCGAGATGACCATCGACGGCATCGCCGTCTCGAAGTCCTCGAACACCGTCACCGACGCCATCAAGGGCGTGACGCTGAACCTGGCCCAGGTCAATGAAGGCAATCCGGTCAACGTGACCCTGACCAAGGACACGGCGGCGGTGACGAAGTCGATCACGGCCTTCGTCGATGCCTACAATGCCCTGGCAACGGCGGTGAACAAGCAGACCGCCTACAACGCGGCGACCAAGACCGGCGCCGTGCTCAATGGCGATTCCGGTGCGCGTTCGATCCTGACCAACATCCGCGCCGAAATGGGCAAGGCGGTCACCGACGCGACCGGACTGAAGACCCTGTCCGACATCGGTATCGCCTTCCAGCGCGACGGCACCCTGAAGCTGGAGAAGCCGGCCAAGCTGGAAACGGCGATCGCCAACAACTTCGAAGGCGTCTCGAACCTGTTCAATGCGAAGACCGGCGTGGCCACCCGCCTGCTCGACGTCACCGAAGAGATGCTCGGTTCGAAGGGCCTGTTCAAGACCCGCACCGACGGCCTGAACGCTTCGCTGAAGAGCCTGGAAAAAAGCCAGGACCGGATGACGCTGCAGCTGGAGCAGACCGAGAAGCGCTACCGCGCGCAGTTCACCTCGCTCGACACCATGATGACGAACATGCAGAACATGAACAGTTATCTCAGCCAGCAGCTGGCGGCGCTGGCGGCCAACAGCGGCTACTGACGGCAGGCCTGTCCGGACGGCGCCGCGCCGCTGGCCATGCGTAAAAGCGCCAACGAAAAAGCCATCCTTGCGGATGGCTTTTTTTTCGGCAGTGCCCGGCTCAGAAACGCAGGAAGCTGTACACCTTTTCCAACCGGTGCCAGCCGGTGTTGTGCAGGGCCTGGCTGGTATTCGCGGCGAAGTTGCGGTCGTGCTGGAAGCGGCGGCAGAACACCTGCACCGTGCGCGCCAGCAGGGTGGGCGAGGGCAGCTCCTCGCCCTCGGCGCATTGCGCGGCCAGCATGAACCTGACCATCCCGAAGCGCGACGCCAGGCGCAGGTAGCTCTCGTAAGGCGTGGCGTCGCCGAACGGGAACAGGTTGCTGAACATCTCGTTCAGCACGTAGTGCTCCAGCATGAAAGGCGCGTCGTGCAGGGCCGCCGGCAGGCGCTCGATGCCGCGCTGGTAGCGCGCGACGATGTCCTCCTTGCGCGCTTCGCCGCTGGCCTCGTCCGTGCCCATGTTCCTGGCGATCATTTCCAGGACTTCTCGCTGCGAGCTGGAATGCGTGGCCGAGAGCTTGACCGACCACAGGGCGGCGAACACCAGCGCCTGGGCTTCGTAGTTCGGCAGCAAGTCCTTCAGCGCCACGGTGACCGCGCCCTGTTCCAGCCCGACGATCAGTTCCTCGATCAGGGCCGGAATGCGCTGCTGCTGGTGGGCCTGGATCGCCGTGGTCAGGCTTTCGCAGAAGACGCCGAGCACGGCCATCTTTTCCCACAGCGCCAGGCCATCGCTGCGCATCACCTGGAAGCAGAAGATGCGGATCTCGTTCATCGTCTCGAGGCTCAGGCCGTGCTTGGGCTGGATGTTGCCGACCGTGCTGTCGCGCAGGTGGATCTTGTTTTCGACGAAATCGAAGGCGTCCGGGTTCAGCAATGCCTGGCGCGCCGCTTCCGGGCAGGACAGGGTCAGGCTTTGCTCGACGCTGCCGGCGAAGTGGCGCGTCGTGCGCGGGTAGGTGAAGCAGGTGTGCGACAGATAGCTCTCGTTGAGATTCTTCTGCACCGAGCACAGGCGTTCCTGCATCAGCGGGCAGTCCGCGGTCTCGCCGTCCAGCTCGATCCGTGCGTAGTTGACGTCGCTGGCTTCGCTGCGGGTACGCTTGACCTTCAACTCGAAGACCGGCTTGAGTTCCGGATGGTTCGACTGGCGGTAGGCGTTGAAGGTTTTCTTGTCGATCGTGACGCGCCAGCCTGCGCAGCAGCTGTCCTCGCAGCTGGGCCCGATGCAGCTGAAGCGGCTGACATACTGGGGCACGAGGGCGGTGATGGATCGGGAAGGATGAAGGATGGCCATGGTCGTCCGGTGAGTGGGGCTGGAAGGCGGGGAATTAATGGTACTTCACGGAAACTGTGAATTCAAGAAAATGTCCTCGATACCTTTGTTTTCTCGTCGATTTAGGTTGTTGCGCGTGCGTTCTGTGTGATTCCACCGACAGGATGCCAGACAGGCATTTGTCAGCGTGGAAACGCTTGCTCAGCTTTCCTGCGCCACCACCACCCGGTTCTTGCCGCTCTGCTTGGCCTGGTACATCGCCCGGTCGACGCGCGCCAGCAGCGATGCCTGGTCCTCGTTCGGCAGGCGCAGCGCGACGCCGGCGGAGAAGGTGATCAGGAGCTTCTCGTTGTCGTGCAGGAAGAAGTGGCGGGTGAGCTCGCGCTGCAGGCGCACCATGGTCTGCACCGCCGCCTCGACCGGCGTCTCGGGCAGCATGATCATGAATTCCTCGCCGCCGAAGCGCGCGATCACGTCGATCGAGCGCAGCGTGCTTTTCACCACTGTCGCCAGGTGGCGCAGGGCGTTGTCGCCGGCCAGGTGGCCGTAGGTGTCGTTCAGTTTCTTGAAGTTGTCGAGGTCGAGCAGGGCCACGCACAGCGGCGTGCCGCGGCGGTCGGCGCGGGCGCTTTCGCGCTCGAACACGTCGTCCAGGCCGCGCCGGTTCAGGGTGCCGGTGAGCTGGTCCTCGCGCACCAGTTCGCTCATGTGCTGGAGTTTCGCTTCCAGTTCCTTGATGCGGCTTTCCGCTTCCTGCACTTCGCGGTGGGCGGCGATCATGCGGTCGCGCGAGGCCAGCGCCTCTTCCTGGGCCTGGCGGGTCTCGCGCAGCACCTCGTCGAGCACCTCGTTCAGCTCGGTGATGTCGCCGGCGTGGCGGATCCGTTCGGAAAAGCCGCCCAGCTTGTCGTGGAAGTCGCCGGTCGACGCCGCTACCGAGCCGAGGCGGTCGATGAAGGTCATCATCATGTTCTTGACGGTCGCCTTGACGTCCGACAGGCCGTGCTTGAGCTGGCCCTGCTTGTAGATCACGTCCTTCAGGCTGCGCGTGGCGTCTTCCAGCGCGCGCTGGTCGATCGGGCCGGCGATCAGGTCCTGGACGGCGGCGATCTGGCCGCGCATCCAGCTGTCGTCGTCGAGCAATTCGCTGACGTTCTCCAGCAGCAGCTTGAACAGGCGCAGCAGCAGCTCCTGCTGCTCGGCGGCGTCGCCGCTGTGCAGCTCGATCTGGAAGCACAGTTCCTTCAGGCGGGTGGCGATTTCCTGCAGCGCGGCTTCGCTGTGCGCCGCCTTCACCGCCGCGCCGAGCGACTCGGCTTCCTTTGCCAGCACCGGACTGGCCGGCAGCAGCGCGGCCAGGGCGAAGGCCAGCGTGCGGCTGAGCAGTTCGCGCAGCAGGGCCGTGTCGCGGCTCTCCATGCCGTAGGCGATGCCGGGCGGAACGCCGCGCCGCAGGTGGCGTTCGACCAGCTGCGACAGCGTGCGCGCATAGACTTCCCAGTTGCGTCCCTTGACCGCGTGGTTCAGGCGCCGTCCGTACTCGGCCAGCTCGCCCGGGGTGTCGGTCAATTGCACGGCGAAGCCGCCCAGCACCTCCTCGGGCGCCGGGCCGGTCAGCGGCAGCGGCGCGGGGGGAGCAGCCGCGGGCTTGGCGACGCCCGCGATCTCGTTGTAGATGTCGCGGTAGGCGTCGGGCGTGGGCGCAATGCGGCGCGTCGCGAGGCGGCGAAAGGCCTCGCGGGCGATCTCGACCGGGTGTTGTTGGGGAGCAGGCGAATTGGACATGGATGCAGCGCAGTATTTACTTGTTCTACCGCAATGATAAGCAGGTTTTCTTTTCGTCATCGCACGAAAAGAGCCCAAAAACCACCTTACTTAACAGCAATCACAGTTTCATTTACTCAACGAGTTGGTTGCGGATCGCGTAGGTAGTCAGTTCCGCGCTGGTCTTCAGGTTCATCTTGGCCAGCAGGCGCGCCCGGTATTCGCTGACCGTCTTCACCGACAGCGACAGTTCGCGCGCGATTTCGCTGACGGTCTTGCCCGACGCAATCATGGTCAGGGTCTGGAACTCGCGGTCGGACAGGCTGTCGTGCACTGGCGCCTCGTGGTCCGCTCCGACCTGGGCCGCCAGTGCCTGGGCCAGGGTCGCGCTGACGTATTTCTGGCCGCCGGCCACCTGGCGGATCGCCGTGACCAGCTCGCGCGGCGCGCTCTGCTTGGTGAGATAACCGGCGGCGCCGGCCTTCAAGGCGCGGATCGCGTACTGGTCTTCGCGGTGCATGGACAGCATCAGCACCGCCAGCTCGGGGCGCTCGGCCTTGATCTGCTTGAGTACCTCGATGCCGTTGCGGTCGGGCAGGGAGATGTCGAGCAGCATCACATGGCAGCGCGACTTGCGGAACAGCTTGATGGCGTCGAGCCCGTTTTCGGCCTCGCCGGCGACGATGATGTCGCGCTGCTCGGCCAGGATCTGCTTCAGGCCTTCGCGCACGATGGCGTGGTCGTCGGCAATGAAAACACGAATAGTTGCTTTGTCGGTCATTGTTACCTGGTGTCTGTCCTGGCGTCGCTGTTTGCTTCGCTTTTTGCTTCGCTACGCGCGAGCGCCGGTGTCAGCCTGATCTTGATGGTCACCATCGTGCCACCTCCGGGCGCCGGCGACAAGGTCAGGGTGCCGCCCAGGGCCCGCGCCCGCTCGCTCATGCCGCGCAATCCGAAGGAATGGGGCTTCAGGCGGTCGGCCGGGACGATGCCGCGGCCGTTGTCGCAGATGGCGAGCGTCAGGTGCTGGCGCTGGCGCCGCAGCGTGACCGTGACCCGGGTCGCGCCGGCATGCTTGGCGACGTTCGTCAGGGCTTCCTGGAAGATGCGGAACAGCGCCGCCGCGTGGTCGGGGGCGAGCTCGATGTCGCGTTCGGCGCTGCGGAAGATGCAGGCGATGCCCATCTGCTTCTCGAATTCGCGCGCCTGCCACTCGAGCGCGGCGACGATGCCCAAGTCCAGCGTGGACGGGCGCAGGTCGAGCGAGATACGGTGCACCGCCTCGATCGTGCGGTCGACCAGGTCGTCGAGGTAGCTGGCCTTTTCGAGCAGGCCGGGCTGGTCGTCGGGCAGGCGCGCGCTGAGCATGGCCAGCGCCATCTTGATGGCGGTGAGGTTGCCGCCCAGGTCGTCGTGGATCTCGCGCGCGATGCGGGCGCGCTCCTGCTCCTTCACCTGCTCGATGTGGTCGGTCAGCTCGGCCAGCCGGGCGCGCGAACGCAGCACTTCCTGCTGCTCGTTCTTGCTGTCGGTGATGTTGGTCATGATGCCGTCCCACTGCACCGCGCCGCCGGTTCCGGGGTGGGGCGTGGCGCGCAGGTTGATCCATTTGACGTCCTTCCAGGCGTCGATCCAGATCCGGCCTTCCCAGTTCCAGGCCGACAGGCTGAGCTTGGACACCGCCATCGCCTCGAGATAGCCCTTGCGGTCCTCGGGCAGGACCAGGCGCAGGAACAGGTCGGGATCGGCCTGCAGCGCGGCCGGCTGTACCCCGAGCAGGGCGGCGCAGCCCTCGCTCAGGTAGGGAAAGGCGTGCCGCCCGTCGGCCCCCAGCACGAACTGGTAGACCAGGCCCGGCGTGTGGTCGACGATGGCATTGAAGCGCGCCTGGTATTCGGCCAGGGCGGCGGCGGCGGCTTGGCCAGGCGAGAGGTCGTCGCCGATCGCCAGCAGCAGCGCGCGGCCGTCGCGCTGGGTGCGCAGGAAACTCAGCCGGGCCGGATAGGTGCTGCCGTCGGCGCGGCGCATGCGGGTGCGCAGGCAGCGCTGCGCGCCGATGTCCTCGCCGAGCCCGGCCAGGAGCCCGGCCAGGGTCGCGCCGTCCAGTTCGGGCGCGACTTCCAGGATGCTGGCGCCGCGCAGGCCGGCGCCGTCGACGCCGAGGTTCTGGCGCGCGCAATCGTTCAGGTCGACCAGGGCCAGGGTGGCGGGGTCGATCAGGTAGATTTCCGAGGCGGCTTCCTGCATCGGGGCGGCGAGGGAAAGCGCGGCGCTGTTCATGATCGTTCGGCTCCGGTGGATTTGCGGCGGCGCCGCCACAGCGACACGAAGCGGCGCAGGACGCGCGCGCTGCGTGTCGCGTGGCGGCTGCCGAAGGGCACCGACGGGCGCAACTGGCGCCGCAGCCGGCGCAGGCTGCGGCGCAGCGTGCTTTGCATGGCGGCGACGGCGCGCCGTGCGCGGCGCCAGGCGGCGCTGGCGCGCAGGCGGGCAATGAGCTGGTCCTTGAAGATCATGAAGCGATTGTGCCACCGTGCAAACCAGACCAGCGCCAGTAAGGCGGGCAGGGTCAGCACGTAGAGACGCGCCACCACCACTGCGCCGCCGAGCTTGGCGAGCACGAAGGTGGCGGCGCCCCACAGCGGATGGCCGTGGGCGATCGCCAGCAGGGCCAGCAGCTTGACCGGCAACAGCATCAAACCGGGCAGGACGAAGACCAGGAGCGCCGGATAGGGCGGCAGGCGGCGCACCCGGTTTTCCGCCCAGGCCAGCAAGGGCCAGTCGGCGAGCCCGGCGGCAAACCGGCTGCCCAGGCGCCACAGCCATTCCTCGAGCAGCAGCAGCAGCGCCGCCAGGTACAGCAGCGGCGCGAGCAGCGGGGAGCGGGTGGCGGAGGCGGCTTTCATTTCCGCCATCATACGATAAAGCGGCGCTGCCTCCGGCGCGATGCCATTACAATAAGGCTTATGAATAAGGCATTTGTAAAAGAGTCCGACAACGAGGACGACGACGACGCCGTCGCGCTGGCGCAGGCCATTCCGGCCGGCGCCAAGAACTACATCACCCCCAGCGGCTACCAGGCCATCAAGGACGAGCTGCTGCAGCTGATCGACGTCGATCGGCCCGAGGTGGTGCGCGTCGTGCACTGGGCGGCATCGAACGGCGACCGCTCGGAGAACGGCGACTACATCTACGGCAAGCGACGCCTGCGCGAGATCGACCGCCGCATCCGCTTCCTCACCAAGCGCATGGATTCGGCCTTCGTGGTCGATCCAAGTGTCCATTATGGAAACGATCAGGTCTTTTTCGGCGCGACTGTTACCTATTTGAATACGGCCGGCGAGGAGCACACGGTCACCATCGTCGGCGTCGACGAGCTCGACCCGCTGCGCGGGCGCATCAGCTGGGTCTCGCCGGTGGCGCGCGCACTGACCAAGGCGCGCGAGGGCGACGTCATCACCCTGCAGACGCCGCAGGGCGTGGACGAACTGGAAATCCTGAGCGTGGAATATCCGGAGCCGATTACGGACTGATCCGCGGGCCAGGGGCTGGAGGATGCCGGGGCGACAACGCCGGCGCCGGATTTTGCGGTGCGCGCCGGACGGTATGCGCCATGGCTGGTAAGATGCATTATTTGGCGCACCTGGCCCCCATGAATCAATTCCACGACACCGCGCGCGAGTCCGACGTCCTGGCCGCGCTGCGGCAGGCCACGGCCGCGCGCCACGAACGCCTCGACAGCGGCCTGCCGCTGTCCGCGCTTGACGCCACCCTGGCCGACTATGCGGCCCACCTGCAGCTCCTGCGCGCCTGGCTGGCGCCGCTGCAAACCTGGCTGGACGGCTACGACGACGGCCCCCAAGGCCGCTCCGGGCTGCCCGCCGCCCCCCATCTCGCCCTGATCGAGGCCGACCTGGCCGATCCCGCGCTGGCCGGCCATGCCATGCCCGCGCCCGCCGGCGCCCCGGACTGGCCGCAGGGCGCCAGCGCCGCCTACCGCTGGGGCGTGGCTTACGTGGTCGAGGGCTCGCAGCTGGGCGGCGCCGTGCTCTACAAGCGCCTGGCGGCGCAGCTCGCCCCGCATCCGCTGCGCTACCTGCGCGGCGCCGGCGACGCCGGTCCGGGCCCGCGCTGGCGCGCCTTCATGCAGGCCTTGCGCGCCGAGGTGCGCGGCGAGGAACAGGTCGCCGAGGCCTGCGCCGGCGCCTGCGACGCCTTCGACCGCATCCTCGGGCTGGCTTTCGAGCCGCGCTGAGCCCTAGGCGTGCGATAGTCGATCTCGCATCGGGAGAGATTAGCGAGAAATTTTTCGGATTGCATGACGCAGAATCGGCGCAGTGCTTCCATGGCGCGCTTGTTCTTACCTCGGAGATGGCATGACCCACACGGCGATACGCAGGCAGTCCGGATGCGCATGAAGATGCTTGCCGGCGTGCTGCTGCTACTCGCTTGCAGCGGCAAGACATGGGCACTGTGCGAGGGCGGCTATCCGAACCTGTCGGTCGCACAGGAGGCGCGCGACGCCCGCCTTGTCGTCATCGCCCGTCCGCAGACGTTCGAGCTTGTGCGGGACGTCGCCGAGGACCCCGACGGGTATGTGGCGACGCGTATTCACCTGGCGATCGACGCGGTGTTGCGCGGGATGCCGCCCGAGCCGGGCAAAGCTGGATTCCTGACGATCCTCAATCCGAATACCTCGGCCCGCTTCCCAATGGACGAGCGGGATGCCGGCACTTCCCGGCTGCTGTTCATCCGCGAGGGCGAGGACGGCTACTGGGTCGACAGCTGTGGTCACTCCGGCAAGCGCGCCGCCAGGGGTGCCACGATCCGGCGCCTGCGGCAACTGGGAGCGGGCCCGCGGTGACTGTTCGAAGGCGCCCGTGCTGTCGCGCCGCCCCCACGTCAATGTTGCGCAATCCCGCGATTGAAAAATGTAATTTCCGGTTATACCATTGCGATCACAATAATTACAGGGGATCCGCATGGAAGTCGACGATTTCAAGCGCATGGTCGCGCGCCTCGAACAGGAAAGCGCCCACGCGCCGCGCCGCTATCGCGCCAAGGTGGCCGCGCTGGCGCTGCTGGGATTCCTGATCCTCGGCCTGGTGCTGGCGGCGGTCGGCTTCGGCCTGGTGGCGCTGGTCGGCATCGCCGGGGCGATGCTGTTTACCGGCGGCGCGGCGCTCCTGCTGCTGCTCAAGCTCGGCAAGCTGCTGTTCCTGCTGGCGATTCCCCTCTGGTTCACCCTGAAGTCGGCGGTGCAGGCGCTGTTCATCCGCCTGCCGGTCCCCGGCGGGCGCGAAATCACGCGCGCCGAGGCGCCGGCCCTGTTCGCGGCGCTCGACGACATGCGCCGCAAGATGGACGGCCCGCGCTTTCACCACGTCCTGGTCGTCAACGAAGTGAATGCGGCGGTGGTCCAGCGTCCGGCCTTCGGGCTGATCGGCTGGCCGCGCAACTACCTGCTGCTCGGCCTGCCGCTGCTCGAATGCATCGCGCCGGACGAGGCGCTGGCCATCGTCGCCCACGAATACGGCCACCTGGCGGGATCGCACGGCCGTTTCTCCGCCTTCATCTACCGGCTGCGCCATACCTGGTCCATGGTGCAGGCCTACATGGAGCATTTCCAGGGCTGGCTGGGCCGCCTGGTGCTGCCGCTGGTGCGCTGGTACGGGCCTTACTTCAACGCCTACACCTACGTCCTGGCGCGCGCCGACGAATACAACGCCGACGCCGCCTCGGCACAGCTGGTCGGCGCCAGCAGCGCCGCCCATGCGCTCAAGCGCGTCAACCTGATCGCTCCGCACTACGACGACTACCTGCGGCGCACCCTCGAGCGTGTCGGCGACGAAGCCGCGCCGCCGTCCGACCTGCTGCACTGCTGGGCCACCGAGGTGCGCGGCGACATGCAGGAAGCGAGCATGAAGCGCTGGCTCGACGAGGCGCTCGACCGGGAAGGACACTTCACCGACACCCACCCGACGCTGCGGGCGCGCCTGGCGGCCCTGTCCGGGGACGAGCACCCGTTCCAGGCGCTGCCTCCCGCGCTCAGCGGCGAGGCGGCCAGCCAGGCCTGGCTCGGCGCCGCGCTGCCGGCGCTGCGCCAGCAACTGCAGGAGCAATGGGCCGCCGAACTGTCCGGCGGCTGGAGCGAGCGCCATGCCGACCTGCGCCAGCAGCGCGCGCGCCTGGCCGAGCTGCGCGCGCTGGACGCGCCGGATACCGAACAGCAGCTCGAACTGCTGCGCCTTGCGCTGTTCCTCGAGCCGGACAACGACCTGAGCGCGCCGCTGGCCGCCTTCACCGCCGCGCATCCCGAACACGCCCTGGGGCATTACCTGGAAGGCCTGGCGCGCCTCGACAAGGGCGAACGGGATGGGCTGGCGGCGCTCGGCCGGGCGATGGCGCTCGATCCCGAGGCAACCAAGGCGGCCTGCGAGCGCGCCCATGCTTTCCTGGTCGAGCGCGGCGAGACCGGACTGGCCGAGGAATACGCCGCGCGCTGGCGCGAGCGCGACCTGTTCGAACGCCAGTCCGGATAAGCCCGGTCCGAAATCGTGCCCGGGTCGAGGTTCAGGTGATGCGCCGCACGTGTCGGAAGCGGGCATAGCGTTTGACCAGGTCGTTGATCAGCTGTTCGCGCGTATAGCCGCTCACGTCGTGCTGCTGGTCGCCTTCGGAACTGTGCGCCATCGTACGGTAGTGGCGGGTGTCCGGATGCGGGCCCGTGGTTTCGGCCCAGGCGAAGCTGGGGGCGCGGAAGCTGCGTGCACGGATCGTGTAGCGGAACGCGCCACGGTCGCCGTGCTGCACGGTCAGGTCGAGCCGGTCATCGGTTTGCGTCACTTCCGGCGTCAGGCCGGTCTCGCGGAACTGGCCGGCAACCGCTTCCAGCGCGGGACGCGCGGTGTCGTCCATGAACGCCGCGATCTCCGCCTTGCTATAGAAGTGGGTGATGCTGGCCAGGCGCTGCTGCCAGCTCAGGCCATCATCATCCGGCGGGGCATCGGCGGCGATCGACAGGTCCATCGATGTACCCTTGACCTCCGTCTGCAAGGCGCGCAGCAGCCCGTAGCAGATGAACAGCATGACCACGGCGAACGGCAGGGCGCTGGCGAGCGCGGCGGTCTGGAGCGCTTCCAGGCCGCCGGCCAGCAGCAGCACAGCGGCCACCACGCCGGCGCAGACGGCCCAGAAGATGCGCTGCCAGACCGGCGGGTTCGGCGCCGCGCCGGAGGTGATCATGTCGATCACCAGCGCCCCGGAATCGGCCGAGGTGACGAAGAAGGTAATCACCAGCACCGTCGCCAGGCCGGATGCGATCATCGGGAAGGGCAGCTGCTCGAGCATCGTGAACAGCGCCACCGGCATGTTGTCGGCGACCGTCTGCACGATCGGCGCGGCGCCGGAGAAGTCGAGCGCGATGGCGGTATTGCCGAACACGGTCATCCACAGGAAGGTGAACAGCACCGGCACCAGCAGCACGCCGGTGACGAATTCGCGGATGGTGCGCCCGCGCGAAATGCGCGCGATGAACATGCCGACGAAAGGCGACCACGAGATCCACCAGCCCCAGTAGAACAGGGTCCAGTCGCCCAGCCAGGCATTCGGCTCATAGGCGTACATGCGGAAGGTGCGCGACACGACCGCGCCCAGGTAGGTGCCGACGTTCTGCACGAAGGCCTGCAGCAGGAACACGGTCGAGCCCACCGCCAGCACGAACAGCAGGAGCGCGATCGCCAGGATGATGTTCAGTTCCGACAGGCGCTTCACGCCCTTGTCGAGCCCCGTGCCCGCGGACAGGGTCGCCATGCCGGTGATGATCGCGATCAGGATGACCTGGACCGTGGTGTTGACGGGCAGGCCGAACAGGTGGCCGAAGCCGGCATTGACCTGCAGGACGCCGAAGCCGAGCGAGGTGGCGACGCCGAACATGGTGCCGAGCACCGCGAAGATGTCGATGGCGTGGCCGATCGGGCCGTGGATCTTCTGGCCGATCAGCGGGAACAGGCTCGAACGCAGGGTCAGCGGCAGGCCGCGCCGGAACGCGAAGTAGGCCAGCGCCAGGCCGATCACGATGTAGATCGCCCAGGCATGCACGCCCCAGTGGAAGAAGGTCAGGACCATCGCCTGGCGCGCCGATTCGATGGTGCGTCCTTCGCCCACCGGCGGCTGGGCGTAGTGCTGGATCGGCTCGGCGACGCCGAAGAACAGCAGGCCGATGCCCATGCCGGCGCTGAACAGCATGGCGAACCAGGACAGGTAGCTGTACTCGGGCTCGCTGTCGTCCGGCCCGAGCTTGACGTCGCCGTAGCGGCTCATCATCAGGAACAGCACGAAGATCAGGAAGAGGGCGACGGCCAGGATGTAGAACCAGCCGAAATCGCGCACGATGCCGGCCTGGAGCATGCTGAACACGCTGCCGGCGCGCTTCGGAAAGAGTGCGCTCAACAGCGCGAAGACGAGGATGAGCGCGGCCGAGATGTAGAAGACGGGCGGGTTGACTTGCATCCTGGGTCGGGTGGCGGGGCCGGCAGCGTCCTTCAGCACTGGGTCAGTCATCGATTGGCTTTCTTTCGCGGCCCTGGTGGCCGGATGGCGGGGCGGTGCCGCGCCGGTTGACATGGCCGCCCGATAATGGGCGGGCGTGCAGGCGACAGCACGCACCGCGGGCACCCCGGCATGCGCCACGGGCAAGCCGGGCGGCCAGGGGCGGCGCGAGCGCGTGTGCGTTCGCCTTCCTTTGTCTTGCCAAGTTTACCACTCGGGGGAACGGGCGCCGGGCACGATTGGATGTGCGCGCCATGCAGGGCGGGTGCGCGGCGCTGGCCATGTTCGCCACGCCGTCGGTGGCGGCGCCCCAAAAAGAAACAGCCCACGCGAGGTGGGCTGTTCGTCCTTTGGCGTGCGGTATCAGGCCCGCTCGCGCTCGACCCGGTTGACGCCCGCCACGCGCCGCAGGTTGCGGATCAGGTGCGCCAGGTGCACCCGGTCCTTCACCTGGATCGTGAAGCGCAGCTGGGTCATCATGTTCTCGTCGTCCTCGTCCATGCCGACGTAGGTGATGTTGCCGTCCGATTCGCCGATCTCGGCCGCCACGCGCGCGAGGATGCCTTTCTCGTTGTTGATCAGGAGGCGGATGCGGCAGTCGAAGCGGCGGTTCAGCTCCTCGCCCCACTGCACGGCGATCCAGCGGTCCGGCTCCTTGGCGCGCAGGCGCTTGGCCGGCAGGCAGTCGGCCGTGTGCACCACCAGGCCCTGGTCGCGGCGCAGCTGGCCGACGATCTGGTCGCCCGGAATCGGCAGGCAGCACGGCGCCAGCTGGACCGAGACGCCTTCGCTGCCGTAGATCGTGACCGGGTCGATGTCGCCGGCCAGCGGCGCGCTCGACGGCAGCACGTCGGTTTCGCCTTCCATCAGGCCGAAGATGTGGCGCGCCACCAGCGCCGGCATGCGCTTGCCGATGCCGATGTCGGCATACAGCTCCTCCATCGACTTGGCCGAGGATTCGGCCAGCACCTTGTCGATGGTGACGGCCGGCAGCTCGGGCTGGATGCCGCGCGCGGCCAGCGCCTGGGCCAGCAGCTCCTGGCCCAGCTCGACCGATTCGTTGACGTTCACCGTGCGCAGGTGGTGGCGGATCGCCGAGCGCGCCTTGCCGGTGCGGACGTAGTTGAGCCAGGTCGGGCTCGGGCGCGAGTTCGGATCGGTGACGATCTCGACGATGTCGCCGTTGTGCAGCTCGGTGCGCAGCGGCTGGGTCTCGTTGTTGATCTTGACCGCCACGCAGTGGTCGCCGATGCCGGTGTGGATCGAGTAGGCGAAGTCGAGCGCCGTGGCGCCGCGCGGCAGGGCGATGATCTTTGACTTCGGTGTGAACACGTAGACCGAATCCGGGAACAGGTCGACTTTCACATGCTCGAGGAACTCGGCCGAGTCGCCGGTCTGCTGCTGGATGTCGAGCAGCGACTGCAGCCAGGCATGGGTGCGCTGCTGCAGGTCCGACATGTTCTGGTCGCCGGTCTTGTACAGCCAGTGCGCCGCCACGCCGCTCTCCGCGGTGCGGTGCATGTCCTGGGTGCGGATCTGGAATTCGACCGGCGTGCCGTAGGGGCCGATCAGGGTGGTATGCAGCGACTGGTAGCCGTTGATCTTGCGGATCGCGATGTAGTCCTTGAACTTGCCGGGCATCGGCTTGTACAGCCCGTGCAAGGTGCCGAGGGCGACGTAACAGTTCGGGATGCTGTCGACCACGACGCGAAAGCCGTACACGTCGAGCACCTGCGAGAACGACAGGTGCTTGTTGCGCATCTTTTTATAGATGCCGAACAGGGTCTTCTCGCGGCCGTAGACCTCGGCGTGGATGCCGGCCATGGCCAGCGTCTGCTTGACCGCCTCGAGGATCTTCTTGACCACTTCGCGGCGGTTGCCGCGCGCCGCCTTGACCGCCTTCGACAGGGTGCGGTAGCGCAGCGGGTAGAGGTGCGAGAAGGCCAGGTCCTGCAGCTCGCGGTAGATGTTGTTCAGGCCGAGGCGGTGCGCGATCGGGACATAGACTTCCATCGTCTCGCCGGCGATGCGGCGCTTCTTGGCCGGGACCATCACGCCGAGCGTGCGCATGTTGTGCAGGCGGTCGGCCAGCTTGATGAGAATCACGCGCACGTCGGACGCCATCGCCAGCAGCATCTTGCGGAAGTTTTCCGCCTGCGCCTCGACCAGGCTCTGGAACTCGATCTTTTCCAGCTTGGACAAGCCGTCGACCAGGTTCGCGACCTGCGGGCCGAAGCGCTCGATCAGTTCTTCCTTCTTGACGTCCTGGTCTTCGATGACGTCGTGCAGCAGGGCGGCCATGATGGCCTGGGCGTCGAGCTTCCACTCGGCGCAGATCTCGGCCACCGCGATCGGGTGCGAGATATAGGGTTCGCCCGACTTGCGCACCTGGCCGAGGTGCATCTCGTCCGAGAAGCGATAGGCTTCCTTGACCTTCTTCAGCTCGACGGGGGTGAGGTATTCGGAGAGTTTATCGACCAGCTGCGTGACCGATGCAACGCCGATAGCCGTGGGCTCGGCGGTTTCTTGCGGCTTGCCCGGGCGCTTGGCCCGGGCGGGGGGATTGCCTGAATGAGTCGAATCCGGGGTAGACAGGTTCATACGCTATGTCGATCAGCCGCAGTGTGGTGACAGAATAACAGAATTACGGGCCGACGATTTTGAGTGCGTTTTAAGCAGACCCGGCAGGCCTTGCCCAGGTCCTTACATCGGGACCTTTTTCAGCATTTCCAGGCCGACTTTACCGGCGGCGATTTCGCGCAGCGCGACGACGGTCGGCTTGTCCTTGGCTTCGACCTTCGGGGTGTGGCCCTGCAGCAGCTGGCGCGCGCGGTAGGTGGCGGCCAGGGTCAGCTGGAAGCGGTTCGGGACGTTTTTCAGGCAATCTTCGATGGTGATGCGGGCCATGGTTTAACTCCAAAAATGGATAGATGCAGCGGCGCGGACGACGCGGCAGAAATTACGATTGTTGCAGTGCGTGGATACCCAGTTGGGCAAACAGCGAGGCGTTGCGGGCGGCCTGTTGGGCGAAGCGGCAACGTGTCGCTTGGACAATCGCCCGCAGCTCGGCCAGGGCGACGTTGAACTCTTCGTTGATGATAGCATATTCGAACTCGGGAGCGTGAGCGATCTCGCCCCCGGCGGCCAGCAGGCGGCGCGTGATGATGTGCGGTTCGTCGGTGCCGCGCTTGTGCAGGCGCTCTTCCAGCGCCGCGATCGACGGCGGCAGGATGAAGATGCCGGCGGCGTCCGGGAACTGCTTCTTGACCTGGCGGGCGCCTTGCCAGTCGATTTCCAGCAGGATATCGGTGCCGCTCTTCATCTTTTCTTCCACGCTCAGGCGGCTGGTGCCGTAGAAATTGCCGTGCACCTCGGCCCATTCGAGGAATTCGCCGCGCGCTGCGCGCCTTTCGAAATCCTCGGCGGTGGTGAAGTGGTAGTGCACGCCGTCCTGCTCGCCCGGGCGCGGCGCACGCGTGGTGGTCGAGATCGACAACTGGATGCCCGGCTCCTGCGCCAGCAGCGCGTTGACCAGGGTCGACTTGCCGGCGCCGGAAGGCGCGGCGACGACGAACAGGCTGCCGGAGAAAGCGGTGGTGAGCATGGTGTGTTCCTTTGGTTCTGTGTTCTTGGTGGCGACGTTTCGTTGCCGCGATTGTTCATCATATAGCTGAACGCGTGGACGGCAAAGCCGTCCACCCTACGGGTTTGACGGAAACGTATCCGATTTACCCGTAGGGTGGACGGTTTCCCCGTCCACGCGTTCAAGCGGCGCTAAAAAACCACGCCGCGAATTCAAATTGATCTTACTCCAGGTTCTGCACCTGCTCGCGCATCTGCTCGATCAGCAGCTTCAGCTCCATCGACGCGTCCGCCAGTTCCTTGACCGAGGCCTTGGCGCCGAGCGTGTTCGCTTCGCGGTTCAGTTCCTGCATCATGAAGTCCAGGCGCTTGCCGACCTGACCGCCCTTTTTCAGGATGTGGCGGGTTTCGTTCAGGTGGGCCGACAGGCGCGACAGCTCTTCCGAGACGTCGATGCGGATGCCGTACAGCGTCACTTCCTGGCGGATGCGCTCGAAGACTTCCTGGCGCGTCAGCGTCGACGGGTTGCCGTGGCCGGCCAGGCCCAGCGCGTCCTGCATGCGCTCGACCGCCTTTTGCTGGAACTGCGAGATCACCTGCGGGATCAAGGGGGTGATGCGCTTGACGATCGCTTCCATCGCGTCGATGCGCGCGACCAGCATGGCTTCCAGCGCCGCGCCTTCGCGCTTGCGGCTCTCGACGAAGGCGGCGATCGTCTTCGCGGTGAGGGCGGCCACGTCCGCCTGCAGCGACTCCTGGCCGACGTGCGACTCCTCGATCACGCCGGGCCAGCGCAGCAGCTCGGCGACCGACATCGGGGACGCCTGGGCGAAGTGGCGGCTGACCTCGCCCTGCAGCCGCGCCAGGTCGGCCAGCAGTTCCTGGTTCAGTGCCTGGGTGCCGCCGCTGGCCTTGCGGCCGAAGGACAGCCGGGCTTCGACTTTGCCGCGGGTGATGGCGGCCATGATCGCGGCGCGCAGGTCCGGTTCCAGCGCGCGCAGCTCGTCGTTGATGCGGAACTGAAGATCGAGAAAGCGCGAATTGACGCTCTTGATTTCGATCGTGAGGGTGCCGGCAGCGCCTTCGCTGGTGGCAACCGCATAACCTGTCATGCTTGAAATGCTCAATGGAGTCCCCGGTTTGTAGAGCGTCTGTACAAAGCCGCAGCGGCCCTGTATGCGACTCGCGTATTGACGTTTTGTCCGCGGCGATGCGCCAGGTGCTGCGGTTGTTGCTGGACGCTCTTTATTCTTTACAAAGCCGACATTTATCCACACAATCGCCGTGTTATGCAAGGAACTCTTCAGTATGGCCGCACAAAATAACGCACCCTTGCCGGATGGGCTGGAGATTGCCGGATATCGCATTGTAAAGAAAATCGCGTCTGGCGGGTTCAGTATTGTCTATCTTGCATATGATGCCGGAGGCAGCGCGGTGGCCATCAAGGAGTACCTGCCGAGCGCGCTCGCGCTGCGCCAGACGGGCGAGCTCGCGCCCACGGTCGCCAAGCCGCACCAGCCGCTGTTCCGCATCGGCCTGAAGTGCTTCTTCGAGGAGGGCAGGGCGCTGGCGCGCGTGAATCACCCGAACGTGGTGCGCATCTTGAACTTCTTCCGCGCCAACGAGACGGTCTACATGGTGATGGCCTACGAATCGGGCCACTCGCTGCAGGAGCACGTCGCGCGCGTGGTGGGCAAGGGCAGCCGCCTGAACGAGCGCTTCGTGCGCAAGGTATTTACCGGGGTCTGCCACGGCCTGCGCGAAGTCCACGCCAACAAGCTGCTGCACCTGGACCTGAAGCCGGCCAACATCTACCTGCGCAGCGACGGTTCGCCGATCCTGCTCGACTTCGGCGCCGCGCGCCAGGCGATCAACAAGGACCTGCCCATGCTGGCGCCCATGTACACGCCGGGCTTCGCGCCGCCCGAGCTGTACACCAGGGGCGCGCCGCTCGGGCCGTGGTCGGACATCTACAGCATCGGCGCGGCGCTGTTCGCCTGCATGGGCGGCGCGCCGCCGCAGGGCGCCGACGCCCGCGCGAACGAGGACAAGCTGCCCGCGCAGTTCGCGCGCATCGAGACGGCGTATTCGCCGGAACTGGTCGACGTGGTGCGCGCCTGCCTGGCGCTCGACCCGATGGCGCGTCCGCGCAGCGTGTTCGAAGTGCAGAAGGTGCTGCAGGCGGCGCCGGCCAGGCCGATCGCGGAAGACATCCCGCCCGTCCCCGCGCCGGCGGCGGGCGGCTTGCGCGGCCTGTTCGGACGCCTCGGCGTGCTCGGGCGCGCAAAGAGCGGCAGTATCGACTAGGGGAGCGAGATGCAGTTTTCCGTCTACCAGCAAAGCCACATCGGCGCGCGCCGCGTCAACCAGGACCGCATGGGGTACTGCTTCACGCGCGACGCGCTGCTGCTGGTGCTGGCCGACGGCATGGGCGGCCACCTGCACGGCGAGATCGCCGCGACCATCGCGATGCAGACCCTGTCGATGATGTTCCAGATGCAGGCGCGTCCGACCATCAGGAAGCCCGAGCGCTTCCTGGAGGAGGCCCTGATGCAGGCGCACCGCGACATCCACGCCTACGCGGCGCGCCACCAGCTGCCCGACACGCCGCGCACCACGGTGGTGGCCTGCCTGGTGCAGCACAACTGCGCCCTGTGGGCGCACTGCGGCGACTCGCGCCTGTACTGGCTGCGCGCGGGCCAGGTGCTGGCGCGCACGCGCGACCACTCGCACCTCGAATACCTGATCGACAAGGGCCAGCTCGACCCGGCGGATGCGGCGAACCACCCGGACCGCAACAAGCTCTACAACTGCCTGGGCGCCCACACGCCGCCCCGCATCGCGCTGTCGCGCCAGTCCGCGCTGCAGGCCGGCGACGTGCTGCTGCTGTGCTCCGACGGCCTGTGGTCGACGGTGCCGGATGCCGAGATCGTGCGCAGCCTGGCCACCGCCACGGTGGTGCAGGCGGTGCCCGAGCTGGTCGCGGCCGCGGTGGCGCGCGGCGGCGCGCGCGGCGACAACACGACCGCGCTGGCGATCAGCTGGCAGGGCGACGAGAACCTCGCCGGGTCCGGCCTGCCGAACGTGGTCTCGACCCAGATGCTGGCCGCCGACCAGGTCAGCAGCACCATCGTCGGCGCCGGCGCCGAGCTGGATGCCGCGCTGGATGCCGACCCTTTCGACGAAGACGCCATCGAGAAGGCGATCGCCGAGATCAACCAGGCGATCGAGAAGTCCTCCCAATTACTCAAATAGACAAAGGTCCACCATGACATTCGCAACCCGTCCGAGCGGCCGCGCCGTCGACCAGCTGCGCGACATCCGCATCACGCGCCAGTACACCAAGCACGCCGAAGGGTCGGTGCTGATCGAATGCGGCGACACCAAGGTGATCTGCACCGCCAGCATCGAGGAAAAGGTGCCGGGCTTCCTGAAAGGGAAGGGGCAGGGCTGGCTGACCGCCGAATACGGCATGCTGCCGCGTTCCACCCACAGCCGCATGGACCGCGAGGCCGCGCGCGGCAAGCAGACCGGCCGCACCCAGGAAATCCAGCGCCTGATTGGCCGCTCGCTGCGCGCCGCCTTCGACCTGGAAGCCTTCGGCGAGCGCACCCTGCACCTGGACTGCGACGTGATCCAGGCCGACGGCGGCACCCGCACCGCCGCGATCACCGGCGCCATGGTCGCCGCCTACGACGCGTTCTCCAGACTGGTGCAAGGCGGCGTGCTGGCGGCGGTGCCGGTGAAGCACTTCGTGGCCGCGATCTCGGTCGGCGTCTACCAGGGCACGCCGGTGCTCGACCTCGACTACCTCGAGGATTCGGGCTGCGACACCGACATGAACGTGGTCATGACGGAGCAGGGCCATTTCGTCGAGGTGCAGGGCACGGCCGAGGGCGCGGCCTTCGACCGCGCCGGCATGAACCGCCTGCTCGACCTGGCGCAGGGCGGCATCGCGGACCTGGTGCGGCTGCAGAAGCAGTCGCTCGGCATCGCCAAGTAAGGCATCACGGCCGCCGACCGTAGGGTGGGCAGTGGTGCTGGCATTTAGCCAGCACCACTGCCCACGCGTTACGCGCGCCTCCCGCGTCCGCTGCGCGAACGATTCGCCCCGCAACGCACGCGATCGACGCTGGCGCCAGCATGACGCTTGTGGACACGTTGCCGTTGTGCGCATGGCCGGGCCTCGGCCGGACCAACGCTGCTCATGCTTTCGCGTGGGCACAGGTGCCCACCCTACGGTCCGAGGCCGCGGCTCCACCGGCGCGCGAAATCGCGAAAAGGTAAAATACCCCCTTCGCCTTATCCCTCCCGCCACCACCATGACCCAACGCCTCATCCTCGCCTCGAACAACGCCGGCAAGCTCAAGGAATTCCAGCAGATCCTCGGCCCGATCGGCTTCACCCTGCACCCGCAGGGCGAATTCAACGTGCCGGAAGCCGAGGAGCCGCACGCCACTTTTGTGGAGAACGCCCTGGAAAAAGCGCGTCACGCGTCGCGCCTGACCGGCCTGCCGGCGCTGGCCGACGACTCGGGCGTGTGCGTCAACGCGCTGGGCGGCGCGCCCGGCGTGTACTCGGCGCGCTTCGCCGGCGAACCAAAGTCCGACGCCCGCAACAACCAAAAACTGGTGGCGGAGCTGGCCGACAAGGCGGATAAATCGGCGTATTACTACTGCGTGCTGGTCTACGTGCGCCACGCCGACGATCCGCAGCCGATCATCGCCGACGGCCGCTGGGATGGCGAGATCATCGCCACCCCGCGCGGCGAGAACGGCTTCGGCTACGACCCCTATTTCCTGATCCCGGCGCTGGGCAAGACCACGGCCGAACTCACGCCCGCGGAAAAGAACGCGCGATCGCACCGCGGCCAGGCCCTGCGCGCACTGGTAGAGAAACTGAAATGATTCCGATCAAAGTCGCCGGCGCGAACGTCGGCGAAGCCCGCTCCCCGGCCAGCGCCGCGCTGCAATACCTGCAGCCGGGCGCCCTGAACCTGGCGGCGCTGCCGCCGCTGTCGCTCTACATCCACTTCCCCTGGTGCGTGCGCAAGTGCCCCTACTGCGACTTCAATTCGCACGAGGCGAAGGGCGAGCTGCCGGAAAAGGAATACCTCGATGCCGTGCGCCTCGACCTGGAGCAATCGCTGCCGCTGATCTGGGGCCGCAAGATCCACACCGTCTTCATCGGCGGCGGCACGCCGAGCCTGATGTCGGCCGCCGGCATGGACCGCCTGCTGTCGGACGTACGTACCCTGCTGCCGCTGGAGCTGGACGCCGAGATCACGATGGAGGCCAATCCCGGCACCTTCGAGGCCGAGAAGTTCCGCCACTACCGCGACAGCGGCGTGAACCGCCTGTCGATCGGCATCCAGAGCTTCAATGGTGCGCACCTGCAGGCCCTGGGGCGCATCCACGACGAGCGCGAAGCGCTGCGCGCGGTGGAGATCGCGGGCGCCACTTTCGAGAACTTCAACCTCGACCTGATGTACGCGCTGCCGTCGCAGACGCTGCAGGAAGCGGAACACGACCTGCGGACCGCGCTCTCCTTTGCGCCGCCGCACCTGTCGCTGTACCACCTGACGATGGAACCGAACACGGTCTTCGCCAAGTACCCGCCGCAGCTGCCCGACGACGACGCCAGCGCCGACATGCAGGACATGATCGCGGAAACGACGGCCGCCGCCGGCTTCGAGCACTACGAGGTCTCGGCCTATGCGCAAGCAGGCCGGCGCGCGCGCCACAACCTGAACTACTGGACCTTCGGCGATTACCTCGGCGTGGGCGCGGGCGCGCACTCGAAGATCTCGTTCCCGCACCGCGTGCTGCGCCAGGCGCGCTTCAAGCAGCCGAACTCCTTCATCGAGGCGGCCAGGCGCGGTAACCCGGTACAGGAAGAGCATGAAATCGCGCGCGCCGACATGGGCTTCGAGTTCATGCTCAACGCCCTGCGCCTGACCGGCGGCTTCGACCCGAACCTGTTCGGCGAACGCACCGGCATGAGCATCACCGCGATCGGCAAGGCCCTCGATGCGGCCGAGGCCAAGGGGCTGCTGTACCGCGACTTCAAGCTCATCCGCCCGACCGAGCTGGGTCAGCGCTTCCTGAACGATTTGCAGGAAATGTTCCTGAACGAGGCCGAGTAAGAAAGACGGTCAGCCGCGCGTGGCGCCTGCCAGCGCGGCGATCGTTTTCGACAGCCCCGTGACGACGCGCGCCATGCTCTCGTAGTCGAGCTTGTCCGGCGTGTCCTGCGCCGTGTGGTAGTAGGGGTAGCGCATGAAGGCGGTGTCGGTGATCATCAGCGCGGGATAGCCGTGCCGGTTGTAGGCGCTGTGGTCGGACAGGGTCACGCCCATCGTATGCGCCGGCGCGGCCAGGCCCTGCGCCGGGAAATCGGAGGCGTCGCGGAAGGCCGCCAGCGCCTGGCGCACCAGCGCCGAGGATTCGATCGTCCCGACAAAGGCGATGAAGTTGCCGGTATCCGGATACTGGCCGTCCAGCCCCGGCGGCAGTTGCTGGCTGCCCGGCTGGTCCGAGTAGTAACCCATCGTTTCCAGCACCAGCGCGCCCTCGACGAGCTGCCCCTGGCGCTTCAGCTCGGCCGCATGGCGCATGCTGCCCATTTGCTCGCCCATGAAGAAGGGCGGTTCCTCGTTGACGAAGAAGACGAAACGCACCTCGGTGCCGGCGGCCGGCTGCATGGTCCGCAGCAGGCGCGCGAGCTCGAGCACGGCCGCGGTGCCGCTGCCGTTGTCGTTCGCGCCCGGCGCCCCTTGCGCCGAATCGTAGTGGGCGCCGACGATGAAGATGCGGTCCGGCCGCTTGCCCCTGGCGACCTTGCCGACGACGGCCTCGATGTTGCGCACGCGTTGCCCGCCGGCCTCGTATTCCTGGCGCGACGGCGTGTAGCCGGCGCGTTCCAGCGCCGTTTCGATATAGCGGGCGGCGCGCTCGAGCTGTTCCGGCCGGCTCGTGTTGTGTTCCTCGGACGCGACGGCGCGCACATGCTCGCGCATGCGTTCGGCCAGGTCGGGCGCCGCGCGGGCGGACTCGGGGCCGACCGTCAAGACCGCCACCATGATGAGCAGGACGAGCGCAACGATGACTTTCCAGTGTGAGTGAAAAAAGTTCCGCATGGCAGTGGGCGGCGCCTCAATGGCGCCATCTCCAATAGACCAGGCCAGTGTAGCCAAGTTCAGTTCAACAGGGCCGCACGGCACCGTTGCGCGCGCTGGGCCAAAAAATGACCAAAAAAAACCGGGGCACGCAGCCCCGGTTTTCCGTGTTACCACATAGGTCAGCGATCAGCGCGACGCCTGCGCCTCGGCCGCCGCCGTTACACGCGTGTCGCTCCAGCCGCCGCCCAGCACGCGGTACAGCGTGACCTGGTTCTGCAGGCGCGCCAGGTTCGCTTCCACCGCCTGTTGCTGCGCCTGGAACAGCGAGCGCTGGGCGTCGAGCAGGTCGAGGTAGCTGGCCGCGCCGCTGCGGTAGCGCAGGTCAGACAGCTTGAAGCGGGTTTCCTCGGCGGCGGCCACGGCGCGCTGGGCGCGCAGCTGTTCGCTGAAGGTGGCCTGGCCGGCCAGCGCGTCCGCCACTTCGCGGAAGGCGGTCTGGATCGTGCTCTCGTACTGCGCCACCGCGATGTCGCGGTTGACGCGGGCGACGTCGACGCCGGCGCTCACGCGGCCCAGGTCGAAGATCGGCAGGATCGCCTGTGGGGCGAAGGTCCAGCCGAAGGAACCGCTCTTGAACAGGCCCGACAGCTCGGTGCTGGCGCTGCCCGCGCTCGCGGTCAGCGAGATGCGCGGGAAGTAGTTCGCGCGCGCCGCGCCGATGTTGGCGTTGGCCGCGATCAGCTGCTGCTCGGCCGAGCGGATGTCCGGACGCACGGCGAGCAGGTCCGAGGGCAGCCCGGCCGGCAGGTCGGGCAGCTCGGTCGTCGCCAGGGTGGCGCCGGCCGGCAGGTTCTCCGGGATCGGCTGGCCCACCAGCAGGGTCAGCGTGTTGGCGTCCTGGGCGCGCAGGCGGCGCAGCTGCGCCAGCGTGGCGCGCGCCGTCTCGACCAGCGAGGCCGACTGCTGCAGGTCGAGGTTCGACGAGACGCCGTTCTCGAAGCGCAGCCTGGTCAGGCGCAGCGATTCCTCGCGCGTCTTGAGGGTCTGCTCGGTGAGCGCCAGCAGCTCGTCGTCGGCCAGCAGCGACAGGTAGCTGTTGGCCACCGAGGCGATCAGGCTGATCTGGGCGGTCTTGCGCGCCTCCTCGGTGGAGAAGTACTGCGCCAGCGCCGCTTCCGACAGGTTGCGCACGCGGCCGAACAAATCGAGCTCGAAGTTCGACACGGTCAGGCCGGCCTGGTAGGCGCTCTGGATCGGCTGGTCTTCGCCGACGCTCTGGCGGTTGCCGGTGACGGCGGCCGATACGGTCGGCACGCGGTCGGCGCGGGTGATGCGGTACTGGGCGCGCGCCTGCTCGATGTTCAGGACCGCTACGCGCAGGTCGCGGTTATTCGCCAGCGACAGCTCGATCAGCTGGCGCAGGCGGGCGTCGGCGAAGAAGCGCTGCCAGGCGATGCTGGCCGGCGCTTCGGTGGTCGCGGTCGGCAGCGTCGCGCCGCCTTCGGCCGGCAGCTGCGGGAAGCTGCCGGCCACCGGTGCGGCCGGGCGCTCGTACTTCGGCGCCAGGTTCATGCAGCCTGCCAGCGTCATCGCCAGCGCCAGCGGGGTCAGGAGTTTGAGTTTTTGCATCAGATTTTTTCCTCGATAGCCTTGCTGGTGTCGGTGTCGCCTTCGTGCGCGTACTTCTTGCGCTGGCGTTCGCTGCCCTTGAAGAGCTTGCGAACGACAACGAAGAACACCGGCACGAACAGCACGCCGAGCGTCGTCGCGGTGATCATGCCGCCCATCACGCCGGTACCGATCGCACGCTGCGATGCCGAGCCTGCGCCGCCGGCGATCACCAGCGGCAGCACGCCCAGGATGAAGGCGAGCGAGGTCATGATGATCGGGCGGAAGCGCAGGTGCGCCGCTTCGATCGCCGCTTCCATCGGGCTGCGGCCCTGGGCCTGCAGGTCCTTCGCGAACTCGATGATCAGGATCGCGTTCTTCGCCGCCAGGCCGATGATGGTGATCAGGCCGATCTTGAAGTACACGTCGTTCGGATAACCGCGCAACATCGCCGCGGCGATCGCGCCGAGCACGCCGACCGGCACCACCAGCAGCACCGAGACCGGGATCGACCAGCTTTCATACAGCGCGGCCAGGGCCAGGAACACCGCCAGCATCGCAAAGGCGATCAGGATGCCCATGGTCGAGCCGGACAGTTTTTCCTCGCGCGACTGGCCGGTCCATTCGAAGGCGAAGCCGGCCGGCAGCTTGGCCGCCAGCGCTTCCATCTCGGCCAGGGCGTCGCCGGTCGAATACCCCGGCGCGGCGTCGCCCGAGATGCTCATGCTCGGATAGCCGTTGTAGCGGATCGTCTGCATCGGGCCGGTCACCCAGCGGGTGGTGGCGAAGGACGACAGCGGCACCGGCTGGCCCTGCACGTTCATGGCGTTCAGGCGCAGCAGGTCTTCCGGCTGCATGCGGTCCTTGGCGTCGGCTTGCACCACGACACGCTGCAGGCGGCCGGCGTTCGGGAAGTCGTTCACGTAGCTCGAACCGAGCGAGGTCGAGATCGCGGTGTTGATCGCGTCGAAGGTCACGCCCAGGGCCTGCGCCTTGTCGCGGTCGATGTCGAGCATCACCTGCGGCGCGTCTTCCAGGCCTTCCGGACGCACGCCGGTCAGCACCTTGCTCTGCGAGGCCATGCCCAGCAGCTGGTTACGCGCTTTCACGAGCGCGTCGTGGCCGTTGCCGCCGCGGTCCTGCAGGCGGAACGAGAAGCCGGTGCCGCGGCCCAGTTCCGGGATCGGGGGCGGGCTCAGCGAGAAGATGAAGGCGTCGCGCTGGGTCATCATCATGGCGCCGGTGATGCGGTTGGCGACCGACTGCGCGTCCTGGCCGTCGCCCTTGCGTTCGTTCCAGTCCTTCAGCGGAATGAAGGCGAGCGCCATGTTCTGGCCCTGGCCCGAGAACGAGAAGCCCAGCACGCTGACCATGTTCGCCACTTCCGGCTGCTTCAGCACGAAGGCTTCGGCGTTGCGCATGACCTGGTTGGTGCGCTCGAGCGAGGCGCCCGGCGGCAGCTGGATGTTGGCGACCACGTAGCCCTGGTCTTCGTTCGGCAGGAAGGAGTTCGGCATGCGCATGAACAGCAGGGCGACCACGCCGACCAGCAGCGCGAACACGACCATCGCGCGGCCCGAGCGGCGCAGGATGCTGCCGACGAAGCCTTCATAGCGCTTGGCGGTGACGGCGAACTTGCGGTTGAACCAGCCGAAGAAACCCTTCTTCTCGTGGTGGTGGCCGGCCTCGACCGGTTTCAGCAGGTGCGCGCACAGCGCCGGCGTCAGCGACAGCGCCATGAAGGCCGAGAAGGCGATCGAGGACACCATGACGGCCGAGAACTGGCGGTAGATGTTGCCGACCGCGCCGCCGAAGAAGGCCAGCGGCACGAACACCGACATCAGCACCACGGTCACGCCGATGATGGCGCCCGAGATCTGGCCCATCGCCTTGCGCGTCGCCTGCAGCGGCGGCAGGCCTTCCTCGCTCATGATGCGTTCGACGTTCTCGACGACCACGATCGCATCGTCGACGACGATACCGATGACCAGCACCATGCCGAACATGGTCAGCACGTTGATCGAGAAGCCCAGCGCCAGCAGCACGGCCAGCGAACCGAGCAGGGCGACCGGCACCACGATGGTCGGGATCACGGTGTAGCGGAAGTTCTGCAGGAACACGTACATCACGACGAACACCAGCAGCACCGCTTCGATCAGGGTATGCACCACCTGCTCGATCGAGATGTCGATGAACTTCGAGCTGTCGAACGGGATCGTGTACTTCACGCCGTGCGGGAAGTAGCGCGACAGTTCTTCCATGCGCTCGCGCACCAGCTTGGCGGTTTCCAGCGCGTTGCCGGACGGCGCCAGCTGCACGCCGATACCGGTCGACGGCTTGCCGTTCAGGCGCGCCGAGGTCTGGTAGGCCTGGCCGCCGATTTCCACGCGGGCGACGTCCTTCAGGCGCACGGTCGAACCGTCGGGATTGGCGCGCAGGACGATGTTGCCGAACTGCTCGACGGTGCTGAGCTGGCCTTCCACCACCACGGTCGCGGTGATTTCCTGGCCGGCGGCCAGCGGCAGGTCGCCGATCGTGCCCGAGGCCACCTGGGCGTTCTGGGCGCGGATCGCGTTGTTGACGTCGGCCGGCGACAGGTTCAGGCCGACCAGCTTGGCCGGGTCGATCCAGATGCGCATCGCGCGCTCGGTGCCGAACAGCTGGGCGGTACCGACGCCGCGGATACGCTGGATCTCGGGCAGGACCGTGCGCGAGGCGTAGTCGCCCAGCGCGATCGGGTCCCACTTCGGATCGTCCGACGACAGGATGGTGAACATCAGGAAGTTGGCGCGGACCTTGTCCACGCGCACGCCCTGCTGGTTCACGGCCTGCGGCAGGCGCGGGGTGGCGCGCGACAGGCGGTTCTGGACGTCCACCTGCGCCAGGTCAGGGTCGGTGCCGGTCTCGAAGGTCAGGGTGATCGAGCCGGTGCCGTTGGCCTGGCTGGTCGATTCCATGTAGATCAGGCCGGGCGAGCCGTTCATTTCGCGTTCGATGACGGAAATGACCGAGTCTTCCAGCGTCTGCGCCGAGGCGCCTGGATAGGCGGCGTTCACCACGATCGAGGGCGGCGCCACGTTCGGGTATTGCGCGATCGGCAGCTGGGTGATCGCTACCCCGCCCATCACCATGATGAACAGCGCGATCACCCAGGCAAAGATAGGGCGGTCAATAAAAAAGCGTGCCATTGGAAAGTCCTGTTTCTATGCGTTGCGGCTTAGCGGGCGCTGGTGGCGGCGCCGGCGGCGCCGGCAGCGGCGGTCTTCGCCTGGCCGCCGCCGGCGGCGGCGGCGTCACCGTTCTGGGCGGCAGCCGGTGCCGCGGCGCCAGCGGCGGCCTGGGCATTCGCGCCGGCCGGTGCCGCGCCGGCAGGAGCATCGCCGGCACGGGTCCATGGAACCGCCTTGACCGGGGTGCCCGGCGGCAGCATCTGCAGCTTCTGGAAGCCGTCGACCATCACGCGCTCGCCTTCCTTCAGGCCGTCGAGCACGACCCAGTCGGTGCCCTGCTGCGAACCGATCTTCACGGAGCGCGGGACCGGCTTGTTGTCCGGGCCGACGACGGTCAGGGTGTCGCCCTGGGCGCCGCCGCGGGTGACGGCCTGCTGCGGCACCAGGATACCGTTCGGCAGCACCGCCTGCGACAGGCGCACGCGCACGTACTGGCCCGGCAGCAGCGCATTGTCCTCGTTCGACACTTCGGCGCGCAGGGTCACCTGGCCGGTGGTCGGGTCGACCGTCACGTCCGAGAACAGCAGGCGGCCCTTGGCGGCCAGCTCGGTGCCGTCGTCGAGGAGGACGGTGACCGGCACGCTGCCGTTCTGCTTGTCGCCCTGCTGCTTGCGCAGGCGCTGCAGTTCGGAGGCCGACTGGGTGATGTTCAGGTACATCGGGTTGGTCTGCTGGATCAGGGCCAGTTCGGTCGCCTGGGCGGCCGACACCAGGGCGCCTTCGGTCACCAGCGCGCGGCCGATGCGGCCCGTGATCGGGGCGTAGACGTTGGCGTAGCCGGCGTTGATCTGGGCGATCTTGACCTGGGCGCGGGCGGCGGCGACGTCGGCTTCGGCCTGTTTCTGGGCCGCGACCGCGTTCGTGTATTCCTGCTTGCTGACCGCATTGGCCTCGACCAGCGGCTTGTAGCGCTCCGCCTGGGCGGCGGCCTGGGTCAGGTTGGCCTGGGCGCGGCCGAGCGCCGCGTTGGCGCTGTTGAGCTGGGCCTGGTAGGGTTCCGGGTCGATCTGGTACAGCGACTGGCCTTGCTTGACGATGCTGCCTTCGGTGAAGGTGCGCTTGAGCACCACTCCGTCGACGCGCGCGCGCACTTGCGCCACGCGCACCGGCTCGGCGCGCGCCGGCAGTTCGGTCTGGAGGGCCACCGGCTGGACGTGGGTGGTGATCACGCCGACTTCGGGCGGCGGCATCTGGCCGCCGGCGCCAGGGCCGGCCTGGGCGGCATCTTTCTTGCCGCAGGCCGACAGCAGGGTCACCGCCATCAGCGTGCAGGCGGCAATCCGGGTCAGGGACAGGGGAGAGGAGTGGGCAGAGCGCATTACGTGTGCTTCCTTCTGGTTTTATTAAAAAGACAAAACCGCCCTCATGAACCTCCTGGAGGTCCCTGCGCACGGTATGTCACTGGCTTTTACGAAATTTTTTATATACTATCACGAGTGTATGTTTAACGTGTTGGACCACCTGAAAAATTGGAGAGACGATGGCCCGCAGAACCAAGGAAGAAGCGGCCGCTACGCGAGACAGCATCCTCGATGCAGCAGAGCAATTGTTTGTGGAACAAGGAGTGTCGCGAACGACCTTGCAGCATATCGCAAGCGCGGCCGGTGTGACGCGCGGCGCGATTTATTGGCATTTTGACGACAAAGGCGCGCTCTTCAATGCAATGATGGAGCGCGCCACGCTGCCTTTCGAGTGCGCCTTCGGGGTGCTGGAGGCGGCGGGTGCCGTCGATCCGCTGCGCGACCTGCGCAACTTCGTCCTCGAGATTTTCCGCGTGACCGAGCAGAACCCGCAGGCGCGCCGCGTGTTCGAGATCGCCACCCTGAAAGTCGAGTTCGTCGGGGAACTCGATGCCGTCCGCGTGCGCCGCCGCCAGAGCCAGCGCGACTGGATGGACCACGTCGAAGGACGCCTGCGCGACGGCATCGGGGAAGGGCAGGTCCGCGCCGACATCGACGTGCACCTGGTGGCGCTGGGCCTGTGGTCGATGATGGACGGCATGATCCGCAACTGGATGTTCGAACCCGCTTCCTTCAGCCTGCTCGACTCGGGCGCCAGGATCCTCGACGTCTACCTCGCCGGCCTGCGTGCGTCCTGAACCGGACAAACGATACGCCGATGAAAGAAGCACGGCCGGATGGCACGAACGATACAACCATATAAATAAAAAAAGCGCGGCCGGAGCCGCGCTTGTCGTTGCCTGCGCGCCCGATCAGCGCAGTTCTTCGATCATCTTCTTCAGCTTGGCCGAATCGGCCACGAAGGCGCGGATGCCTTCGGCCAGCTTCTCGGTCGCCATCGCGTCTTCGTTGAGCATGAAGCGGAAGCTCTTCTCGTCGACGGCGATCTTCTCGATCGCGGCATCCGCATCCGTCACCAGCTTTCGCTCGACCGGCGCGTCGGTGTCGGCCAGCTTCTGCAGCAGGTCCGGCGAGATGGTCAGCAGGTCGCAGCCCGCCAGTTCCAGGATCTGCGAGGTGTTGCGGAAGCTCGCGCCCATGACTTCGGTCTCGTAGCCGAACTTGCGGTAGTACTGGTAGATGCGCTTGACCGACTGCACGCCCGGATCGTCCGCGCCTTGGTAGTCGGTGCCGGTCGACTTCTTGTACCAGTCGTAGATGCGGCCGACGAAAGGCGAGATCAGCTTGACGCCCGCTTCGGCGCAGGCCACGGCCTGGCACAGCGAGAACAGCAGGGTCAGGTTGCAGTGGATGCCGTCCTTTTCCAGGATCTCGGCGGCGCGGATGCCTTCCCAGGTCGAGGCGATCTTGATCAGCACGCGCTCGCGCGACACGCCGGCCTTTTCGTACAGGGCGATCAGTTCGCGGCCCTTGGCCACCGTCGCTTCGGTGTCGAAGGACAGGGCGGCATCGATCTCGGTCGAGACGCGGCCCGGGACGTACTTCAGGATCTCGACGCCGAAGGCGATGAGCAGGTTGTCGACGATCGCTTCGACCGATGCGCCATTGGCGCCGGCGACGGCCTGTTCCAGCAGCGGACGGTATTCCGGCTTCTGCACGGCTTTCAGGATCAGCGAAGGATTGGTGGTCGCATCCTGCGGCGCGTAGGCCTTGATCGACTGGAAGTCGCCGGTGTCGGCGACCACGGTGGTGTACTGCTTGAGCTGTTCGAGTTGGTTCATCTTGAGGAGATGGTTGGTGACGGTCAGGCGGCTATTGTACCGAATCGCCGCCCCGGCCTGCGCTTGCGCTTGCGGTTTGCGTTCACGCCGCCCGCGCCTGGCCCGTGGCGGCGGGCGCGCCGAGGGGCGCGTCGGCGGCGACGTGCAGGCGGCGCGGGGTGTTCGGCAGGCGGTAGCCGACGCCGGCGTCCAGGCGCGCGCGGACCGAATGGTGGATCGTGGCGCTGGGTGGAATCTTGCGCGCGCGCGGCGTGCCGAAAGGCGGCATGGCGCCGATCGTCCAGCGCCGCCCCCTGCCGGGACCGCGCCACAGGCGCTGCGGCGCCCATTCAGCCAGCTTCCAGGGCGCCGTCATCGAATCGTGGATCGTGCCCAGCGCGGCGGCGCGCACGCCATCCGCGGGTTCGAGCTCGGCGCCGGCGCGCGCCAGGTCCAGGCGCAGGCCTTGCTCCGCGGCCTCGCCCAGCATCCAGCGCAGGCTCAGCAGCGCCAGCTGGGCTTCGCCCGGCGCATAGCCGCCGCCGACGTCGGAATGCACGCCGGCGAACCAGACCTCGCGGTTATTCGTCTGCGGCGCGCAGCGCGGCTTCCAGCGGTGCTGGCGGAAGAAGCAGCGGCGCTCGTCGATCGAGACCGCATGGCGCACGGCGTCGACCGAGGGGTTGTCGATGGTGTAAGGAATGACCACCGGGTCGTAGACCCAGCCGACCGATTTCACCGTGTCGAACAGGCCGAGCAGGCGGATGCGCACGCGCCGCCCGAAGGTGTCCCTGAAGCGCTCCTGCAGCGCGAAGTCGGGCGCGTTGTCGGGTTTCTTGCGCGCCAAAAGCATGGCCCAGGCGTAGTCGAACAGGTGGGCCTGGTGCGCCGGCACCAGGCCGATGGCGTGGACCATGGCCGCCAGCGCGCGCGCCGCGAAGGCGCCGCGCGAGAAGCCGAAGACGAAGATCTCGTCGCCGGGTTGCCAGTTCTGCGCGAGGAAGCGGTAGGCCCCCTCGACGATGCGGCGCAGGCCCCAGCCGAAGGCCAGGCCGCAGATCCGCGACGGCAGCTTCTGCCACTCGAACAGGGTCTCCTTCAGGCCGAAGGTGCCGACGCCCTGGTCGTAGTAGGCGAGGGTGGAGGCGGGATCGGCGGGCAGCGAACGCAGCACGCGGATGACGTTGGTCGGGCAATCGCTGAAGCGGTTGCCGGTGCCGTCGAGGCAGACGACGAGCTGGCGTCCCATGTGCCGGTTCCCTGTCGCCGCCTGGGCCTTAGCAGTCGGTCGCGTCCAGGAAGGCGGCGACCATGGCTTCCAGGCCGGCGCGGTCTTCGTCCGAGAAGCGGTCGAGCTTCGGGCTGTCGATGTCGAACACGCCGACCAGCCTGTCGTTCTTGATCAGCGGGATCACGATTTCCGAGTTGGAGGCCGAGTCGCAGGCGATGTGACCCGGGAAGGCGTGCACGTCCGGCACGACGATGGTCTTGCGCTCCACGGCGGTGGCGCCGCACACGCCGCGCCCGAAAGGAATCCGGGCGCAGGCCGGCTTGCCCTGGAAGGGGCCGACCAGCAGGTCCTGGCCTTCGCCTTTTTTCGAGGGGACGGCGAGGTAGAAACCGGCCCAGTTCAGGTCGGCGAGGGTGTCGTACACGAGGGCCGAGAACTGCGAGGCGTTCGCGGTCAGGTCGCGTTCGCCTTCGAGGACGCTGGTGACCTGGCGTACCAGCAGGTCGTAGTCGGGGCGGGTGCTGCGTTCTGGGTTGATGTGCATGGCGCGAAACGGATAACGGAACGAAAACGTTTATTTTACAGCGGGCAGGGCTTGCTTGCGGGACCAGCCATTGCCTGGAACGACGGCGGCTGGATTCCATTATGCCGGATGCTCAATTACAATTTGGAAATCATTTTTTATTTTATGGAAACACATGCCGACCTGCACGCGCCTACAACTTGGCCTCGGTATCGCCGTCGGGATGCTGGCGTCGCTACCGGCGGCAGCGGCTCCAGAGCTGGATGCCTTCGGGCGGCCGTTCAAGGAAGAAAACATGATCCCGGCAAAGTCGCCTGTGTGCTCGTCGAAAGACGAGCTCGACGTGGCGCCGGTGTTCGTCCATGGCGTCAAGCCCTTGTATCCCATCAATAGCAATTTGAGCCGGAAAACAGGCGCTGCGGTCATTGACTACCGGGTCGAGGCGGATGGAAAGACGACGGTCGTCTCCAGTAAAAACAGCGGGACGGATTCCGACAAGAAATGGTTTGGCAATCACGCCATGATCGCGGTCGGCAGCTGGATATTCGAACCCGGCATGCGCGGCGGCGCGCCGGTGCCGGTGGCGTGCAAGGTCCGGTTCGAGTACGGTTTCAGGTAGGCGGCTTGCCCGGCGCGGCGGGCCAAGCCGCCGGGTCCGTGTTTCAGGCCAGCGCCTTGCGGCGCAGGCCGGCTGCCGCCAGCAGGCCGGCGCCGAACAGGGCCAGCGTGGCCGGTTCGGGAACCTCGGCCGGCAGCTCTGCGCCCTCGCGCGCGATGTAGCCGGCAGCGCCGCCGCACGGTTCGGGGCGGCTCCAGGGGCAGCCGGCCTCGGTCATTTCAAAGTCGCTGTTGGCATCGATGACGGTAAACGTCCGGCCGACCGACTCCATGTAGAGGTGGCTCTCGCTGTCGTTGAGGTAGATGGAGCCGCTCAGGAAACCGTCCGCCCCGAAGCTGAGCTGCAGGTCGATGTAGCCCAGTTTGCTCTCGAAGCCGCCATCCTGCAGCGACCATTGCACGCCGTAGCCGGGGAAGGTATAGCGCAGGTTGAGCAGGCCGGCCGGCGGAAGCTCGTCGTTGAAGTGCTCGAAATAATAGTTCAGCGAGCCGGCCTGCACCGTGGCCTCGTCGAATTCGAGTTCGAGGGTGATTCCGTACGGCGTTTCGTCGTTCGTCGCCTGCCATTGATAGATGACTCCCGCCTGGCTGCACAGCGGCAGCAGGGACAGGGCGACAGCGGCAAGATAAGACAGAATTTTCATGACCTCTCCTCGGTTTTGGTGCTGTCATCCATAGCAAGGAGCGGGCCAGACGCCCAAGTGCTTGAAAACGCTGGCTTTCCGGCGCACTTGTGACATCCAGCCGGCGATCATGTAAAGAATTTCGACGGGCGCCTGGCCGCGTATCGGCCCCGGCTTGCGCGGACGCTTACCCTGCCGATGGCGCGGGCGCCGATACGGGCTCCGGGTGGGCGGCGACCGCGCGCCGCAGCTCGTCCAGCGTGGCCGGCTTGGTCAGGTGCAGGTCGAAACCGGCGCCCAAGGCGCGGCCGATGTCGTCCTGCTGGCCATAGCCCGTCAGTGCGACCAGGCGCGGCGCCAGCCCCAGGCGCCGCAGCGCGCCCGCCAGGGCGTAGCCGTCCATGTCCGGCAACCCGATGTCGAGGATCGCCACCGAGGGTTCGCAGCGCGCCGCGACGGCCAGCGCCTCGGCCCCGCTGTGGGCCACGCAGACCTCGTGCCCGAGCTGGGCCAGGATCGCCGCCGTGGTCGCGGCGGCGTCGAGGTTGTCGTCCACCACCAGCACGCGCTCGGGCGCCGCTTCAAGCATGCCCGCCGGCTTGACGGCCGGCGCCGGCGCCGCCGTCAGCGGCAACTCGACCACGAAGCGGCTGCCGCAGCCGGGGCCGTCGCTGTGGGCGCGGATCCGGCCGCCGTGCAGTTCGACGATCTTGCGGACGATCGCCAGGCCCAGGCCCAGCCCGCCGGTACTGCGCGCCAGCTGCTGCGGCGCCTGGTAGAAGGGTTCGAATACGCGCGCCAGCAGCTCGGGCGGCATGCCGATGCCGCTGTCGGCCACTTCCAGCCGTGCCCAGCCATCGCACTCGCTCAAGCCGACCCGCGCCGTGCCCTTGCCGAAGCGTTCGGCATTCGACAACAGGTTGTTCAGGACCTGGGCCAGCCGGCTTTCGTCGCCGTGGACCCACAGCGCCGCGGGCGCCGCCAGCTCCACCGTCATCCCGGGGCGGCTGGCGGCGCCGTGGCGCACCAGTTCGGCCAGGTTCAGCGGCCGCGGATCGAGCCCCATCTTGCCGGTCGCGATGCGCGACACGTCGAGCAGGTCGTCGACCAGGCGCTTCATGTGCTGGACCTGGCGCCGCATGATGCCGCGTTCGCGCTCGCTTGCCTTGTCGCCGCGCAGGTCCATCAGGTCGAGCGAGGCGACGATCGGGCTGAGCGGATTGCGCAGTTCGTGGCCGAGCATGGCGAGGAATTCGTCCTTCACCTGGCCGGACTGGCGGCTTGCCTCGAGCGCCTGTTCGAGCGAGGCGAGCAGGCGCGAGCGCTCCTGCTCGTGGGCGGCGCGCTGCCTCGCCGCGCTCTCGATGGCCTCGCCCATCAGGCGGAATTCCTTGACCCGCGAAGGCGCCACCGCCGCCAGCGCGCCGGTCCCGAGCGCGGCGCTTGCCGCCTGCAGCGTGCGGAAGGTCCTGGCGATGCGCGCCGACAGCAGCCAGGCGATGCCGATGCTTGCCAGCAGGGACAGCGCCAGGCCCCAGCCATAAAGGGCGATGCCCTCGAGCGTCGCGCTGCCGACCGTCGTCGTCGGCACGCTGAGCGCGACGCTCCAGCCGTAGCGCGACAGGCGGGTATAGGCGGTGGTGACCGCTTCGCCCTCGAGCGTGGTGGTGGCGCCGATGCCTTCCGGCGCACGGCTGCGGATCAGCCTGGCCAGCGAGGCGCTGGGCGGGGTGGCGACGGTCTGTTCGTGACGCGGCGAGCGGGCGACGATCGCGCCGGAAGCATCGATAATCGCGATCACCGATCCTGGCGGCGCCTGCTGGCGCTCGATCACGCGCAGGATGCGGCCGGGCTGGATCACGCCGGTCAGCGCATACAGCCGGCCGGCCTGGTCGCGCACCGGCACGCGCACCGGGAAGGCCGGCCGCCCGCGCGGTCCGCGCGCCACCTGTCCGACCAGCGGTTTTTGCACGGCGAGCAGTTGCTGCAGGCTGTCCGGATCGGCGATGTGCCCGCCGGCGGCGCCGAAGGGGCTGGCGGTGCGGAACAGGATCTTGCCGTCGGCGTCGGTGAGGATCACGGTCAGCCATTCGGGCTGGGCCGCGGCCTGCCGGGCTGCGATGTCGTAGAAGCCGCGGATGTCGCCGGCGCCGATGGTCGGCGCACGGGCGAGGCTGGCCAGGGTCGAGACCGCGCCGTCGAGTTCCGCGTCGACGGCGCTGGAGAGGGCGCGCGCCAGGTCGAGCATCGCGCGCTCCTGCTCGCGCTGCTGGTACTGGCCGGCGGCATGCAGCGACCACAGGCCGAGCAGGGCGAGCGGCAGCAGCCCGATCGCGCTGAGGAGGATGAGCAGCCGGCGCAGAGAAATGGTCATACCGGATGGCGACGGCATAGCTTAACCCTGGGTAAAAAAACATTATACGGCGAAACGTCGGGCTTGTTTTCTCGTCCAGGGGCGCCTCATTTGGCGGGCGCCACTTCCACCAATTCGAAATGCAGGGTCACGAACGGGACGTCGTCGTGCAGGTCCAGGTGCGGCAGGCAGCGGATCTGAACTTCCCTGAATTCGTCCGCGCTCGCAAAGGTCTCGCCACGCCAGACGTCTACCGGGATGTCGCCGAAGCGAATGATGCGCACCTCGGTCGCGCGGATCGTGCAGCGCATGCGCCCGCGCAGGTCGGGAACGTCGATCAGATCGCCCGCCGCATAGCCGCCGTCGCCCAGTTCGCCATAGCCCTTGTAGTAGTCTTCAACGGTGTCGGCGCTGACGGTCTTGCGTCCGGCGATGACGTCCAGGACCAGGCTGTCGTCGTCGGCGTGCGCGCCCCGGAAGCTCAGCTTCTTGCGCGGGGCCATCAACTCAGCCGATGAAGGAATCGAACTGCATGTCGAATTCCTGCAGCGCCTTCTGCGCGTTCTGCATCTTGCGCCGGAACTCGGGACCGCGCTGCAGGGCAAGGCCGACCGCCAGCACGTCGATCACGACCAGGTAGGCCAGGCGCGCCGAGATCGGCGTGTAGGGGTCGATGTTGAAGACCAGGTCGATCGGGATCAGCACGGTCGCCATGTCGGCCAGCGGCGTGCCCGAAGGGGCCAGCACGATCACGTCGGCGCCGCCGCGGCGCGCCAGCTTGGCCGAGCGCACCAGCGAGGGGTTGTTG
This sequence comes from Massilia sp., assembly GCF_032106685.1. Lineage (GTDB taxonomy): Bacteria > Pseudomonadota > Gammaproteobacteria > Burkholderiales > Burkholderiaceae_D > Telluria. The sequence continues at coordinate 119,115 of NZ_DAMCPG010000009.1, forward strand.
CCGCGCTGGGAGATCGCCACCACGCAGTCGCCTTCGCGCAGCAGCGCCGCGGCGATCGAGTGGATCGCCGGGTCGGTGTAGGAGACGGTCGGCACGCCCGAGCGGAAGAACTTGTGCTGGGCGTCGGCCGCGACGAAGCCCGAGGTGCCCTGGCCGTAGAACTCGATCTTGTTCGCGCGCGACAAAATGTCGAGCGCCTTCTGCACCGACTCGGCATTCAAATTGTTGCGCAGGTCGAGCAGGGTGTTGATCGAGCGGCTGCAAATCTTGTTCACGAGGTCGGCGGCGAGATCGTCCTGGGCCGGCTGCTCGTTGGCGGCGGGTAGCGCGAGCGCCAGGCCCTGCGCGAGTTTCAGCTTGAACTCGTGCCAGCCGTCGTAGCCGAGGGTGCGGCAAAAGCGCACCACGGTCGGCTCGGACACCTGCGCGCTCTTGGCCAGCGCCGTGATGTTCTGGCTGACGGTGGCGCTGGGCGCTTCGAGCACCGCGAGCGCGACCTTGCGCTCGGACTTCGAGAGCGAATCGAGCTGGGTGCGGATCGAATCGAGCAGCATGGTCAGTCTTCCGGCAGCGCTTCTTCGCGCCACTGCAGGCCGTCGCGGCCGATCAGGGCCGAAGAGGCCGCCGGGCCCCAGGTGCCCGAGGCGTAGGGCACCGGCGCGGTGTCGTCCTGCTCCCAGTGGTCGAGGATGGGCTCGACCCATTCCCAGGCCGCTTCCAGCTCGTCGCCGCGCATGAACAGGGTCAGCTGGCCGCGCAGCACGTCCAGCAGCAGCCGCTCGTAGGCCTCCATGCGCGGCGCCTTGAACTGCTCGCGGAAGTCGAGTTCGAGTTCGGCCTGCTTCAGGCGCATCGAGTCGCCCGGGGTCTTGGCCATCAGGTTCAGCGACAGGCCTTCGTCCGGCTGCAGGCGGATCACCAGGCTGTTCGGCTGGAAGCTCGAGGTCGGCTGGTTGAAGATCGAATGCGGGATCTGCTTGAAGCGCACCACGATCTCGGCCAGGCGGTCGGCCATGCGCTTGCCGGTGCGCAGGTAGAAGGGCACGCCGGCCCAGCGCCAGGTGTCGATCTCGGCCTTCATGGCCACAAACGTCTCGGTCTTCGAGCTTTTCGGGGCGTCCGGTTCGTCGCGGTAGCTCGGCACGGCCTGGCCGTCCACGAAGCCGGCGCGGTACTGGCCGCGCACGATGTTCTGGGAAAGGGTGGTCGGGGTGAAGCGCTTCAGCGAGCGCAGCACCTGCAGCTTGGCGTCGCGCACGGCGTCCGGCGCGATCGAGGTCGGCGGCTCCATCGCCACGATGCACAGCAGTTGCAGCAGGTGGTTCTGCAGCATGTCGCGCAGCGCGCCCGAGGTGTCGTAGTAGCCCAGGCGGTTGCCGACGCCGATCTTCTCGGCGATGGTGATCTGCACGTCCGAGATCCATTCGCGTCGCCAGAGCGGCTCGAACAGCACGTTGCCGAAGCGCAGGGCCAGCAGGTTCTGCACCGTCTCCTTGCCGAGGTAGTGGTCGATCCGGTAGATCTGCGATTCGGCGAACACCTTGCCCACGTCCAGGTTGATCTGCTTGGCCGAGGCCAGGTCGCGCCCCAGCGGTTTTTCCAGCACAACGCGCGAGTTCGGCGTGGCCAGGCCCGTTTCGGCCAGGTTGTCGCAGATGCGCGCGAACAGGCTGGGCGGGGTGGCCAGGTAGTAGACGCGCGTGATGTCCTCGTCCTTGCGCAGGGCCTCGACCAGCGGCGCGTAGGTCTGGACGCGGGTGGCGTCGAGCGCGACGTAGGTGATGCGCTGGAGGAAGCGTTGCCACTTTTCCTCGACCACGGTCTCCTTGATGTGCGGCTTCGAGTGGGTCTCGATCATGCCCAGGAAGGCTTCCTGGGAACTCTCGTCCTTGCCGACGCAGATGATGCGCGCGGTCGGCGGCAGGTCGTTGGCGACGTCGCGCGCATACATTGCGGGCAGGAGCTTGCGCATCGAGAGGTCGCCGCTGCCGCCAAAGAAGACGAGGTCGAAATCGGAAAGAGCCATGGGTATCGGAACAAAGAGTGATGGAAGTCGTGTGTAAATTTACTACACAGATATGCGCTTAGCAAGAAATTCTACTACGTGCGTCGGAGAGGATCGATGGTGCCACAGGCGTGGCAAGGAGGGCGCCCGTCGCGGCAGGGAGCAGGGTGGACGGCTCTACCTTGTCATGGAAATGCCCGCGCCGCCAGCGCCTTCCACGCATTCAAGCGGCGTGTATGGCGGCGTGCAGAAGCAGGCAGCGACGTAGGGTGGGCGCCCCTGTGCCCACGCGTGACGCATGCCTCATGTTGGCGTTGACGGAGTGCCGCGTCTGCTCATCGTTCACGCGTGGGCACGGGGCGCCCACCCTACGGCCTGTGCCGACGCCGGCAGTGCCATGCCGCCGGCGTTGGCTCAGCGCCGGTAGTCGGGCTGCACCACGCCCGGCACGTCGACGCGCAGCGCCAGCACCTTGCCGGTCAGCGGATACTGCTCCTTCTCCGCATTCGAACGGCCATGGCTGGCGGTGGTGATGTAGAGCGTGCGCAGGTCGGCGCCGCCGAAGGCGAGCCCGGTCGGGCAGCGCACCGGCAGCTGGACTTCGCGCAGCAGTTCGCCGGTCGGCGAGAGCTTGAGCAGGCGCCCGCCTTCGAACATCGCGATCCAGTAGTTGCCTTCGCTGTCGACGGCGGCGCCGTCGGGGCGCCCGCCGTAGTCGGGCGCGTTCTTGTCGGTCGAGAAGGTCACCAGGTTGCGGTCCAGGGCCGCAGCGCCCGCCTCGACGTCGAAATCGTAGCGGTCGATGCGGTGGCTGGTGGTGTCGGCATGGAACATGGTGCGTCCGTCCAGGCTCCAGGCCAGGCCGTTCGAATTGGTCATGCCGCCGGACCAGGCCAGGCGCAGCCGGTCGCCTTCGAGCACGTACATCTCGGCGGCCGGCTTGTCGCGCGGCTCGTACATGGTGCCGACCCAGAAGCGGCCCTGGGGATCGACGCGGCCGTCGTTGAAGCGGTGCAGGCCGGTGTCGTACGGAGCGGGGCAGATGTCGGTGATTTCGCCGCTGGTGGTGTTCAGGCGCACGAAGCCCTGGCGGGTGGCGACCACCAGGTTGTTGTCGTCGTCGGCGGCGATCGCCGAAGGTTCGGAGCCCATCTTCCAGGACGAGTACTTGCCGCTGGCCGGGTGCACGCGGTGCACGGTCAGGCCGTTAATGTCGACCCAGTACAGGGCCGACTCGACGTCGTGCCACAGCGGGCATTCGCCGACCAGCATCGCTTCGTCGTGGACGACGTCGATCTTCGCATTCTTCATGGTGGTGTCTCTATCCCCTTCTATTAAACGGCGGCCTTCGCGCGCGCGATCAGGCCATTCGTGGAACTGTCGTGTTGTTCGGGGTGGGCCTCGCCGGCCAGCTCGGCCTCGATCTTCTTGGCCAGCACCTTGCCCAGCTCGACGCCCCACTGGTCGAAGCTGTTCAGGTCCCAGATCACGCCTTGCACGAAGGTCTTGTGCTCGTACAGCGCGACCAGGGCGCCCAGCGTGGCCGGGGTCAGGTATTCCATCAGGATGGTGTTGCTCGGGCGGTTGCCGGGGAAGGTCTTGTGCGGCGCCAGGCGTTCGATCTCGGCCAGCGACAGGCCTTGCCCCTGCAGGTCCTTGCGCACCTCGTCGATGTCCTTGCCCTTCATGAAGGCTTCCGACTGGGCGAAGCAGTTCGCCAGCAGCGCGGTGTGGTGGTTGTGCAGCTCGTGGGCCGGGCGCAGCGCGGCGATGAAGTCGATCGGCGTCAGGTCGGTGCCCTGGTGCAGCAGCTGGAAATAGGCGTGCTGGCCGTTGGTGCCCGGCTCGCCCCAGATCGCCGGGCAGGTCGGGGTGTCGACCGGCTCGCCGTCGCGCGTGACGCGCTTGCCGTTGCTCTCCATGTCGAGTTGCTGCAGGTAGGCCGGGAAGCGGTTCAGGTCCTGGTGGTAGGGCGCGATCGTGACCGAGGCGGCGCCCAGGAACTGGCGGTTCCAGAAGCCGACCAGGGCCAGGATCATCGGCATGTTCTGCTCGACCGGCGCGGTGCGAAAGTGCTGGTCCATCTCGTGGGCGCCGGCCAGGAAGTCGGCGAAGTAGCCGTAGCCGACGGCCAGCGCCACCGGCAGGCCGATCGCCGACCAGACCGAATAGCGGCCGCCGACCCAGTCCCAGAACGGGAACATGTTGGCCGGATCGATGCCGAAGGCCTTGATGGCCTCGACGTTGGTCGACACCGCCACGAAGTGCCTGGCCAAGGCATCCTCGGGAGCATGCGCGAGGAACCACTTGCGCGCGGTCTGGGCGTTCATCATGGTCTCGGCCGTGGTAAAGGTCTTCGAGGCGATGATGAAGAGGGTGGTCTCGGGATCGAGCTTTTCCAGCGCGGCGTCCATGTCGTGGCCGTCGACGTTCGAGACGAAGTGCATGGCCAGGCGCGGATGGCTGTACTGGCGCAGCGCCAGGCAGACCATCTTCGGGCCGAGGTCGGAGCCGCCGATGCCGATGTTGACGATGTCGGTGATCGGCTTGCCGGTGTGGCCCAGCCATTCGCCGCCGCGCACGGCGTCGGTGAAGGTCTTGATCCGGGCCAGCACGGCATGCACGTCGGCCGCGACATCCTGGCCATCGACCGTCAGCTTCAGGTCGCGCGGGGCGCGCAGGGCGGTGTGCAGGACGGCGCGGTTTTCTGTGTTGTTGATCTTCTCGCCGGCGAACATGGCGTCGCGGCGCTGCTCGACGCCGCGCTCGCGCGCGAGGCTGGCAAGCAGTTCAAGCGTGCGCCCGTCAAGCCGGTTTTTTGAATAGTCTAGGAACAGGCCGGCGGCCTCGATCGACATGCGCTCGAAGCGTTGCGGATCGGCCGCGAACAGGTGGCGCATCTGCCAGTCTTCGGCCTCGACGGCGTGGGTTTCGAGGGCCTGGAAGCTGGCGGTGGTAGTCAACGATGGTTGCATTGAAGGCTGGGACATGGCTCGCGCGCGATATTGTTTAAGACAGATTATCGAATAATACAGGAATCGTTCGTAAATTCACTACACAATGCTTGAGTCCAGGCTTGCGGCTATTGATCGATCTTTCAACGTTGTACCGCGTGGGCTCGAGAGCCCACCCTACAAAGGCGCCATGCGCCCGTTGCCTGGTTCTCGTAGGGTGGGCTCTCGAGCCCACGCGGTCTCAGGCCCATTCCCAGCCGCAAAATGACCGTCTACCTGAATCCAATCCAATTCTGTAGTAAAATTTCAGAGTCAAATTTTCGAAGGAACGATTATGGCGCTGCACCCCGTAGTTGAACAGGTAACGAACCGGATCATCCAACGCAGCCGCGCCTCGCGCGCCGCGTATCTCGCGCACCTCGAGGCGGCGCGGGTCAAGGGTGTGCAGCGCGGGGCGCTGTCGTGCACCAACCTGGCCCACGGCTTCGCCGCCTTCCCGGCCAACGACAAGCTCAAGCTGCGCGAGCAGAAGAAGCCGTCGGTGGCGATCGTCTCGTCCTACAACGACATGCTCTCGGCGCACCAGCCGTTCGAATATTTCCCGAAAGTGATCAAGGAAGCCGTGCGCGAGGTCGGCGCCGTGGCCCAGTTCGCCGGCGGCGTGCCGGCCATGTGCGACGGCGTGACGCAAGGCCAGCCGGGCATGGAGCTGTCGCTGTTTTCGCGCGACACCATCGCCATGTCGACCGCCGTCGCGCTGTCGCACAACATGTTCGACGCCGCCCTGTACCTGGGCATCTGCGACAAGATCGTGCCGGGCCTGCTGATCGGCGCGCTGCACTTCGGCCATATCCCGGCCGTGTTCGTGCCGGGCGGCCCGATGACCTCGGGCATCTCGAACAAGGAAAAGGCGGCCATCCGCCAGCGCTACGCCAAGGGCGAAGCCACCCGCGAGGAACTGCTGGAGGGCGAATCGGCCTCCTACCACGGCGCCGGCACCTGCACCTTCTACGGCACCGCCAACAGCAACCAGATGCTGATGGAGATGATGGGCCTGCACCTGCCGGGCGCCGCCTTCATCACCCCGGGCACGCCGCTGCGCGATGCGCTCACAAGCGCGGCTTCGCACCAGGCGGTCTCGGTCTCCCAGCAGGGCGGCAACTACATGCCGGTCGGGCACATCGTCGACGAAAAGAGCATCGTCAACGCCATCGTCGCGCTGCACGCGACCGGCGGCTCGACCAACCACACGCTGCACCTGGTGGCGATCGCGCGCGCGGCCGGCATCGTCATCGACTGGAACGACTTCGACGCGCTGTCGAAAGTGGTGCCGTCGCTGACCCGCATCTACCCGAACGGCGACGCCGACGTGAACCACTTCCAGGCCGCCGGCGGCCCGGGCTTCGTGATCCGCGAACTGCTCGACGCCGGCCTGGCGCACGAGGACGTCAACACCATCCTCGGCCACGGCCTGCGCCAGCACTGCAAGGAGCCCTTCCTGGGCGAGGACGGCAAGGTCGTCTGGCGCGACCTGCCGGAGCAGAGCGGCGACGAAGCGGTGCTGCGCAAGTACACCAACCCGTTCAGCGACAACGGCGGCATGGTGCTGGTCCAGGGCAACCTCGGCCGCGCGATCATGAAGGTGTCGGCGGTCAAGAAGGAGCACCACGTGGTGGAAGCCCCTGCGCTGACCTTCAATTCGCAGGAAGACTTCATGCACGCCTACAAGGCCGGCCACCTGAACCGCGACTTCGTGGCGGTGATCCGCTTCCAGGGCCCGCGCGCCAACGGCATGCCGGAACTGCATGCGCTGACCCCGGCGCTGGCCAACCTGCAGGACGCCGGCCACCACGTGGCGATGGTGACCGACGGCCGCATGTCGGGCGCTTCCGGCAAGGTGCCGGCGGCGATCCACGTCTCGCCCGAGATCCTGGCCGGCGGCCCGCTCGGCCTGGTGCGCGACGGCGACATCCTGCGCGTCGACGCCACCAATGGCACCCTGCAGGCCCTGGTGCCGGAAGAGGTCTGGGCCCAGCGCAAGCAGGCCAGCGCCGACATCTCGTCCAGCCACATCGGCATGGGCCGCGAGCTGTTCGCGATGTTCCGCAACGCCAGCAGCGCGGCGGAAGAGGGCGCCGCGACCTTCCCGCTGCCTTCGCCGAAGCACACCACCCTGCCGTTGCACGAGGGCGCCGACAGCGGCGAAATCATGCCGGGCTCGGACGAAGACTTCCTGTTCAGGACCAATAAATAATCACGACTGCGAATCACGACTGCGAATCACGACTGCGAACCACGACTGCGAACCATGACTACGAATATGACCGTACTTGACATTATGCGCTCGGCGAGCGTGATCCCCGTGATCGCCATCGACGACCCCAGCCACGCCGTCCCGCTGGCGAAAGCCCTGGTTGCCGGCGGCATCCGCGTGCTCGAAGTGACGCTGCGCACGGCGCACGGCCTGCAGGCGATCCGCGACATGGCCCAGGTCGAAGGCGCGATCGTCGGCGTCGGCACCCTGACCCAGCCGGAAGAATTCGCCGCCGCGCGCGACGCCGGCGCCGTGTTCGGCGTTTCGCCGGGCCTGACCCCGTCGCTGATCGCCGCGGCCAAATCGAGCGGCCTGCCGCTGCTGCCGGGCGTGATGACGCCGTCGGAAGTGATGGCCGCGCGCGAAGCCGGCTTCAAGCAGTTGAAACTGTTCCCGGCGGTGCCGGCGGGCGGCGTCGGCATGCTCAACGCAATCGCCGGCCCGCTGCCGGACGTGACCTTCTGCCCGACCGGCGGCATCTCGATCGACACCGCCCCAAGCTTCCTGGCCTGCAAGAACGTGGCCTGCGTGGGCGGCTCCTGGCTGACCCCGAAGGATGCCCTGGCGGCCGGCGACTGGGACCGCATCACCGAGCTGGCCAAGGCCGCGGCGGCCCTGCGCAAGCAGTAAGTCGCTGCCGCTGGAAGGGCGCGGGCGTTCTGGCTGCCGTATCAGAGCCTATCCCAGTAGCCAGAAGTCGCTCCTGGCGCGCCTGACAAGCATGGGCGGCGTTGCTTGTCGTTGCGTGGCTCGCCACGCGGCCTCCTCGCGCCTTGCCCAAGCCTGCCATGCATCGCCATGAGCTTCCCCCCGTCTACCGGGATAGGCTCCTAGTCAGGCAGCCAGACGACGGTCGTATCCATGTTGCCGGCACTGTCGGCGCCGATCACCAGCAAGCGGTTGCCAACCCTCACCAGGGATTGCACGTGCACGGCTGGCGAGATGCGGGCCAGCAGCCTCGGCTCGCTGGCCGCCAGGGGGCCGGCGCCGGCGGTTTCGAAGAGTGTCGTGAAGCTGCCGTCGCTTCTGCCTTCGGGCCAGAATTGCCCGCTCTGGACGACGCTGGCAATGAGCTGTCCGGAGGCGCCGCCATACACACCGGCATTGCCGCGGATCGGCAGCAGCCATGGTGCCTGTAGCGCGCTGGTCTGGAGCGTGGCGCCCGGCAAAAGGATTGGGTTGCCGTTGGGGTCGAGGCGAACCGCACCGATGCCGGACAAGTCCGAACACGTCATCGCCAATCCCGGCTGCAGCGCGACCGTGTTCAGGAATCGGCAATTGTCGAGCGTAATGCCCAGGACCTGGTCGGTCACGCTGGCGCCGGTGCCGGTATCGATCATTGCCAGGCGCCAGCTGGGCTGCAGGTTGCTTGCATACCAGGAAAACGCAAGCCGGCTGCCGTCGAGCGCCATGTCCAGCCTGGACAGGTCGATCGACGCCGGCGGCGTCACGGTCGATACCGGCCCCAGCGCCAGGCCATTCGCGTCGACATGCTGGGCCACCAGCCAGCGCTGGGATGTCTGGCCGTCCCAGGTGGCGCGCACCCAGCCTATCCAGACGCCAGCGTCGTCGCTGGCGACACGGTAGCTGCCGTTGTCGTTGTCATTGCCCATCTGGGCATCGTTCAGGACTTGCACCGCCGGCCGCACGATGCGCTGCCCGGTCGCATCCAGCGACACCATCGACAGTTGCTGGTTGCCGGTGCGCGCAAAGAGCCTGACTTCGCTGCCGACGCGGATTGCGCGCGGCTCCGAGAAGAAACTCGTGCCGGGGAACAGATCCGTGCGCGCATAGCTGCGCGCGGCCACGACGTTTCCGCGGGCGTCGAGCTGGGCCACCGCCAGGCCCTGGTTCGAAGGCTGGTTCGGGATCTGGCCAATGGCAACCGCCGAGGTGTCGAAGCCGACCACGTCGCCGACATATTGCAGCGGCGGACCGGAGAGCGACGAACCGGCAGGCGACACCGCCACCACGGTATCCGCATGGCCGAGTCCCTGCGTCAAGCCGTCCCAGTTCTCGAGAATTTCGGTGACGACGCGGTTCGGCAAGCCGGCGGTATCGTTCGGTTCTTCCAGGCGGCTCTTGACGATGCCGATGCCCGGCGCATACCAGGTACTCTGGAGCGACTCGTACACCGGCGAAAAGCTACCGCTCTTGCTGTACTTGACGCGCGCGCGCAAGCGCGTGTCGACGTGGACGGCCTTGACCTGGCGCCGGTTCGGCAGATCGAGCATTTCTTCACCGATCACCGTGCTGTACACGGCAACGTCGAGCGCGTCATTGACCTTGTCGCCATCGAGGTCGGTGCCGCTGTCGGCGATGTGCTTGTCGATGCTGGCGTACTGGTCGTTGACCTTGACCGGCGAGCGCAATTCGATCACGTCGACGGCCTGGGCCGGCCCGTCCGCGGAGAATGCGATCTGGTTGGTCGAAATATAGGCGCCGCCTTCGTACCGGATCGGGTTGCTTTCCCCCTCGTCGTTGAACGGACGCGTGCCGCTCTCCATCACGCCGCTGCCGGATGCTGCATGGGTGACGATGTTCGTATAGGGATTGAAGTCTGGCGCGAGTTCGCCGGCGGGTTTCTCGACCCCGTGGTAGCGCCAGACCGCGCCGGCACGCAAGACGCGCAGGGATGCGGCGTCCGCATACAGCGTGGCGCCGACCGTCGGTGCCGCAGGCACGAGCCCGCTGACGGCGGACGGCGGGGGTGGTGTCGGTGTCGGGCCTGGCGCTGGCGTCGTACCCGACCCGCTGCCGCCGCCACCCCCACCGCCGCATCCGCCAAGCGCGGTCGCAAGCGCCACTACCAACAACAACCGGTTCGAAACCATGAATTCTCCGCTGTAATTTTAATTATCGGTAAGTACTCTACAGGATGAAAAGCGTGATAACCAGTTATGTATTTTCAAATGACAAAAAAACACTGTGCGCGGACACCGGGGCCATGCAGCAGCGCGTTTTCGACATGGTTGCGCATCCATGCCCGCCGCTGCTTCCGCAAAGGAAGTGCAGTTGCGGTGCTGTTCGCCTTCCGATTCGCCATTGATACCTTCAATCTTCAAGACCGCGTCATTTGCCATGAATCCTCCGTCAACGGTTAGCAAAAGGAGGATTCTTGCTCGGTTCCTTCATGGACGTGTCGGGTGTCGTCGACGGCACTCGTCTATAATCCCGGCAATGGCGTTGGATAGAAAGTCACCCCGAATATGCGTACCAGGACGCGCCTGCTGACCGAGGGCGAAATCGCGTTGGCGTCCCTGTTGTTCCGTGACGCCATCGACTACCGGCGCGTCCGCATCCATGCCCGCCGCTACATGCCCTTCCAGCCGAAGAACTGCGCGATGACGCCGAACGGCAGCATGTACTTCCACGCCTCCTGCTTCCTCGACGATTATTCCCAGGCCAATCTCACCGGCCAGCACTGGTTCATGCACGAGATGGTCCACGTCTGGCAGCACCAGCTGGGCTACCCGGTGCGCCTGCGCGGCGCCGTGCGCGTCGGCCTGCGCTACGACTACGAGCTGGCCGAGGGCGCGACCCTCGCCGACTACAACATGGAAGCCCAGGGCGACCTGCTGGCGGACTACTTCGTCCTGAAATTCCTGGGCCGGCCGGACGCAATGCGCCAGCGCCGGTACGGCGGTCAGCTGGCGCTGTACGAGCAGGTGCTGGCCGGTTTCCTGGCCGACCCGGCCAACCGCGCCAACCTGCACCGTGGCTTCGCCGGCCGCATCGCCCGCTTTGCCTGAAGGCCCTGGCGCGCGCCGTCTTACCCATTCTGCATTTGATTCTGCTCAACACTGCTGCGTGGCAACCTCGTAGGCTAGGAGCCTGCCTGCTTTGCTGTTTCCGCCGCCATGATGCTCCCGCTGACCCTGATCCTGATCCTCCTGCTCGCGCCGCCGGCGCAGGCGGCGCGGCGCGTCGGCGAGGCCCAGGTGCGCGAAGGCGCGAACGGGGTGCCGTGCTTCACGATCTCGGAGCGTGAGGAACAACGCGGCGGCATCCCGGACTTCCAGTCGGTGACGGTCAGCGAGGCCCGCGGCAAGCTGATGTGGCGCATGGCGATGCCGCGCGAGCGTACCTTCCCAGTGATGAACAGCATGTGCATTCCCTACGGCGGACGGGTGCAGGCCTTGCCGCAAACCCCGGCCGCGGTGCTGGCGCCGGACAAGGCTTACCTGGTGCAGATCGAGGCCCGTCCCGGCCGCAAGGCGTCCATGCCGCTGCGTTACCAGGCCCGTTTCTGCCTCGTGAAAAAAACCGGCGGACTCATGGGCCTGTGCCCGGAGGCCGGCCCGGCGGTAGCGGCAGCGCGCCGCTGAGGTTTCCCGCTGATGTGCGCCGGCCGGCGGGCACGGCGGGACAGTCAGGACCAGTTCTTGTCCGGTTGTACGTCGAGCCGGTGGGCCGCATCGATCACGTCCTGCAGCTCGACCGGATCGCTGTAGGGATCCTCGTCCAGTCCCGTCACGCGGTTCAGCTCCTTCTGCCAGCGGCGCAACTCGTCGACGTAGGCCTGGTGTGGCACCCGTTTCAGGTCGCCGCCGTCCTCGACCAGGTCGCAGATGCCGTTGTGGACCCATTCGCCGGTATGCCAGTCAGGCATGTCGACCGCCGGGAACAGGCAGATGCCCTGCAGGTCCATGCCGCGCCGCACGGCCGCCAGCGATTCACCCATCACGTCGCGCAGCCAGCTGGCGCGGCCATGGCCCAGGCCGCTCGTTTCGCCGATGATCATCGGCCTGCGGTAGCGTTGCCATACCGTATCGAGCATCTCGCACAGCGGCGCGATGCGATCGTCGCCGGGCGGCAGCGGCGCATGCGGGCCGTGCTCGCGGTATTCCATCTGGCCGAAGGAATAGTTGTTCGCGCCGACGATATCCAGGATCTCGGGCGAACCGCCGAATTCCGGGTGCGCCTTGCCG